>WRAJ01000001.1 GCA_009780245.1 Turicibacter sp.
AGTTGTCAGGTGGGGAAAAGCAACGGGTTGCCATTGCGCGTGCATTGATCAAAAATCCTAGAATTATTGTGGCAGATGAACCAACTGGTGCATTGGATGAAGAAACGAGGGATCAGATTTTGGAGCTGTTTAAAAAAATGATCAAGGATGGTACACAGTTTATTATCGTCACGCACGATGATGATGTAGCAAAGATCTGCGAAAAGGTGTACTATTTGAAAAAAGGTGTTTTGAAACTAACTTAATTGGAGGTGTTTTACCATGAAAAAAGTACTAGGTTTTATCAGTATGATTGTACTAATAACCTTATTAACTGGATGTGGACGGGATCATTATTCAAGGGATATTTCAGATTTAATTGGCTCTTGGGCGCCAGACGGACGAGGGAGCGATTCTATTGTACGTACTTATAACGAAGATGGCACTGGATACGTTTGGCATCGTTCTTTTGATCAAGTTGTCACAGAGATTGAATGGGAGTATCTCGGTGATGCACAAGTTAGTATTCAATATCTTCATATTCATGCTAGTACAGGAGTTGGACTTACGGATAACTATATTATTTCATTTCGCATTGACGGCGATACTTTGATTGAAAGATTAGAAGGTTGGGGGGATTTAGGAATGGAAGCTACCTTCACACGTGTTGAGGATTGGTGATTATCCTACCCACCATCAAAAGAACGTTATTTGTTTCAAAGGTTTTGATGAAATGCCCCCTGCAAGAGCCAACGGCTCTTTTTTCTTGTGTCAAAATGTGTTATAATTGGCAGATAAATTCGAAATTAAGGTTGTGAGTGTAATGAGAAGAATGACTGGTTCTGAAATTAGGAAGATGTTTTTGGATTTCTTTGAATCGAAGGGGCATATGGTAGAGCCGGGTGCGTCTTTGGTGCCGCATGAGGATCCGACGTTATTGTGGATCAATAGCGGGGTGGCGGCGCTTAAAAAATATTTCGATGGGAGTGTTGTGCCAAAGAACCCGCGGATTGTGAATGCACAAAAGTCGATTCGGACGAATGACATTGAGAACGTGGGGCACACGGCGCGTCACCACACGTTTTTTGAAATGCTTGGGAATTTCTCAATTGGCGAGTATTTCCGTGAGGAAGCCATGACTTGGGCATGGGAGCTGCTGACTTCGCCAGAGTGGTTTGCTTTTGATAAAGATTTATTGTACGTTACCATTTACCCAACCGATGAAGCATCTTACAATTTGTGGCTCAAGCTCGGAGTAGACGCGTCGCACATCATTAGACTAGAAGAGAACTTCTGGGAAATCGGCGCGGGGCCTTGCGGGCCTTGTACGGAGATTTTCTTTGACCGTGGGACCAAGTACGATCCGGAAAACATCGGCGTGCGCCTGATCGAGGAAGACATTGAAAACGACCGTTATTTAGAAGTGTGGAACGTGGTGTTCTCGCAATTCAACTCTGACCCTGCCAAAGCGCGTCATGAGTACGAGCCGCTCCCGAATCAAAACATCGATACCGGGATGGGTCTGGAGCGTATGGCCTGCATCCTCCAAGAAGTTGAAACCAACTTTGAATCGGACCTGTTTATGCCGATCATCAAGAAAGCGGAAGAACTTTCAGGCAACACGTACAGCGATGAAACGAAAGTCTCGTTTAAAATCATCGCGGATCATGCTCGTACGGTGACGTTTGCTGTGGCTGACGGGGCGATGCTCTCTAATGAGGGCCGCGGCTATGTGTTGCGTCGTCTGTTGCGTCGTGCGGTGCGTCATGGTAAAAACCTGGGCGTCAAGGGCGCATTCCTGTTTGAGCTCGTGCCGGTCGTTGCCGAAATCATGAAAGATTATTACCCGACCGTCCTAGAGAAGGTGACACTGATTCAAGGGATCGTGAAAGACGAGGAAGACCGTTTCCTACGAACCTTAGCGGACGGTGAGAAGAAGTTTAACGAATTGGCAGCTTCCGCGACGAGCAACACGATCGGCGGGGCTGAAGCGTTTATGTTATATGACACGTACGGATTCCCGTTTGAGTTGACCCTTGAGCTGGCAGAAGAGCAAGGACTACAGGTTGACAAAGAAGGGTTTAATGCTTGTATGGAAGCGCAAAAGACCCGGGCTCGAAGTGCGCGTGGGGAAATGGATTCGATGGCGGCGCAAAGTGAGGCGTTGTTGAATTTTAAGGAAAAATCGGTATTTACAGGTAAGTTGTTGACGGTAGGAGAGGTGATTTTGCTGTTAAAGGACGGCGAGGTTGTGGATGCGCTTGAGGATGAAGAGGGGCAATTCATTCTAAATCAGACGGCGTTTTATGCGACCAGCGGTGGGCAAGTGGCGGATGATGGGCGTGCACGGGTCATCGTTAAGAGTCTGGTTGAGATTAAGGATGATGGGAGTGTCGTGCCCATTGAGACTGATAAGCGTGAGGGTGAAATCGAGATTAAGAACGTGGAGAAGGCGCCTCACGGTCAGCATTTGCATACGGGGCACGTGTTTGGGAAGGTCGAAATGGGCGATGTCGTGGTCTGCGAGGTGGCGCAAAGCTTAAGAAATTATACACAGCGCAACCACACGGCGACGCATTTGCTGCACCAGGCGTTAAAAGAAGTGTTGGGTGAGCACGCGAATCAAGCGGGTTCACTAGTAAATTCGGAGTATTTACGTTTTGATTTTAATCATACGAAACAGGTGGAAGCGTCGGAGCTGGAAGAAGTGGAACGTTTGGTGAATCAAATGATTTTTGCTAAGCTGGATGTCTCGATCGATCACATGTCACTCGCTGAGGCAAAAGAAGAGGGTGCAACGGCACTGTTCGGTGAGAAATACGACGCAGATAGGGTGCGCGTGGTGAGCATCGGCACTTTCGACAGCACGTTCAGTATCGAACTTTGCGGTGGCCTGCACGTGAAAAACACGTCCGAGATTGGCTTGTTTAAAATCACGAGTGAGTCGGGCATCGGCGCTGGTATTCGTCGGATTGAAGCTGTGACGTCAAAAGAAGCCCTAGCGTATTTAAATGATTATGTAACCCGGTTGCACGACCTTTCGGCAACACTCAAAGCGAAACCGAATAATCTAGAAACCCGTGTGGGGACGTTGGTGTCTGATTTAGCTGAATTGAAGCGGGAAAACGACGCCCTGAAAGCACAGATGGCGAATACGAAAGTGGCTGATCTGGTAAATGAGGTGCAAGTGATTAACGGCTTCAACGTGTTAACGGCTCGCATTGACGGGGTGGTTATGAACGATTTAAAAACAATGATTGACGAGTTTAAACAAAAACTAAACAGTGCGGTGATTGTACTAGCAAGTGCGGCTGACGATAAGGTAGCGCTGGCTTGTGGTGTGACGGCCGATTATGTGAAGCAAGGCCTCAATGCCGGTCAGTTGGTGAAAGAAGTAGCGCAGGTTTGTGGTGGAAACGGTGGCGGTCGTCCGGATATGGCGACAGCTGGTGCGAAGGATGCGAGTAAAATCGAAGTAGGTTTTGCAAAAGTCGCGACTATTATTGAAGAAAAATAAGCAATTTACTTTCTTTCTGAGGGGATTTAGTGTAAAATGATAGCTAAGTAAAAATTATATAAAAGTGGGTGGAAAAGATGCTAGACAACAGAACGATGATGCTGGATGATTTAAAGCACCAATTGGATCAGAGCTCGCACGTTGAACGAATATTACTCGAGGTGCTGACATCGCTTGAATCTAAGGGATACAATCCGGTCAACCAAGTGGTGGGTTATTTGATTTCGGGAGATCCTGCGTACATTTCAAGTCATGACGGTGCACGTGGAAAAATTCAACAAGTTGAGCGCGATGAGATCATTGAGGTATTAATGACGCGCTTTATTGAGCATACTAAATAATGAAGACACTCGGACTTGATTTAGGTGATAAGACGCTTGGTGTGGCGATGAGTGATGCGCTTGGGATGATGGCACACGGTGTGGAGACGTTTACCTTCAAGACGGCGCATTATAAACATGCGCTTGAATACATCGTAGATGTGCTTAAGAAAGAGAATGTTTCGACGATTGTGCTAGGTTTACCGAAAAACATGGACAATACGGAGGGTGAACGTGCTGAAATTAGTCGGCGCTTTGCTAAGAAGGTGGAAGAGTCCACAGGGATTCCGGTTGTTTTGTGGGACGAGCGGTTGACGACGATGCAAGCGGATCGTGTGCTTATCGACGGTGGCATGCGAAGAGAGAATAGGAAAAAACACGTTGACAAATTGGCAGCGACCCTTATTTTGCAAAGTTATCTTGAGAGTAAGGGTTAATAAAAAGAGGTGTTCACAATGACAGAAGAATTGGAAGAAATGAATAAATTAATTGTTATTAACGAAGAAGGGGAGGAGATTGAGTGTGAAATTTTATTCACGTTTAACTCTGCTGAATACGAAAAGGATTACGTGGTTTACACGCCACTTGGCGAGGACTATGTGGATGAGGATGGCTTCCCAGAAGTACACGTCTCTTCGTATACAACGAATGAAAACGGTGAAGGTGGCGGGCTTGAGCCAATTGATGACGATGCGGAATGGGACATGATTGAAGAAGTGGTGGCATCATTTGTTGAAGCACAAGAAGAGGAAGACGATGAGCCAATCTCATAAATTTAAATTTTAGAATTTTAAACGGACGGGTAGTCCGTTTTTGTGCTTATTATACGAGGTAGGAGAAAGACATTATGAAAAACTTTTTAATTACAATCGGAACGTTGTTGCTAATCATTGCCATCGTTTTTGGAGGGGGATATTTATTTGTTACACGGACGATTAATACCCATACTTACAGACCAATTGATGCTGAGGCGACGGAGGCAGATGCGATTGTTTTTGAAATTAGGCCGGGGATGTTTGCTTCGGACGTTAATCGTGAATTGTACGAACACGGTTTGATTCGCCATGAGTGGATCGCTAATCAGCTGGTCAGGTTCAATAGCTGGAATCGCATTCAAGCAGGAGAATTTGAGATCCATGCAGGGATGTCTTTGTACGACATGTTTACGATTTTCACCCAATCGCAAGGGGTAGAGCAAATCTTTACTTATGTGATTGTTCCTGAAGGAGCGGATCTGGTTTGGATTGCACATATTTTTGCAGATGCGTTAGATTTAGATGCCGACGCCATGATCGCACTTTGGTCGGACACGGCATTTTTGGAAGAATTAATTGATGAATACTGGTTCATCACCGATGAAGTGTTAGATCCGGTGTTGCTTCACCCATTAGAAGGTTACATCTATCCGATTCGCCATGAAATTCCAGAAGGGATGACGGACTTGGCTGAGATCACGCGTGTGATTCTAAGTATGACGGGGACGATCATTGCCCCTTACCGCACGCAAATTGAAGAACACGATATGACGTTTCATGAAATCCTTTCTTTTGCTTCCGTTGTTCAAGGTGAGACGCCTGATCCTGAGGACATGGCTACCGTGGCCGGTGTGTTCTTTAACCGACTGGCGACTGATCACCGCTTAGAAAGCTGTGCAACGGTGCAATATCTGGCGGAAGAGCGTGCGATGCATGTCACGGATGCGATGCGATTTGGTATTGGCACGCATTTCGATTCGCCGTATAACACTTATTTAAGCGATGGGATTCCACCTGGTGCGATTAACAGCCCAGAACGTGCGGCCATTTTAGCAACGATCAACCCAGAGGTGCATGATTTCTTCTTCTTCATCGGAGATATTTTTAATTGTCAAAGCGGAGGTACTTATTTCTTTACGAACTATAGTGAGCACCACGCGTTCTACCTTGCGAATTTAGCACCGTCTTACGCTAATAATAGTGTGAGTGTTTGTGAATAATAACTGATACCATAAGTGATAAAATGAGGGATTTAAGATGAATAAAAAAAGTAGAGGCACGGAATTAATTATTGGCGCAGTGACGATTTTTGTCGTTTTAATCGGTTTAGTGATGGTCTTCAATGTCTTTGGCGGCGGGAGTAGGCTAGATACCATTGGTCTTTCAGAGATGAACGATATTTTGGCAGATGGTAGTGGTGAAGGGACGTTTGTTTATTTTGGCCGTCCAACTTGTCCGCACTGTGTGACGTTCGAACCGATTTTAGAAGATGTCTTGGATGACTTAGGTGTGCGACTTCCTTACTTTAACGCAGACTTAGCGGATCAAGAAGACATTGATAGAAGAAGAGAGGTCTTTGCTCAGCTTGGCTTAGAAGGTGTACCAAAGATTGCTTACATCATCAACGGTGAAGCGGTCGATGTCTTAATCGGTGTGCAACCAGCTTCAGCCGTTCATGAATTCTTTGAAGACAACGGTGGGATTGAGTAACCGAGTAGATACTGAAGTGAAAGGAGTTGTATTAATATGAAAACTAAGAAACTCATTCTACTGCTATCATTATTCATTGTGAGCTTAGTACTCGTTGGTTGTGGAGAAAGTGACGAGGAGGTAACGACTTATCCTGGTCTTCATTACATTGGTAACGACGAACTTTATGAGCTATTAAATACTGAGACAGAAGATGAGGATGAAACGAGTGTTTTTGTTTATATTGGTCGTCCGACCTGTCCGATGTGTCAAGAATTTGAGCCGATCTTAGAAGAAGCCTTGGTGTATTTAGGGATGGAACTTAAGTACTTTCAAACCGATATGGCCCGTGTGGAGAACGAGGATCTCATGTTGACGATGATGGAGACGCTAGGGATTACGGGTGTTCCGACCGTTGCGTACATCGTAAACGGCGAACTTCGCGATTTTCTAATGGGCATGTATGAAGTAGACGAAGTCGTGAACTTCTTCAGAACAAACGATCCAGCGCTCCTGGAAGAAAACTAAACCATAATATAAAAACAAACACTCGACATGATACGATAGTCGGGTGTTTTGATGAGTAGAGTGATAACAAGATGGAACAACTATACGAGTTAAATGACATATTAGAAACCGCGTTTAAAATTATCGCGCACGATGCGTTATCGTTGGAAATGAAAGCCTATGCGGAAGAAAACGACATCCCCATTATCGACGACAGCGGACTTGAAACGGTCTTGCAATTTTTAAAGTTAAAGAAGCCGAAGCGCATTCTAGAAATTGGCTCAGCGATCGGCTACTGGTCGACCATGGTGGCCAGGCACACTGGTGCTAACGTTGTCACCATCGAACGAGATGCCCAACATTACGAAAAAGCGTGCGCGTACATTGCCAAGTCAAGCGTCGCAAAGCACATCGAAATCTATAAAGCAGATGCCCTAGACTTTGACACAGCGCTACTAAAAAATCAAACGTTCGATGTGATTTTCATCGACGCTGCCAAATCAGCTTATCAGCGCTTCTTTGAAAAATACGAACCGTTCCTGGCCAGTGACGGCTTAATGATTTCGGATAACCTGCTCTTCCACGGTCACATTTTCACGGATAAAAAAGACCTTGGTCGCAACTTACGCGATTTAACACGGAAGATTAAAACGTACTCCGCTTGGCTGGCTGAGCATCCGCATTACGAGACGATTTTTTTACCGCTAGGCGACGGGATTGCCTTTAGCTATCGAAAGGACGGTGAACGACATGACTAAACCGGAATTGTTGACGACACCCCAAAGCATAGACGAAATTCAAGTATTAGCCGAAGCGGGTGCAGAGGCGTTTGTGATCGGGGATGCTCGCTTCGCCCTCGTCGTGCGTGGGTCGTTTCAAGAAAAAAATTTGGAAGAGGCTGTGACAGTGATACACGAACTTGGGAAGAAGGTTTATCTGCTCATTGATGCGATTTTTCCCAATGCCTTGCTAGCCGAGCTTGAAATCTACCTACAAGCTATCAAACACATGCCATTTGATGGGGTTCGCGTGGCGGATTTGGGTGCTTATATGTTGATTAAAGATCTTCTACCGGAGATGCCGATTCAATTTATCGATGCCATGATGCTGACGAATTATGAGACAGTGAATTATTGGGCGGATAAAGGGATTGCGCGAGCGCGACTTGCCCATGAATTGACGTTGGATGAAGTGTTAGAGATTAAAAAAGAAGCGAAGACAAAGATTGAAGTCCTGATTCAAGGAGCCCCGTTAATGTTTACATCACGTCGCAAATTGGTTGATAACTATCTTGATTTTCAAAAGACGTTAGGTAGAACGATGACTGTCGCAGCTGCTGGCAATTATTTATACGATGCGGAACGCCACTTGTATTACCCAATCATCGAAAACGACCACGGCACCCACATTTACGGTGGTAGCGACGTGTGTATGATCGACGACCTGACCGACTTGCTTGACGCTGAAATCGATGCGTTGTACATCGAAAGCTTCACGCACGAAACGAAAGAACTAGTAAAACTAGTAGAACTATACCGCGCCGCGATTGATTTAGCCACGACTGACGGTGTGAAATACCAACAAGTTGGTCGCGCATTATATGGCGAAGTAGAAAAGTTACAAACGGATAAACGACCGATTGATCGCGGCTTTTATTACAAGCCAACGATTTACAAGAATCAAAGTAAGTAAAAGCCATTTTGCAAGCATTGCTACCCTTTGCGAAAGACGCTCTGCCACTTTTTCGCGAAAAAACGGGCCTTAGTGGCAGAAACTCACCCGCTTTGACCTTTAGCTAATGTCAAACACCCCCAAAAATAGGCTAAAATCAAAATCATTACCATATTCACAGGAAAACTTCTGCGGCTGTGCCACTTCTTCACGAAAAAACAGACCTTAGTGGCAGAGAGGTCTTCCACAGCGAGCTACAAAGCAAAAATCAAAAACTAATAGGGTAATATCAGAGCGCAAACTGTTCGTAAAGCGCGAAAAATCAAATCTTACGACAGTTTTATGAGGGACAAGCTTGTAATGAACGCGAATTAACTATTATCGGAGGTACAAATAATGGCACGACCACCTATTTCAGAAATAAAAAATGGAAAACGGGTTATCCTAAAAAAGCCGGAGCTTCTCGCACCCGCGGGCTCACTAGAAAAGCTAAAAATTGCGGTCCGCTACGGCGCCGACGCTGTTTTTCTAGGGGGACAAGAATTCGGACTGCGCTCAAACGCGCAAAATTTCTCCCTAGAAGAGATCCGTGAAGCCGTGCAATTCGCCAGCGATTACGAGGCAAAAATCTATGTGACGACTAACATTATCGCACATAACGAAAACATCGAAGGGCTCGCTGAATACTTAACCGAGCTAGAGAAAATAAACATCGCCGGCATCATCGTGGCCGATCCCCTCGTCATCGAGACATGCAAACGGGTCGCACCCAATATCGAAGTGCATCTGTCAACGCAACAATCAACGATGAATCACCAAGCCGTCAAATTTTGGCAAGAAGAAGGGCTACACCGTGTCGTTCTCGCCAGGGAAACGACCAAAGATGAAATCCGCGAGATCATGGCAAAAACGGACATTGAAATCGAGGCCTTTATTCACGGTGCGATGTGCATTGCTTATTCGGGACGCTGCACGTTATCGACACACCTGACAGCCCGGGATTCTAACCGCGGTGGCTGCTGCCAAGCGTGTCGGTGGGAATTTGATCTGATCTCGGGTAACGACTTGGTCAATGCTGAAGACGACGTCCAGTTCTCAATGAGTCCGAAAGATCTCAACCTGCTCAGCTCAGTACCAGAAATGATTGAGATGGGGATCGATAGTCTTAAGATTGAAGGTCGCATGAAATCCATTCATTATATTGCAACGGTCGTCAGCGTTTATCGCAAACTGATTGATCGCTACTGCGCCGACCCGGACGGTTTTGTATTCGACGAAGCCTTGATCGCCGATTTGGCCAAATGCGCGAATCGGCAAACTGCGCCCGCCTTTTTTGAAGGGATTCCGGCCAGCGACGAACAAATGTACGACAACCGCGACGAGCATCCGACACAAGATTTTATCGGACTTGTGGTAGATTATTGTGAAAAAGAAGGTGTGGCAACCATCGAGCAAAGAAATCATTTTAAACCGGGGCAGAAAGTTGAATTTTTCGGTCCTGTGATCGCCACAAGCGTGTGCGTCATAGACGAGATCTACGACGAGCACGGGGTAAGTTTGGACGCAGCTCGTCATCCGAAGCAAAAACTAAAGCTCAAAGTGCCATTCAAAGTGCACCCGTTTGACATGATGAGGAAGGTTTGATAGTCGTTTTCATAGCAAAAGTGTGCACGAACAATAAAAGAAAAATTTAAGCGTAACGTTTTCCGTCGTATTTCTACTTTCCTCGCGGTGAAAAGACTGGTATAATATGTGGTTGGGAAATGTTGAACAAATGAATCACGCGTAATGAGGTGAAAGAGAATGATTAAGAAAATTGGAGTTCTGACATCTGGCGGCGATGCACCAGGAATGAATGCAGCGATTCGTGCCGTTGTTAGAACAGCTTTGGCATCCGATATAGAGGTTTGCGGCATCTATAACGGTTATGCTGGGTTAGTTAATGGCCAGATTCGGCAGTTAACGCATCAAGATGTAGGTGGCATCATTAATCGTGGCGGCACGTTTTTAGGTTCAGCAAGATTGCCTGAATTTAAGGACGAAGAAGTCCGAAAAATTGGGGTTGCTAATTTAAAAAAGCACGCCATTGAAGCGTTAGTTGTGATTGGTGGTGATGGTTCTTACATGGGAGCTTTAAGGCTAACGGAGATGGGAATCAATTGCATTGCCTTACCAGGGACCATTGATAACGACATTGTAAGTACGGATTTAACCATCGGTTTTGATACGGCTTTAAACACGGCTGTTGATGCGATTGATAAAATTCGTGACACATCATCGTCTCATGCTAGGTGTAATGTGGTGGAAATCATGGGTCGTCATTGTGGTGACTTGTCGATGTATGCTAGCATTGGCAGTGGCGCTGAAGACGTCATCATCGCTGAAAAAGAATTTGATTTTGAACGCATCATTAATCAAATTGAAGTGGGTAAGAAGCTCGGTAAAAAGCATTACATCATTGTACTGGCTGAATTATTAAAGGATGCACACGAATTAGCTCGTGAGCTTGAAGTGAAAACAGACGTTGAAACGCGTGCAACCGTGCTTGGACATATCCAGCGTGGCGGTGCACCATCAGGACTTGATCGTGTACTAGCAAGTCGGATGGGTGCTTATGCGGTGGATCTGCTTCAAGAAGGATTAGGCGGGCGTTGTGTGGGCATTATTGAAAATAAGTTACGTCACTTCGACATTACTGAGGCGCTTAAAATGCCACGCGAATTTGATGAGACATTGTACCAATTAACACGGAAGTTATCATAAAAAGATTCTTTAAAGACAATTAAAACTAAAAGCGAGGAAGAGAAAATGAATAATACATTTAAGAACACGAAATTAGTATGTACAATTGGACCAAAATCTGAGTCTAAGGAAATGATGGCAAAGTTAGTTGACGCAGGGATGAACGTTATCCGCTGTAACTTCTCTCACGGTGATCATGCTGAGCAAGGCGCACGTTTTGCAACGATTCGTGAAATCAACGCTGAAAAGGGAACGCACGTAGGAACGCTTCTAGATACAAGAGGGCCAGAAATTCGTACGCACTTGTTTGAAAACGGTGGCGTTAACTTAGACGCTGGTCAGACAGTGATTGTATCAATGAACGAAGTATTAGGAACGAAAGAAAAGTTCTCGATTAACTACGCAGGATTAATTAACGACATTGACGTTGGTGGCACGATTCTTGTTGATGACGGTAACGTTGAATTAACGATTGTTTCGATGGATAAAGCAGCAGGTGAGATCACGTGTACGGTGAAAAACGACGCGTTTATTAAAGACCGCCGTGGGATTAACGTACCAAGCGTGAAGCTAGGAATGGAATTCTTAGATGATAAAGACCGTGCTGATATTATCTTTGGTTGTGAAGAGCAAGTTGATTTCTTGGCTGCATCATTTGTTCGTCGTGCAGAAGACGTGGAAGCGATCCGCGCTATTTTTGCTGAGCACGGCAACATGCACACGAAAATCATTTCTAAAATCGAAAACCAAGAAGGCGTTGATAACTTAGATGAAATCATCGCAGCTTCTGATGGTGTCATGGTTGCTCGTGGTGATTTAGGGGTTGAAGTACCAGCTGAAGAATTACCAATGATCCAAAAAGAAATGATTGCTAAAAGTAATGCAGCAGGTAAGATCGTTATTACAGCCACGCAAATGTTAGAATCAATGCAACAAAACCCACGCCCAACGCGTGCGGAAGTGTCAGACGTTGCAAACGCTGTTTTAGATGGCACAGACGCTGTGATGTTATCGGGTGAATCTGCAGCAGGTAAGTACCCGTTAGAGTCAGTTGAGACAATGGCAAGAATTGCTAAGCGTGCGGAAGTTGAGATTGATTTTGACGAGATGACGGCTCGTGCGTTATCAGGTTCTGAGCGTAACACGGCAAGTGCTGTGGCGTTATCGGTAGCTGATTCAGTAGCTGACTTAGGTGCTAAAGTGGTTATCGCAGCAACGAACTCAGGTTCAACAGCTCGTACGATTTCTAAGCACCGCCCAGATGCACCGATCATTGCTGCAACACCATGTCCAAAAGCAGCAACGTCATTATCGTTAAACTGGGGTGTTCATCCAGTGATCGTTTCAACGTTAGACAATAGCGACGATATCATTGATCAGTCTAAGAAAGTGGCTGAGACGGTTGGTTTAGAAAAAGGCGATATTGCCGTGATTACAGCTGGTTTACCAAGCGGTGAAGGTCAGACTAACTTAATGAAAATTTATGAAGTAAAATAAGTTGTATATTAGCGGTATGTTTTGTGAAGCAGGCACTCTTTGTGAGGCCTGTTTTTTTTGGTGTCTTTCAAATTCAGCGACGCTTTAGTAGAAAGTTCTCCATAAAATTCAAGATTATTTTTAGCGATTTATCGACAAATTAAGATATAAATTTGCAAAAAACTTTGTTTGTATGCTAGACAAACAAATAGAAGTGTGTTACAATTTTAGGTGTATTTTCTTGGAAACGCATTCCAAGGGAGTAATGTGACATAAATCTATTTTAAGGAGAGTTGAGATATGCACGATTCAAAGACAAGTATGTTTCAAAAATGTTTATCAGTTTTTCTGGCATTTGCATTGATGCTTAGTGCGATGCCAATCACAGTTTTTGCTGAAACAACTGATTCAATCATCCTTGATGATGGGGCAGAAATTTTCGAGCACGAGTTAGGAGGTGAAAATGGCGACAACGGTGGTGAGTACGATGGCATTCTTAATGATGCTAACGATGATGCTCAAGCTGATGTATCAACGAGCGATTCGAACCCTTACCAACCCCCATCTCTTACTGAGGCGCATGAAGGTGAAGTAGCACCAGCAGAAAGAGAAATCATTTATACGCTTCGCTTAGATGCGGGTATTCAAGACCAAGAGATTGGTACAACGGGAGCCGGGAATCCGATTTTAAATGACACGCCTCATTTAACGAATTCAGGAAACCCAACTTTTACCATTGTGGAAAACCCAGTAGGCGGTAATTCGTTACAAATCTCTGGCAGAGACGCGGATTGGCACACGATTGACCTTGTACGCGGTTCATTAGGTTTAGACGTAAGAAATACCTACACCGTGACCGTTGAAGGAAGAATTTTAGGCGATAGAACGGGTGCACAAGCTCAGATTTCAAGAACCGGCGGCTCTTGGGGACCGTTTGTCAGTGTTGCACCAGCAGAGGACGGAACATTTGTGATCACCTTAACGGTTGATGCTGCCATGCATGCTGAATTAGCAGAAGTAGGCGGTAATGGCTTTAGAATCCGAACGAATGGTAACGATGATTTTATTATTGACGAAATTATTGTTAGCCTCCCTCAAGTAGGAGACGTTGACATTCCTGAACCTGGTGTTGGCACGTTAATACCAGAAAGTATTACGCTATCGCCAAACCGTGTGCGTGGTTTTGAAGTCGAAGACTTTGATGTCTAAAGATCAGAGCTGTCATGGCAATTATCTGGCAACGTCTCAGATGACACAACGATTAATGACGGATTTTTAAGAATTGCAGACGACAACCCATTGGGAACGATTGTCGTGAGAGCGTATGTCACAGCGGATCCGACCATCTATGGGATTGCCGTGGTGACCGTTGGCGGTGCTAGTACGTCTTTGATCCACAATCTGCCTGCTGGGCTTAACTTTGATCAATACCCAAGCTTAAGAGCAGTGTATCAAGACTATTTCAGCATGGGTGTTGCGGGTGATTCTCATTTGATTGCGGGCACGACTGGGATGGCGAATCTACGCGGTGAGTTAATCGGGCATCACTACGATTCATGGTCGTTTGAAAACTCGATGAAACCACACCCTTTACGTGGCAATAATGCCGCTAACCGCTTGCAACCTAGCAATCAATGGTCTGGTATTGCAGGGCCAACGAATACGATGAACGCAGCATTAGCACGCTACGAAGGGATGACGTTTGCCGGACACACAACGGCTTGGCATTCGCAATCACCTGATTGGATGTGGGACAGGCATGCGGAAGGCACTGCCGATCGTGACATTGCGTTAGAAAATTTACAATTTCATATTCACGAGACGTTCAGACAATTCGGACCTCAGCTGTCATCGATGGACGTTGTCAATGAAGCGTTAGGTTCTGTTAACCCAGCTGATCCTTCCGATTGGCGCGATGCCCTTACACGTGGCGAAGGGTGGGCACCGACGTTAGGCTACGACTGGGTGATGTACGCGTTCGTTTTCGCAGCTGAAATCGTCGATGAATTAGAGTTAGATGTGACGCTTTACTACAACGATTTCTTGCTCCACACCACAAACAAAGGCATTGCAGCGTACACCATGGTGAGAGATATTAATCAAATGCACGCTGATGGTGACATCCTTCATCCGATTACAGGCGACGTGTTCCAGCGTCCAAATGATCAACTGTTAATCGAAGGTGTTGGGTTACAAGATCGCCAAAGTGGCATCATTGATATTGATGGTTTCTCACATGCGATTAATCTATTTGCAGAGCTAGGGGTTGTTATTAGTATCACTGAAATGGACCTTTCTTGGCGCATCACTTCGCCTGATGGCTTGTTAACGGCAGAAGAGCAAATTGCGCAAGGACAACAAATGGCACGCTTCTTTGAAATGATTAGAAGATACGCAATTGGTCCTGCGACTGCCGGGTCTCCTTATCCACGCGTGGTTGAGCGTGTGACGTTCTGGGGAATTGATGATACGCATTCTTGGTCGCCTGGAGAGCCAATGTTATTTGGTCGTCCAGACGTTGCCAATAACACGATTCCAGGAAAAGAGGCTTTAAGAGCCGTGTTAGATCCGTTCCAATTTTTAGAAGATCATCCTTGGGTGCCTGAAGAGCTGCCACCTGTAGCAGGTGTGCACATCTTTAATCTGCAAGACGATGGCTTCACGGGTGCAAACGTTATTTTAGGAAACGATGCAGAAGTTTGGCCGTTTTCAACAGCTGGTGAAGATGGTGCGGTGGCATTCACACCACAACCGGGTGCGACGTATCACATGCTTGTGCGTTACCAGACGTTTGGGACGTATGGGTTGGAAGCGCACTGGTTGAGCGATAATAGTGAAGACAATTTCACGGCTGCCAATATAGAAGCGGCTTTAACCATGGAGACGATTACGAGAGGAAGTGCGGTTACGGGACCAGCGGCGACGGAAATACCAACTCGCTTCTTTAACCCTGGTGTTGGTGGGTCGTTCGCTTGGCTTGAAACAACTTTCACCATGCCGGAAGAGGCAACTGCCGATGATTTATTAGGAAACATTGCGTTAAGAGGGATTAACGGTGGGCATGAATTTGGGATTTATTCGATCCAAATTACTAGAATCAATGAGTCTGGCGAGGACGTTTTATTAGTGAATTATCCGTTCCAGCCGCCTTTGATCAGGCCGACGATTCCGGGTATTATTGTGCCTGAACCAAACGATGCACAAAGTAACGGTCGCGCAGACATTATCATTGGAACCGGCCGCGATGTGTGGCCGTATGCAGATGCGCACGAGTCAGGTTTAGCGTTTGAGCCGGAACCGGGTGTCACGTATCGTTTGATGTTTAACATTCGAACAACGGGTGCTAACGGTTGGCGTGTGCGTTGGATTCCAGGAACGGGTGGCGAAGATTATACGACAGCAGACGGTGCGGTTGTAAACAGCTATCCGTTACGCGTTTCGTCGTTTGGGTTGGGTGTACCAACGCCTGATTTAATGCCTGAGATGCCAGTGGCGAGCTTTATTCCGTCGCACCAAAATCAAGGCGTTAGTGCAGCGGGTGTTTACACGATTGTCCAAGACATTACCTTAAGTGCAGACGAAGATTACCAAGGATTAATTGGAAACATTGCGTTAAGAGGAACAGGTGGATCAGGTAGCTTTGTTGTCAACTGGATTTCCATTGAAGAACTAGAAGCAGGTCCAGGCAGCGAGGCAACCGAGACCCTTAACTTCTGGCCGTTTGGTGTTGACGCATTTGAAGGTTTCAGTGCGGATCCACTTGGGTTTATGCAAAATGTAGAAGGTTTCACAGCGGATCACTTTGAGCCAAACGTCTTAAACGTTGCCAATAATTCTTTAATGCCAATTACAAGACAAGGTGACAACCCGAACCTCACGCTTGATCAGCCGCCACTAGTTGGCGATACATTAGTAGCCGGTCGCATCTCTGGTGGTATTGGTGGTCCAGAAGGCACACTAAGAGCTGGTACCACGCAAGGCTTCTTAGCAGGACAACCACAATTTGAATGGCTGGTTGACGGTGTCGTGGTGCAAGAGGGAGCGAATGATACCTTCACAGTTTTACCAGCGCATGCCGGTCGCGTTGTACAAGTTCGCCTGTCATCGGATTGGGAGACGGGACAACTCACAAGTGCGGAAACACCTGCTGTTTACGGAGAAGCGACAGACATTCGCATTCACCCAGAAACCATCACACTTAGACCGGATCGCACACGCGGTTTCATCTTAGAAGGAACCGATGACGTTGCTGAATGGACGATAACAGGTGCACAAAATGTTGGCACAACCATTCGCTCGACGGATGAGGGTGGGTTCTTGGCGATAAGCCCAGACGAGCCAAACGGTATCATCACGGTAACGGCACAAATCGCTGACCAGTTACCAGTAACCGCAACGGTAATGGTCAGCGCAGAAGACGGTGCTTCCATTATCGACGATTTAGATCGCGGATTACCGTTCTTTAACTACCCAGCTTTACGGGATGTGTATGACGACTATTTCTTAATGGGAACCGTTTCCGGGCCACAAATCAACCCAGGAGCAGGGTCGAACTGGTCAAATAGACGTGCCGTGTTAGCACATAACTACAATTCTGTCACGTTTGGAAACGACATGAAACCAGAACCGCTAAGAGGAAACGATCCTGCCAATCGTTTGCAAGATCCGCACGAGTGGCCGGGTCATGTGAGAGAAGGCGCAGCAAGCCTTAACCCAGAGCAAAGTCGCGGTTACGCGTTAGACGCGTTTCCTGATATGGTGTTTTACGGTCACACAACTGCTTGGCATTCACAATCGCCGTCTTGGATGTGGGACAGACACGATGGCGGAACGGCGGATCGAGACGTTGCGCTGGAAAACATGCAACATCACGTTAGAGGCTTCTTCGAGCTTTACGGCGATTGGATTTGGGCCGTTGACGTGGTGAACGAGCCGTTTGGATCGGTTAATCCGGCTGACCCATACGATTGGCGTTTCTCATTAGCAAGAGGTGAAGGCTGGTACCCAACGCTCGGATACGATTGGGTGACGTACGCGTTTATCTTTGCGGCTGAAATCGTGGATGAGCTAGAACTGGATACGCAACTTTACTTGAACGAATTTAATGTCGCTACGGCACTTAAAGGCACGACGGTTTATGCGTACATCAGAGAAGTTAACGCGTTACACGCAGCTGGTGAATTGATGCACCCGGTGACCGGAGAGCCGTTCCAACGTGAAAACGGGCGCATGCTCATTGAAGGAATTGGGATGCAAGATCGCGCTTCTGGTGTGATGAACATTGAAGCGTGGGAAGCGTCGATTGTGCGCTTTGCCTCTTTAGACTTGCGCATTGCCATTACGGAGCTTGATCTTTCTTGGCGCATCAGTAGCCCAGATGGTCGTTTGACGCCAGAAGAAGAATTGGCACAAGGGATTCAATATGCACGTTTATTCGAACTGTTTAGACGATATGCCGCAGGCCCTGCCAACGCGGGTTCTCCTTACCCGCGTGTCATTGACGTGGTCACAACGTTTGCGCTGGTTGACGATCCACAAGGCTGGAACCCTAACATGCCTGCCATCTTTAACGCACCAGAACCTTACGATGGACCGGGTGCGATTATGGGGTACACGGTAACAGGGAAATACGGTTTATTAGGAACGTTAGATCCACATCGTTTCCTTGAAGAAAACCCTTGGGTACCAGCTGAATTACCACCGATTGATGGGGTACACGTCTTCAATTTGGATGAAGACGGATTCACGGGTATGAACATTATATTAGGTAACGATGCCGACGTTTGGCCATTCTCAACAGCGGCCGATGATGGGTTGGTTGCCTTTACTCCAGAACCTGATGCAACGTATTTAATGCGCGTTTACTATCAATCGCTTGAAACGTTTGGTTTAGAGGCGCATTGGATTAGCGATAACAGCGAAAATAATTTTACAGCAGCAAACTTGCTTGCAGCTGAAACAATGCCAACGATCACACGTGGTCCGGCTGCAGCTACGGGCGCGATGGCGGATGCGATTCCAAATCGCTTCTTCAATCCTGGCGTGAGTGGTTCTTACGCGTGGCTAGAAACCACCTTTACGCTACCAGCGGATGCCGAAGCGGATGGGCTCTTAGGCAATATCGCGTTAAGAGGGCATCACGGTGAGCATGGCGTTGCCATCCAAACCGTGCGCATCTACCGACTTGACGATGACGGTAACCCAGAGCAACTACTGGTCAATTACCCTTATCGCATTCCGTTAGAACGACCGGTGATTCCAGGCATTATCGTGCCAGAACCGAACGACACACAGTCTAATGGTCGCGCAGATATTATCATTGGAACAGGTCGCGACGTTTGGCCGTACGCGGATGCGCATGAATCCGGTGTGGCTTTTGACCCACAACCAGGTGTGACGTATCGTCTCATGTTTAACATGAGAACAACAGGTGCGAACGGCTGGCGTGTGCGTTGGATTCCAGGAACAGGCGGCGAAGACTATACGACGGCAGATGGTGCGGTTGTAAATAGCTATCCGATGCGTGTTTCCGCCTTCGGATTAGGTGTGCCAACGCAAGATTTAATGCCTGAGATGCCAGTGGCGAGCTTTATCCCGTCACATCCAAATCAAGGGGTTAGTGCCGCCGGTGTTTACACGGTTGTTCAAGACATTACGCTAAGCCCAGATGAGGTGTATCAAGGTTTAATCGGAAACATTGCGCTACGTGGAACTGGTGGTTCTGGTAACTTCGTTGTTAACTGGATTTCGATTCAAGAATTAGAAGCCGGTCCGGGTAGCGAGGCTGTGGAGACACTTAGCTTCTGGCCGTTCGGGGTTGATGCGTTTGAAGATTTCAGTGCTGACCCTGTGGCAACGATGCAAAACGCAGACGGTTTTGAACCAGATCATTTCCCACCAAACGTGTTAAACGTTGCCAATAACTACTTAACGCCAATCACAAGACAAGCAGATCAGTCCGTTATTGACGCTGATCACCCGCCTTTAGTTGGTGATACGTTAGTGGCTGGTCGCATCTCTGGTGGTGCAGCAACGGGAGCGGCAACCGGTCCAGAAGGATCGTTACGTGCTGGTGTCACACAAGGCTTCCTAGCAGGAAATGCGCAATTTGAGTGGCTTGTAAATGGTGAAGTGGTTCAATCCGGTACGGAAGAGACGTTCACCGTACTGCCAGAACATATCGGCTATACGATCGAACTTCGCTTAACGTCTGATTGGGAAACGGGGCAGCTGACGAGCGAAACACCAGCTGTCGAAGGGGACCTTGTACCAGACTACCCAGTTGTGTGGTCATTGCGAACCGATGCATACGTGCAAGATTTAGCACTAGGTGCTACGACGCTCGCTGGAACGCCAGTCTTAAACCCTGCTGGTGCTACTGTAAGTGCCGTTGTTAACGGCATCGATGCCGCTGACATCGCTTTAGAAGTCACCGGAAGAACAAACGATTGGCACGGGTTACAGATTTTACGTACTGGTTTAGAAGCAGCTGGTATGAGTGTTGGCAACACGTATAACATTGTGGTCATTGGACGTGCGATCGAACCACCTGCAAACGGACAAATGGTGCTGAGACAAGCAGGCAACCCATGGAATAATCTTTCAGGTGTTGTGGGTGTCACGCCTAGCAGCCCAGACTTTGTCATTGATTGGACCTTTACGCCTGATCAACCGAACTTAGTGGGGCAGGATATCCGTATCCAAACACCAACAGGCCCATCGGCAACGATGTCGTTCGTCATTGATGATATTATCATCACACGTACCATCGTCGGACCAGCGGCTTACACGCTTGCAGTAAACGGCGAGCCGGGTGTCGCAACAACAACCGAAATCACATTGAATTTCTTAAGAGATATTTCGCCTGATTTAGCCCTTTCTCACATGACCTTTAATCCGCGAGCAACGGGTGCTGAGGTAGTGGGACTAAGAAGAATTTCAGCTGATGAGTACATCCTTGAGATTGAGGGTGCAACACGTTGGGGCTATGTTGGCGTAGTCATTGATCACCCTGATGTTCAAGCGGGTGAAAGAACGGTGATGATCTATCACGCGGATGGTTACTTCATTCCAAATGCACCGTTACGTCCTTACTTCCCATGGGTACATGATCCTGACTTTAGGGAGCTAATGCCACTTGAAGAAATGTTAAACGACCCGTTCCAATTCTTTGTCACAACGGACGGGCAGTCGGGCGGTTACGGTGAGGTTGTGCCTAACCGTGTCGTGACAGAAGCCGACTGGGAGCATCGTCGTGCTGAAATTCGCGATTTAGTGATGTATTACTACGCTGGCTACTTATGGCCGACAACGGTGGATAACGTCACAGTTAACACCGATGAAGTGATCCGTGGGGAGGCAGCGAACGTGATTAACATTACGGTCGATGAGTACCGCTCAGACGGAACACCAGTGACCGCGACTGGTAACATTGCAACGGGTGTGTGGTTACCGACTTACGAACAACTTCGTGCAAACGGCTTCTATGAGACGGGCGGACCGATTATTATCGGAACGGGTCATACGTTAAGTGTGGCTTCTCGAAACGAAGCACTTGAAAGAGGGATTGCCGTTGCCGTCGTGCCTGGTCCAGGCGATGCAAGGCCTCACGCTGGCATGTATACCCAACTATTCCCACATAATCCAAATGTCACCGAGTATAACACGGGTGCGATGATGATTCACGCATGGAACGTATCAAGGTTCTTAGATACTTTGGAAATTATGCAAGACGAGTGGCGTGTTAATCCAAACATGTCAGTGACAATCGGAAACTCGTTCCAAGGAAAGCGCGCGATGTTTGCAGCCGTGATGGACGAGCGTGTTGCGATTGCTGCGCCACACGAGTCAGGTGGAGACGGCGGGATGGCACCGTTTAGAGGTAGCCACGCAGGTCGCATTCACTTCTATTGGCACGACGGTGTTAACCGACCACATAGCTGGCACGAAACACCAAGAGCTGGAAATCCTGGACGCCGTGCGCAAGGACCAGTTGTCGATTTATTATGGGGCAACTTGCCACATGAAGAAAGCACTTGGTTAGCGCCATTTGATATGCACATGGTAGCAGCACTACAAGCGGGGCCAGTAGCAGGCTTTGACGGGCCAGATGCGCCTGGACGCGCGTTCTTAAGTTTAGAAACGTCTAACTTTGGAACTTGGACGGGATGGTCATTAGGTAGAAGTGTGGCTGAAGCTGCTGGTGAAGTCTTCACCTTCTTAGGTTATGAAGGCTACATGGTTTACTTTATGAAAAACAGCTCTCACTCGATTCACGATTCTGATTTCCCAGTGATTTTCGCCATCTTAGATTATCAATTTGGTGATAACGGTCGCAGAGAGGAAAACCAGGTGTACGTGCCAAACGTTCTGGGTGCAGCTTTACCAGGACTATGGGACGGTGGACTTTCAGCATTAGGACGCTCACCAATTGAAGTGGATTCATTCTTTATGCCTTGGTCGCGCCCAGGGGTTCATCTATTATACACTGAAAACCAACTTGTCTCAGAAGGACTACCAGCAACCATTGTGGCACAAACGGATGCCCCTTACGTTGAGTTAATCTTATGGACGCACGGCGATGGGAATCGTCTGTGGGGCGTAGAAAACCCGCCGCAAGAACTTAACCGTTGGCAAGTCGCAACGGTAGACGGCGTGGCAACGTTTAACCTATCGGGCGATGAAGTGTTGATCGGTCGCTATGAATTAAGAACAACCGGTGGCGACTTAGAAGATCGAAGCGTGTTCTTCCAAGGGATTGACGTGCGCACAGCCGTTCGAAATGCCCCAACCAGTGATAACATTGGCGCTGGTAATGCGATGTTTGGTTTCTCAAGTAGAATCCTTCCTGATGTGCAAGTGTACACAACAAACGCAGACGGCGTTGTCACTAGCCTTCAAGGACACACAACGCCAAACGTCACAAACACTTGGATCATGCCATACGGTGTGCGTGTACCGGCAATTGCAGGTACAGGCCCTGATCGCTTCTACACGTTAAGAAACTTGCAGTTTGAAGCAGTGCCAGGCTTTACCTTTGAAATGTCGTTCCAAGAGAACTTGAACCTTGGCGGTTGGCCAAACCCAGACGTACCAGTGATTTGGAACGCAAGTCCTGCCGTTCAACACATCGGGCCATACCCGCACTTTAGACCGGGTGGAAACGCACCGGCTTGGGGTGTGCCAAATGATACACACATGGGTTACTCACAAAACCGTAGCACAGAGTTCGAAGCAACGATCCTAAACCATGAAGGCATCGGGACGTTTGATGAAGATTTAGAGGTTTGGACAGAGCTTGACGCTTGGGTGATCACCTTTAGCGAAGCGATGAACCCACGTGACTTCGGTATCGGATTCGACTTCTCAACAGACTTCACCCTTGACTGGAGCAACAACAACGAAGTGTTAACGGTGACGTTCAACGATTTCGATCCAGCCTTAAATCCGGCTGATACGTATCTCAATATGCACATCACGCGTTTAAGAGATGCTAGGCCTGCAACAGGGAATTCAGCTGCCCAAATGGTACGTGTGCATAACGATCTCATCTCTTACTCACTGCCAGGACCGGTTGAAGCAGGCATCCCTGATCCAATCGTTAACGTGGTGGTTGATGTAACGGTAAACCGTAATCGTGTCAACATTAGTGTGACACCAGACGTTGCTCATACCATTGCGGTGATTAACCGAGAGATCGTGATGACAATTCCGAATGCGGATGGCGACGTAAATATTGAGAACGTTATTGTGCCACCTGGTTGGCGCGTTGCGATCGATGAGGGTGCTGAGATTGTGCTGAGACTAACAGCACCAGCTAGATACGAGGTTGTATTGATTGCTGGTCGTATCATGGTAAGGCGAAGATTATTCCCAAGCCTTCCGAGTCTTCCAGGCTTGCCTAGTCTCCCACCATTCCCAGGCCTGCCAAGCTTCCCAGGATTACCGAGCTTCCCAAGTCTTCCACCCATTCCGCCTTTACCACCGCTACCACCGATTTTCCCAAGACCACCACTATTTCCACGACTCTTGAGATAATCTACCTAGAAAGGCAAAGGTTTAGAAACAACGATGAAAATGGCAATGACACAATGATGTGATTGTCATTTTCTTTTTTGAAAGCTTTGAAAAAATTAAGTTTTTCTTGCATTTTGAGGTTGCTTGTGATATATTATTCTATGGCAATAACTTACATGAAAACTGAATAACTTGTTAGGTGCGGCTCCTAGGAGAACACAGGCTACTGCCCGGAAATATCGAGAGATGCCAATGGGTAGAGCAGCTGAGGTCGGGTTAAGGCTTCGGATAAGGTAGCTATTCGCATACGTGCGAAATTACGTCTTCTAGTGCTTAAGCTCAGACGAGGAGTATGTTGATCTATTTTTTGGCGGGTCTAAATTGGCGAGCCTAAAGAATAGACGTGTCACGCAAGACAACTCCCTTTTGAGTTGTCTTTTTTCGTGTGTGCGCGTACCGCAGGTCATCTAGTGGACATAGAATAGTTAATAGCAGGAAATTAGGCGTTGGTGGTAAGGGAAAAGTCATCAAATTGCTGATTATCGCGATGCCATGACTTTTTAGAGGCCTTTTTCGCTTTGAAAAGTCACTGGATCAGTGATTTTCCTAATCTAATGACTTTTGAGGGCTGATTTTCATTGTGAAAAGTCACTAAATCCACGATCTTCGTGTTTCAATGACTTTCGAAAAGCAACTAAGTCAATGATTAGCCGATTTTACAATTGCCTATAAAAAAATAAAGCGAGGTGGGTCAAGATGGATGAACCGTCCAGGCAGTATATAAATGTGAATTTTAAGAATACTAAATTACCGGAGGTACATAAAAATGATGGATTTCAGAGAAGCTGTTTTGACTCATGTCAAAGCAAAAGAAATTAATGGATTAAAGAAAATTTTAAACGAGGCGAATGGGCTAGACATTATCAACATCATGGATGAAATGTCTAACGAAGAGATTGTACTTGCTTATCGGCTTTTAAATAAAGATTTAGCGCTTGAAGTGTTCGAGGGCTTGGATTTAAATGACCAACAATGGCTCATCAAAACATTAACGGAAACCGATGCAGTCGCAGTCTTTAACGAGTTGGCACCGGACGATCGGGTTAGGTTACTTGATGAATTACCTGCTGGCGTGGCAAAAAGAATGTTAGCGTCGCTAGATCGAAAAGCGTGCGAGGACATCAACCTATTGATGGGATTTGCACCGGAGACTGCGGGTCGATTAATGACACCTGAATACGTGCGCTTGCGCGGAGAATGGACAGCTGGTGAGGCGCTTGAGAAAGTGCGTGCCATCGCCAAAGATAAAGAAACGATTTATACGCTATTCGTTACGGATGATAAAAGAAAACTAGAAGGTGTTATTTCTTTACGTGACTTATTTATTGCGGACGAAGAAGTGAAGATTACGGATATTATGACCGACGATGTGGTCAGTTTTGATACGAGTACGGATCAGGAAGAAGTGGCGAAATCGCTACAAATCTTAGACTTGCTCGCCGTTCCAATTGTGGATAAAGAAAATCGCTTAGTTGGTATCATCACCGTTGATGATGCAATGGATATCTTACAAGATGAAGCAACAGAAGATATCTTAGCAGGAGCGGGTCTTGTCAGTAGCGGTGAAGTCGCAGGTAGTGAAACGATGCGAAGTGTGACGCTGATTGAGGGGAGTATGCCGAAGATTTGGCGTGCCCGGATTCCATTTCTTGTCATTACGATGGTAGCCGGATTTTTAGCAGCCGGTGTCATGGATCAATTCGAGGACATTCTGGAGTCAGTTGCAGTGGTTGCGATTTTCATCCCGATTATCATGGACATGGGTGGGACGATTGGAACGCAGTCAGCGACGATCTTCACACGCGGTATTCTGCTAGGACACATTCAAACAAAAAGTATTCAAAAACATATTTTAAAAGAAGTGCTAGTCGGTATTAGTTTAGGAACAATCATTGGTGTGGTAACGGGAGCCATTGCTTATTTCTGGCAGGGCGATATGTCATTGGCATTAGCATTGGGATTAGCACTCGTTGCAACGATGACGTTAGCAGCTTTTCTCGGATTTACAGTGCCATACGTGTTAATGAAGCTAAACTTGGATCAAGCCACTGGAACTGGTCCGCTAATCACCTCAATTAAAGATATCTCGGGGTTATTTATTTACTTTGGTCTTATCGCATTGTTCTTAGGTGTGTTAACACCAGATTACGAAGTGACAGGTATGTTCGTAGAAAAGGATGGTATTCATTACTTCTTAGATATGGAAGAAGAAACAGCGTTGGTGATTGAAATCGAAGGTTGTGAAGTCAACCTAGCAGATTGTGACGTTGAAATCCCAGAAGAAATTGAAATTAGTGATGACGAGTTTGAAGTGATCAGGTTAAGAGATTAGCTATGATTAACATTTTTCAATTTTCACTGTGATACGCTGAAAAAGGAGTAGCAAAATGACGATACTAGAAGCTATTATACTGGGGATTATCCAAGGTTTAGCAGAATTTTTGCCAGTCTCAAGTTCGGGACATTTGATGGTGTTTCACCATTTACTTGGCATTGAGTCAAATGATAATTTAACGTTCATTGTCGTTTTAAATCTTGGCACTTTGTTACCGCTACTATTTATTTTTAGAAAAGACATTTTAGAGTTGGTTACACAACCTTTTCAAAAAACAGTTTATTTGCTGATCATTGCAACAATTCCCATTGTTGTTGCCACTTTGTTGTTTGAAGATTTTATCGAAGGGTTGTTTCAGTCAACACAATTTTTAGCGTTTGGATTCTTAATAACCGGAATTATATTGATTTTGACAGATAAGATTAAGGATAATAATAAGTCGATGAAACAGATGAGCTATTTAGATTCAGTTGTGATTGGCTTGACTCAAGCAGCAGCAGTATTTCCTGGCTTATCAAGATCAGGAAGTACAATTGCTGCCTCATTAGCTAGAGGTGTGAACCGTGAGGATGCGATGAAATTTTCTTTTCTCATGTCAGTTTTTACTGCGTTTGGCGCACTCGTGTTTAGAATATTAAGAATTTTCACGGGACATATCTTGGTTGCGGATTTAAATTTCATTAATTTATTCGCGGGTTTTCTCGCAGCAGTCATTTCAGGATACCTTTCGATTAATTTCATGATGAAGCTGGTTAAGAAAGCTAAGTTGAAATATTTTGCTTTGTTTTATGTATTTGGTTTAACCATTCTGATTTTCATTTTATTTTAATGAAAGGTTTTCTCAGCGTTTATCATAATCACTCCCCCTTGGACATAGGATGTGTCAAGGGGGATTTTTCTATATGTTAAAAGTAGTTGGGTATACGCAAAACGATGAAGCACAGGTTGTAGACTTCATTAGGAAAATTCAGTTGGACGTTGAACCTGATAAAGAAATTTTATCGTGTTCAGTACTGATTAAGGACGATAATCGTGTCGTGGGGATGGTGTCGTATGAGCCACATAGTGATATGGGTGTTATTCGTTATTTTCTTTATGATGCTCGCATTGCGGGAACTGACATAGTGGTGGGGATGTTTTTTGAGCTATATAAAAAGGCGCGGGAAAAAGGCGTAAAACAGTTGATAGCTCAGGCTCCAAGCCAAGATGTGGGGATGTTGTTTGGTATGTTAGGATTTAGTAAAGTCACTGGAGATTTATCGGATTTTTCAGATTTTGTGAGAAACGATGCAGAGATCATGTTGATTAACTTAGAGGGATAAGGGCTAATACTTGGCGATATCCCTTTTTTTATGGGTGCTTTTTTGGTATAATGAAAGCATAAAGGACTGATTCGATGAATTTTAGAGTGAAAGAAAGAATGGTGCATTCTAAGTCTGAACATGCCAGATCGATGGCTGAGAATGCGGGAAAAGATATCAAGATTCCTCGTCGAGATACTTCTGCAAAAGGGATGATTGTCGTTGTTTTGCTTATTATTGTGATTTCGATCGTTGCTGTGATGTTACCGGTTCTTTTGCAATAGACGTTAGATGAAGGAAGGGATAATGGCTAAATATTTGGCGATGTCCCTTTTTTTATGTCTGCTTTTTTGCTATAATGAATAGCATAAAGATACAAGGAAGTGACAACATGTATACAAAGAAAAATGATAAATTGGAAATTGTGGTTAATCCTCACGGGGCGGAGTTAGTTAGTGTGAAAAAAGACGGCCAGGATCGGTTATGGGACGGGAATCCTGCGTTCTGGGGACGGACGTCACCAGTTCTGTTTCCCATTGTCGGGGCGGTTGCAGAAGGAAAATACTTTGTTGATGGGGAAGAATTTGCGATGGGGCAGCATGGATTTGCGCGCGATATGGCATTTGTGGTGTTTGAGCAGTCTCCAAATGATATTTGGCTTAAGCTTGTTTCGAATGACGAGACGCGCAAGAAGTATCCGTTTGATTTTGAGTTGCAGATTGGGTACTACCTTGAGGATGAGGATACAGTGACTGTCTATTGGGAAGTTGTGAACACGGGCGATGTGACGATGCCGTTTTCGATTGGGGCGCATCCGGCGTTTTTAGCTGGGCCGGATTTGGACGATTATTCGTTACATGTGACAGGGGCGCAGGGGATTGAGTCTTACGTGTTTGATAACGACCGTGGACTCGTTGATGTGGCGGCAGGGAAGGTGCAGATTGTCGAGGATTTGCCGTTTATACCGCTGAGTAAGGATTTGTTCGAGGCGCATCCGACGCTGATTTTGGAAGGCGAATCTGAGATAACGTTGCGTTCTTATACGCACGATCGTGAAGTGACGGTTGCGTTTGACGAGTTTCCGTATGTCGGCATTTGGGCGCCGATTAACGCAGCGGGGGAGATAGCACCGTTTGTTTGTATTGAACCCTGGTATGGCATGGCAGATACAACCCCAGAACCGGGCGAGTTGGCGGATAAGAAGGGAATCCAATTGCTGCCAGCCGGTGAGAGTTTTCAAGCCGAATATAAGATGACGTTTAAGTAGTGCTCTGGGGTAAGCGTAGCGTCGGCTAACTGTAAATCTTTGAAAACGGCTTACTATAGTGAATTTTTCGTATAAACAGGCTAGGAATTCACTATAAACCTTTTAAAACGAGCTGTTATAGTGAATTTTTCGTAAAAGTAAGCGCAAAAATGACCATGAATCTCGAAAAAGAGGATCCGTGGTCATTTTCTAAAACTTTCACTTACTTCAACTGCTCAATCACGTCTTCCAGTGCCATCCCGCGTGACCCCTTGATCAAACAGACATCTCCCGCGCTAGACAGTTCTTCCAAGGCAGCAGCGAGCGCCATCTTGTCATCGAAATGCCTGGTCACCGCCACACCAGACTTAGCAGCCGTGTGCTCAGACAACGGACCGTATGTCAACAGAATATCAATCTCGTTAGGGTCGACATAAGCCCCAATCTCTTCATGGTATTGCACCGTACCCTCACCGAGCTCTAACATATCAGCCAACACAACGATTTTGCGACCATACCCAGTTAAAGAAACCAGTAGATCCACCGTTGCACGCACCGACGTTGGGCTCGAATTATACGCATCATTAATGATCATCAAACCGTTGCGCGCCCGACAAATCTCCATGCGCATCTTTGACATTTCCACGTCCGCAAGCCCTGCCTTAATCGCCTCAAACGAGACCTCAAAATGACGCGCCACCGCAATCGCCGCCAACGTGTTCATCACATTATGCTTACCTAAAACCGACAGGTTAAACGTCAAATCGCTCTGCGGAATCGTAAAGACCATCCCGCTCCCGTCCACATCAATTGAAGTCGGGTAATACGCATTATCAGACGCATCGCCAAACGAAACCATCTGAAACGCAGGGCGAGCCTCAGCAATCCGCGCATCCAACAAAGGCTCATCCCCGTGATAAACAAACAAGCCATCCGCCGAGAGCCCCGACGTAATCTCAAACTTCGCAATCGAAATATTCTCCCGCGAACCCAGCTCCTCAATGTGCGCCTCCCCGATGCACGTAATCACACTCACATCCGGACGCGCCATGTCCGAGAGTAACTTAATCTGCCCAAGCCCGCGCATCCCCATCTCCAGCACCGCAATCTCCGTATCCACCGGCGCCGCCAACAACGTAAGCGGCATCCCAAACTCACTATTCAAATTCCCCGGCGTCTTATGCACCCGATACGTCGTCCCCAAAATACTCGCCAAAATATCCTTCGTCGACGTCTTCCCGTTACTCCCTGTAATGCCAATCACTTTCATATCCAGGTCATCTTTATACGCGATCGCCAACAACTGCAAAGCCTGTTCCGTATTTGCAACCCTAATAACGGGCACATCTGCTGGCATCCCCGGCTGCCCCTCCTGCCAAAACATCGCGGCGGCACCTGCAAGGAAGGCCTGATTCGCATAATCATGTCCATTAGCGCGCGCCCCAATAATCGGGATATACAAATTCCCAGCAATGACAGCTCGCGAATCAATCACAACCCCTTCAGCCGTTACATCTTCAAACTGCTCTTCCAAGCCGCTCCCATTTACCATCTGCTGTATTTCTTTTAAAGTACGTTTTATCATCTATTTCCACTCCTGCTAATGCTTAATATCCCAAGAAACCTCAATCATCTTCGTCAATAAATCCGTGTAGCTATGCCCTTCACCAAGCGACGCATAACTCTTCGGCACCAGGCTCTTAGGCGTCATCCCCGGTAACGTATTCGCCTCAAGGAAATACGGCACACCCTCGCGCACCAGCATGTCAATCCGTGCATAAGACTCCAGCTTTAGCTCGCGCCAAGTCGTATGCAACATCTCCTCAACCTCTTCTTTAAGCGGCGAGTCAAGATCTAACACGACGTATTCCGTGCCAACTGCCTCGTACTTCGCTTTAATGTCATAAAATTCACCCGCAGGCTTAATCGCAATGGTCGGATAAATGTCTCCATCAATCATTGGAATCGAAATTTCATCCCCGTTAATGTAAGCCTCAATCATCACTTCGTTATCGTATTTAAATGCTTCTGCAACCGCTTCGGCAAGGTCCTCTTTTTGGCGTACCAAGTTGGTCGCGATCGACGAACCACCTGAGTTGGGTTTCACGAAAACCGGATAGCCAATGGCAGCGACACCCTCGTAATCGATTTGATCTTTTTCAGTCACGACCAGCCAATCGGCCGTTCGCACGCCAGCAAAACGCAACAATTTCTTCGACGTATCTTTATCCATCGCCAACGCACTTGGCAACGGCCCGCAGCCCGAGTACGGAATGTCCATGGCTGACAGGATGGACTGGACACAACCGTCCTCACCAAACTCACCGTGTAGACCAATCAAAGCAAAATCGATGCCCTGACACTTCGTAAACACATCGTCTTTTTTATTAATTTCAATCGGAATCGCTTCAAATTTCTCTTTATCTAAATGCTTCATCATGCCGCGCGATGACATCAGTGAAATCTCGCGCTCACTAGAAATACCACCCATTAACACACCAATTTTCTTTTTCATAACGTCATAACCTCCTGGGTGCTGAATTGGAACTTTCTTATTGTATCATATTTCATTAAAAAAGTGTAACGAATCGCTACACTTTTCTAAATTACCGGTGATGCCCACCGCCGCCATGGAAACCACCGCCGTGCCAACCGCCATGTCCACCGTGCCAACCACCGCCAAAGCCTGGTCCAAATCCGGGAATTGGGATCGGGACACCGTATCCGTACCCGTATGGCGGATAGCCGTAATAAGGATACGGTGGTGGGTAATATGGCATTGGTGGCACAATCAATCGGTGATGAGGGTGAAGAGATGAGAAGTGATGAGAACCCGGATTCCACGGGTGATGAGGCGGCGCCTCCTTGTTTAAAGCGTGTACTTGCTCATTTAAATGACTCCATGGCGTCGTGTGCTCTGGCGTGTGAGCATGATGTTGCCCAGACACCGCCGTCGCTTCACCTTGTGCTTCCGGGAACGGCTTCATGCCGATTGGCACCGCGTGTTCGTTTAAGCTCTGTGCGTTTTCTAGATTTGGATAAAACTTTTCAATGTGCTCATTGGCTTGAGATGACTTTGCCCGTATCACATCCGGAATCTTTAATTTAAGACCTGAAACTAGGTTCGATGTTAAATTAATGTGCGGATTAATGCCAATTAAATCTTGTTGACTAACTGAATATTGACCAGCGACTTCCTCAATGGTTTCGCCTTGCTTCGTAATATGAATTTTCATAACAGCAACCTCCTATGCGCAAACATGCTTATTATTAACAGTTAAGGGTATCTCTATCAATGTCCACAAGCCATCTTTCGCCAAAAATCCGCTATCCTGCGTCAACTCCTCCTAACGTACGTCCCTGTACGCGTCGTCGTCGTTTCCTTGTCTAGCAAATTTTTGTCGGAAACCTGGCAATGTGGAATTAATAGAGATACCCTTAAGGGTATGCGATGGCAATCTGAAATATGATCATCACTTCACCGTTTTTTGCATGGAAATTTGTTTTTAATTAGTCAGATACCGTGTACTTTTTTGAATAAAAGCGCTATAATGAACCTAATGAAAATAAGAGGAGTGAAATTTAATATGTCGAAAACAACCTATCAATTTCCAACAGGTTTTTTATGGGGAAGCGCGTCATCAGGTCCGCAAACAGAGGGTGGTGCAGACGAGGGCGGCCGTAAGCCGTCGATTTGGGATCATTGGTATTCACTAGAACCGAGCAGGTTCCACAACGAAGTAGGACCAACCAATACGTCGAACTTTTATCATCAATACAAAGAAGACATCGCTTTAATGAAAGAAACGGGACACAATTCATTTAGAACGTCGATTCAGTGGTCGCGCTTAATCCCAGACGGCATTGGCGAAGTGAACGAAGAAGCGGTTGAGTTTTATAACCGTGTCATCGATGAGCTCATCGCGAATGGCATTGAGCCGTTTATGAATCTGTTCCATTTTGATATGCCGATGGCCATGCAAGAAATGGGCGGTTGGGAAAATCGTGAAGTCGTCGATGCGTTTGCAAGTTTTGCGACCGCGTGTTTTGAGCTGTTCGGCGATCGCGTGAAGCATTGGATCACATTTAACGAACCGATTGTCCCGGTTGAAGGCGGGTACATGTATGACTTCCATTACCCGAACATCGTCGATTTCAAACGCGCCGCACAAGTTGCCCATCACACGATTGTGGCCCATGCGTTAGCGGTGAAATCGTATAAGTCTTTAGATTTAGGTGGTAAGATTGGTACGGTATTAAACTTGACCCCGTTCTACCCGCGAAGCAAAGACAATGCGGCGGATGTTAGAGCGGCTCACGTAGCGGATCTATTTTTTACTCGCAGTTTTTTGGACCCGATGCTCAAGGGTGAGTATCCGAAAGAACTGGTTGTAATCATGCGCGAATACGATGTATTGCCTGCTGATGTCCGTGATGAGGATTTGGCAACGATCAAAGAGAACATCATTGATTTTATCGGGCTGAACTATTATCAACCGCGTCGTGTGAAGTTAAAAGAACACGCGGTTCATCCAGATGCCCCGTTTATGCCGAATCATTTATTTGATAACTACGAAATGCCAGGGCGAAAGATGAACGTGCATCGCGGGTGGGAAATTTGCGAAGCGGCGATCTATGACATGGCGATGGATATTTATCATCACTACGGAAACATCCCGTTTTACATTGCTGAGAATGGTATGGGAGTCGAAGGCGAAGAGAAGTTTAAAAACGAAGCGGGCAACATCGAAGACGATTACCGCATCGCCTTTATTAAGGGTCACTTAAAGCACCTCCATCGTGCAATCGAAGAAGGAGCCAATTGCTTCGGCTACCACCTATGGACGTTCGCCGACAACTGGTCGTGGATGAACGCTTATAAGAACCGCTACGGCTTAGTCGAGGTGGACATCAACGACGGCTTCAAGCGTCGCGTAAAAAAATCAGGCCGCTGGTACAAGGAATTGTCGGACAATAACGGGTTTAGTGAATAAGATGTGAAGAGCGAGTCTATGATGGCTCGTTTTTTTATGGCGCCGATTTCAAAGATCATTAGAAAAACCAACGAATTATTTCCAATTTATTGGCTTTTAGTGCCATTATTCATTTTGATTGACGTCATCATCCTCTAGAATTTGTATCAAGTCTTCGATTGTTAATACTAAATCATTTTCTGGATTAACACTTTCTAAAGATTCGTGAACATCAATATTTGCAAGTTCTTCGGCCTCAATACTCGCAATCCCTTCGCTTGCACTTATCGACGCAAAGTGATAGGCTCCTTGATAAGGATTTAATAGGACTGCGGGGAAGTTTTCAATATAAGATGCTCGTAAAAATAAAACTAGATCATCTCCTACTGCTAAGGAAACCTCATCTGTATTGATTACCCTTAAACTATCCGTTTCACCTCCCATTTGTCGTACTTCTAAAATATCTCCTACTGTGGCATCACCTTGAAATACTTCTAGTACTCTAATTCGATATATTGTGTATAAATTATAAGGATCAATTTCTGATGGAGGAGGTGCTAACCACGTGTTAAGCCATTCTACTCTTTCATCTAATACTTCTACACGCACAACATCAGTTGCATAGGAAGCTAAATGAGTAATGCTATCATAATGAGGGTAGTCTGCCATTATCCAGACCGTCTCTACTTCGTCTAAATCATTGTCAGCATTCGTTACTTGAGCTACAAAGTTGTTTTCAGCGTTATTTGATAAAGCTTGGCTTCCGCAAGCTGACAACCCCAGCAGTGTAGTGATGATTGCTGTTGTTAAGAAAATCTTTTTCATATTTTTCACACTCCTTAACGATATAGAATATTCACACTTTCAAGGTCAAAGTGTGTAGGTCCTACTACTATGTTTCTATTTCTTGCACTGTTCATTAAACTTCCATTACCAGGAGCTGCTGGAGGATTATCGATCAATCCTACAGCATGGCCGAGCTCATGGGCGAAAACACTTTCGATGTAGTTAACGCGATTATTTATTGTGCGTGAGTTCATTGTAATCACGAATTGAGACATTGTAGGTCCTACTACTCCGCCACCTGCATACCAAAATACAATTCTCCCGAAATATGCACCATCACTGGTTACTACAGAAGCGGTATTGTTTGAGTTACTATTTTCATTAAATGTAACAGGGACATTGCTGTTATTCCAACTATTTCGCCCTCTTCTCATAGCCGTTAGCCATGTGGCATCACCATTAGTAAATCTAAACGTGATGTTTGTGTGTGGGAGTGTTGGTGGTGTCCAAGTACTTAAGTGACGACTTGGATCAGACCATCGCGCATGATAAGTAACATTTGAGTTTGGAACAATTGTATTTGCTGCTACTCTGTTTCCACCAGTTACGTTTGCTGTTGTGAACCAACCAATAAAATGACGACCTTGTCTAGTTGGCGTAGGCAAGGTTCCAATAGAAGTTCCTGGTGCTCTATTTTGAGTTCCTGGATTAACGCTTCCACCATTCGCATTCCATGTGATTCGTACTGTTGCAGGTACCCATCGGGCATGTAATTCTATATGTCCAGATCCTGGTGCTACTGTTGTGGTATGATTCACGCGTGTTCCACCTACTGCGGCAGTATACCACCCTGAAAATGTAAAGCCTTCTCTTATCGGTGCTAGACGTGCTGGTCCTGTTGTGCCAATACCGGCGAGTAGATCCCGATTATTTGTGTTCATTACTTGACGATAATTTGTTGATGATGAGTTCATTGAACGCCATATTGTACCGCCTTGGGCAATCATTCCAGAAGAAGCTGGCCACGTTCCGCCTTGTGGATTGAACCATACATTCCGTGCTACAACTACAGTATTACGACTGTCACCAACAACTGGTCTGTCAGATGAAAATGATTCCATTTGTGAGTTATCTTCTATCTCAGAAATTTCCGAAGTGGAGATAAAATCAATATCATCAACAGTTGGTTCTTCTAAACCATTCGCTGACACTGAAAATGGCATTGCAATCATCACTGCCATCATCAAAGAAAGCGGCAACAGGATTTTAAAAAACTTTTTCATCATAATAAATTTCCTCCTTTTACCCTTTTATGTTTTTGAATAAACCACTCTAGCTCGCGACACTAAAGCTGTATTCTAGATATACTTGCGCATGTATGATACCTAGGGCGATCTTGCCCAATATTCGATGTTCTTCATGTCAAATCAATCCTTTCATTTTAGTTTACAATGTTCTCGTCTCGTTGAGTTTGGATATTATCCATTCATAACTCTCATTACTAAAACGCATTAAACCATAAAAAAATCCTGAAAACAATGTTTTCAGAATTAACTACCCTTTTTTCGGAATTAGCTCATTCACAGTTATTTATCACATTAAAACAAAAACTCCCCTAAATATCATTTTGTTGTTTCTTTTTTTCACTAAAAATTAAAATGAGTGTATTAAGGTATGAGCAAAAAATCAGGGCGGTTACTGCCCACAACGGCACTAGGGTTTGTCAAGGCATTCGCAACAGAGGGAAAAGAGCATCTACCATTAGCCTTCATTAATGACGTGCTAGTGAATGATGTAAAAAAATTTCGGAAGAAGGTGAAAAAGCTAAAAGTGGGAAATCCCTACAACATCATCGAAGTAAATAAATTGTCAGAAGAGGGCATATTGAAATACTTGATGAATACAGAGCTAGATTTATACTGTATCACCGATGACGGTCAAAGTTTTTGCGCTGAGTTACAAAATCGCCGAGAGGAGTATTATGAGGAGAGAATATTCCACAACACCATCTTGAAATATCAAGCCAATTATGCTAGAATATATGATACAAAGAGTGATGATGATTCGCAATCAAAATATGCGAGCCTAATGCCAACCGTATCACTGAACATTCTAGGGTACGATCATTTCGACACATCCGAAGCCATTCACTTTTTCCGTCTTTACGACGTGATGAATCAAAAATATCCTTTAAAAGCAAATCGTTACATTGAAATATTTTTTGAATTTAAAAAAGATGATGAAAGACTATCAACCAACCTAAAGCACTGGCAACACTTCTTCCAAACGGGAGAAGCATTACCAGAAGCACCAAATTATATAAAGGAGCTGTCAACTATGATGGAAATAGCAAACCTAACACAAGAGGAACGAAGAGTTTACGAGGCATCTCTGAATGCAAAGTATAAACGAATGAATCGCGAGATGTATGTTGAGAAGCGTGGTGAGAAGAAAAAAGCGATTGAAATGGCAAAAGCGGCTTTAGAAAATAAGTTACCAACCGATCTTATATCTAAACTCACTGGTCTGCCAACTAACGTCATTTCAAGTTTAGAAACAAACTGATAGATTTCGTAAGATCCGCAATCATCAAACAACTTAAAGCATTGGCAACATTTTTTTCAAACGGGAATTGCGCTGTCAGATGTATCAAAAGAGACAAGCCTTGATTAGAACAAGTATAAAGTTAGCTTTTGGATATAAAGCAACGACAAAGCAAGTCAAAAATGAACTCGTTTTTTCACGAAATTTCAGCATTTATTTTGATAATCCAAAAGGATGTGCTATAATAACCTTGTAAAAATGTTTAGTTTTTTATAACTATCTTTTGATTCAGGAGGACTGAGGCAGATGTATGAGATTTTAAAAGTAGAAAAATTGGCAGATAACACGTTGCTCATGGACGTCAAAGCACCGCGTGTGGCGAAATATTGCGATCCTGGGCAGTTTCTGATCGTCAGATTGGATGAAAAAGGCGAGCGAATCCCGTTAACGATTTGTGATTACGACCGCGAAGCAGGCACGGTGACGATTGTGTTCCAAGCGGTTGGGACTTCAACGAAAAAAATGCTTAGCTTAGGTGTCGGCGATGCGTTCAAAGACTTCGTAGGCCCGCTCGGGTGTGCGGCAGAATTTGTTAAGGAAGATGTGGACAACCTTAAAAACAAGAAGTTCTTATTTGTTGCTGGTGGCGTTGGATGCGCGCCCGTCTATCCACAAGTAAAATGGCTGCATGAACGAGGCATTCAGGCAGACGTGATCGTGGGAGCTAGAAATGCAGACATGCTAATTCTCGAAGAAGAAATGCAGTCGGTAGCGGGCAACCTCTATATCGCAACGGACGACGGTAGCGCGGGGCATCACGGGCTGGTAACCGATGTGATCAAAAAATTAGTCACGGTTGACGGTAAAGCGTACGACGAATGTATCGCGATTGGTCCGATGATCATGATGAAATTTGTCGCGTTATTAACGAAAGAATTGGCAATACCGACGATCGTTAGTATGAATTCCATCATGGTGGACGGCACTGGGATGTGCGGAGCGTGTCGCTTGACGGTTGGCGATGAAATTAAATTTGCCTGCGTAGACGGGCCAGAATTCGACGGGCATTTGGTTGATTTTGACGAAGCGATGAAGAGGCAACAAATGTACAAAGCGGACGAGACCAAAGCGATGCTGAAATTGAAAGAGAATCACGTTGGCGGCTGTTGCGGAGGTGACCAGTAATGAGTGTATTAAAAGCAATTCCTGTAAGAGAACAAGAAGGAAAAGTCCGAGCGACTAATTTTGAAGAAGTTTGTTTCGGATATAATTTAGAAGAAGCGATGGCTGAGGCGGAGCGTTGCATTAACTGCCGCAATGCAAAATGTATCGCGGGTTGTCCGGTTGCGATTGATATTCCGGCGTTTATCACGGAAGTGAAAGAAGGGAACATCGAAGCGGCGTATCAGACGATTGCAAAGTCATCAGCACTACCGGCCATCTGTGGGCGCGTTTGTCCGCAAGAGACGCAATGCGAGGCGGTCTGTATTCGCGGGATTAAAGGGGATTCCGTTAATATCGGAAAGCTTGAGCGCTTCGTTGCAGATTGGGCTCTCGAGAATGATATTCAACCTGAAAAGGCTGAAACGTTGAATGGACGTAAAGTAGCGGTCGTCGGTTCAGGGCCAGCGGGACTTACCTGCGCGGGTGACTTGGCTAAAATGGGCTATGATGTAACGGTGTTCGAAGCTTTACACGAATTGGGTGGCGTCCTGGTGTACGGGATACCAGAATTCCGATTACCTAAGCAGGGGGTTGTCGCAAAAGAAATTGAAAAAGTTAGCGAGCTTGGCGTGAAGTTCGAAACGAACGTGGTGATTGGGAAGTCGATCACGATTGATCAGCTCATGGAAGACGAAGGTTTCGAAGCTGTGTTCATTGGCTCGGGGGCTGGTTTGCCGAAGTTTATGGGGATTCCTGGGGAGAACGCTAACGGTGTTTTCTCGGCGAACGAGTACTTGACGCGCAGTAATTTAATGCGAGCAATCAATGCTGATTCTGACACGCCTTTGATCACAGGTCGTAAAGTCGCCGTTGTCGGTGGCGGAAACGTAGCGATGGATGCCGCTCGTACGGCGCTGAGATTAGGAGCCCAGACACATATTATATACAGAAGAAGCGAAGAGGAGCTTCCGGCACGCGTAGAAGAAGTACATCATGCCAAAGAGGAAGGCATTATTTTTGATGTGTTAACCAATCCGACCGAGATTCTCGTAAATGACGAGGGTTGGGTGCGCGGAATCCGCTGCGTGAGAATGGAACTTGGAGAGCCGGATGATTCAGGGCGTCGTCGTCCAGTCGTGGTAGAGGGTTCTGAATTCGATATCGAGGTGGATACCGTGATCATGTCGCTGGGAACATCGCCGAACCCACTGATTGCTTCAACGACGGAAGGCCTTGAAGTGAATCGTTGGGAATGTATCGTGGCTAGTGAGGAAGCGGGGCAGACGAGCAAAGAAGGCGTCTTTGCCGGCGGGGATGCGGTAAGCGGAGCGGCAACAGTAATTCTAGCGATGGAAGCGGGGCGCGTTGCAGCGAAGGGGATCGACGAGTACTTAAAGAAAAAAGTATAAGCAGAAAATCCAGACTTCGGTTTGGATTTTTTTTGCGTGCGAATTTCCCTAGAAGGGCGCTGTGGCGTGGCATCTAGGGAAAATTTCCCTAGAAGGGTGCTGTAACGTGGTATCTAGGGAAAAATTTCCCTAGACGAGCCTTATATCTTGCCATCTAGGGAAAAAGATGCCTAGATGTTTACCATAGTTTCAAATCTAGGGAATTTGTCCTGAAAACATTCTTGTGAAGTCGTTTCACAATTGAAAGCAGAGGTTCACAAATGTAAGCGGAGTGAAAGCGAAAAAATACAAAAATTTCTCAAAAAAATACTTGCATAACAAATTTCAGTGTGATATTATACACCTAAGCTCTTATTGCGAACGACGTTCGTAATTACGAATCGACGAAAACAATCAAGAGTCTGAAACTAAAAATAACTTAATTCCATGGGAGGAATAAAAAATGAAAAAGAACAAACTATGGTTATTGGTTGCAACTTTCGCTGCTGCTTTCTTATTTTTAGCGGCTTGTGGAGACAGTGACGATAATGGCGCTGATGACTACGACAACGGTGACGACACGACAGCTGACGAAGTTGAAGATAACGAAGATGCTGGCGAGTTAGAAGGAACGATCACAGTTAGCTGGTGGGGTAACGAAGGACGTCACGATGCGACAAACGAAGTCATCGATTTATTCGTATCTGAAAACCCAGGTGTTACCATTAACCCACACTACGGTGCTTGGGACGGATGGCAAACGGCTTTCGCTGGTGATTTAGAAGCTGGACAAGAAGCTGACTTAATGCAAGTTAACTTTAACTGGTTACAATTATACTCACCATTCGGAACGACGTTCGCTGATTTAGAAGACCCAGCAATTGCTGCGCATTTAGACTTAAGCAACTGGGATTCTCAATACATTGATGTAACACGCCAAAGCGGTGTTGTTCAAGGTGTACCAGTTGGGATGACGGCGCGTGTACCGTTTATGCGTGCTGATATTTATGAAGCAGCTGGCTTAGACGTTCAGGACATCAACACGTGGGACGATTTAATTGCTGCAGGTAATGCGATTCAAGAACACCACGGCGATAGCGTATTTGCTTTATCACCATTAGGACCACAGTCAATGGCTTACATGGTATTCTCTTGGTTAGAGCAATACACAGGTCGTTCGTTTGTAGATGCAGATGGTCAGCTTAACTATTCATTAGAAGAGTTAACAGATGGATTCCAATTGATTCAAGATTTCATCGATAACGGTGTTATGCCAGATGGTGCGTTTGACTCAGACCCAATTAACGCTGAAAACCCAATGTGGATTGAAGGTGCATACGGTGGTGTAAGTGAGTGGGATTCATCAATCAATGCATGGATCAACAACTTAGGTGAAGGTGGAGAAGACCTAGTTGAAATTCGTCCTCATTTCACAATGGACGGTGCGCAACTAAGCGGTTGGATGTCTAGACCTTCAATGGTATTCTCAATTTCTAATAACTCTGATTACCCAGAAGTTGCTGCAGCATTCTTAAACTTTATGTTAACGGATGAAAGAGCAATTGAAATCATGGGAACTGACCGTGGTGTGCCATTAAACACAGTTGGACGTGCATACTTCGATGCATTAGGATTAGGTGGACACGTTGTCGCTGCAAATGCGATCCACGCAGAAGCTGAAACAACAACAATGAATGCAATCTTCGAATTCCCAGAAGTACGTGAAGTTTACGAAAGCCAATTAATGGAAATCTTTAACGGAACGAGCACGGTTGAAGCAGCAGCTGAATTTGTTTATAACAACATTCAAGCAGTCATTGATAGCTTATTAGATTAGTAGACTAATTCGTGATTATTTAATTGTAAAGAGTCGGTCGAAACGCCGACTCTTTATTCTTAAACGAAGATTGAAAATTATCTGATATTTGATCATATAAGGAGATGGAATCGTGAGTACGCAAGTTAAAAAGAAGAGAGCAAAGTTTCAATGGAGCGACGCTTATCTTTACTTAATTCCTTGGCTAATTGGGATACTAGTTTTTAGACTTTATCCGTTTATTGAAGCATTTAGAATTAGTTTATTCAACCAAAGAATCGGTAGACCAACGGAATTTGTTGGGCTAGGAAACTTTACAGAAATTTTATTTGGGGATAGCATGCATGGAAATTTATTCAGGCATTCATTAAATGTCACATTTAGATACGTGTTCTTGACCGTGCCACTAGTTTTAATTTTTGCCTTATTTATTGCCTTTATTTTAAACTTTAAAATCAAAGGGATCGGCTTCTTTAGAACGGCTTTCTATATTCCATCTATCTTAGGTGGAAGTGTATCGGTTGCCTTACTATGGCGTGCCGTTTGGGGAAATCGTGGGTTAATTAACTCGTTCATTGTGATCATTGTTAATGGGCTTAATTTCTTACCTTTTGTGAACATCTATGCCCCAGAAGGCTGGGTGCCAGTTGGTTGGATGGTCCAAGGTGGCACAGCACTCGTTGTCATGGCGATCCTTCGTGCGTGGCAGTTTGGTTCTGCGATGTTAATTTTCTTATCGGCACTTCAAAACGTACCAGCAACCTTGTACGAAGCAGCATCGATTGACGGCGCTAAGAAATGGCGTCAGTTCTTCACTATCACCGTGCCAATTATTACACCGACCATTTTATTTAACGGTATTCAGTTACTAACAGCGGCCTTCCAAGAGTTTAATGCGGCGTACTTAGTACCCGCACAACCTGGTGGACCAAACAATGCCACGTTACTACTAAACATCTTTATTTACCAACGTGCATTTGAGCAGAATAACTTTGGTATTGCAGCTGCGGCATCATGGATCATGTTTATCATCGTCATGATTATCGCAACCATTGTTCAAACGACCTCAAGTAAATGGGTTCATTATAACGATTAAGAAAGGAACGACTGAACATGACTTTTTCTGTAAAAACAAAATTATTAAACGCGCTTAGGTACCTTGTTCTAGGGCTTGTTGCCCTCATCATGTTATACCCGCTATTGTGGATGATTGCCGGTATTTGGAGACCTAATGACGAAATTTTCACCTCTGCGGGTTTAATGCCGCAAAACCCAGTTGACGGGTTTGAAAACATTAGAAACGGTTGGATGGTACAAGGTAGAAGTTTGTTATTCTATTTCGGCAATACGCTACGATTTTTGATTCCACGTGTGGTTGGTCAAGTGGTTTCGTGTGTGCTTACCGCTTATGCCATTACGCGCTTCGAGTTTAAAGGAAAGAAAATTGTCTTTGCTTTGGTGCTCGCAACGTTATTGATGCCAGAAGTAATCTTCCGTATTCCGTTATTCCAAATGTATTCTGGCGATAACCCGTTTGGAATCAATCTACTAGGAACGTTTATGCCGTTATGGCTTGAGAATGCTTTTGCGACGGGATCGTTTTTCGTTTACATGCTCGTTCAATTTATGCGCGGGATTCCAAGGGATTTAGATGAAGCCGCTAAAATTGACGGCTGCAATTCATTCCAAACGTTGACTTTGATTCTATTACCAGTGATGAAGCCGGCTGTCATTACAGTAGGGTTATTAACTTTTATGTGGGGAATGAACGATTTCATTGGTCCGCTTATTTACATCCGTCAACCAGAGATGAGAGTCTTGCAACAAGCACTTCGAGTTGGATCTGAAGCAGGTGACGGTGGCGTTATCTGGGGTCAAATTTTTGCTATGTCTGTAATGGCCTTGATACCAGCGATTCTGTTATTCTTTGTGGCACAAAGGTACTTTATGGATGGTATTGCCTCGACTGGTTCGAAAGAATAGCATTTTATATCTAACAAATAACTAATGCGTCTTACTCATTAGTTATTTGTGTATAAGGGAAAAAATGAAATTTTTTTCACAAATCCGCATGGATAGACGTTAACAAATGGGAGGCGATAACGTGATGAATAAACTTGAACCATACTTTAAAGCATTTCTAAACCAATTCACCCCTTACAAAGGGTTCTGGTGTTACGAAGACGGCGTTGTACTAAAAGGTGCCATGGACTTATACGAAGTCACCGGTGAGGCGTGCTATTGGGATTTTATTGAAACGTATTTAAACGATTTCGTCGATGCAGAGGGAAGTCTGAAGGGCTATGCTGTGGCGGAGTATAACATCGATCACATTCATCCTGGAAAAATATTGTTCTTTGCGTATGAAAAAACAAAGGATGAGCGATTTAGGAAAGCCATCGAAAAGCAGATGGATCAACTGCGCAACCACCCGCGTCTACCCTCTGGGAATTTCTGGCACAAAGGTCGCTATTCGCAGCAGCTGTGGTTAGACGGGCTATACATGGCCTTACCGTTTTATGCCGAATACGAAAACAAGTACAACGGTCATAAAGAGTACGAAGACATTTATAACCAGTTTCTAGCAGCTAGAACGCTTTTGCGCGATGAGAAAACGGGACTTTATTACCACGCTTACGATGACAGTCGATTAATGTTTTGGTCTGACCCTTATACGGGGCGTTCAGAAAATTTCTGGCTCCGTGCGCAAGGGTGGTTACTGATGGCCTTAGTGGACACAGCGGATAAAATGAGCGAAACGATTTTTGAATATCACAAGGCTTTAAAAGACTTCGCGAAAGATACCATTATGGAAACATTAGCGTTTCAAGACGCACAGACGCAGCTATGGTGGCAAGTGATGGATCAAGGCGGTCGTGCTGGTAATTACGTTGAAACATCAGGAAGTGCGATGATCATTTATACGATTTTAAAAGGGATTCGTTTAAATATACTAGATGAATCGTTAAAAGAAGTCGCGGTTCGCGCACTGGAAAGCCTCTTAGCCGTTCACGGTTATGAAGAAGACGGAAAGCTTCGCATTGGCGGCATGGTGGGAACGTGTGGTGTGGGCGACTACGAAGGCGTGCGACGAGATGGGACGTATGACTACTACGTTTCTGAAGCGGTTGTAGTGGATGATGCAAAAGGGGTAGGGCTCTTAATGTCAACGTACGCGGAATATTTAAGGGTATCTCTATCAACGTCCTCAAGTCATCTTTCATCAGAAATCCCCTAACCTGCGTCAACTCCTCCTAACGTACGTACCCGTACGCTTCGTCGTCGTTTCCTTGTCTAGTGAATTTCTGATTAGAAACCTGACAATGAGGAGTTAATAGAGATACCCTTAAGACTAATAAGGTAGGAACTTTAGGCTATGAAATGTAAACCAATATTAATCACATCAACAAGTGCCACATTTGAATTGGAAAACGAGGCGGTCTATCGCCTCGTAGAAACATACGACGTGTTGTTAAACGGCGAACTTGTATTGACTGGGATCTCAAAAAATGTATTTTCCTTGTATAACCTAACGCCCCACAGGAATTACGACATCACATTGAGGGGCACTGACGGGAAAAGCCCAACCGTTTCCTTCGAGACGAAAAGCGAAACGATGTGCTTGAACGTCAGGCGATTTGGTGCTGTTGGTGACGGTGTTGCTGACGATACGCAAGCGATTCAAGCAGCGATTATGTCTTGCTGTGAGAATGGCCGTGTGCTTATACCAGCGGGCACTTATCACGTGAAGACGATTTTCTTAAAATCAAATTTCACGCTAGAACTGGCGAAAGGGGCGACGTTGTCTTATCAAGGTGCGTTTCATCAAGGTGCGATCCTCCCAGGCTATACGTTTGATGCCCAGGGCGAGGAATATTATTTGGGCTCTTGGGAAGGCAATCCGATCGACAGTTATACCGCGCTGATTCAAGGCATTAACGTGGAAAACGTGAACCTCATTGGCGAGGGTGTTCTTGACGGAAACGGTCATAACTGGTGGGGTTATCCCAAAGTGAGAAAAGGGGCATGGCGACCCCGGTTGGTACAGTTGATCCATTCAAAAAGGGTTAACCTACAAGGTCTTACGGTTCGAAATTCGCCGTCTTGGACGATTCATCCCCTCTTTTCAAGCGACTTGATTTTCGCGGATTTAACCATCATCAACCCAAAAGATTCACCAAATACAGACGGATTAAACCCGGAAAGTTGTCATCACGTCTTAATCGTTGGCGTCTACTTCTCTGTGGGTGACGACTGTATTGCGATTAAGTCAGGCAAAATTTATTTGGGTCGTAAATTGAAGCGACCGTCACGGCGCATCACCATTCGCAATTGTAGCATGAACTTCGGACACGGCGCGGTTGTAGTGGGGAGCGAGATGGCCGGTGGCGTCAAGGATGTGACCGTTAGTCAGTGCTTGTTCAACGAAACCGATCGCGGCTTACGAATAAAAACGCGACGCGGACGTGGCAAGGATGCCATTGTTGACGGCATTTATTTTAAAAACATCCAGATGCACCGTGTGCAGACCCCGCTTGTGATCAATAAGTTTTATTTCTGCGACCCAGATGGGCACAGCGATTATGTGAGAACAAAAGAGGCGTTGCCCGTTGATGAGCGAACGCCGTATATTGGGAAGTTAGTGTTTGAAGACATTGCATCCGAGGCTAGCTCGGTTGCAGCAGGGTTCTTCTATGGGTTACCTGAGCAACCTATTTCAGAGCTAGTGTTGAAAAATTGTTCTTTTTCGATGGTGAGCGATGGCGAAGCTGATTATCCGGCAATGATGGATGATATTTCGAAGTATGCACAGGCGGGCTTGATTTTTCATCACGTCAAGTCGCTTGTGATGAACAACGTCACACTTGATGGGGTCGTTGGTGAGAAGGTGGTATTAAACGATGTGGATAAGGTGGTAATGGAAGATGATCATTAGGCGAATAGCAGCAAACGTCATTGACTTGATTGTTTTAATTGGTTCAATTGCTGTCGGCGTGTACTTTGCAGGACAATTAGCTGACATGTTTGAAGAACCGTTCTTTTTGTTAACCGCGAGCATGACAGCGATTATTATTTTAGTGCCCATTGGGATTCAATCTTTGTTTTGGCTGGAAAGCACAACCCTTGGAAAAACCATGGTGTTTATTAAGGTTGTGAGAAACGAAGACGGTGAAGACCTAGATTACTTCCAAATGTTTGTCCGAGACTTTTTGTTAAAAGTGTTATCGGCTAACCTGATGACCTTACCAGCCTTTGTTGGAAGACCGACGATTCACGATGTTATTTTAGATTCAAAAGTGATTATAAAACCAAAAGTAAAGCGAGGGAACAAGGCGTGAAGAAATTTTTAGACCAAGATTTTTTATTGCATAACGAAACGGCGAAAACGTTGTATCACGAGTATGCAGCTAAAATGCCAATCATTGATTTCCACAACCACTTAAGTGCACAGGAAATTTATGAAAACAAGCAGTTTAACGACATTTCGGAAGTTTGGCTAGGTGGCGATCATTACAAATGGCGTGCGATGAGGACGTTAGGTGTCGCGGAAGACATTGTGACTGGACCTGCATCTGCCAAAGAAAAATTCGCTGCTTGGGCGAAATCGGTACCTTACCTAGTAGGGAATCCGCTGTATCATTGGACACACATGGAGCTTCAAAGGTACTTCGGCATTGAAACGTTGTTAAATGAACAAACAGCGGATGAGATTTTTGAAACGTGTAACGCGATGCTGCAAAAAGAGGCATTTCGCGTGCGTGGTTTGCTGGAAATGCAGCAAGTACAAGTGGTCTCGACAACGGATGATCCGGTGGATGATTTAAAGTATCATCAGCTCATTGCGGAGGATGCGAGCATTGACTTACAAGTGTTACCAACGTTTCGCCCGGATAAATCCGTTAACATTGACTTAAGTTGGTTCAACGATTGGATCGATACGCTTGCCGGTGTGGTGGGGCATGGCATTGATGAGCTCGATGATTTGTTTCAAGCATTAGCGAGTCGCATGGATTTCTTTGTCGATGCCGGTGCGAATGCTTCGGATAATGGGCTTGATGTGTTTGCCTACGCAGAATCAACGTTGGAAGAGGCTGCGGCTATTTTCTTGAAAGCCCGCTCTGGTGCGTCGTTAACAGAAGAAGAAGTTGAAAAGTATAAAACGCAAGTCTTCCTCTTCTTAGGAAAGGAATACCACAAGCGTAACTGGGTGATGCAACTGCATATTGGGGCATTGCGTAATAACAACACGCGTAGATTAAATGAGCTTGGGCCAGATACTGGTTACGACGCGATTAATAACTCGTTTGACATTGCGAAGCTATCGAAATTCTTGAACGCTTTAGATGCGAACGATCAGTTGCCGAAGACGATCATTTACGATTTGAACCCAGCGGATAATCATAAAGTGGTGACGTTGATGCAGTGCTTCCAAGACGGCGTGACACCAGGGAAATTACAGTTTGGCTCTGGTTGGTGGTTCATGGATCAAAAGGACGGGATGATCGATCAAATGCGCGCGTTGGCTGCCAATGGCGTTCTGTCTAAGTTTGTTGGGATGTTAACCGACTCAAGAAGCTTCTTATCGTTTCCGCGTCACGAATACTTCCGACGTATTCTATGCCAATTATTAGGTGAGTACGTGGAAGCAGGTGAATACCCGGCAGACATTGAATTCCTAGGAAGCGTCGTCGAAGATATTTGTTACAACAATTCAAAAGAATATTTTGGTTTCGAGAATTTGAAATTATAATTTAGAATTACCCCCAGTACTAATTTTCAGCAGGTTACGTCTGCCACTATTTCCTTTCAAAACAGAGTTTAGTGGCAGAAATTGACATTTAGCGTGTGTTAAAGGCTGTTAAATAGGGTTGGAAATTAAATTATTTCCATATTCAGCGGAAAATGATTGGCGTTTTGCCACTTCTTTCTCGAAAAAGAGGGTTGAGTGGCAGAATGACAGTTAACTGGTTCATGCAAGGACTAAATAAAATAGGAGGCTTTATTTGATGAAGGTACTAAGTAATGAAGTAGTAGAAAATCGCCCGGAGCGTCCAATTAAAATCGTTCAGTTTGGAGAAGGGAACTTCTTAAGAGCGTTTGTGGATTGGATGTTACAAGAGTTAAATAACGCTGGGATTTACAACGGTGACGTTGCGGTTGTTCAACCGTTAGATTTCGGACGCATTAAAGAGCTGGAAGAGCAAGACGGTCTATACACGTTAGTCCAAGAAGGTGTGAAAGACGGTGAGTTTATTGCTAGCACGCAAGTGATTGATATTTTAAGCAAATTTGTTAATCCGTATGCCGATTACGAGGCGTATTTAAAGTTAGCAGAGATCGACACGTTAGAATTTATTTTTTCTAACACAACGGAATCAGGGATTGTATTGGACGAGTCGGATACGATCGAAAATACACCACCGCAATCATTTCCTGGGAAATTATTGGCGTTTCTGCATCACCGCTACGAAAAATTTGCGGGTGCGATGGATAAAGGGTTGTTTATTGTCCCCTGTGAATTGATTGACGATAATGGCGATGAGCTTTACAACTGTGTGAAGCGACTAGCAGAAATTCATCAGTTAGACGCTGGTTTTATGAAATGGTTAGACGAGGCAAATACGTTTACGAACACGTTGGTTGATCGCATTGTACCAGGCTACCCGGCAGCGCGTATTGATGAGTTAACTAAAAAGCTAGGGTACGTGGATAACAACATCGTGATGGGTGAAATTTTCCATTTATGGGTGATTGAAGATCGTAACGGCATTGGTAAGATTTTAGACGGTGCGAAGGCTGGGTTGAACATGGTCTTCACCGATGATATTAAACCTTATAAAATCCAAAAAGTACGTATCCTAAACGGCTTGCACACGTTGATGGTGCCGGTTGCTTATTTAAAAGGCATTGATACGGTTGGCGATGCAATGAAGGATGAGCTGATGTTGACATTCATCAAGAATACCAACGATTTAGAAATCATCCCAGGAACGGAGCATTACTTGTCAAAAGAAACCTTAACGGCGTATGCCAATGAAATTTATGACCGCTTTGGAAATCCGCAAGTGCATCATGAATTAATGGCAATTTCGCTAAATTCAACGGCTAAATTTAAGAGTCGTTTATTGCCAACAGCGCTTGATTATGTTAAAGTAACGGGAAGATTCCCAGCGCACATGGCGTTCTCTTTAGCGAGTTTGCTCGTGTTTTTCAAAGGTGAGCGTCATGGTGAGAAGATTGACTTACAAGATGAACCGCAATTTTTAGAATTTTACGCAGATGTGTGGGCGAAATATGAGGCCGATGAGCTGGATGCACGCGGTGTTGTCGCCCAATTCTTAGGCTTAACTTCACATTGGGAACAAAACTTAAATGAAATTGCTGGCCTCACTAACCAAGTGACTGAAACGGTCGAAGCGATTTTAGCCGATGGCATGGAAGTAGCATTAGCTAATTTCTTAGCCTAGTACGGCACATGGAAGGCGGAGTTGTTCGTGATATTAGTAAAGCTACTTGATAAATATTTTCCATTTTTAACACCGATCTTTTTGATTTTAGGGTTACTACTAGGTGCTAATGTTGGAAGGCATGTAGGGGTTGTTCCTTGGCTATTTGCCTGGGCAACGTTTATAGGCAGTTTGAAAATTGATTTTAATTCTTTTGTGGAAACGGTGAAACACCCGAAAGGCATTTTAGTGGTCATGTTGATTTTAAGGGTGTTGATGCCGGTGATTGCATTGGGATTTGGTTTGATCTTTTTTTCAACCGATATTTATACGCGGACAGGTTTACTATTGTTTGGTTTGCTTCCAGTAGCGATCAATAGCGTGTTATGGACGGTTATTACAAAAGGGAACGTGTCTTTAACGTTAAGCGTTGTGTTACTAGACACGGTCATTGCACCGTTGGCTTTGCCGTTTTCGATTCTACTATTGACGGGTGCACGTATTGACCTCGATACGATGGGAATGATGCGAAGCTCACTATTAATGGTCGTATTGCCATCGCTAGCAGGGATGAGCTTAAATCAGTTGACTAAGGGAGCGTTTGGCAAAACGTGGAGTGTGAAACTAGCGCCATTAGCAAAGGTGTCACTCTTAGCGGTCATCTTAATTAACGGCGGTAACATCCGCAGGTATTTCCCGCCGATAAATTTGCACTTATTGGCCATTATGCTCAGCATCACGACATTAGCAGTTTGTGGTTATATCTTGTCGTGGAAATTAGCCAAATGGTTGAAACTACCTGAAGAAGATGTGAAAGCAGTCGTCTTCTCAGGCGGTATGAGGAACATGAGTACCGGCGTCGTGATTGCCGTGGCTTATTTTCCACCAGCCGCCGCCATTCCAATCGTGACAGGCATCTTTTTCCAACAGCTAGTTTGTGCCACGATTGCGAATTTAATTGAGAACTATTATAAAAAGTCCACGGTAACATCGGTTAGCTCAGAAACGACCTGATGTTTACCGAGGGAAGGAGCATAGAACATGAGAGACTTCATTAAACTGCACGGTAATGATAATGTCATTATTGCTTTGAAGCATTTAGAAGCGGGCACAGTTGCTGAAATTGACGGCGAAACCCTGACGTTGCAAGAACCGATCAAGCAAGGACACAAAATTGCTACGACAGCGATTACTGCGGGTCAAGATGTGATTAAATACGGCTTTCCAATTGGTCACGCAACGGTTGATATTAAGGTCGGTTATCACGTTCATACGCATAACATCAAGACGAGTTTAGGTGAACAACTGGCATATGAGTACGCACCTGAACTCGAAGAAAAGGTGATGCAGGCAAAAGATCGTGAAGTTGACGTGTATCACCGCAAAAACGGCGACATCGGCATTCGGAATGAATTATGGATTATCCCGACCGTTGGCTGCATCAATAAAATCGCTGTAAAAATTAAAAACGATGTGTTAAGAAACCTAGGCGAACTTGCCGCAGACGTTGACGGGATTTTCGTTTTCGAGCACCCTTATGGCTGTTCACAGATGGGCGATGACCACGAAACAACAAAAGAAATTTTGCAAAACATCGTCAAGCACCCAAATGCCGGCGCCGTACTGGTCGTTGGTCTTGGTTGCGAGAATAACCAAGTGGCTGAGTTTAAACAGACGCTTGGTGAATACGACGACGAACGCATCCGCTTCATGATCGCACAGGAGCACGAGGATGAAATTGAAGTCGGAATCGAAATTGTGAAGGATTTGTACGACCTCATGAAGCAAGATCGCAGAGCGGCATCGCCACTTAAAAACCTGCGCATCGGGTTGGAATGCGGCGGTAGTGACGGTTTCTCGGGGATTACCGGAAACCCGTTGTTGGGATACTTCTCCGACTACCTTATTGGCCAAGGTGGAACAACGGTTTTGACCGAGGTGCCGGAAATGTTCGGAGCTGAAACGATCTTGATGAATCGCTGTGAGTCAGTGGAAGTCTTTGATAAGACGGTTCGTTTGATCAATGATTTCAAGCAGTACTACGAAGATAACAATCAAGTGTGCTACGAAAATCCGTCACCGGGCAATAAAGACGGTGGGATTACGACTCTTGAAGACAAGTCGCTCGGCTGCACGCAAAAAGCGGGAACGTCCAACGTGGTGGATGTGTTATTCTACACCGATCGCTTAAAGAAAAACGGACTGAATTTAATGCAAGGTCCAGGTAACGACCTCGTTGCGACAACGGCACTCGGTGCTGCTGGGTGTCACATGGTACTCTTCACAACCGGTCGTGGGACGCCTTACGGTGGTTTTATCCCGACGATCAAAGTGTCAACGAATTCAGACCTAGCGAAAAGAAAACCGCATTGGATTGATTACGATGCCGGGAAGATGTTAACCGCAGCAACGACGGAAGAAGTTGTGGAAGACTTTATTAACTATGTGATTGACGTTTGCAACGGCAAATGGGCATACAATGAAACGAACGACTTCCGTGAAATTGCCATTTGGAAATTCGGGGTGACGTTATGATGAGAATAGGCATTAGAGGACATGATTTAGGGAAGAATACGCCTGAGAAGTTTGCGCAATCGGTGGTAGATGCTAAGCTTGAATCGCTACAGCTGGTATTGCCGAAAGCCATTGAATTTTCTGGTGAGGGGCCGCCGATTTTGAATGACGACTTGACCCGCGAGGTGAAGGAGCAGTTGGATCGTCACGGTGTGAAGGTTGCGATGATGGGAGCGTATTTTAATCCGATCCATAGCAATAAGGAACTCGCTCTACAGACGGTTGAAAATTTTAAAAACCATCTTAAAAAAGCGAAATTTTTTGGAACGGAGCTTGTCGGAACCGAAACGGGTTCTTACAACGACGATGAGTGGACTTGGCATGAGGATAACGATTCGGAAGAGGCGTTCCAGGAAGTACTGCGTGTTTTTAAAGAGATTTTACCGGTCGCTGAGGAGGCAGGTGTGTGCTTAACGATTGAGCCGGCTTACCACCACGTGATTTCCACGCCTGCTAGGTTGAAGCGGTTAGTGGATGAGTTAAATTCGCCGCATGTGCGTGTCATCTTTGATTTGTTCAACTTGTTGCATAAAGGGAATACGCACGAGCAGCACACGTTGACGGATGAGATGGTCGCGTTATTCAGCGATCAGATGATGATCGTCCATGCGAAAGATTTTGTGCTGGAGGACGGTGAGTTGGTGCAAGTGGCACCGGGCCGTGGGGATATGGATTATCCGTACTTGATTGAAAAGTTAAGAACGTTGAACACCACGCCTGATATTATTTTAGAGGGAGTAGTTGGTGAGGACATTCCGTTTAGTCGAGATTTTTTGGCTGAGTTGTTAAAGAAGTAATACGATGTGATGAGGGAGTAGTTGTGATGAAAATAAACCGTACTGTTGAAAGAGCCGTGGAAATCTTGGAGTTGATCGCGTCAACGGATCGTGAGTTGACGTTGAGCGACATTGCGAAAGAGCTTGAGATGCCGAAGACGAGCACGTTTGATATTTTAGAAACACTGGTTCATTCCAATATGTTATACACCAAAGAAAACGGAATTAAAACCTATAAGATCGGTGTGAAGGCTTACTCGATTGGAAGCAACTATTCAAGAACGTCATTGCTTTTAAATGCGTCTGAGCCGATTATCAAAGAGTTGGCGCAGGCAACGGGCTTAACGATCCTCATTGCCAAAGAGACAAGCGGTGAAATTGTCTTTACATTAAAGCAAGAACCAGAGAAAAAAACCATTGCGACACCGAGCATTGGCGACCGACTGCACATTCATACCACGAGTATCGGGAAATCGATTTTAGCTTTTTCACATAAGCAAGAGCGCTTGTTTGAACAGATTGATTTCTGTGCGCAAACGAATATGAGTATTACGTCAAAGTCTGACCTTGTCAAGGAGGTTGAAAAAATAAAAGCACAAGGTTATTCGATTTCAAACCGTGAGAATGAAACGTACACGTTCTCGATTGGTGCGCCGATTTTTGATCACCGTGGGTACGTGACCGCTGCGATTGGGACGCTTGGTTTGTACGAGGAATCTTACGATCCGACGCGCGATATTGAGTTGGTGAAGGTCGCGGCGATGAGAATTTCGAAGTTGCAAGGGTATAAGGGTTAGGGGCATTACAAGTAGAAGGAGAGATTAGTATGAATTTAGAAACGAGATATTCCAACCATCCAGAGGATGTAAAGCACTATACAACGGAGGAATTAAGAGAGCATTTTTTGATCGAATCGGTGTTTGTTGCCGATGAGGTTAACTTAACTTATTCGCACAACGATCGCATTATTGCGGGTGGGATTATGCCAGTGAAAGAAACCCTGACGTTAACAGGTGGGAAAGATTTAGGCGCAGATACGTTCTTTGAGCGTCGTGAAGGTGGGATCATCAACATCGGCGCGGCAGGTGTGGTTGTGCTGGATGGCGAGGAGTTCGCTGTGAATCACCAAGATGGCCTGTACATCGGAAAAGGCGTAAAGGAAATTTTCTTTAAGTCGGTGGATGCGGCGAACCCTGCGAAGTTCTATTTCAACTCAGCACCGGCACATCATGTGTATCCGCATAAGTTGATCACATTAGCGGATGCGAACAAGTTGCATCTAGGTGAAGTGGCGACGTCGAATAAGCGTACGATTAATCAGTACATCGTACCAGGCATTGTGGCGTCGTGCCAGTTGGTGATGGGAATGACGATTTTAGAGCCAGGTAGTACTTGGAACACGATGCCGTGTCACACGCATGAGCGTCGTATGGAAGTTTATTTGTATTTCAATATGGAAGCTGATACACGTGTGATGCATTTCATGGGTGAGCCGACACAGACGAGACATTTAGTCGTGGCGAACGAGCAAGTGATTATTTCACCAAGCTGGTCGATTCATTCGGGTGTTGGGACGAGTAATTATACGTTTATTTGGGGAATGTGTGGGGAGAATATGACGTTTGATGATATGGATCATGTGGCGATGGGGGATTTGAGGTAGGGTGTGTTTGTTGTGGGCTCTTTGTTGGTGGGGGTGCGCCCTTTCGTGATCAGTTTGATGCGCTCTTTAATTTGGCTGAGAGTTAGCGCCCTTTCGGTGACCATGATGTGAACGACTTGCTCGTGTTTTTGGCCATTGCGGGAGTTTAGTGCTCTTTAGCTTGCGCGCGCCCGTGAAACTTGCGAATGAAATTCGCATTAGTTGAACCAGTGCCAAAGCTTGGAAAGTTGAAAACTTTCCGCTTGTGGTGCCTTTCGGCTTACTGGAATTATTTTTGGTGTTCAGAACCTGCTTCGCAGAACCTAAACACCAAAAATAATTGTAAATGTTGGGTGTGTTTGTTTGCATGAGGTTAGTAATAGAATTTTTAAAAAATACAATTCAGGAGAGATGAGACATGATTTTAGATAACTTCAAATTAGATGGTAAAGTAGCGGTTGTAACAGGTGGGGCAGTTGGTTTAGGTAAAGGGATGGCGCTTGGTTTAGCTGGTGCTGGTGCGGACATCGTTGCGGTTGGGCATACGCCGGATGATCAAGGGATGGTGGCTGAGGTTGAGGCGTTAGGACGTAAGGCGATTTATATTCAGGCTGATTTGATGAAGCTTGATCCGATTGATGGGATCATCGCGAAGGCGGTTGAGACGTTCGGGCACGTTGATATTTTAGTTAACAATGCCGGGATTATCCGTCGTGAAGATTCGGTGAATTTCTCTGAGCAAGATTGGGATGACGTTATGAACATCAATGTGAAGACGGTGTTCTTCTTCTCACAAGCGATGGCGAATCAGTTTTTAAAGCAAGGAACTGGCGGAAAAATCATCAACATCGCGTCGATGCTATCGTTCCAAGGTGGGATTCGTGTGCCTTCTTACACGGCTTCGAAGTCGGGTGTTAAAGGGATTACGATGCTACTTGCAAACGAGTGGGCGAAGCACGGGATCAACGTTAACGCGATTGCACCGGGATATTTTGCAACGGATAACACGGCGCAGCTTCGTGCAGATGCCGCGCGTAGTGCAGAAATCTTAGGCAGAATTCCAGCTGATCGTTGGGGGAATCCTGAAGATTTAGCAGGAACAGCCGTGTTCTTAGCGTCGAAAGCAGCGGACTATATCAACGGTTACACAGTAGCGGTTGACGGTGGTTGGCTAGCACGTTAATTAATAAGTGACAAATTAAAATAGGCGAGCCGATACAAGCTCGCTTGTTTTTAATGAGGTAGTTGCCGAAAGAGTGGCAGGAACAACGCCCCAGAACTGTTAAAATTCGCAATCTAGGGGCGGTAACGTAGGAATATTAAGTTTCACAATGACTAATTGTTTTTAATGAATGGGAGGCAATGATGCCAGAAACGAAAGAAGTCAACTTATCAGAAAAAGAAGCAAAACTGCGCGACTTTATTTTAAACGATTCGATGTTTAAGGTGATTTTAAAGATTGGCTTGCCCATTGCGTTTTTCCAAGGCTTAAATAACCTGTTGCGGATACTAGATGCTTTTATGGCAACGAGTATTGACTCGACAGCAGCGTCAATGGTCACCTATTTTGGCCAGATGAACTTGATCATAAACGCCCTCGGCCTCGGCCTAGCCACAGGGGCGACGCTGAAGATCAGTCAGATGTATGGGAAAGGCGATTACGCGACGGTTAAAAAACAAATCAGTTCGCTATTTGCGTTTGCAGGAATTTTTTGCCTCGCGTTACTGGTGATTGTCGCGCCATTGGCAACGCCGATTTTAAGGATGATGAACGCGCCAGCTGAGTTTATTACGTTGGGCCGAAACTACTTTTTGATCGAACTGTTCAGCACAATGATCACGATTTGGAACGCGATTTATATTGCGCTTGAGCGGGTGCAGGGCAATGCGAAGCGGATTCTGTACATGAACCTTGTCGCCATGGCCATCCGGTTGAGTCTCACCGCGTTTAGTGTGTATATTTTGCGTGAAGGTATCACGTTTATTGCTATTTCAACCCTCCTATCACAGAGTTTCATTTTCGTTTACGGATTGTATAATTTGATGAAAAAAAGCGATGTATTCACGATTTCAGTAAAAGAGGTATCGTTTAAACGAAAGCTGTTGTGGCCGATGATCGGGATTTCCATTCCAATTATGATTGAACGTTCGGCATTCCACGTGGGAAAAACCGTGGTTAATGCGATGATTACGACTTGGGGCTCGCTCGTGGTCGGTGGGCTCGGAATTTCCAATCTTATTTGTGGGGTCAGTGTGGCGCCGCAAATGGGGATGCAGGATGCGTCGATTTCGGTGATGGCGCAGAATTTAGGTGCGGCGAAGGTGAAGCGGGTGATCGAAGCTTTCAAAGCGGTGCTAGTGATTAATGTGATTCAAGCGACCCTGTTCTTTTTGCCTTCGTTTATTTTTGCTCGGCAAATCACGGGCTTGTTTGCGATTGGCGATCCGATGTTTCACGATATTTTATATGCGATTTACCTATTTGATGTGTGGAGCATTTTAGCTCTTTCGGCGTATAACGCGGTGATGGCTTTGTTGTTTGGCCTGGGCTATACGAAACTCACGTTATTTTTGAATTTTTGTCGGATCTTTTTATTCCGAATTCCGGTGTTGTTATTGTTGCAACATTTTACGAATATGCAAGAAGAGGCCGCTGGGTTTGTGATGGTGTTTAGTAATATTTCGGTTAGTTTACTGGGGGTAGTGATCGGGATTATTTGTTTGATAAGGTTGTGCCGGAAACATGAGATTTCGTTTTGGGAAACAGCTAAATAAGGATGTGTAGGAAGTAATGAAAAAATTTGATGTATTAAATAAATTAACAGCAACAGGAGTTGTAGCGGTCATTCGTGCTGAAAGCGAAGAGCAGGCCATCGACATTTCGAAAGCTTGTTTAGCAGGCGGTGTTAAAGGGATCGAATTGACGTTTACAGTGCCGGGAGCGGATCGCGTGATTCGTGCTTTGTCAGAAGAGTTTGGCGATGACATGTTAATCGGAGCAGGGACAGTTTTAGATAGTGAAACGGCGCGGATCGCGATCTTAGCGGGTGCGAATTACATCATTTCACCAGGGTTTGACGAGGCGACAGCAAAGCTCTGTAACAGATACCAGATTCCTTATATGCCGGGTTGTATGACCATCACTGAGATGATGAGAGCGATGGAAGCAGGGTGTGACATTGTTAAGTTATTCCCGGGTAGTGCGTTTGGACCGGATTTCGTGAAAGCCGTGAAAGGACCGTTGCCACAGGTTAACATTATGCCGACTGGCGGTGTGAACATTGACAACGCGGATCAGTGGATCAAAGCGGGTTGCGTCGCGATTGGGGCTGGCAGTGATTTAACAGGACCGGCGAAGACGGGCGACTATGCAGGTGTAACGGACCTAGCGAAGCAGTTTGTTGCGAAGGTGAAGGCTGCACGTGGTGAGTAGAGCATTTTGCTTGGCTAGGGCAGGGACTCACTGTAAATCCTGAAAAACTGAGGGCTATAGTGAATTTCTCGGCTGAACCGCTGGAAGACTCACTATAAATGCTGTAAAATCGAGGTTTATAGTGAATTTCAGGGCTAAATCGGAGGGAAATTCACTATAAAGAGCAGAAAATCGAAGTTCATAGTGAATTCTGAGGCTAAAACGCCGAAAAACTCACTATAAGGGTTGAAAATACAAGGTTTATAGTGAATATCGAGGTCAAAACGATAAAAAACTCACTACAAAACTAAAAATACCGATAATCACAGTGAATTCAAAATACAAGAGGTGTAAAGGACATGGCTAAAGTATTATTAATCGGAGAGCCGATGGCGTTGTTAATTGCTGATACGGTTGGTCCGCTAGAAGAAGTTGAAAGTTTTACACGAAAGCTTGCCGGTGCAGAGGTGAACGTCTGTATCGGGCTCACGCGTCTTGGGCACGAAGCGACGTACGTGACGCGCCTCGGCGAAGATCCGTTTGGCACCTACACAAAGACGACGCTCGAGCAAGAGGGAATCAGCACGGATTTCATTACGTTTGACGACGCGTACAAGACGGGTATGATGCTCAAAGGGAAGGTCACAGATGGCGATCCGCACGTCGCCTATTACCGCAAAGGATCTGCGGCATCAAAGATGAACCCGCAGCAAATGGATGCCATTGATTTAACTGGCTTTGATCTGGTTCACATGACGGGCATCTTGCCGGCGCTATCACCAGATTGCCGTGCAGCAACAAAACGCCTGATGGAACGGGCAAAAGCGGCGGGTATTACGGTAAGCTTTGACCCAAACTTGCGACCGACGCTATGGGAAAGCAAAGAAATCATGGCAGAGGTGCTGAACGACCTAGCAAAACTGGCTGATATCGTGCTTCCGGGCGTCGAAGAAGGAATGACGTTGATGGGTAGCGAAGATCCGGTTAAAATCGCAGACTTCTATCAATCACTCGGCGCGAAACAGGTCGTGGTGAAAGTGGGCGCTGAAGGTGCTTATGCACGTGATGGTGATGTGTCAACCATGATGCCTGGTTTTAAGGTTGACACAGTGGTTGATACCGTCGGTGCAGGAGACGGTTTTGCCACAGGCGTGATCAGCGGCATTGTGGAAGGTCTGTCGTTCAACGATGCGGTACTGCGCGGCAATGCGATTGGCTCGATTCAAGTGCAGCACATCAGCGATAACGAAGGGTTGCCGACGAGGGAAGAGTTGGACGCTTATATGAAGTAGTCGTAAAATTCAAGCACAGAGCTCAAATTGAGTTTCTGTGCTTTTCTACGACTTTTTCGTTTGAAAACGTTTATAAATGTTTAGTGAAAATTGTCGCAATTATATTGACAGCGCCATCACCATCGGGTATAATTGAAAACGTATTAACATACAATCTTTAGAAAACAATTTTACGGAGGTAAGAGAGAGATGAAAAAAATATTAATGACTCTATTTAGTTTTACAGCGTTACTATTTATCCTAGTTGCGTGTGATAACAACGGTGACAATGGCTATGATAACGGTGACGAGAACGGATACGAAGAAAACGGCGATGATAACGATACGGCTGAAGGCAATGAAGGGTTTGTAGGTGTTTCGATGCCGTCATTAGCCTTAGAACGTTGGGAACGCGATGGCACTCAAATGGAAGCAAACTTAATCGCGGCTGGCTTCACCGTTGATTTACAGTTCGCACAAGATGATGTGGCGACACAGATCAACCAAATTGAGAACATGATCACAGCTGGTGTAGACATCTTAGTGGTCGCACCGATTGACGGTGAAACGTTGACGGGTGTACTAGAGTCGGCACACGCGCAAGGCATTTATGTGATTGCTTACGATCGCCTGATCATGGATTCAGAGTACGTTAGCTATTACGTGACGTTTGATAACTTCTACGTGGGTGTGACGCAAGGGAACTTCTTAGTGGATGCCTTAGGATTAGGTCAAGGCGACGGGCCATTCAACATTGAATTATTCGGTGGTTCACCAGATGACAACAACGCATTCTTCTTCTTTGAAGGAGCGATGTCAGTGTTACAAGAGCACATTGACAGCGGTGAGTTAAACGTGGTAAGTGGTCAAACTGACATGATGCAAATCGGTATTTTAGGTTGGGGAACGGCTGATGCGCAAGTGAGAATGGATAACCTGTTAAGTGCTTATTACTCAGACACAGAATTACATGCCGTGTTATCACCTAACGATTCATTAGCATTAGGCATTGTTTCTTCACTAGAAAACTTAGGATTTGGTGACACACTGCCAATGCCAGTAGTGACAGGACAAGACGGAGACTTAGCAAACGTGCAGTCTATTCTTGCTGGTGGACAAGCTATGACCGTATTTAAAGATACGCGCGTTTTAGCGGAAGCAGCAACGCGCATGGTAACTGAAATCCTTAACGGCGAGACCGTAACGGTAAACGACACGGAAACTTATGACAACAACGTCAGAGTGGTACCGACGTTCTTAGCTGAGGTCTTCACAGTAACGGCAGATAATGTTTATGAAATTTTAGTTGAGTCTGGCTTCTACACAGCAGAAGAGTTAGGATTAGACTAAGAAGTTAATTTGTTACTTTATACTTAGAAGTGCTTTTCACTCTTGCCTTTTAGGTGGGACGTGCAAAGCACTTCATCTGTTTTGGTGGGAAATTCAGGGGGTTACATAGCAATGACAAAGCTGAATATCATGGACTTAGGGTTGCAAATGATCATTGTCATAAATAAGGAATGGGAGCGATGAATGTGTCTGATGTTATATTAGAAATGAAAGATATCACGAAACAGTTTGCTAGTGTTAAAGCGTTAGACAAAGTTAATTTTAAAGTGAAGCGTGGGGAAATTCATGCGCTTTGTGGTGAAAACGGGGCAGGAAAGTCAACGTTGATGAAGGTTTTGAGTGGTGTTTACCCATTTGGGGATTACGAGGGTGATATCGTATTTGAAGATGGGGTCTGCCAGTTTAAAAATATTCGGCAAAGTGAAGATTTAGGGATTGTCATTATCCATCAGGAGCTTGCGCTCATCCCTCATCTGTCCATCGCAGAAAATATTTTCCTTGGAAATGAACAAGAAAAAAACGGCATCATTAATTGGAACGAGACGCTTGCGGAGGCGAAGAAATATTTAGAGATGGTTGGGTTAAGTGAAAGCCCTGAGACGTTGATCACCGACATTGGTGTGGGGAAGCAGCAGTTGGTCGAAATCGCAAAAGCGATCGCGAAGAAAGTGAAGTTACTCATTTTGGATGAACCGACCGCGGCGCTGAATGAGGACGATAGTGAGAATTTATTAAATTTATTGCTGACGTTTAAAGAGCAAGGCATTACGTCGATTATTATTTCGCACAAGTTAAATGAGGTGACGGCCGTTTCGGATTCCATTACGATTTTGCGTGACGGTCAAACGATTGAGACGCTCGATAAGGCAAAAGGTGAAGCGACGGAGGAACGCATCATTAAAGGCATGGTGGGGCGAGACCTATCACAGCGATTCCCAGAGCGTGAACCTAACATTGGTGAGGTTATCTTTGAAGTGAAAAATTGGAACGCTTATCACCCGCTGCATAAAGATCGAAAAATCTTAGATGATATTAATTTCCACATTAGAAAAGGTGAGATTGTCGGGATTGCTGGGTTAATGGGTGCGGGCCGAACGGAACTTGCCATGAGTATTTTTGGCAAATCTTACGGAGCTAAAATCAGCGGTGAGATGTTCAAAGATGGGAAAGAACTGCGTCTTAATCATGCAACGGATGCGATTGAGGCAGGTCTTGCCTATGTGTCAGAAGATCGAAAAGGAAACGGCTTGTTGCTTGAGGAGACGGTCATGCGAAACATTTCGCTTGCAAGCTTAGGTAAATTATCTAGCAACGGTGTGATGAACGAATACGAAGAAGCAAAGGAAGCCGAAGATTATCGCAAAAAATTGAACATTAAAACGCCGAGCATCTGGCAATTGGTGGGAAATTTAAGCGGTGGGAATCAGCAAAAAGTTGTTTTGAGTAAATGGATGTTATCAGAGCCGGATATCTTGTTTTTAGATGAACCGACAAGAGGGATTGATGTCGGATCAAAATACGAAATCTATACCATTATTCAAGAGTTAGCTGCGATGGGCAAAGGCATTTGCATGATCTCATCTGAATTGCCAGAGATTCTAGGCATCTGTCATCGCATTTACGCCATGAACGAAGGTCGCATCACAGGCGAAGTGCTGCAAAAGGATGCAACCGGCGAAATTATGATGGGTTATATGACCAGCCATGTGGAAGGAGAAATCAAAAATGAAAAATAGTGTGACAACAGATGAAAAACAAAATGGGACGGATGAACAAAACGTGAAAGGTCTAGCTATTTTGGGCAACATGAAGCAATACAGCATGGTTCTTTTTCTAGTGATTGTGGGTGCGTTTTTCCAATTTTTAACAAACGGGACGTTCTTGCGACCTTTAAACGTTACCAATGTTATTTTGCAGAATAGTCACATTTTGATTTTAGCCATCGGGATGTTAATGGTCATTGTGTTAGGGCACATTGATTTATCGGTGGGATCGGTTGCCGCCTTTGTTGGTGCCGTTGCGGCGATTTTGATTATCAACAACGGCATGAATCCGTTTCTTGCCATTTTGCTTTGCTTGATGTTGGGCGGTGTGATCGGTGCTTGGCAAGGGTTTTGGATCGCGTATGTCAAAGTACCGGCCTTTATCGTCACGTTAGCGGGGATGCTCGTGTTTCGAGGGTTAACGATTGTGGTGCTTGGTGGGCGAACAATTGCCTCGTTCCCGGATATGTTTAGATCGTTAAGCTCTGGCTTTATTCCGGATGTGTTTGGCGGTGGCACAGAGCTGCATGTCACCACTTTGTTGGTAGGCGCCCTCTTTTCACTCGTGATTGCGATCATTTTGGTTTTAGCACGAAAAAAGCGTATTTCTTACTCGTTTAGCGTTCCTTCAATGCCAGTGTTTATTGTGCAATTAGTTGCGATCGCAGCGATTGTGATGGCATTTAGCTACACATTGGCTTCTCATGCCGGTATTCCTAACGTGTTGTTCATTTTGGTCTCTTTGATTGTGATTTATTATTTTGCGACCACCAAGATGAAAGCCGGGCGTTATTTATACGCCATTGGTGGGAATGAGAAAGCCGCGCAGCTATCGGGGATTAAAACGCAGAAAGTCGTGTTTTGGACGTTCGTGAACATGGGAATGCTCGCTGGGTTATCAGGCTTAATCTTTTCAGCTAGACTAAACGCTTCCACAGCAGCAGCAGGTGATTTATTCGAGTTAAACGCGATCGCGGCTTGCTTTATCGGGGGCGCTTCCTCATCAGGCGGTGTTGGTAAAGTCATGGGAGCCATCGTCGGTGGTTTGGTCATGGCGATCATTAACAACGGGATGTCTTTACTTGGTGTTGGGATTGACTGGCAACAAGCGATCATGGGGCTTGTTCTGTTATCAGCCGTGGCTGTGGATGTTTATAATAAGAAATCGGCTGCTTAAGGGGTTAGGGTTAGGTGGAATTTGAAAAGAAACCGTCTGGTAGTATGTGCCAGGCGGTTTCTTTTCACTTTAGTCGGTGTATGTATAAATATCCTTTTACCACAGATTAACAGAAATTTAAACGTCTTTGAGCGGTTTAACTTTGGACTGACTTGTGGTAAAATAGTAGTGTTGTCTTTATCCTTAGAATAAACAAAGGTGAATCAGACAAATTAGTACGTAAGAAAGTAGGCGTTTATCTTGGATAAGTATCAACCATATAAACCTAAAGATGGCAAGGTCAATTTTAAAGCAGCAATCACAGGCATGAACATGAAAGAAAAGGCGAAGTATTTCTGGGAATATTACAAATGGTGGGTGATGATCCCCGTTGTCGTGTTGGCATTTGTGATTCACACCCTCACGACCACAAACCAGAGGGAGCACCTTCACATTATGGTGACAAGTGGGTTTAGCTACGTGGCGAATCAAATGGCAATAGAAGAAGAGTTAGCACCACCTGAGGATACGTTAACCGATCACTTCCGCATGTTCGTTGACACAGAAGGTTTATCGGCCTATCTGGGAGATCTTTTATTAACGGAAGCGCAACAAAATCGTTACGCGGTCGTTGTTCAGGATATGCCACTTAGCTTTGACACCATCCCGGTTTTTACGACCTTTACGGGTGCTAGTGTGGTTGATATTATGATTGCTTATGAGCACGATTTTCACGCGATGGCAGCGATTGGGCACTACCTCGATCTTCGTGAGCTAAACGTGGATTTCTCTGATGAAATGTTCGTCAACGATTACGGTATTTTGTTACACACTTTACCGCTATTTGACGACTACATCCAGCCTATCAATCCGGATATCCCCTTAATTCTTGGCATTGCTGCGGGGACTGACCGGATCCAAGAGGTTGAACATTTCTTTCATTTATTATTTAACGATTGACAATACTTAAAAATAAAATTGGGAGGCAAAAACATGAGCACAGCTGTAAACTTTCAAATGATTAAAGAAGCACAACAAAACTTAGCGGGCATCATCAAAAAGACAGATTTACTATTTGCCGAGAGTCTAAGTGCCAAAACAGGGGTGGAGCTTCACCTGAAATTAGAGAATCTGCAAAAATCAGGTTCGTTTAAAATTCGTGGTGCGTACAATAAAATGTTGCACCTCACCGAAGCCGAAAAACGCAACGGGGTCGTGGCTTCCAGCGCTGGTAATCACGCACAGGGAGTTGCGATTAGCGCAACACACCTCGGGATAAAATCGACGATTGTCATGCCGAAAAACGCACCATTCGCCAAAATATCAGCAACCAGAAATAACGGTGCTGAAGTGATCTTAGCCGGCAACATTTACGACGAGGCTTATGCACAGGCGAGGAAACTCAAAGCATCTACCGGCGCCACCTTCGTGCACCCTTTTAACGACCCTTATGTCATCGCCGGACAAGGGACCATCGGGGTGGAGATGCTAGAAGCGCAACCGGATTTAGAAGTGATTTTCGTTCCCATCGGCGGTGGCGGTATCGCCGCGGGGGTAGCCTTAGCCGTCAAGACGATCAATCCTGCGATTAAAGTCATCGGTGTGCAAGCAGAAAATGCGCCGTCGATGTACGAGGCGGTTCAGGCAGATAAAATCGAGACGGTCGCCGTGAAGCGGACGATTGCGGATGGCATCGCCGTGGCCCGACCGGGTGATATGACGTTCCCGATTATTCAGAAATACGTGGATGAAATTGTGACCGTATCGGAAACGGAATTGTCAGAAGCTTTCTTGTTTTTACTTGAAAACTGTAACTTAGTGTGCGAAGGTGCCGGAGCAGTGAGTGTCGCCGCCTTGCTTGCTTATGCGGATCGCTTTAAAGGCCAAAAAGTTGGTGCTATTTTGTCAGGTGGCAACATCGACATTAATATGATTGAAAGCATCATTAACCACGCGCTTGTCGCAACAGGTCGGCGAACACAGATTAAAACGGCGATTAATCATCAGCCAGGCGAATTGACACGCTTGCTGTCTTGTATTTCAGATAACGGCGGGAACGTGTTATCGACGTACCAAAATCGCAATCGCAAAGGGTTATCGATGTATCAAATGGGTGTGACGGTTGTGTTAGAAACCATTGATGCTCAGCACAAAGCTGAAATTTTGAATGAATTAAACGCCCACGGTTACGAATTTTACGAGAGTAGCGTGGGGAAATGATCGGAGTGCTCGAATGAGTGCTCTTTTTTTGTACAGCCGTGCCTAGCATTTGGGGCTCATCGAAGTGCATTAGTATTTGAAGTAACGGTTTTATATTGACAATAAAATCACAAACAGTTATAATAGACCCGCAACAAGAATCACTGAACGAAGTGAAATAATAAATTCAAAGAGAGGTTGTGAAAGGTATGAAAAAATTAGGAAAATTTTTAGTCCTTAGCTTGATGTTGTTTGCGGCTATTGGGTTGTTAGCTGCTTGTAATAACGACGATAACGGCGATGAAGTAGCTGAAACGGATGGTCTATTCACCGCAGGGACGTTCACAGGAGTAGGCGCAGGCTATGACGGCGAAATCACTGTTGAAGTGACCTTTAGCGAGGACGAAATCTTGGAAATAAACGTGGTTGAGCACACGGACACGGCAGGCTTTGCTGAGACGGCGATTGATAACATTGTGCCTAATATTTTAGCGGCGCAGTCGACGAACATTGATTCTGTTTCAGGGGCTACTTACACCGCAGATGGTGTCTTAGAAGCCGTGGCGGATGCGATTCGTCAAGCGGGTGCAGACCCTGCTGATCTCGCGCCACTTGTAGGTGACACAGGCGAAGAAATCGACATTAACACAGAAGCAGACGTTATCGTCGTTGGTGGTGGGATGAGCGGTTTAACAACGGCTATTTCGGCTGCTCAAAACGGCGCATCGGTGATCTTAATTGAGAAAATGCCGATGCTAGGCGGTTCGACGTTATTTGGTGGTGGTTTATCCGTTGCCGGTTCGGATTGGCAAATTGAGCACGGTGGCCTCATTACACACGATGAGCTTTATGAAGGCTGGACGAACTTGCAAGTCGACGATCCCAGACAAGTGGGCTTCTTATACCCAGAACTAACCAGACAAATGGTTGACAATTCAGGTGAAGCTTTTAACTGGTTGTTAGCGATGGATTATCAAGTGGCGTTGCATCCTGGTGGCCGCATGCTTGTGCCTGAAACACCAGAAGATTGGGTCGGATGGGGCGGACCACTTTTAGTGGAATTCTTAGAAGAGCAAGCGCGTGACTTAGGTGTAGAGATTCACTTAGAAACACGCGGACGCGATTTAGTGATGACGGAAAACGGTGTGGTCACTGGCGTTGTAGCGGAAGGACCATCAGGCGAAGTGACCTACACGGCTCACAATGCTGTTGTGTTAGCAACCGGTGGTTTCTCGCGTAATGAGGAGCTCATGGCGCGTTTAATCCCAGAACTCGCGCCATTCGTGCAGTACTCGACAGCCGCAGTTGGTCACATGGGAGATGGGGTAATCATGGCCGAGGAAGCCGGTGCTGTCTTGCATGAAGAGCAGTGGTTAATCGGACTCGGCTTACAAAATGAGTTCTCAGGCATGCTTGTTTCGGCAGTCCCGGGTATTTTAGTTAATCACGAGGGTAATCGTTACGTCATGGAAACACGCCCACCAGGCTTTATCGATCATTACACGTATCTCTATAACTTCACTATTAACTATTCGCCAGACGGTGCGTTCTTCGTCTTTGATAGTAGCGAAGCTTTTGAAACTAGGGTTGAGCAAATAGAAGAACACGGTGATCATCCGGATGCGTTCACGGGCGAAACGATCCAAGCATTAGCCGAGGCGATGGGCGTACCTTATGAGAACTTGTTAGCAGCGATTGATCAGATTAACGCGGCGTATAACGGCGAAGCGGATGATCCGTTTGGCAGAGATGCTGAGGGGATTAACCCGATTACCGAAGGCCCGTTCCATGCGATGCGTTTATTCCCAATGGACATGGGAACGATCGGTGGGGTCATCACGAATGACGGGTATCAAGTGTTAGATGCGAACGGCGATGTGATTCCGGGATTAATGGCAGTTGGTGAAATGTCTAACCGCCGCTATATTGCCCCGATGTATTTTAGCGGGTTATCGCTCATGATTTCTTTGCAGCAAGGGATTGCAGCGGGTGAAGTGGCAGCGCAATAAATTCTTATAAAAGTGAGTACAATCTGTGCTTGCTTTTTTGATAGGAGAAACGTTTCACATTGACGCTCATTTCACAACATGATATAATTGAGCATGTGGGAGAAGGGTTGTGAAAAGAGATGAGAAAGTTAGCAAAGATGTTAACCTTAAGCTTGGTTTTGTTTATGGCTTTAGGTACTTTGATTGCTTGTCAGAACGACGATGAAGAGGACGTTTATGTTGAAGGGGGTAACGCTGATGAGTTGACAACTGGTGAATCGGATGACTTATTAGTTGACGGCGATGGCACAGACGATTTTGAATATCGCCATACGCAGGCGGATGTCATTGTGGTTGGTGGTGGAATGAGTGGTCTAACGACGGCCATTTCTGCTGCTCAAAACGGTGCTTCTGTGATTTTAATTGAAAAAATGCCGGTGCTAGGCGGTTCAACGTTATTTAGTAATGGCATTGCAGCCGTGGGTTCTCGCATTCAATTAGCGGAAGCAGAAGCGATGACTGTCGATGAGTTTTACGAGAACTGGCTAGCCTTGCAAGATGACGATCCAAGAGGTATGACGTTTCGATACCCGGAATTAATCCGGCCGTTAGTCGAACAATCAGGCGCAGCGATAGACTTCTTAATGGCTTTAGGTTTTGAGGGCGTTGTCGACTTGAGTGGTCGCACGATCGTGCCGATTTCTGCAGACGGGGAAAGCGGCGGCTCAGCTTTAATTGGGTTTTTAGAAGTAGCAGCCCGTGATTTAGGTGTAGAGATTCATTTGGAAACGCGTGGCGTTACTTTGATTGAAGAAGGTGGTAGAATAAGCGGCATTGTGGCAGATGGTCCGGCAGGGGAAGTCACTTATACGGCAAACAACGCGGTCATTTTGGCAACGGGTGGTTTTTCTCGTAACGATGCTTTGATGTCGCGTTTCATGCCAGAGCTTGCCCCGTTTATTGATTTCTCGCTGGCTGCTGACGGTCACATAGGCGATGGCATCATCATGGCAGAAGAAGTTGGTGCGGTCATCCACGATGAACAGTGGCTCATTGGGCTAGGCCTTACGAACGAGTTGACGGGTACGATGTTTAGTATTCCAGGTATTTTAGTGAATCACGAAGGTCGCCGCTTTATCATGGAGACAAGACCGTTTGAAACGGGATTTATCGACCATTACACGTATTTATTCAACTACACAGCTCATTATTCACCGGAAGGCGCCTTCTTTATTTTTGATAGCAGTGAAGCCTTCCAACTACGCATCAATCAAATTTCGGAAAACTTAGATCATCCGTCAGCATTCAGTGGTGACACACTGCAAGACTTAGCTGAAGCCATCGGTGTGCCTTATGGGCAGCTAGTAGTGGAGGTTGAACGGAACAATGCTCTTTATTTAGACACGATGTTAGACCCAGATGATCGAACCGTTGTTGATCCATTAGGTCGAACGGAAGGCGCAAGTGGCATTTTTGAAGGGCCATTCTTTGCTTTACGCATGTATCCCGTTGATATGGGAACCATTGGTGGGGTGATCGTGAACGATGATTATCAAGTCCTTGATGCATCTGGTGCTGTGATTCCAGGCTTGTTTGCGGTCGGTGAGATGTCGAACGGTCGCTATATAGGGTCGATGTATTTCAGTGGGTTATCGTTAATGGTTGCTTTGCAACAGGGGATCGTTGCTGGACAGGTAGCAGTGCAATAACATAAAAGTGGGTGAGGAACGTGTCATTCGTTAAAAAAGGCAAACAGGCATTGAAGCCGCTTAGAAAATTGATTCGGCCGCTTGATGCGGTATTGATGATTGTGATTTTATTGGCTTCGTTTATTCCGGTCGGTGTTTTTGCGTGGCAGCAGTTTCAAACACCAGTTGCACCACCCGGCTCGACGATTTATGCCGTGATTACCATTAACGGTGTTGAGTATGGTCGTTTCCCTCTTTACGAAGGGGCTTCGGAGTATTTTGAAATCACGTCAGAAGACGGCTGGTTAATCGGCGATCAATACAATTGGATTGAGATTGACGGTGAACAAGTTCGCGTGAATCGCGACAATAGCCCTGATCAGATTGGTGTGATGATGGGGTGGGCATCGCGCCCTGGGCAAACAATCATCGTCTTGCCTCACCGGTTACTCATTCACATTGTCGAGGTGCATCCGCCTGATTACGTCCCCGACGATGACGTGGTGATCCCGTTTTGATTAAGAGATTGTTGAAAAATCGCTACTTTCGAGAGGTCGAAAGATTAGCGGTTTTTTTGTATAAAAATTTCACTATTTAAAAAATGAAAAATTCAAAAAAAATTCACAAGAATCAAAAAACCAACGATTTTCACCTCTTTTAAACGTTGTCGTTATCGGGAATTCTATGATTTTATATAAAAAAAACTTTTAAAAAAAGAAAAAAAGTGCTTGCATTTTAAGATGAAAAGTGTTAGAATGTTGAACGGGAAAAAATTTGTCGAAAAATTCGAGAATTTCCTCACAACTATTTTTTGCGAAAAAAATCGCAATTAAGGGAGAGAAAAAACATGAAGAAAAAAACATTTTTAATGGCCCTAGCACTGTTCTTATCACTAGGACTTGTTGCTTGTGGAAACGACGACAACGGTGACGACGCGTACGAGAATGATACTGAAGAAGTAGCAGACGAAGACGAAGAAGACGCTGATGAGGATGACAACGGTGAGGATGAAGTAGACGCTGCTGCGCATGCAACATCACGTGGTGGCCTGCAAGACGGCGAAGAACTGGCTGATGCTTTAAGTGCAGACAGTGAAGGTCGTGCTTGGGTAGCTGGTTTAGCGGCGGACATCGAAATGGAAGGGCCGTTATACATTGAGGGAGACGTTGAGCGTCATTCTGGTGGAGAGTGGACTGAGGTTTACGCACGTAAAGTAGGTTTCTATCAGAGAGATGAAATTGGTGGTGTTCCTCGTGTTCCAGTTGGTGCTTGGACATTAACGGTTGCAAACGGCATCATTGTTAATTCACCTGGAACGTTCTTCATCGCTGAAGGACCATTCATTGGTGAAGTTCACGGTGATGTTTACGTAAACGTACCTTATTTCCGTTTGTCTGGTGTTAGAATCCACGGTGATATCATTTTTGCTAACGAGCACTATAGAGACACTGCAACGGCACAAATTTGGGATTCAGAGATTGCTGCGGTTGCTGACGAGCACGATGGCGAGTACGATGGTATTACTTTATACCAATCAAATCTTGGTACTGGATTCGGAACAATTAGTCATGCTGATGCCACACAAAACGTTTCAAACGTTGACTTTTCTGAGCTAGTAACAGGTGAAATCAGAATCGCGACTGCGGTTGGACGTTAATCGTTGTAACGAATAAAACCAGAATGGCTAAGTCATTCTAAACGAAGGCTGGGAATCGTATTCCCAGTCTTTTCTTGTGGAAAAAGTCCGTAAATTTTGCTATAATGAAATGTGGCGCACGAGCGCGGAAATGATCATAGACGAGCCTCATATAGCTGCCTCTATGATAAAATTGTCATAGACAGCCGTCACACAGCTGCCTCTATGATAGGTTGGATGTGATGAAAATGAAAAAATTAGGATGTACATTTGGATTAGTTTTATTGGTGTTGGTCGGCTGTGAAAACGCGATTGATACTTCCGTCTGTCCTGAGCCGGTCAACGATTTAGTGCACGAGCGCATAGAGCTTTCCATGGACACCCCCGTTCAGATTAGAATTTTTGATATCGCATGCTCTGGCGCTGACAATGATGATCCGCGCTGTGAGTTACTTGACGAGGCGTTTACGTTGATCTTTGACTTAGAGACGCGTTTGACGGTCAATGACGTCGGGGGTGAAGTAGAACGGATCAATGAGATGGCTGGCATTTCGCCGGTTGAAGTGGCATCTGATACTTTTTACTTGATTGAACGATCAATTTACTATTCGCTTTATTCAGAGGGTTTATTTAATGCGACCATTGGGCCCGTGACGAACCTATGGCGCATTGGGATGGAAGGCGCGCGACGGCCTGATGATACCGAGATTTCCGCGGTACTACCTTTATTAGATCCCACCCGCGTCGTGATGGACGCCGAAGCAAGTACGGTGTTTTTAGAAGAAGCAGGGATGCGTTTGGATTTAGGGGCCATTGCGAAAGGGTTCATGGCGGATGAAGTCGCTGCGCTATTGACGAGCAACGGGGTTTGCCGCGCGATGATTACGATCGGTGGCGAAGTACTGGCAGTTGGCGGACGTTACGATGGGACGCCGTTTAGAGTGGGTATTCATTCACCATTCCCGGAATTGCATGGTCGAACGTTAGTCGGTGTTGTGCCGACTTATAACCGAGCGGTCCTTAGTTCTGGGACGTACAATCGCTTTTTTGTCGATCCAGAAACGGACGTCGTGTATCATCATATTTTTGATGCACGAACCGGCTTTCCGTTTGACAACGACATCGTGGGAATCACGATCATCGCGGATACAGGGTTACTCGGTGAAGTTTACACAACAATTGTCTTTGCTTTAGGCATTGAAGAAGGATTAGCCTACGTCGAAGCACATCCGGGTATCGAGGTGGTGCTCATTAGCCAAGACGGTGGTATCTATTTGTCATCGGGCTTAGAAGGCGGCTTTGAACTGGAGCCTTCGATCGCCGATGACTTTGAAATCCGCACCCCGTAAATGAAAGCATATAAAAAATGGTAGCCGTATGTAAAATGGCTACCATTTTTATATTGTTTAGTTTTTAATCCAACTCAGACGCTGCTATTTGTCCAGCGATGCGTCCGAATACGATAATATCCGTTAACGCATTACCACCTAAGCGGTTAGCACCGTGGATACCACCAACGATCTCGCCTGCTGCGTATAAACCAGGAATCGCTTCACCTGCCGCGTTTAGAACACGCGTCTGCGCATCAATGCGTACCCCGCCCATCGTATGATGAATCGATGGTGTAATCGATAAGGCGTAGAACGGCCCTTCAGCAAAATCTTGGCTCATCACTTCACGACCGAAGTCAGTGTCCTCGTCGCTTGCAACCATTTCACGGTATGCTTCCATGGTGGCAACGAACGCCTCTGCATCAATGCCTAGCGCCTCTGCCAACTCTTCAAGCGTTTCACCATAGACAGCAAAACCAGCATTAATGACGCGATCTAACGTAGCGTTATTCTCTCTCATATCACCGTTAGTGATCAAGAACGCATCCGTATCTGGCTGAGCTAAGATCGCTGCTGCTACCACATCGCGCGTTTCTAATTCATGCACAAAGCGCACCCCTTCGTTGTTAACGATAATCGCACCGTCAGAACGGAACGCTTCTGTAAACATGTATCCCGTCTCACGATCTGTCGTCGGGTGTGTTTGAATTTCTACCATGTCAACTAAATCAGCACCAAGATCGGCAGCCATTTGGATCACTAAGCCATCCGCACCGCTATGGTTAGTAGTGAAATAACCAGCTAAATCCGGATCGTAATATTCAATCATTTCTGGGTTAGCACCAAAGCCACCCGAAGCTAAAATCGTAGCCGCCGCCGTTACCGTGAATTCGTCACCCGTTGCCACGTCCTCAACAAGCACACCAATTACCGTGTCGCCTTCCGTTAAAATAGCCGTTACTTCGCTGTTTAACAGGATATCCACGCCTAACGCTTCTGCACGATCCGTTAACACCTCAACCATGATTGGCCCAGCTGGCGACCCGTCTACCGGACGGTGAGTACGGTTAACCGTTTGCCCACCAAACGGTGTCACGTTATCTAAACCAGCCCCTAAATCATTGATCCAATGAACCGCATCTGCTGAATAATCAACCATGATTCTTAATAGCTCTTGATCGTTTGTCCCTTGACCACCCGTCAACGTATCTTCGAAGAACGAATCAACGTCGTCTTCAATGTCTAAAGCCGCTTGCAATTCAGTCTCAGAAGCGTTCATACCACCCGTTGCCCGTAACGTGTTTCCACCAACAATTGGCATTCTTTCTAATATAATCACACTCGCACCAGCTTCAGCCGCTTCAATCGCTGCTGCTAAACCAGCCCCACCAGCGCCAACAATGACGATGTCTGCTTCTAAATCTTCAACGTCCGCGCCTTCAACAGCAACGTCACCTCTGAAATCATCTAGGTTGAGACCAGCAGCAACTAACGCCGCCGTAATAGCTTCAATGATCCCATCGCTTGTTTCCGTTGCACCTGTCACCGCATCGACTTCGATGCTTTGATGCTCAATCACTAAATCAGGGATTTGATCAGCAGCAAGCTCACGAAACCCTTCCGTTTCATTAGCCACGTCAACCTCAATGTCAATGATGATACCGTCTTCGATGGTAACGGTCGCATAGACGTTTCCACCAAACCCTTCACCAACACCTTCATAAGTAGAAGCACCAGCCTCTTCGTTTCCGTTATCGTTATCACAAGCAACAAAAACAAACAAAGCGAGCATCATCACAAACAATGCCGCAATTTTTGTAAATTTCTTCATCACAAATCAACTTCCTTTCTTATCTTTCATTTCATTGAAAATCCATTACATTTCATTGAAAATCCATTACATTTCATTGAAAATCGTTCAATGTTGTCACAATAGCGACATCAGCATTTTACTTCATTTTTTCACAATTGTCAAGCGTTTTAAAATGTTAGTTTTTGCCTAAACTTGGCAGGTTGCACACCGCGATAAAAGTCGGTATTTTTTAAGATTGAAGTTTCCCTCTTTTTCGAGTATAATAAAAGGCATGGCATTTTGAGGTGCCTGTTTTAAGGAGCTTTATTATGGTTAAAAACCTTTCAATTGGCCGCTATATGGAAACAAACTCAGTGATTCATCACCTAGATCCGCGTACAAAGCTGATCAGCGTTATTGGGTTTGTCGTTATTTTGTTGATGGCCTCTTCTTGGCAACACTACGTCGCACTGACTGCTTATACCTTCCTCATCATTTTTCTTACCCGAATCCCCCTTACGATTTTTCTAAAAGGCATTAGACCACTACTAAGAATCATTCTTTTCACGGCGTTTCTTCAAGCCTTGTTTTCGGGTGGCGGCACCGTTTTTTGGTCGTGGGGCCCGTTTACTGTCTCGGAATTTGGCCTCAGAGGAGCAGGGGTTGTGGTGATGCGTTTTTCTTTGATTATCATGATGACCAGTACGGTTGGGTTGTCAACAAAACCAATGGATTTGACGGACGGAGTCGAGCGGTTATTAACCCCGCTGAAATGGTTCGACTTTGCCGTGCAGGATTTAGCGTTTATGATGTCGATCGCCCTCCGGTTTATTCCGACGTTGTTTGACGAAGGGCATCGCTTGATGAAAGCGCAGGAATCACGCGGTGTGCAGTTTAATGAGGGGAATTTTTTTCAACGCATGAGAAAGCTTTTGCCGCTGTTTATTCCCATTTTTATGGGCTCTTTTAATCGCGCTCAGGAATTGGCAAATGCGCTTGATGTGCGTGGTTATGTGAGCACGGCAAAGCGGACAAAATTTCGTGTGACAAGGTTCAATGTCACGGATTTAGTGGCTGTGAGTAGCTTAGGTGTGCTAGCGTTAATTTATGTGATGTTTTAAAGTGTAGGTGTTAAGTGTGGAAGTTGTGAACATTGAAAAATTACGGGAACTGAAAGAAACGTTTTCCGTGGCCATCGGCTTTTTTGACGGTGTGCATCTAGGGCATCAAAAAGTCATCCAGCAAGCGATTGACATTGCCCGAAAAAATCAAATCAAAAGCGTCGTGATGACGTTTGCTCAAAGCCCAAAAGTAGCACTTGGGCAAGCTGAAAACGAGGGATACGTGACCCCAACAACAGAAAAATGTCGCATTCTTAAAACCATGTCCGTCGATTACGTCCTTGTGATTGAATGTGATGCAACCTTTTTGAGTTTGACTGCCGAAACATTTGTCAACGACTACCTGTTAAGCATCGGAGCGCGCGCAGTCTGTATCGGATTCGATTTTAAATTTGGGCGTGGCGGAGCCGGGAATGCACAGCTTTTATCGACCTATGACGCGTTTGAAACAAGCGTTTCGGATGCTGTCCTCATGGACGGGGAGAAGGTATCGACAACTAACATTAAACAGTGCTTAAAAAAAGGAGACTTAGCGGCAGTGAATCAAATGCTAGGACGTCCTCTGTCTGTCAGTGGGGAAGTGGTACGTGGTAAACAGTTTGGCCGTACGATTGGTTTTCCGACTGCCAATCTGAAAATAGCCGCCGATCAACTGTTTCACTTGCGCGGGGTTTATGCCACGAACAGCTACATTGGCGGGGTGCGTTATAGTAGCATGACTAATGTGGGGTACAACCCGACGGCGAACTTCGTGAATCAGCTTTCGATAGAGACGTATGTTTTTGATTTTGACGAAGACATTTACGGCCAAACATTACGTGTTGAATTTATTAATAAAATGCGCGATGAGGTCAAGTTTAACGGGTTAGATGCACTCGTTGATCAGCTTGAAAAAGACAAAGCAAACGTTGCAAAACTCTTCAGCTAATTTGTCGATCTAGTTATTAAATGTAAAAATTTGGCATATATTAGTGACACAGGCGCAACATTTAGGATTGAAGTTTGCATGTGTTTGGAGTATAATATTAACGATGTCTATTAGTGTCGAAGGGACGAATGATGATGGAATTAATTAAAATTGAAGGCGGGCGACCGCTATCGGGTACAGTTAAAATTGATAGTGCAAAGAATAGCACAGTGGCACTGATCCCAGCGTCTATTTTAGCTGAATCTCCGGTGACGCTTGAAAACATCCCCAGCATTGTGGATGTGGAGCGTTTGGGCGAAATGATTGAACAATTAGGTGGCACTTATCGCTACGACGGTGACGATGATGAAGACTTCATCATCGACCCAACAAACTTACAAAACATACCGTTACTAGAAGGACCGGTGACCCAATTACGCGCCTCTTATTATTTTTTAGGCGCTCTGTTAGCAAAGTTTAAAGAAGTAAAAATTGGCATGCCAGGCGGTTGCTATTTAGGACCGCGACCAATCGACTTACATTTAAAAGGCTTTGAAGCCCTTGGTGCGACCATTGAGCAAGAGGGCGGTACGATTTATATGAGGGCCGAAAGGTTAAAGGGTGCGAAAATTTACCTGGATTTTCCATCGGTGGGTGCCACGATTAACATTATGATCGCAGCAAGTAAAGCCGAGGGGACGACCGTGATCGAAAACGCGGCGAAAGAGCCTGAGATTGTCGATCTTTCTAATTTATTAAATAATATGGGGGCAAAGATCCGTGGTGCGGGTACCGATGAGATCCGTATTCAAGGGGTCGACCGCTTAAGGGGAACCCGCCATGCGATTATTCCTGATCGCATTGAAGCAGGGACCTATATCGCATTGGCTGCAGCCGCAGCCGAAGAAGTTAAAATTGACAACATTATCCCCACCCATCTAGATGCCTTAATCTCTAAACTACAAGAGATGGGCGTTGACATTGAAATTAATACCGATTCAGTTACTGTTCGCGGGGGGAAAGCATTGAAGGCGGTTGATTTTAAAACGAGCATTTACCCTGGTTTGGCGACCGATTTGCAACAGCCACTGGTTACGTTGGTGACACAATCTGACGGTGTCGGTATGGTTGAAGATACGATTTATTCCGATCGGTTTAGAAATTGCTACGAGTTGAATAAGATGGGCGCGAACATTCGTGTGCAAGGCAATTCAGCCATTATTCAAGGTGCGACGCCGCTTCGTGGTGCGCGGGTCATGGCAACGGATTTGCGCGCAGGCGCATCATTAGTCATCGCTGCACTTATTGCCGAAGGAGTAACAGAAATTGGCAACACGTATCACATTGATCGTGGCTATTCCAACATCGAAGAGAAATTGACCAACCTTGGTGCAAAAATTTGGCGTGAGAAGGAATAGTGAAAAAACAGTTGATTTTTAGATTGGAATCTAGTATAATGTTCTAGTTGTAATAAAAACAAAAGACTTTCTCTGGTAGACCAGTCAATCCAAAGCTATTGTTGTAGCGCTTATACCAGGGTTCAAGGAGTGTAAAGAAGATGAAAAAAGGCATTCACCCAGAATATAACCGCGTAACCGTAACGTGTACAACGTGCGGAAATGCATTTGAAAGTGGATCAGTAAAAGAAGAAATTCGTATTGATACTTGTTCAAATTGTCACCCATTCTATACGGGACGTCAAAAGTTTGCGCAAGCTGATGGGCGTATCGAACGCTTCAACAAGAAGTATAACATGGCTAACAAGTAAGAAGTTCGAGAACTCCCCTAGCGGGAGTTTTCTTTCGTTATATACAAGTTTGTCGCTGTGTTATATACAACTTGTAACCGTCAGAGTGGTATTTAAATTTAACAATTGCATCAAAATCTAATGAATTCACCGATTAAAAATGCTATAATGCTAAAAGAGCAAAAAAAGCTTGGAGGATAACATCATGAAGAGAAGGTTAATGATCAGTAATGTGATCTCAGGAATTATTTTTGGCTTAGTCTATTATTTTATTTTTGAAGACGATTTAATTGAAACATTATTGGTGACGTTAGGTTTTATTATCCTTTCGACCCTCATTGAGATCGTTTTAGTCAGAATGAGAAAAAAGCGAACGTCAACTGAGGTGGTCGTTGCTGATGAGGGACAAGTACTGGATTTTGTTCGTGCGATTGGTGGCAGTGGGAACATTGAATCCGTCAGCCATGAAGTTTCGCGTGTTAAAGTCACGCTCAAAGACGTTGATTTGATCGATCAAGATCAGTTAAACGATTTAGCGCTTGAAGGGGCGTTTTTATCCGGAAATCAATTACAAGCCACTTTTGGCAAGCAGGCTGAGTACATTGCCGCTAAAATAAACGAAAAACTTTGAAAAATATTGGATTTTGTGGTTTGAGAATGATATAATACAGAATTGTGTATCATAGAAATTAACGGGAATGCTACTTGAGCTACGAAGTAGCAGGGAAAAGAGGTATTAAACATGGCAATGGATGAAGAGACAAGAGCTAGGTATAAGAAGTGGAAAAGAAAAAAGATGTTCAAAAAGTTTGGTGTGCCTGTTGTATTAACGTCTGTGTTTGTTTTTGCTCTGCTTTTTAGGACCGTACTTCAAAACCTTGGCATACCGATTGAATTTATTCCACCGGTGATCAGTAATTTACTATCGGATAATGATTCAGAAAATACCATTACGGTTAACGGCGACGCAGTTTATGGACCGGTTGAGTTTTGTGGCTTTGCTGACCCTGAGTTAGCAACGCTCATCCCAGCAGAAGAGGCGTTATCCTACTTAGCGATAGTGAATCGTTGTTACCGTGTTGCCAGTGATTTCTCGCCGCATGATTTAGCCATTGTCAACGTCGCAGGCGTTAATTTCCCTTGGGATGCAACGGTGCATCATTTAAGAGAGGACGTCGCGCGTGCAACAGAGGCGTTATTTGCAGAGGCTGAAGCAAATGGTTTATCGTTACTCATGTCAAGCGGGTATCGCTCTTATGCGATGCAAATCGGTTATCACGAAAATGCCATCCTCCGTGCGGGTGGCGATGTGGAATTAGCAAGGCGTTATAGTGCGGTTCCAGGACACAGTGAACATCAGCTTGGCTTAGCGGTCGATTTAACAACACCTCTGCTAGAACATGTGGGGTGGTTAGATGCTAGCTTTGCAAACACACCAGAAGGGGTTTGGGTTCGTGATAATGCGCACCACTTTGGTTTTATTGCGAGTTTCCCTTACGGCAGAGAAGAAGACACGGCGATTGTTTACGAGCCGTGGCACATTCGCTACGTTGGGATAGAAGTCGCAACCGAGATGTTTAATAATAATTTGATTTTAGAAGAATTCTTATGGTACAACCAGTAGGGCTTAAACATAAAAATTGCTGTTAGGGTAGGGGATGATAGAGAGAAGAGAGGCGTTTAAAGTGGCAAAAAATAAAGGGAAAAACAGAGCGAGAAAGCATAACGCAAAAAAGCGGATAAATGAACAAGCTGTAAACAAGTCAGTGGAGATGATTGAGGAAGCGTCAATGGATCAACTAGAGACTGAGTTAGAGCATCAAACAGAGGACAATTCAGTCGTTGAGGATCAATTAGAAGCTGAAGTAGGAAACGAAGCGACAGAGGAGTCAATCGTTGAAGCAGAAAGGGAAGTAGCAGACGAGCCTATAGTTGAAGCAGCAGATGAGACTGCAGTTGAGAATAAGCCTAAGACGAAGCCAGCAAACAAAGCAAAGGACAAGTCGGCAGCTAAAGCAGAAAGCACATCAGAAGACAAGTCAGAGAAGAAAGCTAAGCCAGGAAAAAAGCCGATGACTAGAGTAAAGATGGGAGAAAGAGCAGCGAAAGCAAAGTATGAAGCTGCTAAAAAACGTAGCGTTGAATGGAAAAAAAGACGCCATTTGAAACAGCGCATTACATTGGCTGCCTTTGCGGTACTCCTTTTAGTTGGTGGTGGCGTGGCATTTGCCTTGAATTGGGAGGGCTCAACAGACGATGGTTTACTAGTTGAAGCACCGATTGAGACACTGCCACCGGCCACTGCTGCTCCGACGACACCAGAAGTGACCGAGGCACCAGAGGCTCCAACAGAAACCCCAACTGAGCCAGAAGAAGATGACATCATGCTGGCAGACGCTGAAGCAGTAAGAATTCAATTCGCTGGCGATGTCTTTTTACACCAAGGCCCTATCGATGCTGCGAATACGGGTGGCGGTACGTTTGATTTCATTCCGTTTGTAACGAACATCGCACCGTTTGTTGACGGAGACCTTGCCATTGCAAATATGGTTGCGCCAGTCGATGCGCACGGTAGTAATCAAAACGTGGGTGGTCTGCCGAATTTTAATGCCCCGTTTGAAATTTTAGAAGCGTTACAGTATGCCGGCTTTAATCATTTAATTAGTGCAAACATCCATTCATTTGATGCCGGTTTGTCAGGGTTGCACAACACGATTGATAGCTTTGATCGTGCTGGTATTGATCATACTGGAATCAATGCCAATGCGGCTGATTTTAATACGCCGACTATCATTGACGTAGACGGCATTCAAGTAGGTATTCTTTCTTATGCGGATGGCTTCCTTGGTAGCTTGCCTGATGCTTCGCTAGCTTACGCGGCACGCCTATTTAACTCAACGAATTTGAACGACGTGCCACGCATGGCGCAAGACATCGAAGAGCTACGTGATGCTGGAGCAGAAGTGGTCATTGTCGCTCTCTATTGGGGTCAGCAATTCGGGAACGCACCGACGAACATGCAACGTTCAATTGCGGAAGAGTTAAGTGAAGCGGGCGCTGATGTGATCATGGGACAACGCTCTCACACGGTTCATCCAGTCGAATGGCATTATCGCGCGGACGGTTCAAGAACGTTGATCATGTATTCCTTGGGTAATTTCATTGCCGATCAAACGAGGTTATTTGGCCCTGGTGCATCGTCACCAGAAGAGGTCACATATACGGGATGGAACGATGCAGCAAGTGCTAACTTTGCTGGTAGAACGCAGTTTGGTATGTTGGTAACGTTAGAAGTTGAAAGAGACGAAAACGGTGAGATCGTATTAGGAACCGTTGACGTTTTACCGACGTTAGCGATGAGAGATTTTACTGGGAACACATTAGGTTCTGCTAACGATGTCTCGGTGCTACCATTGATTGATGGGGAAATCCCTGCGTTTGTCACAGATGAGTCAATTCGTAACTGGGGCCGCATGGCTTATGATCATGTTGTGAGTATAGTTGGCGAAGAAATTGTCAATACTACAAGAGAATAGGAAATTAGTAGTTGACATTCAAAATTAAATAGTCTATAATGTCCTTATTGATAACTATATTCAATAAGGACATTATTTTATTAAGGAGCTGATTGGTATGAACCAAGTTGTTAAAATTTTAAACGAACAGTTGTCAGATTGGAACTTGCTTTTTGTCAAGTTGCATAATTACCATTGGAACGTGAAGGGCAGTGACTTCTTTACGTTGCACGAGAAATTTGAGGAGCTGTACAACGAAGCAGCGGGATACATTGATGAAGTGGCAGAGCGTGTTTTAGCATTAGGTGCTGTGCCGGCTGGGTCGTTCAAAGAATACTTAGAACTGTCTACGTTAGAAGAGGCGACAGGGAAAGAGAATTCGCGCGCGATGGTGGAGCAAATTGTGGCTGATTTTAAAGTGATCGTCGCAAGTGCTAAAAACGGTATTGACGTTGCGGATGAAGCTGGGGATGATACGACGGTGGATTTGTTGACACAGATTCATGTGGCATTGGAGAAACACGTTTGGTTGTTTACAGCGTTTTTGGGGTAGAGGTTATGAGTGGGTGCCCTTAACACAACAGAGACTACCTATTTTCTCGACATAGCCAGTCATCTAGGTAAAAAACTACCTATTTCTTAGGTATAGCCTATTATCTAGGTAAAATCGTTCTCGGTAATGTTAAATTTCGCAATTGGTTAATTAGGTTGGTGTGTTCTTTAGTTTTGTTGAGAGTGTGCGCCCTTTCGGTGATCAGATTGATGCGACCCCTGATGGTGTTTTAGGTCATTGCGTGTGTTTAGTGCTTTGAAGCTACCGCGCCTTTTGGCTTACTGGGGTAGTGATTTGGTGTTACCTGCAAGCAGCTAACACCAAACCACTACCTTATATGTGGAGTGTTTGTGGGGACTTTGGGGTAAAAAGTATATTGGAGGCAAAATCATGTCATTGGTAGGTAAGAGTTTAGAAAATTTCACGGCGAATGCGTTTAGAAACGGGGAGTTTGTGACGGTTAATACGGAGGTGGATTTCGCTGGGAAGTGGAACGTGGTGGTGTTTTATCCAGCCGATTTTACGTTTGTTTGTCCGACGGAGCTTGAGGATTTACAAGATCAGCTTGCGACACTCAATAGCTTAGGTGTGGAGGTTTATTCTTGTTCGACGGATACGCATTTTACGCACGCGGCGTGGCATCAGCATTCGGAGGCGATTGGGAAGGTTCAGTACACGATGTTGGCTGATCCGTCACAGAGAATTTCTCGCATTTTTGATGTGTTGGATGAGGAAAGTGGTTTGGCACAGCGTGGTTCGTTTATTATCGATCCGGATGGCATTGTTCAGTCGGTTGAGGTGACTGCTGAAGGGATTGGACGCGATGCTAGCCAATTAGTGGATAAGATTAAAATGGCGCAGTATGTGCGTAACAACCCAGGTGAAGTTTGTCCGGCTAAATGGAAAGAAGGCGACGCAACGTTAAAGCCAAGCTTGGATTTAGTAGGTAAAATATAGATTAAAATAATCAGCGTAGTAAAAGCAAATCTGGTGTAGACTAAGGTTTGCTTTTGGTGTATAAAGAGGAGATTGTGAAAAATGTCGATATTAGATAATGAGATTAAACAACAATTAGAGCAGTACATCCAGATGCTGGAGTCTGACATTGTACTAGGCGTTAACGCTGAACACGATACTAACGGGCAGCAAGTTCATGATTTAGTGAATGAAATTGCGGTGATGTCACCACGCATTACCATCAGCGAGGATGAAAGGGTTAAAGCGCCAGGTTTTTCGATTGCAAAAAAAGGTGAAACCGCCCGTGTGGCTTTTGCTGGTTTGCCGCTTGGACATGAGTTTACTTCGCTTGTGATGGCGTTGCTGCAAGTGAGCGGTCGTGCGCCGAAGGTTGAGGATAAGGTCATCAAGCGGATCGCGGAAATTGAGACGCCAATGGTGTTTGAGACGTATGTGAGTTTGTCTTGCCACAACTGTCCGGAAGTGGTGCAGGCGCTTAATATCATGGCGATTTTGAACCCGAATGTGACGCACACGATGATCGAGGGCGGTTGGTTCCAAGATGAGATTGAGGCAAAAAGCATTATGGGTGTGCCAACGGTGTTAAAAGACGGCGCAGAGTTTGCCAACGGTCGCATGGAAGTTGAAGACATCCTAAATAAGTTGTTAGGGGAAGCATCGGGTGAGGAATTTGAGGCGAAAGATCCGTTTGATGTGTTGGTTATCGGGGGCGGGCCAGCTGGTGCTAGTGCGGCGATTTATGCGGCTCGCAAAGGGATTAACACGGGAATTGTGGCGGAACGTTTTGGTGGACAACCGCTTGATACGATGGGCATTGAAAACATTATCGGGACGCCTTATACCGAAGGGCCAAAGTTTGTGGCGCAGCTTGAAGAGCACGTGAACGAATATCATGTGGATGTCATGAAAGCGACGAAAGCGGTGAAGCTTGAGCGAACGGATAAGGTGGAAGTGACATTATCAAACGGGGCGGTTTTGAAGTCAAAGACGGTTGTGTTGGCAACTGGTGCGCGTTGGCGTGATTTGAATGTCCCGGGAGAGTCGCAGTTTAAGAATAAAGGAATTGCGTATTGTCCTCACTGTGATGGGCCGTTGTTCAAAGGTAAAAAAGTGGCGGTTGTTGGTGGGGGGAATTCTGGAATTGAAGCAGCGATTGACCTTGCCGGCGTGGTCCTTCACGTCACTGTCGTTGAATTTGCTGATAAGTTATTAGCGGATACGGTGTTGCAGGATAAATTGTACTCGTTGCCGAACGTGGACGTGGTTTTGAATGCGCAGACGACTGAGATTTCAGGTGACACGACGGTGAAAGGTTTGACGTATACTAATCGAGTGAGCGGAAAGTCGCAGACGCTTGATGTGGAAGGGATTTTCATTTTGATCGGGCTAGTGCCGAACACGGATTGGTTAAAGGGATCATCGGTTGAGATGGACGGCCGTGGTCAAATTTTAGTCGATGGGCACGGTGCGACAAACGTCGAGGGTGTTTACGCAGCTGGTGATTGTACGGATAGTATTTACAAGCAAATTATTATCTCCATGGGAAGCGGAGCGACTGCGGCCTTGGGAGCATTTGATTACATGATTCGTAATTAATTGGAAAACCTAATTACGATAATAAAATTAAGAAGGAGGATTTACCTATGAATTACCCATTTGAATTAAAACCATTAGATTATTCTTACGAGGCGTTGGAGCCATTTGTGGACGCGGCGACGATGGCATTGCATCACAGCAAGCATTTGAACACATACGTGACGAATTTAAACAACGCGTTAGAAGGACAACCAAAATTTCATAGTTGGACCATTGAACAACTGGCTTCTAACTGGGATCAACTACCGGAAAACATTGCAACGATTGTGAGAAATAACGGCGGCGGCGTTTATAACCACAACTTATTTTTCAACCTGTTAAAAAAAGACGTTGCAGAACCAACAAGTGGTCCGTTATACGATGCGATTGTAGCTAAATTCGGAAGCATGCAGGCGTTCAAAGAAGACTTTAAAGCAGCGGGGCTTGGTGTATTTGGATCAGGCTGGGCTTGGCTAGTTGCCGATAAGAACGGTGATTTACTAATTATTAAGACGCCTAATCAGGACGTGCCAAATCTGGCAGAGTTTACACCTGTGATTAACCTAGATGTTTGGGAACATGCTTATTACTTGAAACATCAAAATCGCCGCCCAGAATACATCGATAGCTTGTTAAAAGTGATTGATTGGCAAAAAGCAGAAGCAAACTATGTCAATAAGTAATCTTGATTGCCAGGTTGTCGCATAAATAACGTTGAATTTTATCAATGACTGTGTTATAATGGTGGTATTAATTTTAAAGAAAGTAGGTGGATTGCGTGCAACAACGACAAACCATTCAAAAACAGCTGATTGTTAAGGCGCTAGAGAAGTTGAAGCATGTCAAAGGGCATCTATCCATTGATGAAATTTATAGCGCAGTGAGAGAAGAATACGATTCAATTAGTAAGATGACAGTGTATCGTAATGTGAGACAGCTAGCAGCGTCAGGAATGATTATGCAGATTATTCTGGATGATGGGATTGAGCGTTATGATTTGAATACGCACGCTCATCACCATTTCACGTGCACAAAATGCGAAACGATTTACGACGTTGAAATTGAAGAATTGCCTGAATTTTCGCAACAATTACAGGACGCTCATGGGTTTGAGATGGAAGTCGCTCATTTGTTTTTTACAGGTGTTTGCGATGTGTGTAAAGCGAAAAAGCAGTAGAAAAAGCAGCAGTAGAACAAAAGTTTGTTATAGTGAAGTAAAAAATTGTTATAGTAAACGAATTAGAAATTTGGTATAATAAAAAATAGGATTTTGTCCTGTTTTTTTTGAGTGTAAATATAATTTTAGTATAAATGGTGGAGGTAAGGTACAGATGGCGAGACCAGTTTTGAAAATAAATGATTTAAAAGCTTCAGTTGAGGATAAAGTAATTTTAACCGGGGTGGACTTAGAAGTAAAGGGCGGCGAAATTCACGCGATCATGGGGCCAAACGGAACGGGTAAATCAACGTTGTCGCAAGTTGTGATGGGGCACCCGAAGTACGAGGTACTCGGTGGCGAAGTGACAATGAACGGCGAGGAGGTGTTAGAGATGGAAGTCGATGAGCGTGCACATGCCGGGCTGTTTTTAGCGATGCAATACCCGTCAGAAATTCCGGGTGTAACGAATTCAGATTTCTTGCGCATGTCAAAAAAAGCGCGTCTGAAAGAAGGGGAAAAAGATCAGTCTTTAATGAAGTTTATTCGTGAGTTAGATGCGACGATTGAAACTTTGAACATGAACCCAGACATGGCGCACCGTTATTTAAACGAAGGCTTTTCTGGTGGTGAGAAAAAGCGTAACGAGATCCTGCAGATGCTCATGCTAAAGCCAGAAATCGCCATTTTAGATGAGATCGATTCAGGCTTGGATGTCGATGCGTTACGTATCGTGGGAGAGGCTGTTAATAGCATGCGTAGTGAAGACTTTGGTTGTTTAATTATAACCCATTACCAACGCGTTTTGGATTACATTAAACCGGATTTCGTTCACGTCATGATGCAGGGTCGTATCGTCAAATCAGGCGATATCTCATTGATGGAGAAAATCGATGCGGAAGGTTACGACTGGATCAAAGAAGAAGTTGGTATTGAAGACGAGCGTGTTGTTGTGGAAGCGGAATCGGGGCGTCCAGTAAGATTAGATTCTTGCGGAACGAAAGAAAAATTAGGATTGTAGGAGGCGGAAGGTATGAAGGGTTTACCAGAAAATCTGCCAGGAGTGGAAAAGACTAATATTACCCAGTGGCCGTTTGATGAGCTTGTTTTAACAGACGTGGTTGAGGCATCGTTTGATCTCTCGTCGCTACACTTAACTGATAATAGCATTGTCATCGTGGATGGGACGGTTGTCCATCAAGAGGTTTTAGAAGGCATTACCGTTGAATTTACGATTGACGAGACGTTGTCTGCGGAGCACCATCGTTTACTGGCGATCAATAACCGCATGACCAATAGTGGGATTAAGGTGACAGTAGCTGAAAATGCGGCGCCAGCGAGTCCGCTGTCGGTGTTTATTATTTCAAAAGAGCGATCGTTGGTTCATCAGACCATGCTTGAACTGAAAACCGGTGCTAATCTCAACTATACTGAAACGTATCTTGCACAGGCGGCTTTGAATGCGAATATCGTTAATCGCATCATTGTTGGCGATCATGCGCATTTAAAAGCGAATATAATTAGTGATATGTACGCGGGGACGACGGTGTTCCATAATAAGTTTTCAGAAGTCTTTGGCACGGGTGTGCTAGATATGACGAATTTCATTATTAACGATGCGAACATGCTGTTTGAAGATTACACGCATTTGGAAGGCAAGGGGTCTGAGACGACTTTGAAAACCGTATCGATTGCGGACGGCAAGCAACAACAAAACATCACGACGCAACTTGAAAATTATTCACCACGCTCAACGGCAAACATCATTAATTATGGGATTGTGAAAGACGATGCGCACTTAGCATTTAAAGGCGTTGGGAAGATTCATAAAGGGATGAACGCGAGTGATAATCAGCAAGAGACGAGGTTGCTGAACTTGTCAAAGACGGCTGAGGCAATTGCGAACCCGTTTTTGTTGATTGATGAGGGCGATATTACTGCCGGGCATGCGGCAACGATTGGACAATTGGATGAGGAGCAGATTTATTATTTGATGAGCCGTGGGATGAGCCGTGAGGCCGCGAGTAAGATGATTGTGTCTGGCTTTTTGACGCCGTTTGTTGATGAGATCGACGACGAAGTGATGCGTGAAGTTTTGATGAAGAAGATTGAGGCGAAGTTGGGGTAGTTTATAACGGAGGTAGTACCATGTCATTAGATGTAAATGAGATTCGTGAAGATTTTGATATTTTGAAAGAACCTATGAATGGGAAACCTCTCGTTTATTTGGATAGTGCGGCGACGGCTTTGAAACCGAAGGTCGTGCTTGATAGGATGGCGCATTATAACACGAAAGCTTCGGCGAACGTGCATCGTGGGGTTTATCAGATTTCGAATGAGGCGACGCAGATGTACGAGGGTGCGCGCAAGACGGTGGCTGATTTTTTAGGCGCTGCCAGTGAGCGTGAGATTGTGTTTACGAAGGGTGCGACGTCGGCTTTGAATTTGGTGGCGATGAGTTACGGGTTGCATAACCTGAAGCCAGGCGATGAGATTTTAACGACGGAGCTGGAGCATCATAGTAGCTTTTTGCCGTGGCAGAACGTGGCAAAGGTGACGGGTGCGGTTTTGAAATTTGTACCTTTGACTGAAGAAGGGCGTGTGACGGTAGAAAATGTTGAAGCTGCTGTAACCCCTCGTACAAAGGTGGTCGCTTTGAACCACGTTTCGAACGTCATGGGATTCATAACCCCGATAAAAGAAATCTGTGAAGTAGCCCATCGTGTTGGCGCGGTTGTAGTGGTTGATGCGGCTCAATCGGCACCGCATATGAAGATAGACGTGCAGGCGTTAGGCTGTGATTTCTTGGCGATTACGGGTCATAAAATTTACGGTCCGACCGGGATCGGCGCACTTTACGGCCGATTTGATTTGCTTAATGCGATGGCGCCGGTGGAGTTCGGCGGTGAGATGATCGATGTGGTTGATCTTGCGGGATCGACGTTTAAAGATGCGCCGTTCCGGTTCGAAGCGGGAACGCCTCCGATTGCGGGTGCGATTGGGCTGGCTGCTGCGATGGATTATCTGACGGGATTTGGTTGGGACGCGGTGCGCCAGCATGAGCTAGCATTGCGTGACTATGCGATTTCTCAGTTAAGCCAGGTAGAAGGGTTGCAAATATTCAATCCAAAGACGGATACGGGCATTCTTAGTTTTAATCTTGACATGGTTCATCCGCATGATATGGCGACGGTTTACGATGCGAACGGTATCTGTGTGAGAGCCGGGCATCATTGTGCGCAATTACTGATGCGATTTTTGAAACAGCCTGCGACGTTGCGGGCGACGTTTTCGATTTATAACACGCAGGCGGATGTGGATGCGTTGGTTCGGGCGACAATAGAAGGAAAGGAGACGTTTGATGTCTTCTAATTTACAGAATTTATACCGACAAGTGATCATGGATCACTATAAAAATCCGCGGAATAAAGGTTTGATTGCCGACGCGGGTTATCAAGATGTGCATTTGAAGAATCCGACGTGTGGGGACGATGTGACGATTTCGGTGAAAGCTAGCGGTGATGTGATTGACGATATTCGGCACGAGGGTGTCGGTTGTGCGATTTGTTGCTCGTCGGCTTCGGTAATGTCGGAGGTTTTGGTGGATAAGACGTTTGCTGAGGCTTTGCACATTACGGATAGTTTTTACGAGATTGTAAAGGGTGAAGACATCGCGGATGATTTAGATGAAGACGATATGGGCGATGCGATTGTTTATGCGGGCGTGTCGCAATTTCCGGCACGGATTAAGTGTGCGACCATTGCATGGAAGGCGTTTGAGGAAGCGGTGGCTGAGGTGCGGAAGGCTAGAGATTAGCTGATGCTCGGATCCCCTGAAACAGAAAAAATCGACCAAACAGGGAACTTTTGCTGACATGGATTCCAATATCCTTGAAAAAGTCCCCCATAACGGAATGAAGCTGATCAAACAGGGGACTTTCGTGGGTGGTAGCTGTCTAGTCTTATGAAGTGAAGTAGGAGTTGTATCGTGATGAATAAATATTCACATATTATCTGGGATTGGAATGGGACGCTTCTTGATGATGTTCAGCATTGCATGGACGTGATGAACCGGATGCTCGAAAAGCGTGGCATGGCAATCATGCCAACCGTTTCAGATTATCACCGAGCATTTGTTTTTCCAGTTGTCCGTTATTATGAAAATGTGGGCTTTGATTTTGAAAAAGAGTCCTTCGAAAGCTTAGCCATCGAATTTATCGCTGGTTATCATGCTGATAAAACGGGTCACTCACTTTTGCATCGTGGTGCGGAACAAACATTAAAAGCGTTGAATGAAAAAGGATTAACGCAAATTATTTTATCGGCTTCTAAGCAAGAGAATTTATTAGCACAAACGAAAGAATTTCCTATCGCACATTATTTTCACGACATGCTCGGTTTAACTGATATCTATGCAAAAAGCAAAATTGAAATCGGCCAAGATTACATGCAACGCAACAGTGTGAAAAAAGCCCTGCTGATTGGCGATTCGGTTCACGATTACGAAGTAGCCACAGCGCTAGGTGCGGATTGTATCTTGGTTTCAAACGGGCACCAAAGCAAACAAGCGCTGCAAGCCTGTAGTGTACCAGTTGTTGATGACATTGCAGAAATTTTAGAGTTTATTAGTTAGGAGGCCAGTCATTATGGCAAAGGAAGCAGTTCAAGAGATGAACGAACAAATGAACGAAGTCGTCACGGATTATAAGTATGGCTTTGTCACTGAACATGAAAACATTAAAGACACAGGGAAAGGTCTAACAGAGGAGATCATCCGTGAAATTTCGGCGACTAAAAACGAACCAGCGTGGATGCTAGCGTTCCGTTTGAAAGCGTATGCTGAATTTTTGAAGCAGCCGATGCCAGAGTGGGGCCCTGATTTATCGGATGAGGTTGATTTTGAGGCGTACACGTATTACATTAAACCGTCTGAACGAACAGCTGCGAGTTGGGACGATGTGCCTGAGAACATCAAGGAAACGTTTGATAAGCTCGGTATCCCGGAAGCGGAAGCGAAATACCTGTCAGGTGTGTCAACGCAATACGAGTCAGAAGTCGTTTACCACAATAATCAGAAAGAGCTCGAGGAGCAAGGGGTTATCTTCTTGGACACGGACTCAGCGTTGAAAGAATACCCTGATTTATTCAAGGAATATTTCAATAAAGTCGTGCCGTACACAGACAACAAATTCGCGGCGCTTAATGGGTCAGTCTGGTCGGGCGGGTCGTTCATATACGTTCCTAAAGGGGTTAAATTAAGCAAGCCCCTGCAGTCCTATTTCCGGATAAATTCAGAGTCGATGGGGCAGTTTGAGCGCACGTTGATCGTTGTAGATGACGGGGCGGATGTGCATTACGTTGAGGGGTGTACGGCGCCGATTTACTCGAAGAACTCGCTGCACTCGGCGGTTGTGGAAATCTACATTAAAAACGGCGGTCGCTGTCGCTATACGACGATTCAAAACTGGTCAAATAACATCCTAAACCTCGTGACCAAGCGGGCGTTATGTGAAGACCATGCGCACATGGAGTGGATCGACGGCAATATCGGGTCAAAAATTACCATGAAATACCCGGCATGTATTTTAAAAGGCGATTATGCAACCGGCACGACGATTTCAATCGCCTTTGCCGGGGCTGGTCAAATCCAAGATGCCGGTGCGAAGATGATTCACCTCGGTCGTAACACGTCTTCCACGATTGTATCTAAGTCATTGTCGCGCCAGGGTGGGAACGTTACCTACAGAGGCATTGTTGAGCACGGCAAAAATGCTACAGGAGCAAAGTCAAACATCGAATGCGATACGATCATTTTAGACGACATGTCGAAGTCGGATACGATCCCTTATAACGTGACGAAAAACGGTGAGATCGTGGTTCAGCACGAAGCGAAAGTCTCGAAAGTTTCTGAGGAGCAGTTATTCTATTTAATGAGCCGTGGCCTTTCGGAAGAGCAGGCGACGGAGATGATTATCATGGGATTCATTGAACCGTTTGCGAAGGAATTACCGATGGAGTATGCGGTTGAGTTAAACCAGTTATTGAAGCTGGAAATGGAAGGCTCGATTGGGTAAAATAAATGTAAGCGGTGGGAATGCGGCAATCGAAGTGAAAGCTTCGATTTTTTCTTGCATTTTTTTCAATTTCTGAGTATAATGTTATAAATTTACCTATTTTTTCAATTCCAAAGGGAGGCAACATTGTATGCAATATTTCAGCACAAGAGATCCACAGAAGAAGACCATTTCAGCGTCAGAGGCCATTGTTAAGGGGTTGGCTCCAGACGGGGGGTTATACGTACCAACGGCATTTCCATCGCTCACTGATTTTATCGGGAAGCCGTACAACGAGCTGGCCCTAGAAGTGCTTAAACGTTACCTCACCGATTTCTCAGAAGCGGAACTCGCGACGTGTATCGAGCAGGCATACAAAAAATATAACCCGGTGAAGCTAAATGGCCATTATTTAGAGCTTTTCCATGGCGCAACGCTCGCATTTAAAGACGTTGCTTTGCAGTTGTTCCCTTATCTCCTGACGACCGCTCTAGCGAAAAATAACGTTGATAAAACGGCGGTCATCCTTGCAGCAACTTCTGGCGATACCGGTTCAGCGGTGCTTTCTGGCATTGCAGATGTCCCGAAAACGAAGGCGATTGTCTTCTACCCGGAAAACGGCGTGAGCTCAGTTCAGCGTCTTCAAATGACGACGAAAACCGGTGACAATGTGCACGTCTTTGGCATCAAAGGGAATTTTGACGACGCACAGACCGGCGTGAAAGAAATCTTTTCGGACGATACCTTTAAAAACCAATTTTCCGACGACTATTTCTTCACGTCTGCTAATTCCATCAACTTGGGTCGCTTATTGCCGCAAGTCGTGTATTACTTTTATTGTTACTCCCAATTAGTTGAACAAGGAAAAGTCGCCCGCGATGAAAAAGTCAATTTTGTGGTTCCGACCGGGAATTTTGGAAACATTCTTGCCGGGTATTACGCGAAGCAAATGGGATTGCCAATTCACAAATTGATTTGTGCGACGAATAAAAATGACGTGCTGGATGAGTTTTTCAAGACGGGCGTTTATAATCATGAAGGTCGTGATTTCCATTTAACATTGTCGCCGTCGATGGATATTTTGATTTCGAGTAATCTGGAGCGCCTGACTTACGAGGACCGTGATTTGTCGTTGTTCGATTCGGGAAGCGCAACGGACGATGAGACGATGGCGACGATTAAAGCCGTCTATGAAACCGACGGCTATCTGCTCGATCCGCATACGGCAGTGGCGAAGTACGTCTATGACCAGTATCGAGCGAAAACCGGGGACGAGACGTTCACCGTCATCGTTTCAACGGCGGCTCCGCATAAGTTTCCGGAAGCTGTTGCGTGTGCGGTTGGGGAGAATCAATTAACGGATGTGCCGGAGCAGATTGCTGATTTGGACCAGTTGCCAGTGCTGCATCCGGGTGTTGTGGACGATTTGAAGGCGGCGGTTGCGGGGGTGTTGGGATGAAAATTCGGGTGCCAGCAACGAGCGCGAACGTAGGCTGTGGGTTTGACTCGCTTGGCTTTGCGGTTAATTTATACTTGGAGGTCGAAGTATTAGCGGAAGCAGACGCATGGGAAGTCATCCATGATTTAGGCCCGGATATCCCGAGTGATGCGAGTAATTTAATTGTTTCAACAGCTTTAAAGATTGTGCCCGACCTGAAGCCGCAGGTTTTGCGGGTGACGAATGAAGTGCCCGTTGAGCGCGGGCTAGGCAGTAGCTCGACGGCGTTGGTGGCTGGGATTGAATTGGCGTATCGCCTCGGGGGCATGTCTTTGACGCTTGACGAGAAACTGCAGATTGCTTGCGAGGCTGAGGGGCATCCTGATAATGTGGCTCCGGCGATATTGGGTGGCTTTGTAGCAGCTTTTTACCACGAGGGGACGTTGTCGTATGTGAAACTTGACCTTGCGGAAGTGGGGTTGGTGGCGTTTGTCCCGGATAGGAAGATGTCGACGCAAGCGATGCGCCAGGTTTTGCCAGCTGAGCTGCCGTATGGCGAGGCTGTGCGGGCATCGGCGATTGCCAATACGATGATTGCGCATTTGGCGTCTGGGAATTACACGGAAGCTGGGAAGTTGATCGAAAGTGACCGGTTGCATGAGCCTTATCGGGCGCAGCTTCTTCCTGAGCTGGCTGAAGTACGTGTTTTGGCTCGCGGGTTTGGGGCTTATGCGACTTACCTGAGCGGGGCGGGCTCAACGATTATGACGATGTTGCCAGTAGATAGAGTTGCAGCGCTAGTAACAGAGCTAAACAAGATGGACGATGCGACGGTGTTGCCGTTGCGGATGGTTTTAGAGGGTGCGCATGGATAGCTTGAATTGAGAAAAGTCACAAAATTATTGATTTATGAGATTTCATGACTTTTCAGAGGTGATTTGAGCTTGGAAAAGTCACAGAATTATTGATTCACGAGATTTCATGACTTTTCAGAGGTGATTTGGGCTTAAAAAAGTCACAGAATTGCTGATTTACGAGATTTCATGACTTTTCAGAGGTGATTTGAGCTTGAAAAAGTCACAGAATCGTTGATTTACGAGATTTCATGACTTTTCACTGTCACCAAGGTTTTTGAAAAGCCAGAAATAGGTTGGACTTTGGTTTTAGATGGGGCACACGAAGAATAAGAGGAGTGGGCGAGATGAAGGTGTTAAAGTTTGGTGGTTCGTCGTTAGCAACGGCTGAGAATATTTTGAAGGTGAAGCAAATTGTGGAGTCGGATGCGGCTTGCAAGTTTGTCGTGGTTTCGGCGATGGGCGGGGTGACGGATGATTTGATCAAGGTGACGGATCTGGCGACGGAGGGGCACGATGATTTTCATGACCTCACGCAACAGATTGCGAATCGTCACGTGGATGCTGTTTCAATGCTCGTTCCGGATGCGCTGAAGACGGCAACGCTTGAGAAAATGGAATCGATGTTTTCAGAGCTGGAATCTTATTTAGAGGCGGTTCATTTTATCGGTGAAGCGAGTCCGAAGGCGCGGGCTTATATTGTGAGTTTTGGTGAGCGGTTGAGTTCGTTGCTCGTTAGTCTAGTCATTGACAACGCAGAACTAGTAGACACCAGAGACATCATTAAAACCACAGGCGACTACGAAAAAGGGCAGGTTGATTTCGCAGAGACGAATCAAAACTGTCAAGCGATGCTAAGCAAAGTGAAAAACCGCGCCGTGTTCCCGGGCTTTATCGCGGGCAACGAAAAAGGCGAAACGACAACGCTTGGGCGTGGTGGCTCGGATTACACGGCTTCGATCGTCGGGGCAGGCATAAAAGCAGATGTCGTTGAAATCTGGACGGACGTGGACGGCTTTTTAACGGCCGACCCAAGAAAAGTGAAACCGGCTTTCCCGATTGAGCACTTAAGCTTTTCCGAAGTCTTTGAACTAGCGACATTCGGTGCCAAGGTTCTTTACCCACCGGCCGTCAAGCCACTCTTTGATGCGAACATCGAGATGCTGATCAAAAACACGCTAAACGCAAAAGCACCAGGCACGCGCGTCACGGTAGAACCTTGCCCATCTGCGGGGATCAAGGGCATCACTTCGATCGACGACGTCCTCCTCCTCACGTTATACGGGTTCGGCATCGGCAGCACAGCCGGTATCCTAAAGCGCCTATTCACGACGTTAGCAGATGCGGACGTCTCGGTCATCCTCGTTTCACAGGTAGCGTCGGAGCAAAGCATCACCTTTGCCATCGCACCAGAAGACCGCGAAAAAGCAGAAGCCGCGATCAATGAGAACTTTCAACTAGAAATGGCACAAAAAACAGCCGTCCTCAACGATGAAACGGACATGTCGGCGATTGCTGTGATCGGTGAAAACATGCGCTCTGTGCCCGGTGCGGCTGGCAAGTTTTTCGGCTCATTAGGGAAGAACGGGGTCAACGTTTCGGCCATCGCCCAGGGCTCATCGGAACTCAACATCTCGGCGGTTGTCAAAAAATCAGACCTGCATAAAGCGCTGAACGTGGCGCACGAAATTTTCTTCCTGGCCAACCGCAAAAAAATCAACATTTTCCTCGCGGGCATCGGAACCGTCGGCGGCCGACTCGCGCGTCAATTAGAAGCACAATACAAAGCCCTCTTCGCTAGCCACGGACTCGACCTCTGCTTAGTCGGCGTGATGAACTCAACCGCCATGCTATTTGATATCGACGGCATCGGCTTTACCGACTTAAGAGCAAAATTAACCATGTCCGGCGAACCCCTTAGCGTGGACGGCTTCGCCGCAAAAATCCTCGAACTCAACCTCAGAAACAGTGTCTTTATTGATGCAACCGCCACCGCAGAGGTGTCCGACTTATACGAAGGGCTGTTAAAAAATTACGTCTCGGTCATTACCGCGAACAAAATCGCGACTTCTGACACGTACGCCCGCTTTAAAGAATTGAAGAAATTATCAAGCGTTCGAGGCGTTAAATTCCTGTACGAGACGAACGTTGGTGCCGGGCTTCCGATTATCCACACACTCGAAGACCTCGTCCTATCCGGGGATAAAGTCACGAAAATCGAGGCGGTCTTATCCGGGACGCTGAATTTCATCTTCAACACCCTGTCAGAAGACATCCCGCTTAGTCAAACGATTGGCATGGCCCGCGACGCTGGTTACGCCGAGCCGGATCCACGTATTGACTTATCCGGCGTGGACGTGATGCGAAAAATCCTCATCCTCGCGCGCGTTGCGGGTTATAAACTGGAAGCCGAGGAAGTCGAAGTCGAAAAATTCTTACCGGCCGCTTGTTTTGAAGCACCGTCGATCGAAGCTTTCTTTGAGGAAGTGAAGCACAACGTGGACGCTGATTTTGAAGCGAAGCGCCAGTTGCTCGCGGCGGCGGGTAAAAAGTGGCGCTTTGTCGCCACGTTTGAAAAGGGCAAAGCGAGTGTCAACTTGATTGAAGTGGATGCGGAACACCCGTTTTATCAGTTGCAAGGAACGGATAACGTGGTGACCATTCACACCGAGCGTTATCACGAGCAACCACTCATTATCAAAGGTCCTGGTGCCGGTTCAGAAGTAACCGCGATGGGCGTCTTTGGTGATTTGATTCGGTTAGCCAATCTATAGGGTGACATCACATTTAACCAAATAAAAAAAACGACCTAGTAAGTCGTTTTTTTGCTAGAAAATAATTATCGTCTAATCCAACCGATCGCCGCAATGCCTGGCCCAACGTGAATCGCCACAACTAATGAAATTGGCACCTCCACGATATCAATAGTTGGATAAATGTTTAAAATCTTTTCTTTCAGTTGTGCAGCAGCCTCTGGATTTTCTAAGTGCAAGACACAGATTTGGTCTTTCGATTCGTCAAGGTTTGCTTCTTTTACCTGCTCAATCAGTGCATCAAGGGCTTTTTTAAACGTACGAACCTTTGCAATCGGTTGCAGTGAGCCATCTGGCATGATCATAATAACTGGCTTGATTTGTAGCATATTGCCTAAAGAGGCAGCGATCGGTGTGATGCGTCCACCTTTTCTTAAGTTCGTCATGTCATAAATGGCACCAACCAAAGCGATCTGACTTTGTAATTCGGCTAATCTAGCGAGGATTTCCTCAGCCGATTTACCATCGTTTGCCATCGTTGCCGCTTCAATGGTTAAAGCACCTTGTGGGTAAGCGACTGTTTTTGTATCAAAAAGATGAATTTTGCTAGCATCAACCATTTCAGCTGCACTTACCGCCGACGCATAAGAACCGCTTAAAGTACTTGAAATGGTGAGGTGAATGATTTCATCGTACCCTTCTTTTAAGATGTTTTGATAGTTTTCAACCGTTTCACCGATCGAAGGTTGTGACGTTGATGGCAATTCTTTCTGTGCATTTGACAATTCGACGAATCTTTCTGGAGAAAGTTCTTTAAACTCTTTGTAAGAATCATGTTCGAAAATAATCATTAAATAACTCGGGAAAATGTGATATTGTTTTAATAGGTCATCTGTGAGACCACTAGTAGAATCTGCTACAATCGCAACTTTTCTTGACATGAATATTCAACTCCTAAAACTGTTTAATTTAACGGCTTTGTTAGTCAAATTGCTTTATCGTTTGATCCATCCAATCGCAGCAGCACCTGGTCCAGCATGGACAGAGACAACCAGTGACAGCGGTAATTCAACGATGTCAATGTCTGGATATATTTCTAAAACTTTAGCTTTAATTTGAGCAGCCGCCTCTGGATTTTCCATATGTAAAATGCCGATTTCATCTTTCGACGCATCCAACTTAGCTTCTTTTGCTGCATCCACTAAGAAATCGATGGCTTTTTTAAAGGTACGAACTTTTGCTTCAGCCTCAAGCATGCCTTCTGGATTGACAGATAGAACCGGCTTAATTTGCAACACACTTCCTAAAGAAGCTGAAATTGCTGAGACACGTCCGCCTTTTTTCAAGTTCGTCATGTCATCAATCGCAGCGATTAATTTGACGTTTTCTTGTAATTCGGCTAATCTAGCAAGCACTTCATCCGCTGATTTACCAGCGTTTGCTAATTTTGCTGCCTCAATCGCTAAAGCGCCTTGTGGATAAGCAACGTTTTTGGTGTCATAGACGTGAATCTTGCTCGCATCTACCATCTCAGCAGCGCTGACAGCTGAAGCATAAGAACCGCTTAACGCACTTGAAATGGTTAAGTGAATAATCTCATCGTAACCTTCTTTTAAGATGTTTTCATAAATTTCAACTGTTAATCCTGGTGATGGTTGAGAGGTTGTCGGCAATTCTTTTTGCGCGTTTGACAACTCAATGAATTTTTCTGGTGACACTTCTTTGAATTCCTGATAAGAATCTTGTTCAAAAATAATCATTAAATAGCTAGTAAAAATGTGATACTCTTTTAATAGCTCATCTGTGAGACCACTTGTAGAATCCGATACAATAGCGACTTTTTTTGACAATTTACTTGACATATTTCCCAACTCCTAATAGTATTCTATTTAAATAGTTTCGACGTCGAACATTTTGACTATCAAAACTATTTAAATATTTTAACATGGAATGGCGATAATTGTCAAGCTTGTTGGCTATTCGGCTCTTTTGTACCAGCTTACTGCAACGGCACCTGGGCCAATGTGTGCCGATACAACTAACGATAATGGTGTTTCGTGGATGTTAATGTTTGGGTAAATTTCTCTAATCATGCTTTTTAAAATGGCACATTCTTCAGGGTTTTCCATATGCAACACACAGAACTCATACTGACTTTCATCCAGATTAGCTTCACGCGCTTGATCCACTAAGAACTGAATCGCTTTTTTAAACGTACGTACTTTTCCTAACGCTTCAATGGTGCCTGTTTGCGTCAAATGAACGATTGGCTTGATTTGAAGCACGCCGCCAATAACCGCGCCTGCGTTTGATAAGCGTCCACCTTTTCTTAAGTTTTCTAAGTTTTTAACCGCCGCAATTAAAGCGGTGTCTTGTCGCATTTTTTCCAATGCAGTTAGGATTTCTGGCACTGATTTACCGCTCTTAGCTAGTTTTGATGCTTCAATGGCTAACCCACCTTGACCGAAAACCATGGTCTTTGAGTCAAAGATATGGATTTTCTCAGCACCAACCATCTCGGCTGCACTTGTTGCTGAAGCGAACGACCCACTAACTTCACCGGAAATAGTGACGTGAATGATCTCATCATAGCCTTCAGCAAAGATTCTTTCATACAAATCAACCGTTAATCCAATCGCTGGTTGGGAAGTAGACGGCAGTTCATCTTGCGTTGCGCATAGCTCTAGAAACTTTGCTGGCGAGATCTCTTTGAACTCTTGATAAGAATCCTGTCCGAAAATAATCATTAAGTAGCTTGAGAAAATGTTATGCTCCTTTAATAGCTCTTCTGTTAATGAAGCAGTTGAATCTGTGACAATTGCAATTTTATTTGACATAGCTTTCACCTTCAATTTAGTATAGTAGAATCAATCCAAGATAATTCTACCAGTTATTATGCCCCTGAGCAAGTTATTTTAGTAGACAAACGTTTAAGAATCGACTAAAATAGAATAAACGGTAAAAGGACGCGTAAAAAGTGCTAAGAATAACCTATAAAATCACAAAACGTGACAGCAAAATGTCCCTCGGAAACTTTTTGAGGAAACAAGATTTATCCAGAAAAGCCATCACTGTTATCAAGCATCGCGGGGGGATCATCACGGTAAATAATGAAAAGCAGACGACTAGGTGCCTTTTATCCGAAGGCGATGAAGTGTCATTAACCTTTCCAAAAGAGAAGCCGAAAAGGACGCTTGCTCCGGTGAAGATGGCGCTTAACGTCGTTTACGAGGATGACTTTATCCTAGTGGTCGACAAAGCGGCAGGGATGCCTTCGGTGCCAACTGGTCATCACGAAGCGTCTTTGGCGAACGGCATTTTGGCGCATTACGAAGCGACCGGTTTGGCTTCGGCGGTGCATTTTGTGAATCGCCTTGATAAAAACACGTCGGGCTTGCTGCTCGTTGCCAAATATCGCCACATCCATCATTTGCTGACGACCGATCCGCAAAAGATCGTTAGGAAATATTACGCGTTAGTTGCCGGGGTTTTAAAAGATGGTGGTGTTATCGACGCAAAGATCCATCGCCCTTCTGTGACTAGCGTCAAACGTGTCGTCGACGAGACCGGGCAGCACGCACGGACGCACTACGAACCCGTGCAAACAACCGGGGCGTCGACGCTCGTTCGCTGCACGCTTGAAACCGGAAGAACCCATCAAATCCGTGTCCACCTCTCCCATATCGGGCATCCGATTTTAAAAGACCCGCTATACGGGGACGGTGCGGCCGGGGATAGGCAACTTTTGCACAGCTATTTTCTCGGGTTTACACATCCGATAACCGGCGAGCAGCTAAGCTTTGAAACAGACGTTCCCGCCCGGTTTGAAGGCTTGGAATAAGAAAATCCGCTAAATGGTCGCTATCAAAGCCACTGAGATGCCGAATTACGGCTCCAGTGGCTCTTTAGAGCGTTTCGCTCAACCGAAATTCATGTTATAATGGATGAAGACGAAAATCGAAACAGGTGTTGATGTTAAATGAGAAAAGTTTTGTTTATTGTAAATCCCGCTTCAGCTGGCGGACGAACGCGACAGCGGTGGGAACAGGCGATTCCGAAGTTCGAAGCGGCTGATTTTGTGTACGACGTAAGGTTCACTGAAAAGCGGGGCGATGCGAGCCGCTTTGCTAAGGAGGCCGCGCAAGCGAAAGACCGTGATGTCGTTGTTTCGGTCGGCGGGGACGGGACCGCAAATGAGACGGTGAACGGGCTGATGTCCAGTCGCAGCGATGCCCCGTTGCCGGCGTTTACCATTTTCCCATCGGGCACCGGCTCGGACAGCGTGCGAACGCTTGGGATTCCGAAGGATGTAGACGGCTTTATCAGAATGGTTGAAACACATGCTTTTCAACCCATCGATATTGGACAGGCTAATTTTATCACGGACCAAGAAGAAAAAGGCTCGCGGTATTTTTTGAACGCTTGTGATGTGGGCATCGGGGCAACGGTGGCGAACGCGGTTAATTCGATGAATGAAGACTCCGAGAAAAAAAGCGGTAAGGCGAAGTATTTCCGTTCGATCATGGAGCAGGTGTTCAAGTTTAAGGCGTTTGATGCGACGGTGACCACTGAGGATGAGGAGGTCGCGATTAGCAAAACGGTGATTGTGGCCGTGTGTAACGGGATGTTCTTTGGTGGCGGTGTGAAGGTGTCGCCGGTATCGAAGATGAACGACGGTCTGTTAGAATTGGTGGCGACCAACGGCGTGTCAAAGCCGGGGCTTTTAGGGTTAGTCTCGCAGGTGTATTCCGGCTCGCACATGGGTCATCCGAAAGTGAAGTTTCAGCGGTCAGAAGGTTTTGTCATCAAGTTAAAAAAGCCCCAGTTACTCGAAACGGATGGCGAGGTCTGTGGGGTTGTAACAGAAGTTCATTTTGAGGTTTTACCGCGTGTGCTGCGTGTGTTACGTTAGCAATAGAAATACCGCATGTCGTAGCCGTTTTGCACGTTAGCCACTTGGTAGCCGTAAGCTTTTAAAATGGCGCAAGCGCGGTGGCTGAGTGAACCGTGTGCGCAGATGAGGTAGTAAAAGTGATCTTTTTTTAAGTAAGCGTCGGGGTAGGTCATGAGGATTTCGTAAGGAATGTTAAGGGCGTTCGGTAGGTGTCCGGTTTCGTACTCGCATCGTGGTCGGATGTCGATGATGTGCATGTTAGGTTGGTTGAGCTGTTTGAGTGCTTGCAAGGTAATGGTCGCTGGCATAGTAGGAAAGCCTCCTGTAAAAATAAATTCTATTATCAATGTATGTAAAAGGAGTTGTGAAGTTGCATGAAAAAAACATTATCGGAAATTTTTGAAGGACGGTATGTGCGGGCAGATTTTTCTGGCGATGCCGAACACTATTATTGGTATCGCGATGAAGAGCATGTGCCCATCGGGATTAGTAAAGACATCACGCAGGCAGAGCAGGATTTGATTGAGCTGAATTATTTGCCGATTTATTATAAGGATTTGCCGCATGCAGATAAATATCTATGGATGGGATTTCTAATTAACGATTACGACGAGGATATGCTGTTGTCACTGCCGCCTGTGCGCGACCAAGTGACGAAACTGGGGTTTATCTTCTTTCAGCATGATTTTGATGCTGAACTAGAGCAGGCATTTGAGTCGTTGGCCAGTAGTTTTCGCGATGATTTCTATGTGATTTTTTGCGATGATGTCCTTTGCGGTCCATACGGTTATATCCTTGATTTTTCAACTGAGGATGAGGAGGAAAGTGAGGAAGTTCATGATTTTCTATTGGCAGCTAAGCAGGATTTCTCAGAAAACTTAACCTTTTATCGCACCTTTCATTACGATATCGATCGTAACTTGCCAGCTAAGCTGAGTTTTGAAAATAGGCAGTTTTCGTTTATACGCGAAGAATTGGATCCAAGTGTTGGTGTGATTGATTACAAAGCTGGCATGATTAATATCATGGTGGCTGAAGCGGAGGTTAATGCAAGGTGGTTTCCAGCACTTGCTACACTTGATGCAGAAATCCTGAGTGTGGTGAAATGCTATCTTGAAAGTGGCTTTAACATTACAATGGGAGCAAAATTGTTGCACATGCACCGTAACACGTTTATGAATAAATTGGATCGCTTTACTGAAGAGATAGATTTGGATATCAAGCAATTTGAGCAAGCGATGATTGCTTATTTACTCATTAAGAAAATGCGAAAGGATGTGTAGCTTTGCGAAAGTATAAAGACGTTACGATGGCATTTTTACGTGCTGGGGTATTAGGCTTTGGCGGCGGTGCGGTCTGTTTACCTTTGATTCAGCGGGAAGCGGTGAACACGTATGGTTGGATCACCGACGATGAATTTGGTGAGCTTGTGGCGATTAGTAACACATTGCCGGGGCCGATCAACACGAAATTGGCGGGCTATATTGGTTATCGCGTTGCGGGAGTTGTGGGGGCAACGATTGCGGTTTGTGCGACGATTGTACCGTCGGTGGTGATGTTGGTGTTTTTGCTAGAAGTGCTAGCGAATGTGAGAGAGCACCCGATCGTAGCGGGAATGACGGGTGCCATTGTGCCGGTTGTTGGGATGATGATGGCATTGATGACGTGGCAAATTTTAACGTCTGCGGCGAAGGAGATTAAAGGGGTGCTTGTCGGTGTAAACGTGGCAGTGGTCGCTTTTCTGATTGCAATGTTTGATTTACACCCCGCGATCATTGTGGCGAGTACGATCGTCTTTGCTTTGCTTAAACCCGAACCGAAGCAGAAGACGCTGAAAGAGGGGGTAGACTAATGGCGACGCTCATCGAATACCTTGAATTATTTTGGGCTTTTTTTACAACCAACATCCTAGGTTACGGCGGCGGCCCGGCGACGATTCCACTGGTGCAACACGAAGTCGTGGAAGTTTACGGGTGGATGACCGAATATCAGTTTATTGAAATGTTAGCGGCTGGCAATGCTCTGCCCGGTCCCATTGCGACAAAAATGGCAGGGTCGGTCGGTTTTATTGTTGGCAATTGGCTAGGCGTAGCCGTTGCGCTCGTAGCGGCGGTTGTCCCATCGCTGATTTTGAAAATTTTACTGATGAATTTTTTACTTAAGCACAAAGACTCACCGCGCGTGAAACGATTATCGACCTATGTTAAGCCGACGATTGCCGTTTTGCTAGGCATGATTATGATTCAAAATGTTACGATTTCGTTTAGTAACCTAGGGCTGATCCATACGGTGATTTTACTAGCGGGCAGTTTTTACTTCTTGGAAAAACGAAAAACCCATCCGTCGTTGGTCATCGGCATGGCCCTTGTTTACGGTGGGATTGTGGGGGCAGTTAGCTTATTTTAAACGAGTATTCTATTTGTCTATGTGTGCAAGTGGAATACTTTTTTTAAATTTTTTTATTTTAGGGGTTGACTATACCTATTAGGTATGATATTATATCAGCATAACATACCTAATAGGTATAGAGTGAGGAGTGGGAGTTATGTTAACCGTTTTGGCCAGTGATGTACCTGATGACTAAGCCCAAAATTAAAGATTAAGGCATATATTTTTTTACCTACGCGAACTACCTATTAGGTATATTTTAAAATCAAGGAGGCATTTATTTATGAAACCAATCGTAACAGTCGAAGGACTGAGAAAATCATACAAGGATCATGAGGTATTAAAAGGGGTAAGTTTTGAAGTGAAGGAAGGCGGCATTTTCGCACTGCTTGGAAGCAACGGTGCAGGGAAAACCACGATCATCAACATTTTAGCAACGCTAGCCAAAGCGAATGGGGGCAAAGCGCAGATTAACGGTTACGATTGCTTCACACAGCAAAACGATGTAAAGCGGTCAATCAGTTTGACTGGACAGTATGCGACGGTAGACGGTCTGTTGACTGGGCGGGAAAACCTTATCCTCATTGGTCGTCTCAAAGGCATTAAAAACCCTGCGGAAAAGGCGGACGAGTTATTAGCGAAGTTCAATTTAACCGAATCAGCGAACAAACCAGCGGACAGTTATTCGGGAGGGATGAAGCGGCGACTCGACATTGCGATGAGCTTGATCGGCAACCCGAAAGTCATTTTCCTCGACGAGCCAACCACCGGGCTTGATCCGCAAAACCGATTAGCGATGTGGGGGCTCGTTCGGGAGATGGCAGCGCTGGGAACAACGATTTTCTTAACGACACAGTACTTGGAAGAAGCGGAGGCGCTGGCGCACTACATCGCCGTTTTGGATGAAGGGAAGATTGTAGCTGAAGGCACGTCGGAAGAGTTAAAAGAGTTGCTACCGAGTGGGATGATTAAATTAACCTTTCATGGTAGTGAGCTCTTAGCAGCAGCGGAAGTGGCTTTGTCGGAATACCGTGTGGCGAACATTAACTCGGAATTGCTGAGTATTTCGGTCTTAACGGAAGGGCACGTGGCTGAGTTGACAGCTATTTTAACGAAACTACAAGCGGCAGATGTGCCGGTATTAAAGGTTGAACAGGAAACGCCAACGCTTGAAGATGCATTCTTTGCGATCATTGGCCATGAGAAGGAGAGTAATTAAGATGAAAAAATTTATTAATGATGTTAAAGCAATGTTTTGGCGCTGTGTGTTGCAGACGCTTCGTAACCCATCGGCGCTGCTTGTTGCCGTTGCCATTCCGGCGATTATCATGATGATTTTTGTGTTTGTATTCGGAGGGTCAATGGATGTTGGTGATTACAATATTACGAATTTTTTGGTACCGGGTGTGTTAGTCAATGTGTTGGTACAGAGTTCGCAATCGACGGGGATTAATGTCAATCAAGATATGACAAAAGGGATTATCAATCGTTTCCGTAGTATGGCCATTGCCAATTCAGCGTTTTTAATCGGTCACCTTTTAGCAGCTTTTATTAAAACAATTGTGACGACGACCGTCACGCTTGGGGTTGCTTTCTTAGTTGGTTTTCGTCCAACGGCGAGTTTTACTGAATGGCTGATCATCATCGGCTTAATTGCCCTGTTCGTTCTCGGTGTCACGTGGTTTTCAATGTGGCTGGGTGTGTCACAACCTAACGCGGAAGAAGTTGGCGGGTACTTAGCGCTGGCGGCCATTGTCGTGTTCTTATCACCAGGAATGGCACCAACGCAGAACATGCCACGCTTCTTACGTTATTTCGCGGAAAATCAACCGATGGCACCGTTTATTAATGCCATCCGCGCGTTGATGAACGGTTATGACATCGCGGGCAATGATTTGTGGTTGACGCTTCTGTGGTGGGGTGGGATTACAGTCGCAATGTTCTTATTGACGGTGCGCTCGTATAAGAAGAAATTGACGATTTAGAGTTAGATGACGGAGGAATTTACTGTAAACTCTGGTTGATTAGGTTGATAGTGAAATTTACACACAATATCGAGGTAGATTCACTATAAAGTCTTGCATATTGGATTTACAGTGAATTTACAGTCTCAGACGCTGATGTATTCACTATAAATCGTCAAATCGGGGACGTTATAGTGAATACAAGGCGATGCTACCCTCTGGATTCACTATAAGTCCCTGAAAATAAGAGTTTATAGTGAGTATCTAACGTTTTTTTGTGCAAAAATCACTGTAAAGCTCGATATTTAGGGTTGTATAGTGAATTTCTCATGTTTTTGCTCTTGTTATTTACTATAAATCTCTAAAAACGCGGCATCGTAGTGAATTTTTGCAATTTCAGCCTGTCTTTTCTTCTTGCATCTGCTATAATGTTAGGTGTCTCTATACATATTCGTGTCAGGTTTTGTCAGGCCTTCTCTTCTTACATGTGCTATAATGGTTGTACATGAATGGATAGAGGTGGTAACATGAGAAATATAAAAATAAATTCTAACAAAATGCAAAATGAGCTTGCGGGATTAGTTACGGAGCTTAAATCGTTACCAGAAGGGACTTTGAATCGGCGAGGAAAGTATTATAGTCATAGCGTTGGCGGAAAAGACGTTGGTATCACACACAACAAAGCGCTTATCCGAAAGCTTTGTCGGAAAAAATACATCCTGGCTCGGATCAAGCAATTGCAGCACAATCTATCAAGCCCCATCTCGGAGTTTGACACGAGACTACCGCAAGCGCTTATCAAAACGTTCTCGAAAACGTATCAGGAACTTCCCATTGCGTATTTCTACCACCCGTCAATGGCAGCATGGCTAGCAGAGGAAACAGAGCAAAATGCCTACCCGATCACGTACGGCTATCGCACTTCATACAACAAAGTACTCATGCGATCAAAGTCTGAACAAATCATCGGCAGCCTACTCGAAGAATACGGCATCCCTTATCGTTACGATGCATTACTGACGCTAAATGGCAAGAGCAAATACCCAGACTTCATTATCAAAAACCCTTTTACAGGCAAAGAAATCATTTGGGAACATTTCGGGGCTTTGCATCAACCCCAATACGAGGCAGCCATGCATGAAAAAATGAACCTTTATTCACAACACGGCTACAAGCCAGAGGAGACCATTATTTTTACCTTTGAAATCGATATAATCACGGAGCATCGCCTTCAAAGTTTAATCGAAAATATTATTTTATAAATCTCAATCAACGCATTAGACGTTAAAGCACTAGGAGGAATCGCACAGTGGAGAATTTAATTTTAGGATTACTAATGATTGCCCAGTTGACGGCTTATGAGCTGTATGCGCATATTAAAAATAATTACGAAGGGATTGCGAGTCCGAGTCTTGGTAATGTGCAACGGGCCCTTAAGAAGTTGGAAGAAAAGGGATACGTCACGAAGCGGGAAGTCATGAATGGCAAAGTGACAAAAAAAATCTTTACCATCACCATGGATGGGCGAACCAACTTTATGAAGTGGTTGAATAGGCCGCTTAATTTTGGCAAGGTAAACAATCCTGAGCTGGGAAAAATGTTGATGCTAGGGATGTTGACACACGAACAACAAATTGCGAATCTTGACGGAGTAATTGCTGATTTTCGTGAGGCGGTTGAATATTTAAAGGTGGTTGAGAGCAGTCTTGAACAACAATATAGGAATGCCGATGAGCACGGTGGTTTAGTACATTTGCATCAGTTGCAATACAAAGAACACCCAGAATTTTATGACGATTTATTAGCAGTGGTTGACGCCCCAGACTATCCGACGTTGATGCTCAATATCAACAAATTCGGTCACTATACGTTGCAACACGGGATTGCGGAAGTGAAGTTTAACTTGGATTGGTTTGAGAAGTTGCGAGAGAAATTAATCACTGAGTTGGATGAGGACGAGCAATAAAAAAACGTATGCGATTAGCTTGCTGGTGGCATACTGTTTTTTTGTGGTTTTGAGGCATTAAAAAAGGCTTCTTTTCCCCATGCTGTTGATGGTCTGTGGAAAAGTTGTTGAGTTAACGCTTTCACTAAGTTTTTTCTGCGAAACGGGTCGATTATCGAAAAAACATATGTTATAATTGTGGAAAACTTGTGTTGGTCTTCGACGTGAAAGAAGGCATTTTTTTATCGAAATAACAAGGGGGAATCGGTCAGGGAATCAATTATTAATAGTATTTGAGGTGGGAATTTCAATGGAAAATTATCAAACAGTTTGGAACGAAGTTGTGAGTCAACTAAAATTGCATATTGCGCCGCAGTCATTTGAGATGGCTTTTTCGTCTGTTCAAAAAGCTTATCGAAAAGAAAACAAAGTGTACGTCACGACGACGAACGACAGTGAACAATTTTTATTGGAAAAATTTCACATTGCTAACATCTCTAAAACGTTAACGGAAGTGACGGGAACAGAGCTCGACATCAAATTTGTGACGCCTGAATTTATTGAGCAGCAAAAACAATCGTATAGCTTGATCGAAGCGGATCCAAATGTGCACAACTATTATCGCAACGGGGCGAATTTAAACGCCTCTTATACTTTTGATCGGTACGTGGCAGGTAAGAGCAATCGCTTAGCGTATATGATTGGCTTACAAGTAGCGGATCGCCCGGGTGAAGTCGCCAATCCACTCTATTTATTTGGTGGCGTTGGACTCGGAAAGACACACTTGATGCAAGCCATTGGTAACCAGATGCTTGACAACGCGCCGAACACACGTATTTTATATTGCACATCTGAAAAATTTGTGGACGATTATCGCATCGCAAGCATTGAAAAAAAATTCGATGCGTTTAAGCACAAATACCGCGATCTAGATGTTTTATTAATTGATGACATTCAATTTTTAGCGAAGAAAGAACAAACACAAGAAGAATTTTTCAACACCTTTAACGACCTCTATAACGAGAATAAACAAATCATCATCACTTCGGATCGCCCAGCGTCCGAATTAAAAGACATGATGGATCGATTGACCTCTCGCTTTGAATGGGGGATGCAAGCGGACATTCAGATTCCGGATATGCAAACGAGGATTGACATCATTAAAAAGAAGTTGTCGGGCGAGAATTATAACCCGGAAGAATTTCCGGCAGAAGTTCTCGAGTTTGTTGCCAGTAAATTTACTAGTAACGTTCGGACGTTAGAAGGGGCGCTGAAGCGATTGATTTTCTTTGCCACCATGCAACAAGCTGAGATCACGATTGAGTTAGCTAACGATGCGCTCAAACATCTGATTAAAGAGGAAAGAAACACGTCTCGGATTGATGTAAAAAACATCATCAAAGAAGTTGGTAACTATTATAACATCGCGCCAACGGACATCACATCAAAAAGCAGGAAGAAGGAAATCGCCTTAGCTCGTCACGTTGCCATTTACTTGATGAGAGAGTTTACCGGCGATTCGTTTCCGAAGATTGGCGATGCATTTGGTGGTCGTGATCACACAACCATTATGCATAGCTGTACCAAAATCGGTGCAGCGGTCGCTGAAAAGGGCGATATTTCAAACGATGTGTTGGCACTTAAAAAGCTGTTTCTATAAAGGAGTGGTCAGCAAGCCACTCACCCGTATTGAGATAGCAGCCACAACGTTCAGGCAATGATAGGAGGTCACGTATCGTGAACATTAAAATAAATCGACAAGCATTAATTAGCAAACTAGCCATTGTAACAAAAGCATTACCGGTTAAAACAACCTTACCCATTTTAAATGGGATCAAATTCATCACGACCGATGAGGGGATCTGGTTAACGGGTAGCGATTCAGATATCACAATTAAGACGATGATTCCGAAAGAGCTATTTACAGAATCTGGCAATGTTCAGCTCATTGACATCACAGAGTCTGGTGGCATTGTGATTCCCGGGAAATATTTCTTTGAGATCATCAAGAAACTCGAAACCGATGTGATTGAGATTAATACGTTTGATGATACCGATATTTTAATCCGCGGCGACAAAGGGGAGTACACGTTAAAGGGTTTACCTGCTGAGAATTACCCGCAAATTGAGCTGTCTAACGTGCTACAAGAGTTTACGATGTCAACAGCAGAGCTTAAAACCATCGTGGCGCAAACGATTTTCTCGATTGCTGTCAACGAAAGTCGCCCGGCACTAACCGGTATTAATCTCAAAAACGTTGGTGGCTCTTTGCATGCTTGTGCAACGGATAGTTTTAGATTGTCACAGCGCATGGTGACCATTGATCCGAGTGTGGAAGACTTTAACATTATTATTCCCGGACGTAGCATGTCTGAACTGGGGAAAACATTGGAAACGACCGACCCGGAAACGAAGATTAGCATTACGAATAATCAAATTCTATTTAAAAATGCCGAGATGTCTTTCCAGTCACGCCTACTTGAAGGGACTTATCCAGACGTGTCTTCTTTTATTCCGACAACCTTTGAAATTAGGGTCACAGTGGCGTATCGTGAATTGTTTAATGCGATTGATCGTGTCTCTTTAATGGCAAAAGAAAACCGTGCGAATGTGGCGAAGATTTCGATTTTGCCGGAAGAGAACCACATGATTATCCGCTCTAATTCTTCGGAGATCGGGAAGATTGAAGAAATTGTTAAAGTGACAGAGCAGACGGGTTCAAAATTAGCGATTGCGTGTAGCTCGTTGTTTTTACTAGACTCGCTTAAGGCAATTGAAAATTCAAACGGGACGGTGACGTTCGGTTTCAACGGTGATATGAAGCCGTTCGTTGTTTTAGACGATGCCGATGATTCGAACTTGCAATTGATTGTACCGGTTAAACTAGACGATTAATTAACCCTAAACAACCACCTTTGCGGTGGTTTTTCTACGATGAAAATGCAAACGACGACAAAATGTGATATAATGGTCAAGGTTAAAAGAACGACAAATAAAAATAGGAAGATTATGTTATGACACGTGATAAATTTTATGACACACTAGCGGCAAGGGGATTGACGTTAACGGAGGTTCAAAAAAAGCAGTTCCATCGCTTTTTTGAATTGTTAGTCGAATGGAACGAGCGAATGAATTTAACGGGGATCACAGCGGAAGAAGAGGTTTACGCGAAGCACTTTTTCGATTCACTTGATCCGTTTTTAGAGCTGAACATGACGGAGATTAAAACAGTTTGTGACGTGGGGACGGGCGCTGGTTTTCCGGGGATGCCCCTTGCGATTGCTTATCCAATGGTTCAATTTGATTTAATTGATTCGCTCGGTAAAAGAATTAATTTTTTAGCATTTTGTGCGGAAGAGCTTGGGATGACGAATGTCAAAGCGACGCATGTGCGGGCAGAGGAATTTTCTGATACTAAGCGTGAGTATTTTGATGTTGTTACTTCTCGGGCAGTCGCGAGGCTTCCTATTTTGAACGAGTTGTGTGCGGCTTTAGTGAAGGTTGGTGGGTGGTTTGTTGCTTTGAAGGGACCGGCTGGCCATGATGAGTTGGTTGAAGCGCAAAAAAACCCTGAAAAGTTAGGGATGCAACATCTGAAGTCGACCGTGGCTAGTACATTGGAGGTAGGGGAGCGCGTGAATATTTATTTTAGGAAAGTCGCGAAGACGCCGGCAAAGTATCCGCGAGCTTTCGGACAGATTAAGAAAAAGCCGTTAGTATAGGGAACTGCGGGGATATTATGATTTTTTTTTCATAGAATAATAGCAGGTGATGTATCATGAAGAAGACTTTTCATTTAATTTATTATATTGCGTTTGTGGCAGCACTGTGGTTTTTGAATCGACGTTTTCAAAACTTTGTCGCGGTGAATGGGGTGTTGCAGGGGTTGTTTGTGGGATTGGTGCTAGCGTTTTTGGCACTGTTGATTTTTAAGACGATTACGCGTGTCCTGATGTTTTTGATTGTGATTGCAGGGATTGTTGTGTTTTTGTTTTCAGTGGAATTTTTCGTCATGCCGGAGTGGGTGTATGAGTTGTGGGCGATGGTGCCGGCGATCAGAGGTTTGTTAGGGGTGTAAAGAGGTTCATCAGCGATGGCAGTTTGTAGGTCATCTTTTTTTGTGCCCCTGTTTGTAGAAAAAGATTGCTGGCAGAAATGGAAACGGACTTTAACAATAACTTAAAAAAGTAAGCATACATAAACATTCATATAAACATACATAAAATGACCTTTCTTCAAAAAGAGTCATTTTTTTCTTGACAAGTGTGCTGTTCGGGTTGTATAATAAGGTAAAATCATTTTTGAAAGCGAATTCTTTAATTCTTGTTTCACAAAACTGTGATAAGGATTGATTTATATTCATAAGCTGATAATTTGTGTATGCATACAAAATCACTACTTATGCTGTGTGCGAAAACGAAAGGAGAAAAGGAAATGATAAATTCAGATGCAATATGCCAAATTGGTGTAGTGGTACATGACATTGAAAAAACCGGGCAGCTTTTTGCAGATTTTCTTGGGGTAGAGCGACCAGAGGTGGCAAGTTCAGGGCCGGTTGAGATTGCCAAGGCAACGTATAAAGGTGAGCCTTCAAACGCGACCTGTAAAATGATGTTCTTTGAGTTACAAAATCTGCAATTAGAATTGATTCAACCGGATGAACAGCCTAGCATTTGGCGTGACGTGTTAGATGAAAAAGGTGAGGGAATTCATCACATTGCGTTTCAAGTGAAAGGTGCGAAAGCGCACATGCAGACCTTAGCTGAAAAAGGCTACCCAACGACGATGAGCGGTAATTACGGCGATGGTTCAGGGATGTATGCCTATCTCGACACGGTTGGCGATTTGAAAATGATTATTGAGTTGTTAGAAAGTTTTTAATGGCATGAAGTAAATGAGGATTAAAAATGAAAGTGAGGCTATCAAGATGAAAAAATTGATGTTATTAGGATGCGGATTGATGATCGCATTAGTGCTCGTTGCGTGTGGCGATGACACTGCCGGTGATTCGGATACAAGAGTTGTCACAACAGCGCTACAAGCGTCAGCGGTACAAGTGTTCCGCGACGATGATACGTGGGACGATAACCTTTGGACACGTTTAATTTACGATGAGTTAGGCATTGTCGTGGATGTGACGTTTACAGCTGACTCATCAACGGATGCTTATTCGAATCAAATGAATTTATTGTTAGCATCGGGAGATTTACCAGATGTTTTACGATTTGATTCAAGAGAGTGGTTCCGTGAGGCTGTTGATGCTGGTCTTGTGATGGACATTACCGATGTTTTCCAAGAATACGCATCGCCTGAGGTGCTAGCGTTCATGGAAAGGTACCCTGAATCTTTCGAAGGTGTCACGGTAGATGGTCGCCTTTACGGGTTCCCGTTTATGAATAACAATTTCCACGAAGCGTCGTTTTTCTGGATGCGTGACGACTGGTTAGAATACGTAGGTGGTGTGCCGCCGCAAACGCTTGACGAAATGGTAGAAATGGCCATTGCTCTTTCAGAGGGTGACCCAGATGGGGATGGCATTTACGGCAATACTTTTGGTTTTGCACTGCAAAGCAATGTCGTTGCGAATAACTTTGGTAGCATTGGTGGGATGTTAGCGGCGTTTGGTGTTCCAAACTACGGCGATTCGGGGATCTTCTTCCGCGATGCAGACGGTTTGGTCACGCATTCGTTTATCCAACCTGAGGTCAGGTATGCCCTTGAGATTTTAAACTACTTATTTGAAGCGGGGGCGATTGATCCAGAATTTATCGTTAAAGATTTATCGGTGTTAGAAACAGATTTAGCGCTTGGCCGCATCGGTGTTGGTTATCACATGAACTGGGGAACTTGGCACCCGTTTAACACGGTTTATACGGAAGACGGCGTCATCGTTCGTCCTTACCCAATTCCAAGAGCGCCAGGGTTTGAGCCGCTACACGGAACGCGTAACAACAGCATGAGCGAGTATTTTGTTATCGCAGCAGATGCGGCGCATCCAGAAGCGATCATTGAAATTATTAACCTTTATTACGAGGTAGCCGTTGCCGGGACGCAAGAGCAATTCTTAGAGTTCTGGGCAGATGAGCAATATCGTTTATCACCAATTTTCATTGGTATTCCAACGGAGAACAATGCCGTCGATATCATTGCCGCACTCGAAGCTGGAAGCTCAGAAGAATTAGTTGGTCAACCACTTGCGATTTTTGATTTAGTTGTTGGTTTTGAAGACGGTAGCTTAGCAGATGATATGAACGCGTTTGGTACATGGGGTCAAATGTCGGAGTATGGTACGATGCGCTTAGCACTGGATTACCAAGCAGCAGGGATGTTAGTAGCAGACATTATGGCAGGCTACGTGCCAGAGAGCTGGCTGCATCATTCAGCGAATCTCGTGTCTCACGTGCAAACAAACTTTGTTAACTTTATCATCGGGAACAGAAGCCTTGATGAGTTTGACGATTTTATTCAAGAATGGTTGAACATGGGCGGACAAGAAGTACTTGATGATATGAATGAATTATACCCTAATTAATTAGGATAAAAGAGCAGGGTAAAGATGAAACGTCTTTACCCTGTCATTTGTTTCGAGATAGAAAGGACTGATAATGAGATGCAACAATCACAAAAGAAAAAGCCGTCCTATTGGTCAAAAGATTTTAAAAAAGAATTGCCGTTTTACCTGATGCTCATTCCTGCTTTTGTTCTAGTGCTTGTTTATTCGTACGGTCCAATGGTTGGGATCGCCATGGCGTTTCAAGATTTTCGTCTGGCTGATGGTATTTTTGGTTCAAATTTTAATGGTCTTGATAATTTTAGAACGTTGTTTTCGATGCCAAACTTTTGGCCTGTTATTCGCAATACATTGATCATCGCCTTAGGGAAAATGATCGGTGGTATTATCGTGCCGGTTGGCTTTGCGTTATTGCTAAATGAAATACGTCACATGGGATTCAAAAAATCGATTCAAACGATGGTTTACTTGCCAAACTTTTTATCGTGGGTCATTCTTGCAAGTATTTTTATTGACATCTTATCGCCAAGCGACGGGGTTGTGAATCACATGCTAGGAATGATTGGTATCGAACCGATTTTCTTTTTGGGAGACACCACTTGGTTTCCGATTACGATGATCTTTACTGAGATTTGGCGGATGTTTGGTTTTGGTGCCATCATTTACCTGGCCGCCTTAACCGGGATTGATCCAACGCTTTACGAGGCGGCTCAAATTGACGGTGCTAACCGGATTAAACAAACGTTGCACATTACGTTTCCAGGTATTTTAAGCACCGTTATTCTGATGACGGTTCTCAGTATGTCCGGCGTTTTAGACGGTGGATTTGATCAGATTTTTAATATGTACAACCCTGCCGTTATGGAAACAGGTGATATTTTGGACACGCTCATTTTCAGATTCGGTTTTCAAGGGACGCCGCAATGGGCACTTTCAACGGCTGCCAACCTGTTTAGATCTGTTGTTTCAACAATCTTTGTTGTGACGTCCTATATTTTGGCGGACAGATTAGTGGGCTATCGAATTTTTTAGAGAAAAATCGGATCAAGAAAGGATGTGTGTCAGGATATGGCAATTAAAGTTTCAACCTCTAGAAAAGTTTTTATGACTTTTAATGTGATCATACTAGTGTTACTTGCGGTTTTGTGTGTTTTCCCTTTCGTCAACTTATTAGCAATTTCTTTTTCATCGCGTGACGCGGTCATTGCAAATCGTGTGACCTTTTGGCCGGTTGAATTCAACTTAAATTCATACCGCTTTATATTATCAAACAACCAGTTTATTAGATCACTATGGATCACCGTTCAGCGAACGTTCATTGGGGTGCCGTTAAACATGTTACTAATTATTCTGACGGCTTACCCACTTTCAAAATCAAAGAAAGAATTTCGTTTCCGTTCGTTCTTTTCTTGGTTTTTCGTCTTCACGACCTTGTTTCATGGCGGGTTGGTGCCAACGTGGATGATGGTTAGAAACACGGGCTTATTAAATAGCATTTGGGCATTGATTCTGCCGAGTGCCGTGAACGTCTTTAACATCCTCGTCGTGATGAACTACATGCGTAGCTTACCAAAAGAAATGGAAGAAGCGGCTCTTATAGATGGCGCTGGGCCTTTGCAGGTGCTAACAAAAATCATTTTACCCGTTTGTAAACCGACCCTCGCAACGGTGGCCCTGTTCTCCTTTGTTTTCCATTGGAACAGCTGGTTTGACGGGATGATCTACATGCAAAGGGTCGACCTTTATCCGCTGCAAACTTACCTGCAGACGATGATTATCAACCCGGAAGCCTTCTTTAGAAACGCAACGAATACGAGCGCGGCGGTAGCTCAGTTTGTGCGACTCGTCGACGCAAGGACAACCGGAGCAGCGCAACTGTTCTTAGCGATCTTGCCGATCATGTGTGTGTACCCGTTTTTACAGAAATACTTTGCGAAGGGACTTGTTATGGGGAGTGTTAAATAAAATCCAATATTAAAGAAAGGAAGATATCACGATGAAAGTATTAATTTCGGGCGCGTTAAAAGGCCTTGGGCCTTGCCTGTGTAAAAAATTTCTAGACGAAGGGCATGAGGTGTTTGCTGGTGTGCGATCGCTAGAGAATTTAGAAGAGCTTGCTGCGATTAGCGAACACCCACATCTGACGATCGTGCCGCTTGACGTCTCAAAGAAAAAAAGCATGGACGAAGCTAAAAAAATAATTGATGGACATACTAATGAACTAGATGTTATAATTAATGTGGCAGGTGTGTTGCTAAATCGCGATGCGTACATCACCTCTGACACTTACGAAGACATTAATTTGACCTTTCAAGTGAACACGATTGGTCCCATTTATTTAAATAACCTCTTCTTTGATGTGCTAAAGCAAAGCGAGCAAGCCACCTTGATCAACATTTCTTCTGAGGTGTTATCAATCAATGGGGTAGGAGCTCAATTTGCAACCTATTGCATGAGCAAAACGGCCATTGCGCAGTATGGTTTCATCATGAAAGCCACTTGCGTCGAAAACAACATTCCGATGCGTGTCTTTTCGGTTCACCCGGGAAGAATGAAAACGGAGATGGGCGCTGAAAACGGAGAAATAGACGTTAGTGTCTCGGCCGAAGGGATATATAAAATCGCAACGGGCCAAGTGTTAAAAGAAAACGAAGAAATTTATGTTAACTATAAAGGCGAAGCCATGCTTTAATAAGGGTATCTCTATTAATTCTGTAGGCTGCGTACGAAGAGCCACGGAGGAAGCAATGAAAATTACACAAACGGATATTGCAAAACATTTAAATATTACTCGGTTAACGGTCAGCAAAGCGTTGAATGGTGAGCGTGGTGTGAGCGAACAAACCAGAGAGCGCGTGATTAATGCGGCGAAGGAATTGGGCTATCACCATTTAGAAAAGAAATTAGCGATGGCTGCTAAGCACCAACCTGCGGTCAATAAACAAATTGCCTTGTTCTTGAATCTCGGGTTAGAGTCTGACACGTATTGGGCGCCGGTTATTCGAGGGATGAGTGCCATTTTATCCGAGTTTGGTTATCACCTGAATTTATGCTTTTTGACAGCGGCCAACGGTGATCATTTTGATTTTCCGATGAATTTTCAAGTCGAAGAGACCGATGGGATCATTCAATTTGGCAATTTTTCGAAGGGTCAGATGGATCAGCTGATCGGCACGGGTTTACCGCTTGCCTCGATCGATAAACTTTTTTACGAAGACGTTGGGTTGTTTTGTGACACGGTGATGAACACGAATCGCATCCCTACCGCCAAGCTAGTGAAGCATCTAGTGGATGGTGGTTATCAGCGCATTGGGTACGCGAACGATGGCAGTGCCTCTCAATTGACGATGCACGAACGTTGGCTTGGTTATTTACAAGGGATGGCAGAAGTCGGATTCGAGGTTAATCCAAGGTATTGCTTCTCTGGGAACTTTGATGATATTGTTGCAGAAATTGAAAACGAGAAACGGTTGGAAAACTTAGAAGACTTTCCTGATGCGATTGTGTGTTGTAACGACATGCAGGCGATTTCGTTTTTGCAGTATTTCTGGAAACAGGACATTAAGGTGCCGGAGATGATTGCACTGACGGGACACGATAACGTGAGCGAATCGGAAATTGCGGATTTGACGACGATCAATGTGAACAAGGAAGAGCTAGGAAAATGCGCCGCTGAGCTGATCTTGTGGCGGATTAAAAACCCGCATCGCCCTTATCGCATGGTGCGGATTTACGATTACGGGTTGATCATTAGAGGATCGACGAAATCTGTGACTTAATGGTATGAACGGTTCTAGGTAACATGGCGAAAAGTAAAGGAGAATGACAATGCGTATACTGGTATTATGTGGCGATTATTGGCACCCGAAAGAGGGTGTCGTAGCAGGATTGACGCCGATTTTCAAATCGGAGTGGCACGTTGATTTTACAGAAGATGCGACTGAGATCACGGCTGAGAAATTAGCGGATTACGACAGTGTGATCATTACGAAGGCGGATGAGATTGCGCCGGATAATTACAAAGTGTGGAAAACGGCGGAAAACCAAGCAGCGTTGGTTGATTACGTGGCGGCCGGCGGCGGATTACTCGTGCTTCATGCGGGTACGGTTTCGGGGGAAGGTACAGCGGTTTACGATCAGTTGGTTGGTTGCCGGTTC
>WRAJ01000002.1 GCA_009780245.1 Turicibacter sp.
ATGATCACTGAATTAAGAGCATTCTTACCAAGGATTGAAGCATTGCAGTATTGGGAACAGGCAGAGGGTGTGTATCGCATTACAGCAAATCTCCATTCTTTAAGTGATTTTACACGATATGATGAACAAAAAATTGCTTTTTATCATGACTTAGTTACTTATCACCATGGTTTTATCATGGATTCAGGACGAATTAGTTGGGGTGATAGCTGCGATGCTGAACCAGAGTGGTGCGATAATCGTCATTTATTAGATGGAAGCAACGAAATTACCATTAATACTAATTTTTTGAGATTAAATCCAATTTATGACTTTGATGGGAATCCTGTATATGATCAATTGATACGCCATGATAATACGTTAAATGTGCTTTTACCTGAAAGATTCTTCGACAATGAAATAGAAATCTATGATGTCTTTCTAGAGAAGGTTACACATTGGAATCGAGTATCGCCAACTTCAACTAGTGAAGAGATGTCAGTTAATATTATTCATGTACCCGATGGTCAATATTACTTCTCTTTCGATCCATTGCTAAGAATAGAAGAGGGTCATCGGATACGTGATCCGATTGCAAATGTGTATGATGGGGTGGTGACGGATGCCTTGTTCATCCCTTCCATTTTAACACACAGCCTTTACTTTATTTCTGAGAGTAATCAGCCATTTTCTGACATTGAATCTCTCGTTTATGAGCATGGTTTAACGTCTGAGATTCAACGAGTTGAAGCAGTTTATGAGCAACATTTGGATCGGATTTATTCTATTAGAGCACATTATATTAGATCAATTGGTTTGATTGCATTGCTTATTGTTGCAAATATAGCGGTAACCTATAGTTTGGTAGCCAATTATTTTGAGCGTTATAAGTTTGATATTTTCTTAAAATCCACACTGGGATACCACATGCTCAAACGTAACCAATCATTTTTGACGATTTATCTTGGGTATAGTGTTTTTGTCATATTTTTAATGAGGCTTTTCTTTGGCTGGTATGCATTCGTCGTGGGTATAGCTATTTTATTAGTAGATACTTTAACCATGACTTTGTTTGAAAAACGACTACTGAAAAAATCATTCTCAGAAATAATGAAAGGAGAGCGTTAAGGTGATTGAGGCGATTAATGTAACAAAGGCATTCGATAACGAGGCGGTTGTATCAGATTTTAATCTTAAGATAGAAAAAGGTGATTTTATTGCTATTACTGGTGAAAGTGGGAGTGGCAAAACCACGGTTTTAAATATGCTGGGTCTCTTGGAAAAGCCTGATTTTGGTGAGGTAATTATTGAAGGAAGCTCAAGAATAAGCCGCAAAGAAGCCATGTTAATTCAGCGTCATAAGTTTGGTTATTTATTTCAGAATTACGCATTGATCGAAAATGAAACGGTAGAGGCGAATTTGAAGATTGCACTTGAATACCAGAAAGGGATTAATAAAAGTTCAGCGATGAAAGAGGCTTTGCATTTTGTTAATTTGAATTCAGCGTTTCTGAAAAAGAAGATTTATCAGCTATCAGGTGGTGAGCAACAGCGTGTTGCGATTGCACGATTATTTTTGAAAGAAGCAGATTACGTCTTCGCCGATGAGCCGACAGGCAATCTTGATACAAAAAATCGTGATATTGTCTTTGGGCTATTGAAGAAGCTAAACGAAATGGGCAGGGCAGTTGTGTATGTGACACATGATTTAGAGTTGGCTGAGATGGCTTCACGGTGGATAACGTTGAAAGCTGGGAAGTGATTGAGATGAACGTATTTAAACGGGCAATGATAAGCATTGAGCGACACTTAGGTAAAGCGATTATTTTATTGTTGTCGGTCTTTATTTTAGCGACGGTTATTGCAGGCTCATTAGCAGTAGAAGGTGCAGTGGCTAATGCAGAAGCAAATTTGCGGAACAATATGCGACCAGTGGTGTCTTTTGGTGTTGACTTGGACGCATTGAATTATTATATAGATACGTATGATGTGTTACCAATTATGCCAACCCTGACACCAGGAATTATTCGTGAGATTGCTACTTTGCCTTATGTCAATCGCGTGAATTACACCATCTTTGCTTATATTGAAACCTATCAACTTCAAGGGTATCATGCTGAAGAAATGTCAATGTTACGTATACAAGGAACATCAGAGACCATGCCTTTGCCCATGATCGAAGGTATAATTGAAATGGTTGATGGTGATGCCTTTGCAGAGGCTGATTTATCTCTACTTAGTAACGATGTTCACTCGATGATGATCTCACGAGCAATGGCTGAAACCAATAACTTATTTGTTGGCTCTGTGTTTGATTTTGATCTAAATGTATTTAGCCCCCAATTAGATTTGGGAGATTTACATGGGCAGGATAATGACAACTTATTTGCATCAGAGACTTTTTCTTTGCAAGTCATCGGGATATTTGAACCTGTAACTTTAGAGCAAAGCGAAGGAGATTGGCATCATCATATGGTGATGCGTGAGCTTCAACAAACTATTTTCACTACAAATGTCACGGCTGAAGCCTTTCAAACATTTCAAGCTGAGAATCATGCAATGGCGTTTGAAGAACAACTTGAGATAACGGGGTTGAGCACGGATGATTTTCCTTGGTTTCGAACAACGGATGAAATTGAGGTTATGGCTCATGCAGTTATGGAGCTAGCGGATGTGAATGATCTTGAAACATTTAGAACCGTTGTCACACCATTATTGCCTGAGCTGATGATAGTTGAGGATTTAACGAATTCTTTTGCTAATGTTTCTTCTTCCATGCAGCATTTGTTGGGAGTCGCTGATTGGATTTTATTGATTACGATCGGATCATCGTTATTAATTCTAAGTTTACTGATGGTTTTGTTTCTACGAGAACGTCGTCACGAAATAGGCATTTATTTAGCGTTAGGGGAGAGAAAATCAAAAATTGTTTATCAGTTATTGATTGAGGTACTTGTACCAACGCTTATTGGGATTACACTAGCCATTTTTTCAGGGCACGTTTTATCTAGCATGATGTCGCGTCATATGTTGCGTGCTGAGCTTGCAGGCTCGCAACATGCACATGTGGGCGTTCAGCATTTTGATCCAAACAGTCTAGCTGCGTTAAATATTGCGCAAGAAATGACAGCTGAGCAAGCGTTGGAAATGTTTGAGATTCCAATTAGTATGCCGACAATTGGACTGTTTTATTTCATTGGCATCAGCATTGTTATTTTTTCAACAGTTATGCCCATGATGTACATTTTACTATCCAGCCCTAAAAAGGTTTTACTTTAATGATTGGCTCTAAATTTATAAAATGAATGAGTAGTTGAAATAGCAAAGTAACCGTTATGGTTGCTTTTCTTTTGGTCTTTTGACTGCGTTTTTCGCATAGACTTTTCTTGTATAGCATTATGTACTAAGAGGGGGTCTAGGAATGGAAGTACTAAAAGTATCATCTAAGTCAAATCCTAACTCGGTTGCTGGGGCGCTTGCTAACACGTTTCGTGAGCGAGGCATTGTGGAAATCCAAGCAATTGGCGCAGGCGCATTAAATCAAGCAGTTAAAGCCATTGCGATTGCAAGAGGATATGTGGCACCAACGGGTAAAGACTTAATTTGTGTCCCAGCATTTACTGATATTTATATCGACGGATCTGAGCGGACGGCGATCAAGTTAATTGTTGAGGCCAGAGGCTAATGCTCCACTGACGGAGCACTCATTATGCTTCCAAAATCACAAGGGCAAAACATTTGTATTTTGCCCTTTTTTGTGTTAAAATTACAAGAGTATTTTATTGCCTTAATTTAAAAATGAAAAGAGTGATTTTGATGAACCGTCATGCCATGCGTCAGCTAATTGTACAAACGTTATACCACATTGAAGTTGGGGTGACAGAAAAAGAGGTTGCCATTGCTTCCATTGAAGCGTTTGTTTTAAACTTGAAAGAACATGCCATTGACAGTCCTGAGATTAAACTATCTGAGAAGATATTGGACGATGCGTTTACCATCGAAGCTTATTATTTTACAACGCTTGAGGGTATTATCGATAACTTAGAAAAAATTGATAAACTTATTGAAGAACATCTTGAAGGGTGGGCACTTTCTCGCTTGAATAAAGTAGATAAAGCGATTTTGCGTCTTGCCGTTTATGAAATGACACAAGAATTAGCACCAGCAAACGTTGTGATTAACGAAGCAATTGAGTTAACAAAGAATTTTACAGATACAGGTGATAAAAAATCTCCGAATTTTAACAACCGAGTCCTTGATAACATTGGGAAAACGTTTGAGATCGGAAAAAAATTGGCTAAGAAGTAGGTGTCTTTACCATGTCAAACCAAGAACAAGTCCCATTAACGGTCACCGCTTTGACGAAGTATTTGAAATTAAAATTTGATGTCGATTCAAATTTGCAAAAATTATTGCTGAAAGGTGAGGTTTCAAATTTCAAACGCCATTCACGCGGGCATTTTTATTTTACGTTAAAAGATGAAAAGACACAAATTAGTGCGGTGATGTTTGCCAGTGCTACTAAAGGGGTCAAATTTGAACCAACAAACGGGATGCAAGTCGTGGTGACAGGAAGCATTTCCCTTTATGAACCATCAGGCACTTATTCGATTCATGTGACAAGAATGCTAGAAGACGGTGTGGGGAATTTGTATGTGGCCTTTAATCAGTTAAAAGAAAAACTGAGTGCGAAAGGCTTGTTTAACGATGCGCATAAAAACCCATTGCCTAAGTTACCGAAAGCCGTTGCGGTTATCACTTCGCCAACTGGAGCCGCTGTGCGCGATATGATCACGACGATTAGAAGACGTTCACCTAATGTGCAAATTTATTTGTACCCGGCTTTGGTACAAGGTGATGAAGCAGCAGCAGATATTGTGAATAAGATTGAGCAAGTAAACGCTGATAGTCTCGTTGATACGATAATTGTGGGGCGAGGGGGTGGCTCAATCGAGGATTTATGGGCGTTTAACGAGGAAATAGTGGCGGAAGCTATTTTTGCTTCACAGATACCTGTGATCTCGGCGGTTGGGCATGAAACTGATTTTACCATTGCTGATTTTGTAGCGGATATGCGAGCACCGACACCAACGGCTGCCGCTGAAATGGTGGCACCGAACATTGTGGATGTGCTAGCGCATTTAAATCAGCTAAAAGCACGTTTGAACCAAGGATTAAAGACCCAAGTGGAGGTTAAAGAAGCCTTATTGAAGAGGTTATCAAATCACTATATCATGAAAAACCCGCGGACTTTGTTTGATGGACGCTTATTGAAACTTTCTCAGTTAGAGAAGCAATTTGGGTACGCTTTAAACGAGAACGTTGCGCAGAAAAAGCAACAACTAGAGCGCTTGGATATCAGCTTGAATGAGCGTGTTCAGCAACATTTAGTGCAGACGAAGAATCATTATACGGTGATGCTGACAAAGCTTGAGATGTTAAATCCCTTAGCCGTGTTGAAAAAAGGTTACGCAGTGGTCACAGATGAGGCTGGTAATGCCGTCAAAGATGTGAAGGATTTAACGGTGGGGAAAGAAATTGCAGGAACACTGAATCAGGGACGCTTCAAAGCGCAAGTAACGGAAATTATAAAAAAGTAGGTGTCACATATGGCAGAGAAAAAAGAAGTTAAATTTGATGAAGCTTTGCAGCAATTAGAAGGCATCATTCGGAAATTAGAAGCAGGGAATTTACCTTTAGAGGAAGCGATTGAATTGTATAAAGAAGGCATGACGTTGTCGACCGATTGCCATCAGAAGCTACAAAAAATCGAAGCAGAAGTCGTCAAGTTGGTGGATGCCTCTGGGAATGTGAGTGACTTTAATGAAAGCGGTGACTAGATGATGAATTTGCACGCATACATGGAACAGCTTAAAAATGAGATTGATGCCGCATTGATGGCTCATCAGTATAGCAGCACGCACACCGTCGCTGAAGCGATGCGGTATTCTTTGCGAAATGGCGGGAAAAGGTTTCGTCCTGTTTTGCTTTTAATGTTTTTAGACGCTTTTGGTGTGGAACGAAAAAAAGGAATGGCCACAGCCGTCGCGCTTGAAATGATTCACACTTATTCGCTCATTCACGATGATCTACCTGCGATGGATGACGATGATATGAGGCGTGGGCATCCAACCAACCATAAAGTCTATGGTGAAGCCGTCGCGATTTTAGCTGGCGATGGATTGTTAACGGATGCTTTTAATGTGTTAGTCAACGATCAAAGCCTTGACATTGACACACGGTTGAAATTAGTGCGGTTATTATCAGCGGCAGCGGGTTCATGCGGCATGATTGAAGGCCAGATGCTGGACATGGAAGCCGAAGTGAAACCTGTTGAAGACTTAGAAAAATTAAAGAACATTCATCAATTAAAAACAGGGAAGCTCATTGAGTTTGCTTGTTTAGCTGCTGGGTTTATTGCCGATCCAACGGATCGCCAGCTTCATAAATTGCGCTGGTTTTCGAACCACGTTGGCCTTGCTTTTCAGATTCAAGATGATATTTTAGATGTTGAAGGCGATGCTGAAAAAATCGGGAAGACTGTCGGCAGTGATGAAGCAAGTGGGAAATCAACGTATGTCTCGTTGCTTGGTTTAGACGGTGCGAAAGCGATGTTGGAAGCTGAGATTAATAAAGCCGTTGCGGAGCTTGATGGTTTGCCAGCAGATACTGAGATGTTAAAAGAGTTGACGCTATATGTGGCGGGTCGGGATAGCTAAATGCTGCTTATACTAAACCGCCCCTTTTAAAACCTTCGAGTGGGTGGTTTAGTAAAAGAAATCTTAATATCTATTGATTTAAAAGTTATAAATGGGTATAATTATACTAAACCGCCCCTTTTAAAACCTTCGAGTGGGTGGTTTAGTAGAGGTGTTGAAGCATGTGCGATCATAAAATAGAAGAACTAAAGCAATTATTTGAGAAACATGATTATGTGATGAGAACCTCAGATTTGCATAAAGAAAAAATTTATTATTCAAATATCCAACAATTTGTTGCAATGGGGTTGATTGAAAAAGTGAAGCGTGGCTACTATCAATGGATTTATGAATATGCAGATAGTGACGTTGTTCTTTTGAACAAACTTTTTCCAGATGCTATTTTTTGTATGGAAACAGCAGCTTTTTATTATAGATACAGTGATCGAACGCCTGCACAATGGAATTTTGCTGTTCATCGTGATGTTTCGAAAACTCGCTTTTTGGTTGATTATCCTTTTATCAAGGCATATAGGAGCAACTCAAAAGTGCTTGAATTAGGTGTGACTGACTATGATATAGATGGTGTCAAAGTGAAAATGTACGATCGAGATCGTACTGTTTGTGATTTTCTAAGGTGTTCAGATCAAACGGATAAAGAAATCCTCAATAAAGTTATTCTCTCTTACGTGAATGACCCAAAGAAGAATATTCCCAACTTAATCAGATACGCAAAAATTCTTCGAGTAACAAAAAAAGTTGAAACTTGGATTGGAGTATGGATGTAAATGAAAGATATTGGAGCATCAATCCTTGCGAGATTGAAAAATAAGTCGAAAGAATTAGATATACCATATCAACAGTGTTTACAGCTTTTTGTGCAAGAGGAGTTTTTACGAAGACTTTCTAAATCAAAATACGCAGATAATCTTATCTTAAAAGGTGGATATTTTATATATACGCTCAGCAATTTTGAAAGCCGTGTTACGATAGATGTTGATTTTCTTTTAAAACAAGTGATATCATCTATAGAAGATGTTCAGAAAGTTATTGAGCATATTGTTGCAACGCCTGCTGGTAATGATTATATTAAAATGACAGCAAAAAAGTTTGAAGAAATCTCAGCGCAACGTAAGTACAAGGGAGTGAGTGCTCAAATTACTGCTGAGATTAAACGTGTAAAAATTCCTTTCAATATTGATATTGGGGTTGGAGATGTTATCCTGCCTCATGTACAATCAAACCTAGTGAACACACAGCTTCAAGATTTTGAAAAGCCAGAAATTAAGACTTATTCATTAGAAAGTGTGATTGCAGAAAAATTTGATGCGATCCTGCAGCGTTTTGAATTAACGAGTAGAATGAAAGATTTTTATGATATCTACTACATTTCTCAAACGTTTGATTTTGAGGGATTGGTTTTACAAGAAGCCATGTATGGCACATTATTATATCGAAAGACTGCATACGAAAGCGGTAGTTTTGTTCGTATTATGGGACTTGTTAATGATGAAGCCATCCAAATGCGTTGGCGACAGTTTTTGAAAAAAATGCCGGGCGTGTACCTTGAATTTTCAGAGGTAATGACGGGCATCCAGCAGTTTCTTGAGCCTGTTTTTAACAAAATTGTGAGGGAGGAACTATTTTCTTTAAATTGGAATGCAACAAAATCACAGTGGGGGTGATGATCAAAAATAGTCAATTGCAAAAAGCAGAAACTATCACGTATTGGCTTGTTTTTACGAAACACGTGATATTCCGCATTGACTGGATAGCTTTTCGCAATTGCCTACTAAATTAAAAAAACGAAAGGAGGAGCAGCGATGTCTACTGAAAAGAAATTTAATGTTAAAGAGATCGAGAATCCTGACTTCCTCAAAGATTTATCAACGAAAGAACTAAATGAATTGTGTTCAGATATTCGCCAATTTTTACTAGAGTCTGTTTCAAAAACAGGCGGGCATTTATCGTCTAACTTAGGTGCTGTTGAATTGACGGTTGCCATGCACAAAGTGTTCAATTCACCAACGGACAAACTCATTTGGGACGTTGGACATCAAGCTTACACGCATAAAATTTTAACCGGGAGGGCTCATCGATTTGATACGCTTCGCCAATTTAAAGGGTTGAGTGGTTTTCCAGACCCGTCAGAGTCGGAGCACGATGCATTCATCTCGGGGCATTCATCGACTTCGATTTCGGCTGCGGTTGGCATGGCCTATGCGCGTGATTATAACGAGGATGATTACGAAGTTGTTTCGGTGATTGGCGATGGGTCGTTGACAGGTGGGCTTGCGTATGAAGCGCTTAACCACATCGGTAACGTTAAGAAAAAATTAATTGTTATCTTGAATGATAACGAAATGTCTATCTCACCTAACGTTGGGTTTATGTCGACGTTATTTACAACGTTTAGGCGGCAAGATGCTTATGTAAATACCGAGCGTCAGTTACGTAAGGCGTTAGGAACGGAAAATTTCATTGGTCGTGCGATTGTTCGGATGAAAGCGAATCTTAAGCAGATGTTTTTAAGTGAGCTGCAGCCTTATGAGGCGATGGGATTTAAGTATTTTGGCCCGATTAATGGGCATAACATGAACGATTTGGTACGTAGTTTGGAATACGCAAAAAAGGTGGATAAGCCGATCATTATTCACGTTAAAACGATGAAGGGTAAGGGGTATGTGCCGGCTGAAAAGGATACCGATGGTTCGTGGCACGGGGTGACACCGTTTGAATTAAACGCTAGCGATGATCACACAGAAATAGCTGAGGAAACACAGGTTTCGTGGAGTAAGCATATTTGTTCCGGTTTGGTTGAGTTGACTAATAATAACAATCGTGTGGCCGTGATTACGCCAGCGATGATTCACGGTTCGGTGCTTTATGAATATTTAGCGGCTTATCCTGAGCGGCTTATTGACGTTGGGATCGCCGAGGCGCACGCGGTGACGATGGCAGCGGGAATGGCCTCTCGTGGGATGAAGCCGTTTGTGTCGATTTATTCAAGCTTTTTGCAACGGGCGTACGATCAAATTCAACACGACGTGTGTTTGCCGAATTTAAACGTGGTGCTTGGGATTGATCGCGCAGGGATTACCGGCGCTGATGGGAAAACGCACCAAGGGATTTACGACATTGCGATGTTACGACCGTTTCCTAACATGACGATCATGATGCCACGTAACGCCGATGAGGCTTTCAACATGTTGCACACGGCTTATCGCATTAATGGACCGGTGGCGATTAGGTATCCGCGCGGTAACGTTGAGAAAGTGTGCCCTAAATACGCCGAGTGGCAAGAAATTCCAGTAGGAAAATGGGACATTCTAAAGAACGGCGATGATTTAGTGGTGATTTCAGTAGGCCCTGTTTTGGATGACTTGTTAAAGCTAGCTGATGACCTTGCGCAGGAAAAAGGGCTAAATATCGGTGTGGTAAATGCCCGTTACATTAAACCGCTTGATGTTGAAGTGCTGAATCGGATTGCTGCGGCTGATGTGCCGGTCCTTGTTTACGAAGAAGCGTCCTTAATTAGCGGTCTTGGAAGTGCTGTGATTGAATATTACAACCAAACTAACAAGCAAGCTAATGTGACCAGAATGGGTGTGCCAGACAAAGCGATTGGTCACGGAGATGTGCCAACGGTCCTTGATTCACTAGCACTATCAGTGAATGATGTGAAGAAAAAGATTTTGCAGTTAGTAGGTGAGGGTCATGAGTAACAGCAAAGAACGACTGGATGTGCTCATGACTAGTCTGGGGTTATTTGAATCACGAGAAGCCGCTAAGCGTGCGATTATGGCGGGGATTGTATTAGTGAACGACGAACCGGTTGATAAAGCTGGTACGAAAGTACCAGTGGACGCAGAGATTCGCCTGAAAGGGCAAGTGATGCCGTATGTGAGTCGCGGCGGTTATAAGTTGGAACAAGCGATTAAGGCATTTAACTTGGATTTAACGGATAAAATCATCATCGACGTTGGTGCATCAACGGGTGGTTTTACCGATTGTGCTTTGCAAAACGGAGCGCGGATGTCTTACGCGGTTGATGTCGGGTATAACCAGCTGGCTTGGAAGTTACGCCAAGATGAGCGTGTGTTAAGCATGGAACGCACCAACTTTCGACACATGCAGCCAGCTGATTTAGCGCACGGTGTACCAACTTTTGCTTGCATGGACGTGTCGTTTATTTCGATTAAGCTGTTATTGCCAGTATTGAAGGAATTGTTGGCCGCTGATGGTGAGATCGTGGCTTTGATTAAACCGCAATTTGAAGCGGGGAAGGCTTTAGTTGGTAAAAAGGGAATCGTTAGAGATGCGAAGGTACATGTAACGGTGATCAAGGACATTACCGCTTTTGTTCGCGAGTTAGGATTAGTTCCGCTTGGATTAACTTTTTCGCCGATTAAGGGTGGGGTAGGGAACATTGAGTTTTTGCTTAACATCGGTTTAGAAGGCGAACAAATTATTACGGATGAGCGGGTTGAAGAGGTTGTAAAAACGGCTCATAATGGGTTGAAGTAGGAGGTTCGGGAAGGAGGTTTCTGATATAAATTTCAACTTTCCCACGGCACAAGAACGCCCAAATTTCGATTTGAGTTTTTAAATGTTTGAAATCTGTGGGATTGGGGTATCCTATTTTGGACAGGTAAAGGGTGATTTGAATGAATGAAAATAGTAGAGAAGAATTAGAAGATGAAACAGGTTTAGACCCTTTTGTTATGGGTGGTGTCAAAGGCGAGATGATTGCCGACGCTTTAAATGTCTTTACCACAGATGAAAAAGAAGAAGAAGATTATGGAATGTGGGGGCTAGGTGTCGCTGGTGTTTTCATGTTAGTCTTTTCTGGAACTAGTGGCATGGGACTTTTTGATAACGCAAATGAGATTGTTTCTACTCTTGTGTCGTTTGCGGGTGTAGTCGTCGCTGTTCCTTGTGCTATTTTAATGTTTCTTAGGCTAAGGAAAAGAAAGGTTTTGAACAAGATAGCTTCACTCGTTGTATCTTCACAATTACGAAAAATTGATGATATTGCCCGATTTACAGGAATGTCAGAAAATAAAGTTATCGACCATTTACATCTACTGTTTTCAAATTCAAGTGGTCATAAATTAGGAAATGACGCCCGCTATTTAAAAGGTGGCAAGCTAGATTTAGAAACCATGGAAATCAAGTTATCAGACAAGTACACAGAAAAAGAACCGTGGACATGTGTTTATTGTCGTGCGGTCAATGAAAAGGACGCTCTCGTTTGTTCATCATGCCATGCCCCAAAGAAAAAAGTTTAACCACATATCTATCAAATAGTTAAAAGGTGGTAAATCCTGTGACCATAACACTAATTAGACACGCAAAAGTCAACTATAAATTTAAAAAGTCCTATCGTCATTTTGAATTTGATAAATCATGTACCGAATATGATAATAGCCCTGTGCTTCAAGAAATTGAACACAGGGCTAATTCTATTACTGGCAACATTATTTATGTGAGTAGCTTGATCAGAACCCACGAAACGGCACAGCTACTATTTTCGGGTATTATGCCAACTGAAAACAAGCTATTTGATGAAGTGCCTATCAAATCATTCGCACCATTACCAATAGCACTACCTACAGCCCTATGGTTCGGTATGATTGATATTTCAGAGAGAAAGGTGGATCGGCTTGCAAATCGCAATAAGAAATGGGAGCTCATTTTAATTATTAGTGGGATTATCATCTTTGGTGGTTTAATTATACTAGGTCGGATTTGGTAAAAAATGGAGAAAAGATTAATTTCTTACAGCACGTTTTTTACCCGATTGGGTGTATTCATTCTACTTTGATAATGGTATAATGCATGAGCACCAGTTGAGAAACATAAAAGCTCAGGAACGTTTGTCACGTAGACGTTTGTTTCAGAGTTTTTATGTGATTTTTTATAGTGTTTTGATAGTGATGATTGACAGCTTTTAACTGGTGTTATTGTGGAAATAAATGTGTTGTGAGATTTTGGGTTCTTACGACACATTTACTTTATGCGTTTGGGTGTAGGCATACAGTCAAGATCAGGCTACAGGTTGATATTTTTAACAATTGTGGGAATACTTGAAGGTATACGCTTATGACATTCAAACAATGAGAAAAAAGGTAGTGAGAACAATGAATGTTAAACTTTCAGATTCGAAAAATGATTTTTTAATTCGTGATCGGGTAAATCGTATTTTTAATCAAGCGATTAGCCATCGATTGGTTTATGTCATTGCTGGATCCGGGTACGGTAAAACACAGGCTGTTCGACACTATGTTGAAAGACAAGAGGGTGCTGTTATTAGGTGGATGCAACTCACTGAGAACGATAACAATCCGTTTTGTTTATGGGAAACTGTGACGCACACAACAGGCATTGACAATTCAGAATTAGCTAATCGGTTACGTGAAATTAGATTTCCAGAGACCCAGGCGCAATTTGAGCTTTTCGTAGAAATAACCAAACAAATGGAGCCTGAGGGTCGCATCTTTTTAGTTTTGGATGAATTTCACTTGATCAACTCGAAAGAAACGATGCTTTTTATTGAACGTTGTATTCACATAGATAATCCTAATTTATGTGTCATTATTATTTCGCGTGTGGAGCCTCATCTGAATGCTGTTTCTTTGTTCTCTCGAAATGAAGGGGTCATCGTAACTGAAAAAGATTTGTGTTTTAACGAGCAAGAGGTCAAGCTGTTTCTTGATTATCATGGTGTCTCAATTCCGACAAAATTTCTATTACAACTCATAGAAATCACGAAGGGGTGGCCGTTAGCGATTAATCTGTTCGCGTTGATTTTGAAGCGAACCTCAACGGATCGGGTTCAAAATGCTTTAGAAGCGATGCGAGACAACATTTTAAAATTGTTTGAATTTGAAGCTTGGAACACCTTATCACCGAGTGTTCAAAAAAAATTAGTGAGCGTCTCGTTGTTATCTCGCTTGCCGATTGTTCCCGTGGAAGAAATTTTCAAAGACATTCAAGAGTTAGATGGTTTTCCTGAATTGAATGCGTTTATCTGGTTTCATGGTTTCACGAAGGATTTTAAAATACATCCTTTGTATTTGGAATTTTTGCAGAGTAAGGAACAGGTTTTATCCGAGGAGGAAAAACAAGAAACTTATCGATTAGCAGCACAGTGGTGTTCAGAAAATGATTTTAAGATGGAGGCCGTTGGTTATTACGAAAAAACAGCTCAATATGATCAGATGGTACGGATCTTTTTCTCCTATCAATTCAAGTATTCCTCTCATGTTAGCAGGTATTTCCTTGAAGTGTTAAACAAGATTGAGCTTGCGTCTGTCACCGAAGCTGAGCCGATTGTTTTATTTTTGAAGCATTATTTCACCCCGTTATTTTTAGCTGGAACAGGTGAATATGAACAAGCAGAAGCATATGCGTTGTCTGTTGTTGAAGCCTTTCAATCAATTGACACCCCTTTTTCAGTGAGTCTTTTGCAAGCGACATACAGTAATTTAGTTTTTATTGATATGCATTTGTGTGTCGCCACGCACGTGTATAAAGGAGCAGAGTATTTACAAAAATCAATTTTATATTTCAAAAAATCTTCACTTGAAGCACTTAAGATGGGGGATGCTTTTATTAATGGCTCCCCTCAAATGTTCGCCTGCTTAGTGGGAGAAGGAGCCAGCTTGCTACATTTTGACTATTTTTTAGCCTCGGTTAGATTAGTTTCCGGACTGATTGAGCAAACCGAATATAAAATATATGCAGGGTATGATGAATTGGTTGAATGTGAGTATGCGTTTTTTAAAAACGAGCTTAGCGATGCTCGGAATCACGCCTACAGTGCTATTTTAAAAGCACGGTTACATAAGCAATACAGCATTGCGGCTTTTGCAGAAAGTTATTTGCTTCAAATTGCTCTCCAAGAAGGAGAAATAGAAATGGCAGAGAAAGCTCTCGACCAGTTACAAGCTTATTTAGAATATCCGCATTTTTACCATTTCCAACTGGATTACGATCTGTATACAACTTTTTTCTATACAAAAATTGGTATCCTTGAGAAAATTCCTGCGTGGATAGCAACAGAGGAAAAGCGGGTAGGGTCGGATCAAAAGGTGCCAACAAGAGAGTTGATCGTGCTTGCTACGTATTACATTGCCTGTAAAAATTATCGTCAAGCACTCATTATTTTACGCAATTCTTACCCGAGGAGCGTTTACGAGCGGTATTTGTTTGGAGAAATTAGAATCGCCTTATTAACGGCAGTGGCTTGGTTACAGACGGGATACCCTGTGGAAGCGGTGCGTGAGTTTGAAAAAGCGTATCAATTATCCTTAAATGGGAAATTTGAGATGTTCTTTATTGAAGTAGGAAAAGAGGAGTTTCATCCTTTAGCAACTGCCGCTTTAAACTTAGAAAGCAGTGTGATCCCAAAAGATTGGCTTAAGCGAATAAAGAGACAAGTGTCTGTTCATGCAAAAAAGTCATTAGTGATTGCATCTGCTTTCAAGCAACCATTCGACGAGGAATCAGCAATGGTTCCACTCTCAAAACGTGAAGAAGAGGTTTTGCGTGATCTGTACCACGGCCTTTCAAGAGATGAGATTGCACTGAATAGACACGTCTCTGTCAATACCGTTAAAAAATCATTACAATCCATCTATAGTAAGTTAAATGCACAAAGTGGCATCGACGCTGTGCGCATTGCGATTGAGAAAAACTTGATAAAGTAACCTCACAATGTTTGATCTGAAAAAACATCCCAATTTCAACATTTCGTTAAATTGAGGTGTTTTTTCTTGTGTAGAAGTTAATCTTTACCCTTTAGGGTGTAGTTGCTTAATTGTACTGTGAGTATAATTAGAATAGCTCATCAAGTGATGAGAAATATCAGCAGTTAGGAGGTGTAAATGGATGAATTCAAGAAACATGCTAAAGGTACTGGTAGTCATCCTGAGCATCGCATTTTTAATTGCATCTTTGCCGATACAAGCTAATTTTCCTTTGACTCACGATGCTCTTTATGATAACGACGCGCCTGATCGATTATACAGTGAATTTGAAGATGTTTATGATAGGGCTGCCGAACCGTCGGAACCAGCTTATCATCCAGACGAGGGGTTGGATGATAAGTCTAGTGTGCAAGTAGAAGTTGAGGAAGAAATTGTTGATGATAGCGAAGACGAAAACCTTGAATTTGAAGAAATTGAAGAACTCACGCTTTATACAGATGAAGCTGGCTTGGTTACGGCTGAAGTGTCGACTTGGACACAATTTCAACAAGCAATGGGTAATCGTGATGTTCAATTGATTAGCCTTCAGAATAACATTGTCACAGGGACTAATACAGCTGCTTTCACATTAAATCCTTTTACTGGCACAACACCAGCAATTAGAAATGCAACTGCAAGAACGCTTATCATCGAAGGGAACGGTTATATTTTCGACATTGGAAATTCTAGTATGACCTTAGTAAACGAAACCTTAACTGGCACTTCAAACAACTGGGACATTACCTTTCGAAACATTAATTTGTATCACGGCAACTATTACGGTTTTATGACAGCTAGACAAATGAATGCTACTAACGAGGATCGTGTCACTTTTCGGTATCACAATGTTAGGCACGTGGGAAATCAGATTATTCATTCGCCAAGAGCACATGTTTTTATTTCTGGAGAATTCTCTAGTACCAGAGTAACAAATTATACCAGTGCTGCTCGTGGAACCAATATTAACATGAATCGAAATCAAGATGCTAATTTTTACGTTAGAAATGTCACGCTTCAAGACGGAGCAAACGTCACCCTTCACGGTTATAATGCTGGCAATATTCATGTAACTAATGGTGGGAATTTTGTTGTCGGAAGCCATGCGACACTGACAACCACTTTGTCAGGAACCCCTTTTTGGCTAGGTACCGGTGCGCCTTGGTGGGAAGCTGAAGGGAATAATATTTTTGTTGAAGATGGTAACATCATCGTTCATTCAGGTGCCATTTTGAATTTATTTCCTGTAGCTAACTTTGGTGCTATTAATATTACCGGTGCAAACAATCGGATGGAAATCCACCCAGATGCCACGGTAAACATTACGCAAAGCAACCATAGTCATACTCACACAAACACGGTAGCTAATCATCGTCAACGTACGACGCTTGGTTTACATGGGAGTAATAACCGATTAGAAGTTTATGGGACGTTAAACATTAACTTGCATGGCGACGGAGCGAACGGTAATAACATTGTTCATCTTGGTAGTACGTCACACATCAACATTCGAAGAGCAGCGCATGCTGGTTCGTATGGGCAAATGAATATTCGTGTAACAGGAAGAACGGGCATGACGAATCATGTCATTAACATCACCGATAATGCGCAATTAAATGTGCAAATGGGTGGAAAATTAGACATTGACGTTGCGGGCCGAACAACCGGTGCAGGTCACATCATTAACGTTGGAAATAACTCACAGTTTCACGTAGAAGCAGGCGGTATCTTTGATGTTCGTGCAGACGGCACAAGTGCAGACATGCGGCTCATTCAGTTTGGAACAGGTGGTAGTTTCCGCTTTGCGGATGCTGAACGCATCCACTTGCAACGAAGAAGTGTGATTGCAGGTGCGAATGCGACGAATAATGGTTTAATCGGGATGGCAGCCACAGCAGGCTTCTTAGAAATGGACATTCAAGAAGTTAGTCGCTGGCCACAAGGTAATTTTGATGCCACACCGCCGCAGCATTGGCTTCCGATGTACGGCATGCGGATTGCTTTCCCTACTGCGGGTACGACCGTCGCTGCTCATGTTTTTAGTAATGCGACGCATGGCGCTTCCTTAACGACCGAAATGAGTGCAGATTTTAGGAATAATTTTCAAACGCACAACACACAGCGTGTTTTGTTTGAAAGGATTCCAGAGGTTGAAGTGGCCATCCTGAGTGTCGCAACGGATAATGTGAATCAAAACGCTTCAAGAGTGATCCATGGGGTCACCAATCCGCATGCTTATGTGCGATTAGGTTATCACCCGTACAACAACGATGTGTCACTGGCAATCACCGATCAGGAGCACGCCATCCCAAGCCCGGTTACCGATTTGGCGAATCCTAATATTAATACTACGGAATTCACTGACAACTTTACCGTTCAAGCAGACGAGTTTGGAAGTTGGTCGTTTACGATTCCACCGGGAAGAAATTTTACGGCTAATAGTACAATCACAGCCTTCGCTTTCTTAAATGGAAAGTATGGGCGTGATTCACAGGTTGTGTTAGATGAAACTGCGCCAAAAGCGGATCCTGTGACGAGGAGCGTTAATGAAGGGGATCCGATTGTATTGGATCCAAATGCGTTTATTCAAAATATCAGAGATACAAATCCGCGTTTGCAAAATTTTGTCGTTGCGTTTTCAAATGAAAACAGTTGGTTGGGATCAGAGCACTTGTTAGCGTCACCTGGGACACATGCCATCTTCATTGATTTGTGGGATGAAGCTGGGAATCATGCCCTCATCAGATCGGAATTAATTGTTGTGCCAGCATACACGGGTTCTTTAATATTGAGCGTTCCGACAACGATGTCCTTCGGAACACACGTTATCGGAAGTGTAGACACACGGATTGGCATTTCATCAGTCAGTGAGCCTTTAGGTGTTACTGATACGCGAATAGACCGAAGCCCATGGGAGTTAAGAGCTCGAATGGATCAAGATTTATTCAATCCAACCTTTAATAGTTATTTGCCAGTCGTTTTTCAACGAGATGGGATTTTCAGTTTTCCTCTGTCATCCGCAAGTGTGATCATTGATTCTCGCACGAACGATGATGCTAATATGTTTGATATCACATCAAGCTGGCTGGATTCATCAAACAACTCAGGCTTGTATGTGGATGTAAGAAGTGGTGCCGCAAGGATAGGTGCCTATCGTGGCAGCATTCGATGGTCAATCATAAATGCTCCGTAAAGCGGATGATTCGAGGAGGTGGTGATATGAGGAAAAAATTGAAAGTAATGCTTGTTTTGGCACTGACGATGTTACCAAGTTTTACTGCAAGGAGTGTTTATGGAAACGAAGAATCATCACCTAGGCAGGGAGTTGAGTATGAATCTGAGGCAAGTATCGGGTTTTATGGGGAGTGGGAGTCACCGGATGAAGATGAGGAAGCAACAAGATCGCCCACACCCCCTCAGGAGCAAACACCGGTAACGCGGTTGCCTGAAACAGGGGCGGTTGGAAATAGCGTCCTCATGACAGTAGGTCTCTCATTGTTTTCAATGGCAGTTATCTTTAAAATCATTAGCATAAAGGAGAATAATCGTAATGAAAAAAATTAAAAAAATGGTCTTTTCAGCGACAATTGCGGCGTTGGTAATTGGTAATCTTGTTCCAACAATTGTTTTAGCAGATGGTGGTGAGTACGAATCTGAGGCAGCGGTTGAATTTGTGCCGTTCACAGGCGTCACACCACCAAGGGATCCAGATAATCCTGGTGATACTGTGTCACCGTATCCAGACCCAAATCCTGGAACAAGTGGCCCTTTAAGTATTGATTTTGCATCAACGTTTGACTTTGGTGTTAATCAAATCACAAACGAAGACATGACGTATTATGCGTTGCCACAACTGGTTAGAATTGCAGATTCGTCTGGTGAATACCGACTTGAGCCTCGTCCACATTATGTGCAAGTTACCGACAGCCGAGGAAGTAATGCTGGTTGGTCGTTACAAGTGAGACAAAATGGACAACTTAGCTACGAGGATACGTTACACGATACGCTACACGGTGCACAAATTTCTGTAACGGGTGTAACACCAGCGTCAATTTCAACAGCAGCAGCACCTAGCACACACGATTTTATTCTTGATCCAGAAGGTGCGGCATCTAATGTGATGCTAGCAGCTCAAGGAGAAGGCGCATTAACGTGGATCGCACGTTTTGGTGCATTAAGTGAAGTAGACGATGAATTAAGAAATACAAACGTTTCTTTATTTGTACCGGGTGCAACACCGAAAGATGCGGTTGTTTACACAACCACATTAACTTGGATATTAACTGACGTACCAGGAAACTAAGCGTCAGGTGTATTTAAAAACAAAACAAAAGGAGCATTCGAAATGAAAAAATTTAAAACATTGCTTTTAGGAAGTTTAGGGTTGGCAGTTTTACTTACAACTGGTTCTACGGTGTTTGCAGAGAGTGATGATACCACTCAAGGTGACATTGTCTTTACTCGTGGAAGTATCGATATTGGTGGACCTGATGGTCAATCAGCGCCATCGATTGACTTCGGAATACATACGATTACATCAGGAGATAGAACCTATGATGGAACGCCGTCTTCGCCTGTAACGGTTACTGATAATCGAGGAACTGAGGAAGGGTGGTCTGTCACAGTAAGACAAAGCACAGAATTTACACAGGATACACACACGCTTGCTGGTTCAGAAATTAGAATTGGTAACATTGCCGGTGCTGCGACAACAACTGGAAGTAATTTAATTTTATCTCCAAGTGAAGCGACATCAATTGTTGCCGGTGCAGATTCAGGAAGCGGGGCAGGGGTTAATCATTTTGATTTAGAAAGCATCGTGTTACACATCCCAGCTGGTGTTAACACAATGGTTGGTGCTTACCAAGCAGATTTAGTTTGGACAGTGCTAACGACACCTTAAATGAAACCCCGCATACATCGTATTATGTTATATATAATACGATGTATCATTTTTTTAAATGAAAACCAAAATAATCAAAAAGGAGCGTTGTAAAAAATGTTAAAGAAAAGAGTAGGAGCGATCCTAGTATGGTTGGCAATTTCGTTCGCATTATTAAATTTCATAGAAACCAGGGCATCGGAACTAAATTTTTCTGTTGAAACGATCCTGCCTGATAATCAGATCACAGAGGGTGTCTCTTATTTTGACTTACTACTAGCACCTTCTGAAACACAAACGGTGCAAATCAGATTAACTAACAACACCGATGAAGACATTGTGGTTCTTCCTGTCATCGCAACAGCGACAACGAATCATAATGGTGTTGTTGAGTTTGTGCCTCGTGATGTTGAGCGTGATTCAACGCTAATGTATCTCATGGAAGAGATCGTCACAGTACCCGAAGAAGTCATCATACCAGCTAACGGTGTTTACTTGTTAGACCTTGACATAGAGATGCCAGAAGAGGCATTTGAAGGGATATTAGCAGGTGGCATTACGTTGCGTGAGCGAGACGAAGAGCTCGATGAAATGGAAGAGAATGACGAAGCAGGCATGACCATTAGAAATTTATTTGAGTTTGTAGTCGGCATCGTGCTACAAAACGATGCGTCGGCAAGTGTACAGGTTGAACCTGATTTAGTGTTAAGGGAAGTTTATCCAACTCACATTAATCGCCGAAATGTCATCATTGCTAATGTACAAAATGTGATGCCAAACTTTGTTAGATCCCTGACGGTTGATGCAAGGATCATGAGAGAAGGTAGTGAGGAAGTTCTTTTTTATCTAGAGATAGACGAAGCGCATATGTGGCGTATGGCACCCAATTCTAACATTGATATTCCCATTCGACTAGAAGGAGAAGCGTTAGAACCGGGTGATTACATCCTTGATTTGAGAATGACTGCGAGGCATCAAACCGAAGATGAGGATATTGAAATAGAAAAGGTGTGGCAATGGCGCGAACCCTTTTCGATCACAGAAGCGGAAGCTACGTTTTTGAATTCGGAAGATGTCACGATTCCAGCCACATTTGACTTTCCGTGGCTACCGGTGCTGATTGTTTTATTAACGGTTGTTTTTGTGGTCTTGCTTGTGATAAGATTAACGCATAATAAGCGCGTTAGGCAAAGAGAAAAGTTTGATGATTTAGAAAAGCGCTTGTTAGAGATTCAAAGTAGATATAAACAATAATAAAACACATCATTCAACAAGGAAACGCAGCAGTTCAACCGTTTTGGTATAATGACTGCTGCTTTTTATTGTTTAAGGAAGTTATATTCAGTTGGCTTTTTTCGTGTGATGTCTAGCCTGCTTATCGAATAGGCGCTTTACAATTTGTACATAATTGATATAATAAATAAGAACAGGTTATTATTAAAAGCATGAAAGAGGGTATTTGAATGAACGTTTACAAAAATTTAACGGATTTAATTGGGAAGACACCACTATTGGAATTGGGCAATCTTGCGAGTAAGTATGAGGTATCAGCGACATTGATCGGAAAGCTGGAGAGCTTTAATCCAGGCGGTAGTGTGAAAGATCGCATTGCTTGGTCGATGATTGTGGATGCTGAAAAGAAGGGGCTATTAACGGCAGATTCTGTTATTATTGAACCAACTAGTGGTAATACAGGTATTGGATTAGCAATGGTCGCTGCGGCACGGGGTTATCGCATTATTTTAACGATGCCTGACACGATGAGTGTGGAACGTCGCAATTTATTAAAGGCTTACGGTGCTGAACTGGTGTTGACGGATGGGGCAAAAGGGATGAAGGGTGCCATTGCGAAAGCAGAGGAATTAGCAAGTACGACACCGCATTCGTTTTTGCCTAGCCAGTTTGCCAATCCTGCTAATCCTGCGATTCACGTTAAAAAAACCGGTCCAGAAATTTGGGAAGATACGCACGGCAATGTCGATGTGTTAATCGCTGGTGTTGGGACTGGTGGCACCATCTCTGGTGCAGGTGGTTATTTAAAATTGAAAAATCCAACACTTCATGTGGTGGCGGTTGAGCCAAAAGACTCGCCGGTTTTATCACAAGGAACGCCTGGGCCGCATAAAATACAAGGAATTGGGGCTGGCTTTATCCCTGAAACGTTAGACACGGACATCTACGATGAAATCATAACGGTGACCAATGAGGATGCGTTTGAAATGGGACGCGAACTTGCTAAAGTTGAAGGGTTATTGGTTGGTATTTCATCTGGCGCAGCCGTTTGGGCCGCTTTACAGGTCGCAAAACGCCCTGAGTTTGCTGGTAAAAACATGGTGATTATCCTTCCGGATACAGGCGAACGTTATTTATCAACCGCGATGTTTGTTGACTAGTGGTTAACTTAGGCACACTGGGTAATTGCGAAAAGCTATCCAGTCAATGCGGAGTATCACGTATTTCGTTAAAACAAGCCAATACGTGATAATTTTACTTTTCGCAATTGTCTATTAGGCATAAAGATGAAGGGTTGAGAGTATGGGTTGTAAACAGTTAATTAACATGATTAAAAAGCATGATCCGTCGGTTCGAAGCACTGTTGAAGTTTTTTTGTACCAAGGATTTTGGGCGATTGTTTTTCATCAATGCGCTCATCGGTTTTATCGGTGGCGCTGGTACTTTTTGGCGCGGTTCATTTCGCAAGTTAATCGCTTTCTCACTGGGATTGAAATTCATCCAGGCGCCAAAGTTAGCAGTGAGGTTTTCATCGATCACGGTGCTGGTGTTGTCATCGGTGAAACAGCTGAAGTGGGGCGCAACGTCATTATTTTTCACGGTGTGACACTGGGTGGAACCGGTAAGGAAACGGGCAAACGCCATCCTACGGTTGGTAATAACGTTATGCTTGGTGCGAACGCAACGATCATTGGGCCCATTGTAATTGGTGACGGCGCTAAAATCGGTGCTAACGCTGTTGTGGTAAAAGACGTCACGCCGGGCACCACGATTGTTGGTGAAGTGGGGCGGGACATTAAACTGGAAGCTTCGCTGCGAAAAGAAATTCAGAAGTTGAATGAGCGGGTTGAAGCATTAGAGCGTGATAGTAAATAATCCGATAACTTGTTAGAAGAGAGTAACTAACAAGTTATCGGATTATTCTATTATTTTTTCGATGAAACAAGCAAACTAGCAGAAAGCGTTGATTGATTTTAAAAATTTTAAGTTGATTTGTAAGAACTTTTACAGCATTTCATGTCGAATTATGCTAACATTAAATTATTAACTGTTAGGTGGACGTGTAAGTGGAAAGTATTTTAATTGTTACAAATGACTATATAGTTGAACCGGAAGTGCTTGAACTATTGGCAAAAGATTATCACGTTTTGGTTGCAAGTGACGAAGTAGATGAGTTTGACATCATTGATAAAACACACATCGATGTTTTTATGATTATGTCTGAGAAGCACATCAATGACGCCACTTGGGATCTTTTTTGCGAGCTTGATCGAAGAGGGCGTGAATTAACACCGGTCATCTTTGTATCTGAAACACTAGATGAAGAACTGAACGCTCGCATCCTGCAAACGGGTTATCAGTATTTCACCCATTTTCCATTTGATCATGATGAATTGATCGGCATCCTTAAAAATGCCATGCTGTTAGCAAGTAAGTTTTATGAAAAAGTTGTTATTCTGGAGAAAAACAGAATTGAATTTCATCACCCAGTTAAAAGGATCACGCATATAAAAAAAATTGAGAAACGGTGGGTTAGAATCTTTTATTTAGAAGGGAATGAAGAGAAATCTGATGACTATCCCTACGATGCGCCATTAGGAGATTTTCCAAAGCGGCATGGGGTTGAACATCACTTGAAGCAAGCCCATCAAAGTTGGTTAGTTAATCCTGCTTATATTAAAGCAGCAAGCCGTGTTGACACAGAGATTACTTTAGAAACCGGGAGCAAGGTACCAATTGGTGGGAAATTCCTCTCCGATTTTACGAAGAAAAAGAAGAAGAAAGAAAAGGAATGAGTATAGATGGATATTTTTAACCTTAGTTTAAGATTCATCGTGGAGCGATCGGTTGAGCTATTAGTGTTCTATTTGATATTGGCTAATTTGTATGAGAAGGATTTGCAAGAAGCGTTAAAGCGACTGATTAGAATCCCACAGCAAATTTTTTACGGAAACATTGTTTTGTTGTTGGTTTATCCAATTGGGATGGCGTTTGTGTTTCAAGTTGTTCCGGAGTATATCTATTTGATTGATCACGTTCTGCGTCCTGTTGTTGCGCTCTTTTTGTTGAGGCGCGTATTTGATTTTAAAAAGATGATGATTACTTTTATTTCAGTTTATTTAGTTAGTGTGATTTTTATTATCTTTGTTTTTATTTTCAACATGAGTGGCATCTTCACTTTCCTTTGGCTCTTGGCGATTGCGATGTTCCTATCGCATCAAAATTATTTTGAGAAGATTTATGTGTACTTAGCAAAAAAGAACTGGTTACTAAACGGAGTTATTGTTTTATCCATCATTCTTTTTACATTACCCTTCTTCTCAGGGACACTTTTGATGATCGCTTTTAATTTCTTAGTTGGATGTATAGTTCTTCTTTTATTTGCTACGATCTTTCGTTTAAGAAAAGAAAGAACCATCTTTATTTCTCAAATAGAAGAAGCATCAGCGGATGATTTTCTTGATATATTAAAAGAATTATCATTGGAATACGAAGAAGTTGAGATGATACGGCAGTATACGATTAAACAACACAACTCACTTGAACTTTCATCCACATTGTCACAGCAATTGGAGTTTCAAAAAATGCGAGGTGTAATCAAAAATTACCAATATATCCCAACAAAAAGACAAATAAAAATCAATGTGATTGTATAAAGCCACATTGATTTTTATTTTTAAGCACAAATATTCAAAACTATGGCAAAAAATATGACACAAAGACTTAATGGCTCTATCCCAACATACCCAGTCGAAACACTTGCTACTGCTGTAATCATCGCTACTAAAGAAATCATTCTTTTCATTAAAAAAACTCCTTTCTGGAGAAACTTGCTCACTCCCCATTCAGGATCTTCTAGCGTAAAAAACATTGATTCGGACAGCAAACTCAGAAAATCTTCCAGTAAAACAAGATTTCACCTTTTTTTTGTTACCATGTAAATAAAGTTATTTGTCCAAAGAGGCAAGGGGCTTTGATCGCCCTTTGTTTCTTTGACAAGTTGAATTATAGCAACTTCAACGAACAATTGCAATCCTTTTCATAACTTAGACGAACAAAGGGTGAATTTAATATGACAACTTTTAATCCGTTTACAGAAGCAATAAATCTTTTACCGTTGCCAGTCCAATTCTTGCTGACTATCGCAGTCGTCGTAGGCTTCATTATCGTGGTTCGCAACGAGAATAAAGAATCACAGTTTCGACTATCATAAAGGGGTGGTGCACCTATGCTTAGATTTCACGTACTGTTAAGGTTAACACGAGCATCTCCGCTATTAGGATATTTTTTAATCGCATTCGGTGTCGCGCTACTAATCCTTATGCTCCTAACCGAGAATGGTCGTGACTCTTAATCCGAACCACCATCTTTAAACCATTTGTCTGCCAAGGATTCATACACATCAATAACCTTTCCGGGCAAGAGCACTTATGTCTAGTGCTCTCTTTTAGTCTTCTAAATCTTTTTGTAACTCTGCTGTTAGCTCTTTTACAAGCTCCCAGTTTTGCTCTTTAATTGCTCTATCCAACTGCACTTTCAGCTTGCGGACATAAGCGTTAAACTGCTTATCTGTCATTCCCATGATTTTCACCTCCTTGGCCAATTTATGAATCAAGTACATCAAACACGTGCGTGGTTTTCGACATTTTTTTCAAAGTTCTTTAAATTATTTTTAAAATTATTAAATTCATCGGCATCAAGTAGTTTTTTGATGCTTTCTTTGTGCACTAAGATCGGCATTCTAGCACCAATTCTTTTAAAATCTACGCCCTCATCCAATTCTCGTATTCTCAATCGGTGTATGAGGGTATCCTTTGGGACTTCGGATATCCGTGAGACGTCAGGGATGGTGTAGACATATTTTAAAATTTCGTTGTAGTTGATGTAGCTCAAACGAATCACCTCGCTTTTTATTTAGTATACCACACACGTATGTGATTATCAATACTGACTTTGCAAAATAAACCTACTAAGAAAAGTTTAGTAGCCAGAAAGGTCGTGGACGAATGAGGACATTGATAGTTGGATAATACCGTTTATCTACCAAGATAGATGGTTTTCTTTTGTCTGATCCTGTATAATGAGATTAACAGAGTCGGAGGTTGAAACCATGATTAAACCATTAGAGAAAAAAGATTTACCTGTATGGGCGCAGATGTGTGTGGACGTGTATCCCGATACAACGATCGAAGAAATGTTAAGCGATTATGAGCGTGGTCGTTTCCCAGACGATTATTGCCATGTGATAGACGGTAGCATCACGGGGTTTATTAGTTTGTCTGTGCGTCACGATTATGTGAATGGCACTGAATCTAGTCCGGTGGGTTACATCGAAGGCATCTATGTTAAAAACGAATATCGCAAGTGTGGCATTGCCCGTGAGTTGATCGCATTTGCCAAAGGGTGGTCACGAGAAAAAGGGTGTCGTGAGATGGCGTCGGATTGCTTGTTGGATAACGATGACAGTTTAGCTTTTCACACGTCGGTGGGCTTTGAGGAAAAAGAACGTATCATTTGCTTCGCGATGACATTATAAGGTGGGTACACGCATGGAATGGTTAGAGATTAGTTATCACGCGACCGAGGAGAATCATGAATTAGTGAGTCAGATTTTTATGGATGCCGGGTCTAAAGGGGTAATGCTTGAGGATTCGCAGGTGCTGCACGAGTCCTACGACACTCAGTGTGGGGAGGTTTATCGGTTAAATGCCGCGGATTATCCCGAGGAAGGGGTGATCGTCAAGGGCTATTTGGCGGTGATGCCGGATGTGGCGGTCACGGTTGAAAGGGTTAAAGCGCAATTATTTCATCTAGCGCCAGCGGCAGCTGCTAGTTTTACTGTGACGACGCTTGCCGAGGAGGATTGGGCGCATAGCTGGAAGGCGCATTATGAGCCGATTGTTGTGGCGGATACGTTGGTGATTAAACCGAGTTGGCTCGCGCGTTCGAGTGATGAACAGCTGATGGAAATTCTCCTTGATCCGGGGATGGCGTTTGGATCCGGCACTCATGAAACCACGCGTTTGTCGCTACAACTATTAACCCGTTATGTGACGGCTGATTCAAGGGTCGTGGACGTCGGGACCGGCTCTGGAATCTTGGCGATTGCCGCTTCGAAGCTGGGGGCTCAGTCGGTTTATGGGGTAGATTTGGACGAGATGGCAGTGATGCGCGCGAAAGAGAATGTGGTGCGCAACGATTGCGATATTTTACTGGAGACGAATAATTTGATGGACGGTGTGCGGTCGCTCGGATGGGTACCAAACTTGATTGTAGCAAATATTTTGACGCCGATTATTATTGGGATGCTGGGCGATGTGAAGGCTGTTTTGGCTGAGGGCGGTGTTTTTATTTGTTCGGGCATTATTGAGGAAGAAAAAGAGGCAGTGACAGGGGCGCTTGCCCGTCATGGCTTTGAAGTTGTGGAAGTTCTTGAGGAGAACGGTTGGTTGGGGATGGTGGGGAAGCTTTAAACTTTTGATGATTTTTGATTGAAAAAATTGTGCGGACGTGATAGAATATAATAGACAAAAGGAGCTGATTATCATGTTGCCAACGATTGCGGGTGAATTACTAGCGTTTATTGGTAAAGATGCGCTTGAAAGCGGCTTTGACGGTTTTGTTGTGTTTGAAAGCAAATCATTGTTGTATGAATATTACAGTGAGAAATACGGTGCTAAACCTGCTAGGCATCGCAGGCTATATTTTGATACAGCAGCGACAAAGCGATTGATCAGAATCTATTTGGATGGGAATGACACACCAGCCGACGTCTTAAAACCATCGCCGATTATTTCTGAAAATAGGGAAGTGGCTTATACGATTTCACCGGAGGAGAAGGCACGCCATAAGAACATCATTGCTGAAGGTGAAGCTTATATTCGCGAGCATGGACACGGGATTGTACCGACTAAAGATCGTCGTGATTTGATTGGTTTTCGTTATGTGCTTGCGATTGAAGTGAGGCTTGGGCGTAAAATCAGTGACGCAGAGTGGGACAGCATGTCGATTCGCTAATTTTTTAGGGTACCCCTCTACATAAGTAACGAGATTTGGTTCAAACTAAAGACGTTATGAATGTAAAATTTAAGGGGGAATTAAAAATGTCAACACAGTCATTTCCAAAAAAAGTAGTTGGTCAAACACAACCGGTGCAACCAGGGATTGAGTCGCAGATGAATCCACTGCCGATTTATGAACAGGAAGGGTATCAGGTTCAAACTGGTAAACTAAAGGGGAAAGTGGCCATTGTGACAGGGGGCGATTCTGGGATTGGTCGTGCCGTTGCTTTGGCTTATGTGAAAGAAGGGGCTAAGGTGGTCCTGGTTCACCACCCGCGTGAGGGTGATGATGTTAGGGTTGTAAAAGCTCATATTGATGACTTGGGTGGCGAAGTTTTGTTAATTGAAGGGGATTTGACGGAGCCGAATTTTACGAGTGAGATTGTGGCTCGGACGCTCGAGAAGTTTGGGGCGATTAATGTTTTGGTGAATAATGCGGCGGTGCAGTTTCCGCAGAAGTGCATTACCGATATTACCGATACGGATTTGCATCAGACGTTTGCGGTGAACTATTTTGCGACGTTTTATTTGACGCGGGCGGTGGTGCCACATTTAACAACGGGTGATTGCATCATTAATACGACTTCGGTAACGGCGTACGAGGGGAATGAGCAGTTGCTTGATTATTCGTCGACCAAGGGAGCGTTGCGCACTTTCACGCAGTCGTTGGCGTTGAATTTGGCGAAAAAGGGGATTCGTGTGAATGCGGTGGCGCCAGGTCCGATTTGGACGCCTTTGATTCCCGCTTCGTTTGATAAGGAGCATGTGGCGAAGTTTGGAACAACGGTGCCGCTTGGACGCTTAGGGCAACCGGTTGAATTGGCTGGTGCTTATGTGTTGCTGGCGAGCACGGATGCTTCTTACATGTCGGGAACGACAATTCATGTGAATGGGGGAACGATTACGGATAGTTAAATGAGCGACTAGCGACCTGTTTTGTTGTGCAGGCTCGCTAGTTTTTTCTTTTCTGAGGTTATTGTCAAATTTTGATGGCTTTTGAGAGGAGCATCGTGTATAATGATGATTTAGAGGAAGGAGCGAAAGATCAGTGGAATGGTTACACACACATCGAAAATGGCTTCATATCTGCCTCATTGTCATTGCTAGTGCTCTGGTGATACCGAGGTTAGATTATTTTTCTGTTGAAGCGATTGTGAATTTTTCACCTGACTCCCTTTGGTTGGCTGCTAGTTTGTTTTTAGCAATCTATGTCATCAAAGCGCTCGTGATGCTGATTCCCATCTCCCTTTTATACGTTGCAGCCGGGATTGTTTTTCCGCTTGTTTGGGCGTTTGTTGTGACCTATCTTTGTTTAATTGTCGCGCTAAGCATCGGGTATTTAAATGGCAAGAGTTTGGGTGAAGATAATTTGAGCAAGCTTCTTACGAAACAGAAGAAATTTGCTGAGCTGTTAGAAGCACGCAAAGCGAATTTACCCTTGTTTGCTTCGATGGCGCGCATCTTCCGTTTGCAATTTGACCTCACAAATATGATTTGCGGCGCTTTGAATATGAATTTCATCAAATTTCTCACAGCGTCTTTGTTAGGGGTTAGTCCAGTCGTTGTTCCTTACATTATCGCTAGTGCGCACATTGGAAACCCAACGTCCATGAATTTTTGGATTCCTTTTAGTATTAGTCTTTTGGTATCTTTAGTGGCTTTTGTCATTTATACGATTTCTAAAAAAACGAATAAAAAGCGTGTGGCGAATTAAAGATTTGACGGTGAAAGTGATGGTGATGGAAATGAAATTGGATAAGTTGCAAAAGAAAGAAATGGTGGGGAAATTGCAAACCTACTTCTTGGCTGAACGTAGCGAAGAACTGGGCGAGTTAGCAGCTAGTCTATTAGTGGATTTTATTGTGTCTGATTTAAGTGCGCCGATTTATAACAGAGCCGTTGCGGACGCTTATGCGTTAATGAGCGAGCGATTAGAAGAATTATTTGAATTAGAAAAATATTGAAGGTTCATAATAGGAGGTAATAGTATATGAAATACCCAAGCTTGAAAAAAAAGGCGACCATCGGCGTCACAGCGCCATCAAACGGCCTGGACGAAGCTTTCCATCCCTGGTTAAACGCCGCCAAAGTCAGATTAGAGCGCGAGGGTTTTAAAGTGGTAATAGGTGAAACCGCTTGGACGCAAGAAAAAGCAAGATCAGCACCCACACAGAAAAGAGCTTCGGAATTGCAGGCGATGATGACGGACCCAAACATTGACCTCATCGTCCCACCGGTCGGCGGCGAATTAGCGATTGAAATTTTAGAACAACTGGATTTCACTAAATTCACGCCAAAGTGGTTACTAGGTTATTCCGATTTAAGCACATTATTGCTTGCTGTAACCCTAAAGACAGGCATTGCGACCGCGCACGGGCCGAATTTAATCGATTTACGCGGTGAGACTTCAGATGAAACAACTGCGATGTGGCAAACCGTTTTAGCGACTAAAAATGGCGAATCAATTGTTCAGTACGCCTCTAAAAACTATCAGAAAATACGTCAATACGAGAACCCGCCCCCGTGGCTTTTCAATTTAACGCACCCAACAAAATGGCAAACCATCTCGGCTAAGCCTGTCAAATTCGAAGGCAGACTCCTCGGAGGATGCATTGATGTGATTCGCCATTTAGTGGGAACGCCTTTTGGAGACGTGGCAACCTTTTACGATCAATTTGCAAAGGCCGAGCCGATTATTTGGTATTTTGAAAATTACGATCTAAATAATGCCGAATTGAAAAGAAGTTTAACGCAAATGAGATATGCGGGTTGGTTTGATCATTGCGCGGGTATCCTTTTTGGGCGAGGGGCCAACATCGCCATTTATGAGTATCAAGCGACGGACGTTTACCGTGAATTAGCGGATGAATTAAGCGTTCCAGTTGTTTATGACATGGATTGCGGTCATCTTCCGCCTCAGTTGACATTGATCAACGGTGCTTTTGGAAGAATCGTCGTTAACGATGACGAACAGTCCCTCACACAGTATTTATTTTAGGCACTACCTAGGTAATGCCAGTGAAAAGTGGTATACTAACCACGTATAGAGATTAAACAAAGGGTGTGTTTCGTTTTGTCAATTGAGTTAGCGTCAAATATTATCGATGATGTCAAGCAAGGAAGGCCACTGTTGATTCACTTTGGAGAGACCGGCCGGTATTTAAAACGCAGAATTGCTCCCACTTGTATCTTCAGCCGGTGTCTACTTTTTTTGCTCTTTAATCCGCTCTTCCTATTGCGTGTGCGAATGCAGCCTAGCTTATGGAAACGGCGTAAGGCTCTGATGGCAAGGCTTGGTCGCGTTTTGTTTCCCTTCAAAGTGAAAGGGCACATTACCTCGTCTTCGAAGGGCCAAGTTTTTGTCATTAATCACCCAACATTAAACGATCCATTGTGTGCCGGTTTTTATGCGCTCGCTGCCTACCCTGAGCGTGAAATTATTTTACCTGTTAACCTTCCTTGGTACGAAGGCGTTAGCCGGTATCGCTTTAAGCTGTTAAAAATCGGAATCAAGATTGTGCCGATTTTAACGCCTGAAACAGCGAAAAAACTTGGAACTAGCGATCTAATTTCCAAAGTGCAAACCGCACTGATTCAAAATTACAACACTGAGTTTGCTAAGACGTTACAGGACGGCGGCTCTGCGGTGGTGGCGCAACAAGCGACGCGTCAACGCTACATTTTTACCGATTTATCCCAATCCGAATCAGGCGAGGGGATCTTGTCGACGGTTTCGCTCATTCTAGCTGGTTTTCGTCGCGAAAAATTATTAGAGCAAACCTGTTTCATTCCGGTTGGTGTGATCCCGCATGACCTTTACACGAAACCGAAATTAAACCTTTTCCGTGAGTACACCTTAAATTTCGGTGAGCCGATCGACGCTAGTGATTTAGCCGCGATTAAGAACGCAGCGAAGCGCTCGGCAGATTTGCACATTCTGCAAAAGCTCGCTGAACTTCTACCAGAAGTGCTTCGCGTTGAAAATAAAAATGATTAAGAAGTAGGTGTGAACATGAAAATCATCATTCAAAATCCCATCGAAAATGAAGAGGATTCGATCGTGATCAATGTCAAAAACATGACAGACAAAGTGATGCGTGCGTTAGAGATTTTGAAGAGCCCTGATGATGTGAGTGTGCAGCTGGATAATCAAACGTTTAAATTGCCAATCCCAGAAATTTTCTACGTTGAGAGCGTTGATTTTAAAACGTTTGTCTGTGCGGAATCGGTGGTTTATCAAAGCAAACTTAAATTATATGAAATTGAAGCCGTCTTAGGTCAAAGTGATTTTTTAAAAATCAGCCGCCAAGTGACCGTAAACGTGGGGAAAATTCGCAGCGTGGCATCCGCAGGGGGTGGGCGCATTGAAGTGATGTTAGCGAACGGTGAAAAGTTGATTGTCTCCAGGCAATACGCACCCGATTTGAAAGAGAGGTTTGGGCTATGAGATTAAAGAGAACATTGAAGTACATGGGCCAATTGTTTTGCGTCGTCACAACGGCTCAGGTGGTTTTCATCTCAGCATTAGCAACCATCTCAGGTACACAGGCAGAAATTGATTACCGCATTCTACCTGCCATCATGGTCACGACATTCGTCGGTGTCTTACCCACCATCATGTTTGTGATTGGCACCGAAAACGTCTCGCGAAAAATCTACTATCTTCTAGTCGGCATCCATTTTGTTTTAACGACCAGCTTTGTCTTTCTTTCACTTAACCATTTTGAAACGTTCCATCGTAACAACACAATTCCTGTTTTTCTATTTTTCATCGCCATCTATTTAACGGCGCACATCACCGCAGAAATGCGCACTAAAAAAACGATCGATGAATTAAACAAGCGAATAAACGCAACTCATCAGGACTAATTGGCAACTCATCAAAATCGCCCTTGCAAACCAATCACCTACGTGTATAATAATTGTACACAGAGGTGATTTTTATGTTGATCGAAGTGAAAAATTTAGTTAAATCTTACGGGTCCGTTCAGGCGGTCAAAGGAATCAATTTCACGGTAGAAGCGGGCAGCCTGTTTTCTTTTCTCGGAACAAACGGCGCAGGCAAATCCACAACCATTAACGTTTTAACAACCCTATTGCAACAAACTTCAGGAACAGCAACGGTTGGTGGGTACAATGTCTCGACAAATCCGGACGAGGTACGGAACCTGATTGGCATCGTCTTTCAAGACAGTATCATGGACAAGATGCTAACGGTCGAAGAAAATTTACAAGTACGAGGCAGTTTTTACGGGCTGACGGGAACGAAACTCAAACAGGCGGTTGCGCACGTGATTGAAGCAACAAAGTCCGGTGATTTTGCAAAACGCAGATACGGGACGTTATCAGGTGGGCAACGGCGCAGAGCAGATATCGCCCGCGCACTCATCCATACACCAAAGATTTTATTTCTCGATGAGCCAACGACGGGACTTGACCCCAAAACACGCCAAGACGTTTGGGAACTCATTCGCAACCTACAAAAAGAAAAAGGGATGACCGTTTTCTTAACGACCCACTACATGGAAGAAGCGGCTGAAAGCGACACCATCGTGATCATCCACAAAGGTGAAATTAGAGCATGTGGCACACCGGAACAGTTGAAAGAAAGGCACTGCACAGACTTATTAAAGATCACGACCGCTAATGGTGAGCGTCGGGTTTATAACCTTGCAAAAACAACCGATGCCTTCGCCATCATTGATCAGCAACAAGAAGAAATCGCGCACGTGGAAATTATTAGCGGCACCTTAGACGACGTGTTCTTAAACTTAACGGAGGGCTTTGAAAATGAAACAGTTCATTAAACGAAACCTGTTATTATTTTTCCGCGACAAAGCAAACGTCTTCTTTTCGATGCTCGCGGTGATCATCACGATTTTGTTGTATATTATTTTTTTGGCTGACTTGATGGCAGGGGCCATTGAAGGTGAGATGACGGGTGTATCTGCTCAGGACATTCGCCTCGTCATCTCAGGACTTATTTTATCGGGGACGGTCGCTGTTGCCACGGTTTCAAGTTCTTTAAACGCAGCGGCTCGTATCGTCATTGATAGAGAAGATGTGGCAAAAGACTTTTTCGTTAGCCCTCTTTCACGAGGAAAGCTGATGTTTGGTTATGTGATCTCGGCGATTATCATTGGTCTCGTGATGAGCGGCACCGCTCTGGTTACCACGGTCATTTATTTGTCGTTAAGCGGTGGTGCCCTGCTGGCAATCAAAGAGATTGCTTTACTGTTATTAACGTTGTTTCTTGGTGTGTTATCTGCCAACAGCATGCTGTTTCTACTGACTTGTGTGGTTAAGAGCAGAAATGCGTTTAGTTCCTTGGGCTCGCTAATCGGCACGTTAATCGGCTTCTTAGCAGGGGTTTATATCCCGATCGGCCAATTGCCAAGTGGCATCGCTTGGGTGATCCGCTTATTTCCCACCAGCCACACTGCCAGTATGTTTCGTCAAGTGTTAGCAAGTCCAACACTCTATCAGTTGGGAGCGCCCGATACGGTGGTCACAGAAATTAATCATTTTTTTGGTGTCACCTTTCGCTTTGGCGCGTTTACCACCAATTTCGCGTTCTCAGCCGTCCTTCTGATTGGCACATCGATCTTGTTTTACACCGTCGGTTTATTCTTGATGAAAAAGCAAGTGTATCGCTAGACTTTCAGAATCGGGAGTGATATAATTGATAGACGTTTAGGGAGGTTTATCATGATCGAAATAACCCAAGAAAAAAGAGACTTAATCACACAGGTACATAACCAAAACACCAACTACAAAGAACATGGCTTAAGAATTTTTGACGACATCCCGGACAAGGCACTCACTTATTTTAAAGGCATGTTAAATAAAAAAGGCATCCAGCTTGCTCACGACGAAGAGATCGTCTTATTCAAAGATTTCACTTGGTTGAAGTACGGTCGTGAGGGGCTTTTGATTACGAATCAAAACCTGTATTTCAAATATCATTTATACTTTAGAGCTGTCAAACTAACCGACATTGTCGCATTACAAATTGATCCGTATGACACCTATAACATTTCCATTGCCTTAAAAGACGGCTCAACCGTTGAAGTTTATGCGTCTGAGTTGTACAAAGAAGTCAAAGAAATTATGAACATTTTGCTGTCTGGAACAGGACTTGAAAACGAATACGATGCAAGTGGTAATCGCGTGGTGGACGTTGCGAGCAGGACACTTCGGTCAAACCGAACGCTATCACGGATTTACGGTGTTTTTGAATGGATCGATTTTCTTTTCATCGGTTTAGTTGTTGCTTATTGGATGATGGACATGTACTTGTATCAATACGCGACGGGCATAGATTTTGAGATTCATCAATACCACGACTATATGATCCGCTTTATGGATTGGTTTCCTTTTACTAGTGTACAGATTTATCTCATCTCACTGCTCATCACAAGTGGCTTTTTAATCACAACGATTCTAATCCGACGCTTTGGTACCTTCTACAAAAAGAAATGGCGTTTTGTCTTTGATGTTTTACGTTGCATCTTCTGGCTAGCGATCGATGTTGTGTTTTTAATGATGGCATTAGGGTGGATTGCGCAAGTGCAGTTGTGGTAAAATGAATGCTAAAATAACATGTAAAGGAGCTTGATTATGATTTGTTCATTTAATGAGAAAAAACCTCAGATTGCTGACTCTGTTTTTGTTGCTGATTATGTCACGGTCATTGGTGATGTCACAATAGGCGAGGGGAGCTCAGTCTGGTTTAACACGGCTATTCGTGGCGATGTGGCGCCGATTCGGATTGGTAGCGGGGTGAACGTTCAAGAAAATTCCGTTTTACATGTCAGCACCGATTTGCCTTTGATGATCGAAGACGATGTCACCATTGGCCATGGTTGTATCTTACACAGTGCAACGATTAGAAAAGACGCACTGATTGGTATGGGTGCGATTATTTTAGATGGTGCTGAAATCGGAGAGGGCGCTTTGATTGGGGCCGGAACGCTTGTTCCTCCTGGTAAAAAAATTCCACCGAATGTGCTGGCGGTTGGCAGCCCGGTTAAAGTGATCAGAGAATTGACCGAAGAAGATCGAGTGGGTATGGTTGTGAATGCAAAGGATTATCAAGAGAAAGCTTTGATTTACAAGGCGATGCAGGGCGAATAAACAAGATTGAAACGGCGATAGAGGGTGGTGAGATATGAACCGATCTGTGAATATTGTGGTTCGTTTTTGTAATTGAAGTGAGGATAGGGAAGTGAGCTGAGACTCACTTTTTTTTGCGTCGATACGGGTCTATTTTAGTAAAATCATTTGAGTTGAGTAGATCGGATTTTTTACAAATAGTCCGTTTTTTGAACCTTAGCGTTCGCTATTTCGAATGAAAAAATAAAAAATGAAGAAATGTCAAAGAGTTCTCAAACTTTCGTGCTTACATTTCATTTTCATTGTCAAGTGGTGTTGCTTTTTGATTAATTATCGGTTATAGTTTTAGTTGGAAAGCGCACTCGAACATCATTCGTATTTACGAACATCGAGGTGTAGCTAATGATAAACACACAAAGAGGAGAGAGAAAAATGAGCAACCGTAAAAGCTTGTTTAAAAAAATAGGAACAACTTGTTTAGCATCTCTGATGATGTTAAGCTCAGCACCCATCACGGTATTTGCAGAGTCCCTATCACCCCATGATGATTCATCGGAACGTGAAGATGGAAAGATTGAATTTTGGGATTTTGGTGGTAATATAAGAGACGCAAGTTTTTATATCAATAGGTTGACCCCAGAGATGATTAATGCTTGGTATCCAGGGGTTGAGCCTGGGACTGCTGGTGTGACCATCGGGCAGTTCGATGCGGGTGACCTCTCGTTTCGTGGCGCTGGCAATGATCGCTTGCGCACTGAAAACGAGGCCCTAACGCGCTTTGACCAGCGGGTTTGGAGTTTTGCAGCACAACCCATTCCAGCACAGTGGTATTTAGAAGGGGAGCAGCGTGGTGTGATTCATTTAAACGGTGCGACGAATGTCAATAATGGGAATCCAACGCGTAGTATGATCCTTCACAATAATTTAGAGGACGATGAAATTAGTTTTTATGTGACGGTTGAGAATGCGGCGAATACCATTACGTTTGAGTATGTACCTGAGGACGGGAGTGAAAGTGGCTTTGTTCATCGGGAAGTTCGTGTGGTGGAGGTTGGGCATACGGTGTTAAATTTTGTTGCGCCGGAGGCGGGTAGTTATCGTATTTTTGCTGATCATACAAGTTCGCGATTAGCTATTCATCGTGTGACGCGCGAGGCGGCGGTTTATGCTTCGATCGCCGGAACGCTTGCGATGCCAGAGGCCGTACCCGCTGATTTTGAGCTTGTGTTTACGAATACGTTTACAAACAAAAGTTACCCAGCGGTATTTAACGCTGATCGGACTGCCTATACCGTAGAAGCCATGCCAGCTGGTTTTACGTATGCGATTAGCTTGGAGAATGCCAATGGGTTTATTCTTGAGAGCGCAACAGAGGTGTTTATTCCACGCGAACCAGCAACGATTAATATGGATGTTGTGATTATCGGTGTGGATCTGTTTGAGTTGAATGGTGAGATTACGGGCTTGCCAACCGAGTTATTAGAACAATTAGTGCTTCAATTGACGCCACCAGCTGGGCAGTTGTTTATGCCGACGGTTGAGATTGACGTTGAAACTGGCCAATTTTCGGCTTTGTTAGAGCGTGGTGGTGTTTATGATTTGACCGTGCTTGGTGTGAATGATTTTGAAACGACCGTGACGCACATGAATGCGGATACGACCGTGATTCCTTTTACCAAGCGTGCGACTTTCCCGGTTCAGGTTGAAACAACTGGCTTAACAGCCGCGCAACAGGAAACGCTGGTCTTAACGTTTGAGAATATGCAGGAAGACGGGTATCGCTATACGTTTGCGGCATCGGATGACATGGCGCTACGTGACGGTGTTTACCGCATCGTTTCAAGCGGCATTGATCGTTACCCACTTGAAATGGCGTTAACGGCTAATCTGGTCATAGACGGTGAGGGTGTGGCAAGAACGTTGAACTTTAGAGCGGTGAACCAGTGGGATTTTAGGGACGTCGGTGCTGATCGGGTTACAGCAGGGTATTTTCAAGGTATTAGATTTGTTGGAAATATTGGCTGGCATAACCAAATCCGCTTAATTGCACAGCCAAATAGTGTGGTTAATATTCCCGTTAATCCAGGAGATGTGGTGGAGATTGGCTATACATTCGCGGCGGATTTCACTTTTTCTGATGGTTTGACGACTTCAGATCCCGTGATAACAAACAGTGGGTCAACCAATTTAAGGGAGTTTGCGCGTTTTGAATACGCAGGCACTGAGCCAGGGTTTGTTTCGTTAATGGCGCAGGCGACAAGCTATTATGAGACGGTTCGCGTGTTTAGACCGGTTCCGTTCCAAGCGGATGTAACGGTTGGGGCGGATGGCCGTGATTTTGCTACGATTAATGAGGCTTTAGATGCGATTGCTTTGATGGATCGCGAAGTCGGGCAGCGGGTGACGGTTTGGATTGATCCGGGTAATTACGAGGAGATGTTAGTGATTACGGAGGACGAGGTGACGTTTAGGAATGCGTCGGATCATCCGAGCATTGCGTTAAGAAATAGCGGTGTTGATATCGATGACGATGCGGTTCGAATTACGTCTTATTATGGGCACGGAATTAGCTATTTTAGCATGGGGCCTGATGGTCGGTTTGATGCAGAAGTGTTGGCGGTTAATTTAGAAAACGGGTATCATTCTATAACAAACCCAGGTGCAGGGACGGCGACGTTCTGGAATGCAACGGTGGTGGTGCGTGGGACTGATTTTGAAGCGTTCGATATTATTTTTGAAAATTCATTTAACCAGTATGTGTCTGAACGGGAGATGAGTGATCGCCTTTATCTTGAGACGAGTAACCGTGGTGGTGAGCGACCGCGAGAATTAGGCAGCACAGCGGTTCAAGATCGTGCCTTTGTGGAGCGGGCAGCGGCGATGGCGGTCATGGGAGATCGTGCTTACTTTAACAACGTCCGTTTTGTTGGTCGTCAAGATACGTTATACGGAGGTGCGATTCGTGCGGCGTTTAATCAGTCGGTGGTGATGGGGGGCGTGGATTTCATTTTTGGTCCGATGACCGCTGTGTTTTATGATTCTGATCTTGTGCTTAATACAAGTGATGTTGCCAATGATGTGGCTTATATCGCAGCTGCGCAACAACCAGCTGGTCGAAGAGGGTACTTGTTCTATAATAACCGCATTGTGAGCGCCGTGCCAGGTGTTGATACGGCTTCAACGCGTTCGGCAAATCCAGGGTATCTTGGACGCCCATGGGCACCGACAACGAGTGAAGTTGCCTTTGTGAACACGACCATTGGCGTTGGGGATGATGGTGTTTCTTTGATTCGTCCTGCTGGTTGGTTAGCTACGTTAGGCGGGCAAGCGCCGTCTTTTGAATACGGGACGGTGGAGCTTTCAGGGGTTGATCATTCTGCGGCGCGTGCTGCTTGGGCGACGGTGTTAGATACGCCGTTTATCGGTGATGTTGAGCTTGTTCCTTATTCTTTTACCAGTGGAGATGATGGTTGGGATCCGTTTGGATCAGGGGATGAGGGTGACGCGTCTGTTTCGATTTTCTTGATTGGCGATTCGACGGTTAGTCCGCACCCAGATACGTTTGATAATTGGGATGTGTTCCGTGAGGGATGGGGTGAGCGACTGCAACCTTATTTGAGTGAGGAGGCAACGGTGGTTAATTTAGCTGTGTCTGGTCGAACGTCTTTAGATTTCGTCACTGCGGGTGCTTCGGCAGCTAATTATCAACGTTTCTTAAATGAGATGACGGCTGGTGATTACGTGTTGATTCAGTTTGGGCATAACGATCAACGCTCACCGAACATCAGCCTTGAAGGTGATCACACGACGCCAGGTTCCTTCCAATTCTTCTTGTATCAACACTATGTCAGACCAGCATTAGATGCAGGCGCGCAACCTGTTTTGATTTCGCCTGTTGTTAGACGCCGTTTTGTTGGTGATGTCTTTATGCCGGAAGCAGAATTGATGGCATTTGGTGAAGCAGCAAGACAACTTGCTTTGGTTTTGGATCTACCGTTTATTGATTTGAATGCGATGACAGCTGAGTTGTATCGCTCGGTTGGTTCAGAAGGAACTGTTAGGTTCCATGCATTGCCTCGTGGTGCAAGTGTTGCGAGCTTAGATAATACACACTTCAGTGCGATTGGTGCGCATTACGTCGCAAACGAATTGATCAACGGTGTTTTAGCCAATGATCATGAAGGATTAGCAAGGCTGGCAACGTTCATTTCTGATGAACGCCCAGCAACACCAGAACTTCCAACGCCTGACCGTCCAATCTTGGAATCAGTCACTTGGGAAGACGGTGACAAAGTATGGGATTTCTCAGAAGGAGCGGACTATTTCCGATCAGTGTACGGGTTTGAGCATGGCTTTATTGGCAATGGGATTAGTGGCATCATGTCGACAAGCGCATCGTTTGGGGATCGTCAATTCACTCACATGTTAAACTTAGGTGGGGCACCGCAGATGTGGATTGATCGCGATGGCAATACGGTTGAAGGTGGCTTTGCGAATCAAGCCAATGATCGCTTCCTACCAGCGGCTCGTTTCTTTAGCTTCCAAGTTGACGGCCCAAGTACCATCACGGTTTATGCCAATCACGGCGGGGCAGCTGGCCAAGAACGATTCCTTGACATTACAAATGATGTGACCTGGGAAACCTCGAATCTCTTAATTGTCGACGGCGCAGATACTCGAAGAGGCACGTTTGAATACACCGGAGAAGAGCCAGCAACAATTTTCATCTACTCGCGTGGGTCAGGCATTAACATTTTAACGGTAGAAGCAACGAACGTGACCGGGCCTGCAAGTAGTGGGGGCGGAGAGCCGACGCCAGATCCGGAACTGCCATGTATGCCAGGCATTCCTAGTCTACCAAGCTTGCCAAGTATTCCGGGTGTGCCGGACTTACCAAGCCTTCCATGTATTCCGGTATTCCCAGGCATTCCGGGTCTTCCTTCACTTCCTGAGATTCCGGGCGTACCAGCATTCCCTGAAATCCCAGGATTATCGGGTCTGCCAAATATTCCAGCCATCCCACCAATCCCAGGACGACCAATTCCAGCTGTGCCAGAGCTCCCACCTCTACCAGCGATTCCGAGATTTTTTGAACGGGCACTTTCGCGGTTTTGGGAATAAGCAGTGGTTTAACCACTAGCCATTCGTAGCATACTGAATCTAATAAACTGTACTTTTAAGAGCCACATTGATAGCAATTACAATCAATATGGCTTTTCTTTTATAGAAAAATCATGTATACTATCATGAGTAGCTAGCAAGGAGTGTTGCGTATGAAGAGAATGTCAAAGCAAAGTATAGAGCATTGTATCAAAGGAGCTCTCAAAGGTGATGCAAAAAAAAATGCATTGGAGCTTGCATCTTATTTTAGAACGGTTGAAATAATTGCTGAACGTGAAACTACTGGTTACTGGGCTGATAAAATTTACTGGAATGTAAGCTATAAAAACGAAAGCATTTGTAATATTGCGATTGATGAGAACCAAGATGGTTCGTGGTATATAACCGGTGATGATAGTGAGTCTAATTGGTTTGAAAATCCTTCGTTAGATAAACGGATAAAAGAAGTTATATGGAAAAATGTTGTCGTCTGCGATGATTACGCTTCTTGCGGTGGTTGTGGCAGTCCGGATATCGCATCACGTAAAGTAGTATTCGGAAAAGCATTTAACCGTGTCTGTCTTATTACTTTGAAATTCAACAATCCAGATGCCGAGACAATCGCGTGTATAAAGAAAATATTTGAGTTAAGAAAAAATGATATTTTAAAAGGTTTCGAGGGGGAGAAGTAAGTAATGCTGGCGCTTTTTAAGATTATTAGAAGCCCGGTTAAAGTAATCAGAGAATGGACAGAAGCAGGTCGAGTGGGGATGATGACAAATGTGAAGAATTATCGTGAAAAAGCTCAGGTTTATAAAGTGATGCAGGGTAAGGAGAATGGCTATGGAAAATTTTAATATGAAAGATTACGTTTTAAACTTTGCGCAACAATTGTTGGCCATTGACAGTCCGTCTGGTTATTGCATGAAGGCTATCCAGTTTGTACAGGAAGAGGCTGAGCGGTTAGGTTATGCCACTAGCAGCAATAAGAAAGGGAATTTAGTTATCGACATTCCCGGTGATTCTGATAAAACGGTTGGGTTGTCTGCGCACGTTGATACGCTGGGCTTAATGGTCCGTAGCGTTAAGGCGGATGGGACGCTTGCTTTTACAACGGTTGGCGGGCCAATTTTACCGACTTACGACGGAGAATACTGTCGGATTCATACCCGCGACGGCAAGGTTTATACCGGAACGATCTTGGGTAATGCGACCTCTATCCATGTCCATAAAGAAGCAGCCACTGCTAAGCGAGACAGTGATACGATGCACGTTCGTATTGATGAAAGGGTTGAGAATAAAGAAGATGTTTTAAAACTTGGGATTCAAAACGGGGACTTTATTGCCATCGATCCGAAGATTCAAGTGACGGAGGCGGGGTTTGTGAAGTCGCGGTTTCTTGATGATAAGATTAGTGTGGCGTGTATGGTGGGGATTTTGGCGCATTTGAAGGCGGCGCAGCTTGGTGTTCGTCACAATACGAAGGTGATTATTTCGACGTATGAGGAAGTTGGGCATGGTAGTAGTCAGATTCCGGCGGAGATTGAGGAATTAATTGCGGTGGATATGGGTTGTATCGGCGATGATTTGGCGTGTACGGAGTACGATGTGAGTATTTGTGCGAAGGATGCGAGCGGGCCTTATGATTATGCGTTGACGAGTAGGTTGATTGAGTTAGCTAAGGGTGAGGAGCTCAATTATGTGGTTGATATTTATCCGATGTACGGCAGTGACGTGAGTGCGGCTTTGCGAGGTGGGAATGATATTCGTGGGGCATTGATTGGACCTGGTGTTGCGGCTTCGCACGGGATGGAGCGGACGCATTGGGAGGGGCTTGATAGTACGATTAGGTTGTTGTTGGCTTATTTGAGGGAAGGGTAGGGTGAGATGAAAATGTTCACAACTTTGAGTGAGGGGGTATTGTGGGTCGTTTTTGTAATTGAGCCAATCTTGATTAGCATCCTTTTTCGTTTAAATTGGACTTTAGGCGTACTTTTAGCATTTGATGGATGTCAAAAAACACTAATATGCAACAATATTTGAGGATTCGTTTGTTTTTGACATGCAATAAATGTCAAAAACACGCCTTTTTGCTTTGAAATGACCAAAAGGCATATTTGAAAAGTTACGGTTGGGTGTTTTATTTTTGCAGCTCTATTTAGTTTACATAATATATATTATCGGAAGTCATATGAGTTTTAGAAAAGTGAATGGCTTTTAAAGCTTCCCCCTCTTGCCTGCTTGTATTCGGGGTGAACATCTTGTAAAATTGTATGATACAACTGAAAGGACTGATCATCATGATAACATTCGGATTATACGGTAGCGGCTGGCGCAGTGAATTTTTCCTTCATGTTGCTAAGTTGCTGCCAAAACAATTTTGCATAGACGGTGTCATTACAACGAATCCAGAAAAAGCAGCATACTTTAACAAAGAATTTGATGTCACCAGCTACGGCACGCTTGACGAATATCTAACAGAAAACACCCCCCTCTTTATCGTAGAGTCAGTGAACAAAGGCGTATCAGCGACCGTCACGATGAATATTGTTAATAAAGGCTTTCCTGTTTTAATGGAAACCCCAGCTGGAAAAGACATTGAAACGATGATCGCACTTTCAAAGGAAGTGGCCAATGGCGCAAAAATCCAAATTGCTGAGCAATATCCGTTTCATCCGCTACATGCAGCGAGACAAAACATCATTGCTGATCACAAGCTCGGAAATATCCAACACACACAAGTGTCATTTAGTCACGGTTATCATGGCATTGCTTTAATTCGTAAATTCCTTGGTATCGGCTTTGAAAACGTTGAAATTTCAGCTGTTTCTTTCCCTACTTCGGTTGCCAATGGGGTTACTAGAGACGGTGAACCTACCGAAGATAAGATGAATAAGAAAATCCAAACCATCGCCACATTGAAATTTGAAAACGGCCAAACCGCTTTGTATAATTTTGAAATGGATCAGCATCGCTCGTGGGTTCGGACGCCTATTATTCAAATCAAAGGCGATCGCGGTGAAATCTTTGGTGAAACAGTCAAATATCTGCTTGACTACAAAACACCTATTGAAAGTGAAATACGCCGTGTGACGCTTGGCGAAAATCAAAACGTCGAAGGATTTGGCCTTAAAGGATTGGTGGCAGCAAACACGTGGTATTACAAAAACCCCTATCCCAACTCTCGTTTGACAGATGATGAAATCGCCGTTGCGATGTGTCTTGAAAAAATGGCGCATTACGTCGCAACTGGTGAATCGTTCTATAGCTTTGCTGAAGGTGCGCAAGATATGTATTTGGGGATGATGATAGAAGAAGCGGCCGCTTGTAAAAAGCCGATCACAACTGAAACGATGCCTTGGGTAAGTGCAAATTAAAACCAGAAACCTAGATCAAAACTAGTGTTTCTGGTTTTTACATATGGATTGAAATCCCAAATTTTTCCGCCACGTCTTTTATCATCATGTTAATCTATCTTTGTGTGTCACTACATCCCTCAACAAACTTGCAATTTCCCCCCACGCATCTCAAAGATGACATCGGCAATGGATGCGACTTCGGGTGAATGAGTCACGATGATTACACATTTGTCCTCCTCGTGCGCTAACGCCTCTAGGATCTCTAAAATCTCCTGCTCGGTTTCAGTATCAAGGTTACCAGTTGGTTCGTCAGCAATAATGACACTCGGATGATGAGCTATCGCCCGTGCAATCCCCACTCGCTGTTGTTGACCACCTGATAATTTCAATGTTTTTCGCTTAGCCGTTTCTTCGTCAATCCCAACTTGGTCAAGTAATCGCAAAGCAAAGTCTTTCTTATCACCAATGTCACTCTCACCAATGTTCATTGAAAGCACAATGTTCTCGACGGCTGTCATGTTGGTAATCAAATTATACGATTGAAAAATAACACCGATGTCATTCGCACGGTAATGATCACGGTCAAGGTTACTCAAATCATTTTGCTTGTAATAAATGGCGCCCCCTGTCGCTAAATCCAACCCCGAAATCAAAGACAGTAGTGTCGACTTCCCTACCCCAGATTTGCCGATGATCGCATAAATTTTTCCTGCTTCAAATTCAACGTTTAACTTTTTGAAAATATCTTTATCGGTTCCGTCATAACGATACGAAACCATGTTTAAGGTTAATAAGCTCATCATTAATCACGCTCCATCAGTATTTTTATCGGCTCGTATTTAGTCATATGAACCGTCGAACTAACCGCAGCAACAGTCATCAAAACCAAAGAAATGCCAACGATTTCTAACATTGTCCCACCATTCAAACGCAAATCAAGTTGATCAATCGGCTCATATTCTGGCGTTTGTTCATCAGCAAAATGAACACCACCCCCAATGATAAACATATGCCCTGAATCATCAACATCAGTTGCACTAGCAGTCGCTTCTACTTGCGCTTCCAACAACGTATCTGATATCGGTTGCGCCACTAATGAACCAATCCCTAATCCTACTACCAAGCAAATCGCTGTCAGTAATAACATTTCTGTCCATAACCCCATAACAACTTTTTTACGCTTCATTCCCATCGCGCGTAAAACCCCGATTTCATATTTTCGCTCACGAATAAAGATGGAAGATAGCAACATTAATATCACACTACCTAAGACTAAAACTACCAATAAAAATGTTTGAGCCACCTGTCGCAAGCCTTCTATCGGAGCAACCATCGCATAAAAATCCGCCGCATTACTACTGAATAATAACCATTCATTAACCCCCATTGCTCGGGCTTCTGCTTCAAAATCAGCAAGATAATTTGGGTTGTGCAAATAATAAACCACATCAAGTTCCATCCCAAGAGCATCTTCCAAATTATCCCCTAATGTATTGACAACGGTGTCAATCGAAGCTAAAACTTCATTGCGACGATTGGTTGTAGGTGGAATGAATCCCATCCCACTAAAACCTTCTGGCGTGAAATCCAAGTAAATCCCAGCAATGGTTAGCTGATATCCTTGCGTCGTAATCCCCTCACTAGCAAAAAGATTTCCTTGAAGCGTTAAGCTATCACCAATTGCCAGATCATTTAATTCAGCTAACTCTAAACTAATTAGCACTTCCCCCTCTGCTTGTGGAAATTCCCCTGCATAAAGAACACGTTCCCCATTTTCAAACGCGTGTTGCCACATGCCACCAATCAATCGCAAGTTTGGCATCACAAAATCTGAGACCTCGTTCATCTCCCCATCTGCGCCCATGATGATGGTACCGCCCGCACTACCCAGCATTTCGTTCATTTCTTCTTCGCCAAGCGTCGTCATACCTTCACCAAACGCAAACTTTTCGACAATCAACCGGTAATCTTGAATATATTCAGACTCTGCTAACGCCAACGTTTCTGCTAATGTCAATTGAGGAATGGGTGCCATCTCACCTGTGGCCTGCCGTTCTTCGAAAAAAGCTTCAATATCAGGCTGAATAATCACACGACTACCAAATTGTTCTTGATGAACATCGATCAAGCTATCAGCGGTGTTCGTAATCGTTAGAGTGACAACCGTTGTGCCAATAATCGCTAACAAAATTAAAGCTAGCAAAATATTGCGTCCTTTGTTGCGCCCCAAATTCTTCAGGGCATTCATGAATATGTACATGTTAAAGTCCTCCTTCGTTTTAAGTACACGTCCACTTTAACACGTCCGACCTTAAGTGATTGTTAAATTATTTTGTGTGATTAAAACTTTCGTCCCTTTTCCGGCTTTGCTAAAGATTAGAATGTCTATTTCGTGCTTATCAAGAATGTTTTTTGTGATTGACAACCCTAACCCATGGCCACCCAATTCCTTCGAACGAGACGCATCAGCACAGTAGAACGGGTTGAAAATTTGCTTTAAATCTTTGAATGGGATGCCAATTCCTGTGTCGTCAATCACGATGCGACGGTTTGTGATGGTAATCTTCACGCTCCCCTCGGTGACGTTGTAGCGAATCGCGTTATGGACTAAATTAAAAAAGGCTTGCGCTAGTAGCCGTTTATCGCCGTGCCAGTCGCCATGCCCCGCCACACTGACTTGCAATTTTTTAGCAGCGATTTCCATTTGCAGCTTGGTTAAACTCTCGTCAAACAGCGTTCTCACTTCAAAGCTTTCTTGCTGTGATTCGTTCAACTCGTTATTAAACGACAAAAGCCCCTCGACTAGCCTAATTAAACTTTGTGTATCAGCAGCGACCGTGTCTAGCACTTCTTTATATTCTTCCACAGTCGGCTCATCGTCGAGCTTTAACACTTCGATGTTGGCTTGCATCGAAGCAAGCGGCGTCTTTAACTCGTGGGCGGCATTTTGGGCAAACAATTTCTGCATTTCAAACGAACGATTAAGCTTTTCTAGCATGTTATTAAACGAACGCGTTAATCGTGAAACTTCATCGTGTGCATTAGGTTGTGTTAGTTGTTTTGATAACTGGTTAGCATCAATCTCTTCGACCTGTTTAGCCAGAAATTTTATCGGTTTTAGCGCTTGTCCCGAAATGAGATACGCCATCAAGGTGCCTAAAATAATAAAAACAAAGGCAATCGCAAAGCTGAAAATTTGAAAGTCGGACTGCACTTGGAATAGTTCGCTGTGAATGGGATATGCACGCCAACCTTGCCTAATTTCAACATCGCTGCTGCTATTCAAAGACCATTGCCTGAACTCAGTGCTGTTTGGCTGAATGACAAAGTATCGTTCCACCCCCATAAGCTCCAATTCCCGCAATGGCGTCAACACATTTTCGTGGGCATTAATATTGGTAAAAAACATCATGCCTAGTGCTGTCACCGTTAATGCGAAGACGGTTAAAATGGTTATTTTAATTCGCAAGGTCATTTTATTCCACATAATAACCACGTCCTCGTGCGTTTTTGATAAAGTCGTGCGGTAATTTTTTTCTTAAATTACTCAAATGAACCCGTAGCGAGTTGAAAGCATCATCAACATCGCTTTCCCAAACGTTATCAATGAGTTCAGTGCTAGTGATTGATTTCCCGCGATGTGAAGTTAAATAGGCTAGGATGGCATATTCCTTTTTCGGTAAGACGACTTCGGTTTCAGCGATGAAGACGCGTTTACTAGCCGTATCAACGGTCACGTCGTCAATTTCAATCAAAGTGTGAGACGTTTTAAAATCTCGTCGTAACAACGCCCTTACCCTTGCTTCCAGTTCGGTAAAATGAAACGGTTTAACTAAGTAGTCATTTGCTCCTAGGTCGAGTCCGGCAATTTTCTCCTCCACTTGACTACGAGCCGATAAAATTAGAATGGGTATTTCTTGATTAACCGTCCTGATTTCTCGTAATACTTCTAACCCATCAAGTTTTGGTAAATTTAAATCAAGCAGAACGAGTGAATAGAGGTTAGCGAAGAATAACTCTAATGCTTCTTCACCGTCCTTAGCCGCATCAACCGTGTACCCGAATTTTTTGAACCCTTTCACCAAAGCAGCTTGCAACGATTCGTTATCTTCAACAATTAGTAATTTCATGTGATCGCACCTCCAACGATAAGAATGATTAAGCAATTGTAAAAGTGTCGTTAAACTTAAAATTTTAATGACAAAACGACACTTTGCAATTGCTTATGAAAATTATAACACGTTTTTTGTTAAGTTTAAATTAAATAAATGGTCCGATGACGTACTCACATGATGTGGCATGCCATCAGACCATTACTTTTCGGCTTCTAACGTTTCAATAGCTTCTTGCATAGCCTTTATTTTCTTTTTTGATAACCCATGAGCAAAACTTTTTTCCTTACCACCCGTTTTCGGCTTGATATATAAAATTCTTGTAACAGCACCCCTAGCACGCACTTCTCCAAATCGTAAGAAATGAGTTGAGCGTTATATTGACCGATTATTTTTTTTCCTTTCAAACTCAATCGAGATACAATGACATGCCCATTTCCAACTTCAAAAGTGTAGTTTAAAAGAAAAAAATTCAAATAAGCAGCGACTAATAAAATAATGGGAATAGCAATAATCGTCTGCGCATTTTCTGATACATTCATACCGACATCAAGAACGACATGCAGGATAAAAGCAAGAGGTAAAAAAACGCCTGCAATGATGATGAGAAAACGTCCAATTACCAATTTCAATAAAGATATTCTAAATATTTGATAAGTTTTGTTCATAAAATTGATCTCCTATTTGTGAAATTGGATTTATAAGTTTTGATAAGCATAAAAAATCCAATCATCAAAGACAGGATTATCAGCAGGTTCACGCCTGGTTTCTTTGAAACCGACACTTTCGTACATCCGTCGGGCAGGGATTAAATCAAGATTCGTTGACACTTCGATTTTCTTTGCCCCTGCTTGTAGTATTCTGTTAATCGCTTCTTGTAATTGCAATTTACCAAAACCATTACCTTTGTATTTCGGGATGATGCCATTGTGGCCAATCGTTGCCCGCTCTGGTAATTCGCGTGGATCCCACATGACAACGCCAATCGGCTCTTCATTAAGGGTTGTAATAAAAACACAAGTATCAGCAATAGATAGATGATCGAAGAAAAACGCATCGGATTCATTGCGCCATTTCGTCTCAGCATCTGCTTGATAATATCTCTCATCAAACGACCACGCTTGTTTTAGTATTTCAAAAATAGTTCCTTTTTCAAAATCACGAATATTCTTAAATTTTAATTCTGCCATTTTAAAAACCACCTTGTTCAGTATTTAGGTATGTATAAGTCTAAAATAATACCCTACAAGTATAGCACTTGTAGGGATATTTGCATATGCTTTTATTTGCATAAAATGACAGAAACATCGTTAACATTAGTGCCTGTCGGTCCTGTGATAATGAGGCTATCGATGGCTTTCAACCCGTGATAAGAATCGTTATTAGCTAGAATTTGATCAATGTCCAATTTTTCTGCTTTTAATTTTGTAGCAGTTTGGCCATCAACGATCCCCCCAGCAGCCTCTGTTGGTCCATCTGTCCCATCAGAACCTAGCGAGAAAATCAACGTATTTGCCAGCCCTGAAATGCCTTCTGCTGCAGATAATACTAATTCTTGATTTCGACCGCCCTTGCCTGTTCCTTTTAAATTAACCACAGTTTCACCGCCTGCAATGATCACACAGGGGCGTTTAAAATGAGTGACCCCTGCTACCGTTCCTGTTGCTATTGACGCAAGGAATCTACCTGCTTCAGATGCTTCACAATTAAGGGTCGTTGTTAAGATATAAGGCGTAAATCCTAATTCCATTGCAGCTTTTGATGCAGATTCACACAACGCGCGAACTGATCCTGTGATCACTGTTTTTACATTATCAAGTGCTTTAGGTGTTTCTTGTGAAAGGTATGTTTTTTGTGCTGCACTCAACGCGAGGTTGTATTTCGCTACCACTGTCATTGCGTCCTCGACTGTAGACTCATCAGGTGCAGCAGGTCCAGAGGCAATCGTATCTAATCGATCCCCTAATACATCAGACAAGACAACCGCGAAAACACTAGCTGGTTGACATAACCCTGCAAAACGACCTGCTTTTACTTTGGAAAGTCTTTTGCGAATCATATTGATCTCAACAATATCTGCCCCACTGGCTAACATGTCATTATTCAATTTTGCTAATTCTTCCAAGGTAATGCCATCTTGCGGCGCCTCAAAGAGTGCAGAACCGCCACCCGAGACAAGGAATAGCACTTCATCGCGATCAGTGAGGTCACTGATGAGCTCGATCACTTTTTGAGTGGCTAAAACAGTAGCTTCATCCGGTGTTGGATGACCCGCTTCAAAGATGTCTAAGTTAGGTAGGTCTCCCATCGCATGTTCATATTTCGTAATCACAACCCCTTTTTCTATTTTTTCTCCCAGATAATCAGTTGCTGCTTTTGCCATGGTCCATGCTGCCTTCGCAATGGCAACAAGGTAAACCTTTTTTGACCCAAAGTCATGATTTTTTAGTGCCTGAATCACTGACTCCTCTGGCATGTTCTCAGCGATGATCTTTTGAATCATCAGTTGGGCAGATGCTTTAATTGCATTCATTCTGAATACCTCCGATTTTTAGTTTTTTAACGCTCTAACTGACAAATAATGAAATGATAAAGATGGTAACCATACAAGCAACACCTTGGACCACTGTCATGGTTGTCCAATTTTTGTAGCCTTCTTCAGGGGACATATCTGAAAGGTTGTTAACAACCCAGAAATAAGAGTCATTAGCGTGCGATGCCATCATTGACCCAGCACCAATCGCCATCACTGTCAAAGTCGACATCATCGGTGAATCCATGCCAAGTGTGTACATCAACGGTGCCATGATACCAGCCGTTGTGATCATCGCAACGGTTGAAGAACCTTGTGCTGTTTTAATAACGGCTGAAACTAGGAAGGGGAAGAATAAACCTAGTCCTGCTAAAATTTCAGAATGTTCACTAATGAAAGGTACCATGTCTGAAACGGCAATGACGCGTCCAAGAACACTACCAGCACCTGTGATGAATAAAATAGGTCCTAATGCTTTCAAAGTGTCATTTGTTAACGTGTTAAACTGATCCATTTTCTTTGAAACAACAAGAAGGAGGACAGCAAAAAGTAAGCCAATTCCTAAGGCAATAACAGGCGTTCCGATAAAACGCATGATATCTCCAAAGGTTCCACCCCAATCAGCGACATTCGCAATGGTTCCAAGCGCCATACAAACAATCGGAATCAAAATCGGTGCTAAAGACAATAAACCATTTGGAAGTCCGCCAAATTCTTTTACAAGTTCTTCGTAAGTTTTCACAGTGCTGCTGTTTCCAAGTTCTAAATCTTCTTTAGATTTTGTCTTTTTACCGCATCGTGTTGCCCACCAATATGCGGCAATAAGTGCAGGAATAGAAACAATCACTGAGACGATCATCACCAATAGTAATTGATCGCCTAATTCTAGCATTTCAGAGGCAGCAAGAGGTCCTGGTGTTAAGGGCACTAAAACGTGTGAGGTATATAAACCAGCCCCTAGCCCTACTGCAGTTGCGACAGCACTGGTTCCAGTTTTCTTAACAATCGAACGCCTGACCGGGTTTAAAATAACGAACCCACTGTCGCAAAAAACAGGAACTGAAACAATCCATCCCATGATTAACATGGACAAAGACGGACTTGTTTTTCCTAAAAGCTTAACCACTAAATCAGCTATTTTAAAAGCGCCACCGGTTACTTCTAAAATGGAACCAATGATCGCACCAAAAATAATAACCAAGCCAATTCCTGTGAAGATTGCCGAGAAGCCTTCCCCCATAATACCGGCAATACTCGTGATAGTATTCCCATCAGCATCCACTTGATTGACAATGGGAATACCTGCAATCAATCCTAAAATGATCGCAACACCCATAATAGCTAAAAATGGATGGACTTTCCATTTTGCAATGGCCAAAACCATCACAACAATGGAAATGAAGAATACGAAAATTAATGCTAAACCTGTCATAATAACTCCAACTCCTTTTTCTATATAATGTCGCCTCTATATAGGCACTGCCAGTTCTTTTGCAATGCTTTTAGTCGAAATTATACCTGAATTCATCTGCATTTGAAAATGTTCTGAATAACCAAAAAATCCGACACAATCCCCCCTTGACTTGTTTTCTATGACAAAGTTTTCTTTAATTTCAACTCATTCGACATTCAAGCTTGATTTATAGTTACTGTTTGCGATAAAATAGAAAAAAACAATGTATCATCCAATCCAGGAGGCCTACAGATGAAAATTTCATCAAGTTTAGCTCAAAACATCGTTGATAATATGCGGATGGTGTTAAATCACCAAGTTAACTTCATGGATATGAATGGTTTCATTATTGCCAGTTCAGATCCAGAACGAATTAATACCTTTCACGGCGGTGCTGCCGTTGTCTTAAAGCGAAAAACACCTTTATTTATCGCATACGACGGTCAGTATGAAGGTGCACGAAAAGGCATCAATATGCCTATCTTTTTTGATCGTCAAGTGATTGGCGTCATTGGTGTAAGCGGTGATTCAGAAGTTGAGAAGTACACGGAAATTGTCAAAGCAATGACTGAAATTCTTATTAAAGAAGCTTATTTAAATGTGATGTCTTTTCAAAATCGTGAAAAACACCGACTCATTATTGAAACATTGCTTCTTGATGCTGGTAATCTGACTTATGATACCTTGTTTGGCATTGATTTTTCAGATGAATATCACGTTGCAGTAGGTAGTCCCCCTACCACCGACTATGATCTAAGTTATTTGCACCAACTCCTAGAATCTGTCTTCGCCAATCATTCAAAAATTTTTTTTACCATTAGCCACTCATTAATCATTATTTTAGCGCCAAGGATACACTTAAATGAATTACTAATCAACATTCAAAATAAAGCCAATGACCGCTATGAGATGAATCTGAATTTTGGTATTGGGTTGGCTAGCTTGCAGCGCATTGATATGAAAAAATCTTTTGAAACTGCAAAACAAGGTTTAAACTGGGCCATTTCACAAGGTTTTGAGCGACAACTTATTTATTTTGAAGATTTAGACTTAGGGATGATCGTTGCTACAACGTCAGAGGACGTCAGAAGGTTATTTCAAATGAAAATTTTCCATGCCTTTGAAGAAAAAGATTGGCAACAATTTCGTAAAATTATGAAATCTTTCGCCAAGCATAATGGGAGTTTAAATGCGTGCGCTGACGAGCTTTTCATTCATAAAAACACCCTACAGTATCAACTTAATAAAATTAAAATTTTAACCAGTTATGACCCACGAAATTATCGAGATTTCTCTGTTTTATATATGGCTTTGTTATTGCATGAGTAGAAAGTAAAAAATATTAATCCCAGAAAGTAACGTCTTCTTGGAAAAATTCATTCATGAAAAACCCGCCATAATCGGTTGGGCTTTCATTGAAAGTGAAAAATCGCCTTACACCCGCTTCATCTATAAACGTAAAACCACTTGCTGGGAAGGTTCCCATGCCAAAATATTCTCGAATTAATAGTGGTTGATGAGGGTGTAAATACCCAACAAAAAATAAAACATCAACTGCCTCGAAAGCATTGAGCATCATATCAAGATAAACGCTAATAACAGCAAATTCTCGCAACACGGTCGCCGGAGCAATTAGTAAAGTGTCAGTATGATACGCTCTCACACCGCGAGCGTCTGCATAGTTAAACTCCACGACATCATGGCGTGTTTCGCGCAGCCATTCAATTCTGATGTCTGGTGTGGTAATAGGGGCAACTTCTGGCGTCATCCCTGCTACGTTTCCGGTATCTGGTGAGGTTGGGTTGACAGGAATTCTTAACAATTGTCCAACGGTTATGTCAGTTGATGTCCCTAACCCATTTAACTGTTGTAAGACTTCCACTGTTGTGCCGTGTTGCTGTGAAAGTGAAAATAATGTGTTGCCTGCTACCACTTCGTGATAGAAATAATCTAACAGATCGTAATCATGACTCCAATCAAACGGTCGCCAGTGGATATTACCGTCCATTTGACTCTGCTGGAAAACATACCAGTTACTTTCACCGTCAGGATCGACAAAGTAAAAACCACTTGTCGGCAATGTTCCCATGACAAAATAATCGGTTAACACAAGGGGTGCGTTCAAAGCAATGTCCCCAACCTCGTTTAAAATACCCGTCTTTACTGCCGAGCCATCTTCTACAACGGTTACGCCGATGAATGTGAAGTCGGTTACGGGATGGCTAAAGTTAAAGAGTAAGTTCAGACCATCTTCGAATGTGCCATCGCGATAAGCAACGCTCGTCACATGTTCTAATTCAGCAAGCTCATCTTCGGTTAGAATTTCAATGAAGAATGTGAACGCTTCTTCTGGCTCAGTTGTTGGTTCGGTCTCTTCTTCGACAGGTGGAGTTTCATCTGCATCATCGGTACACGCGACTAGTGCGAACAAATTAAAGAGCATTAAAAATAACATCAGTTTTTTTGACATATAAAATCACCTCTCTGCATTATATCATGAAACGCTAACTTTGCACAAAAGAAAAAGGCTATTTCGTTCAAGAAAGATTGACAAAATAACCTAGTCTCAACATTGATAATGCAGTAAATTTTTATTTTTTCTTATTTTACTGGATGATTGCAATGAAACAGCGATATCTTAGCGTTAACCATACAGGGAATCCTCGTTTTTATTTATTTTACTGGACTTTGTTAGAAGATCTTCCAGAAGTTCTTCTGATCCTTGCGATTTTTATAACCGCAGCTAATATAAAACTTGTGGGCATTCAAGCGATTGAAGCCCGAGACCAATCGAACACCTTCACTACCGTCGTCTTTAGCCCATTGCTCTAATCTTTCAAGCAATTTTCTGCCAATGCCACACCCCTGATATTCATCTAACACCGCGAGTCCGATAACGTCTTTGAGTGGTGGCGTGTAAGTGGTATGATAGTCGCTACCATGAATGTAACCAACAGCATGATCTTCCACAATCGCAACAAAGATTTTAGCCGTTTCACTCTCAAGTATACCTAGCAATTGTGACGTTGTTGATGCGATATCATAGTCGTATCCAAGGGCTAAATTGATTTTCTGGATGCTTATCGCATCTTCATTTCTGGCTTCACGAATCACAATTTTATTGGTCATAACAATCCTCCAATTTATTTAATCATTTTGTTTTTTTGCTTTCACCTTCCCCAAAGTCAACACGTAAACCGTGTATTCATCAATTCCGTTAAACCCAAACACTTCGTCGCATAGCTTTTGGTCGTAAGCGGCTAAACAACAGCTTCCTAATCCTAAAGCCGTAGCACTAAGCATCATATTTTGTCCAACGTGACCCAAGTCAATCAGCATGGCACGGTGTGCAGCATCGTTGTAACGCCACTCTGAGCGATACGGAATACAACTAACAAATAACATCACTGGTGCCTTCGTTACCCACTTCTGCCCCACTAGCAGGTCATTCATCTTCGTTTCGTAATCATCAAATAATGGCCCAAGGCGTTCGATGGTGACTTTCTTTTCACCGATATGTTCAGTTGGCACATAATGATACAGTCCTGGTTCTAATCCGGAGACATTTTTAACCGCTATGTACAGTTCAAACGGATGCCTAGCTCCCCCACTTGGCACAGGTCGCAAGTAAGCGACCCCACTTTTTCCTCGCATTTGTTGCATGCCTTGTGTACTCCACAACATAAAGGCTAGTTGCTCTTGCGTTAGCGCCTCATCCGTGTAAACACGTTCGCTTCGCCTTGTGTCAAGTAAATCCAAATAAGACGAACAAGTGACGGTATCATCAAAGGCAGGCAAGGTGATAAATTCACCCGTTCGGTGATGTTCGTAACTAGGTGCTTCTACCCCGTTTTTTTGATCGCTTTTTTCCATGCTCGCTGTGAAAGACGGACACTGCATAAACGTTCTATTTTTTATTATTTCATTCATCAGATAACAACTCCTGTTCATTTTATTTAAAAGCGTGAAAAATATAAAGGATCCTTTTTTAAGTGCGATGCCACCATGTTTCTTAATTTTTTAGCCGACATCAGTAGCGTTGTTGCAGCACCAAATTTTCCTAACGTCATAACGCCTTCTTCTATCGCTTGCGGCTCGATCTTACTAAAAGCTTCCGATCCGACTCTACCAGTATGATGATACTGCGGCGTATGAAGTCGCTTGCCTTCATGATTAATCACATAAAAATCCTTTCTATGCGGAGATAGATCACTTTGTGCTCCGTCCCATTCTTCGATGCCGTGAATAAATGTATTTCGGGTCGAGTTCACACCAATGAGTAAAATTTGTGCGTCTTTTTCCCATAGTTTATAATAGGCGCCGCCTTTGCCACAAGGCGTTTCTAACTTTTCTTCTCCTGCGACAAACTCAGCAGCAGCTTTTCCCAGTGCAACGACCGAATGAGCAGGATGCAAAGAACGGTGCACTTCTGGTCGTTTACGAAACAGTTCCGTTAACGCACCGACACAGCTAGGGGTGTGAATCACATCCATCACGGGATTTTTTTCAGTTACATTCCCCCAAGTGTGACTTGGTAGTACAAGCAGACCTGGTTTCATGTAGGTTGCTAAGGCATCTAAAACCGTGTCGCCGCGCCCTTCTACTTCTCCAATGGCTTTGTAAGAGACATGGATCTTTAACGTGCCGCTTGGATCAATGTTTAATGCCGACAACTGATTCAGTAAATCTTGCTTGGTATACAATTTAAACACGTCCTTTCTTTTTTCTAACGCTTCCTATATCTTATCACACTTCTATCAATCTGCCACTAGTCAAAACGTTTTGGATGAGGATTTTCCTACTTTATCCCACTAGATATTCGAAATTCCCGTTTAGAACGCTATTTTTCTTGCTTTTTCTGTCGATTAGTACACATTATTGCTTGCAAACAATCTTTAAATTAGGTATAATTCAGCTAAATGATGTTGCGATTTAGTGAGGAGAAACAGATGATTACAAATTATTATTGGTTTATTATTTCGATCGTTATGTGTTTTTGTGACACAGTCATTCTTTATGTGGTGGCGCACCGTGTTGGTGGGCATAAGTTTAATTTGTCTAGAAAAAAACTAACGCTTGAACTGATCATTGGTGTCATTTATGGGATAGTGATGGGTTCTATTTTTTATTTTAATGCAGGGAATGCAACTTATCGTGTATTGGGTTACACCATTTTGACTACTTTTGTCATGTTCTTAACAAAGCGAAAAATTGTTGAAGCGGTTATTTTGTTTTCTTTCTTCTTTTTAGTTGTATCAGTTATACAAATTGCATTCTTTTTCCCCTTCTTGTTGTTATTAGATTTAAATCAAGATATACTGAGTTTTATTGTTTATCTCATTTCAATGGTAGTAACAATTTCTTTATGCCTCGCTGTAAAATTTCATCCGATATTTTTATTATTCCAACAAAAGCTGTATTTGAAGATCGGTGCTTTTTTATTGTTTATTGTATCGAATCTAATCCTGGTCATCGCAGATTTTGATCGCGCACATATGTTAGAACAAGTCATTATCATTAGCATCTTTGCCTTTATTACCTTTTTTGGAATCATCATGACTTTCGTTACCGCTCAGGAAAAGATTGATCAATCAAGTGATAAATACCACGATGTTGTTAATATGTTTAACGGACTTTATGTTTCTATAAAAGCTGGTGATGATTTTCATGAAATTGAACGCCAAGTGGATGAAATTAAAAAACACCTAAGTGGAGAAGAAACAACCGCTCATAATTCCGGTGATGATCATGTTGAAAATCTTGAAGCACTTCTTTACGAAAAGCTAGCAGAGAAAAACAAAACGAACAAGCTTATTCTCGATCTTGGTTATTTTGCCCCTCATAAAGAAGTATCGTTTGCCAATCTGATGGTGATGTTAGGAATTTTATTTGATAATGCTCTAGATCATGGTAAAGATAAACCTATTTTTGTCGATCTCAACGTTTCAAGTTCTATTCTTGAATTAACCGTCAAAAATTCATCCGAAAAAAAATCAGAAAAAGCGATGCAAAAAATATTTAAAAAAGGCTATTCAACAAAAGAGAACTTGGGACATGGAAAAGGCCTTTATAACCTCGAGCAACTAGTAAGAGAACACCATACTGAACAATTTAATGCGACGCTCTCATCGGAATGCTACTACGATGAAGCGTATGAAAACTATTATTTTGCTATTACAATTGACATCACAGATAAAAACTTTCTATAAGCACAAAATAAAAAGATACCGTCACAGAGTATCTTTTTTTGATAATAATTTTGCTGGAAATTCAGGCTCTCCGATAATCATAAATATACATCTCGTATTTCCTGCTGCAATCGGAGCAAGCGCGAGCAAAAATGCTGATAGTTTAAGCAAAGCTGACCTTCTTCTAGATTTATCCATGATAAAAACTCCTTTCATTCGCATTGCTCCCTCTCATGCAAGACTTTCTTTTATAGTTAATTATACCCCCATTAACGACAAATTGCAAGACTTTTTTGAAAATTTCACCCACTTATAACCGTTCCATAAACCGTTCTACACCTGCAAGCCCCGCGTCATCCAATTTATAAACCCCGCAACACGCTAGTATTTCAGCAAATTTCAATCCAACGTCTTGCTCAATCAAGGTTTCAATTTCTTTCTCGCTCAACCCAGCGCTTCGTTCCATTAATTCGAAAAACCACGGTTGATGCTTTTTTAAATCGGCACGTACTAAAATCTCAACGTCCGCGACCACTAATGCTTGTTTCAGCGTTTCAAGCTCCGAAACTAATCGCCCCGGCAAAATGGCAAGCCCCATCACTTCAATCAGACCGATGTTTTCTTTTTTCAAATGGTGATAGTGTTGATGGGGATGAAACATCCCATCTGGGTGCTCATCCGATGTTCGATTATTCCGCAACACAAGGTCGAGCTCATAATAGCCGTCTCGCAACCGAGCAATCGGTGTAAGCGTGTTATGCGGCTGTTCGTTTGTCATCGCATAAATACCACACAACGGATCACTATAACCACGCCAAGCCACCAAAATATGCGTCGCTAAATCAACCAATTGCACAACCTCTTTGCCCCTCAACCGCAACGTCGTCAGCGGCCAATGAAGCAACTGGGCAGCCACCTCATCAAACTTCGGAATCGTAAACGTCCGTAAAACTGCCGCCCGCGCCATCGCAAATTCATAATCCCCACCTTGAAAATGCTCATGAACTAAAATGGACCCTCCCACAATCGGCAAATCGGCATTTGACCCGACAAAATAATGATTAAACCGATCGACAAAGGCAAATAACCGCTCAAAAGTCAACCGTGAAATGGCCATCGGCTCGTGCTCTGCTTTCAACACGATGCAATGCTCGTTGTAATACACGTAAGGTGAATATTGCAAATACCATTGCTCCTCTACCAAAGTAACAGGTACAACGCGGTGATTTTGTCTAGCTGGCCGGTTCAAATTGCCAGCATAGCCAACGTTTTCTTTACATAGTACACACTTCGGATAACCGCTACTTGGTAGTGATTTCGCCAGCGCAATGGTTTTCGGATCTTTTTCCGGCTTTGATAAATTAATCGTTAAATCAAGCTCACCGTAAGCCGTCATCACTTTCCAACGGCGATCTTTTTTAATGCGCGCAGTCCGAATATAATGCGATGCCTGACTCAACTGATAAAAATAGTCCGTTGCTTTTCTCGGGGCTTGCGCGTAACGTGCCTCAAATTCCGCATTGACTTCTGATGGTCGCGGCATGAGCAACCCCATCACCTTGGCATCAAAAAGGTCCCGTTCATCTACCGTGTCGTGTTTTACGATGTTTTTACGAACGGCCTCATTCAAAATTACCCCTAATATTTCCTCAATCCCTTGATCATCCCTAGTCGCTTCACGCTCAAACGTCTCAACCTCTAATAATGCCAGCAATTGATTTACCACAAAATCAGTATCAGCCGGTTGTAACAAACCTTGTTTTAATCCATAATCTACCAACTCGTTTATGGCTTGATTAATCATTGACGCCTACACCACCTCTAATTTTTTCGCGCCGTCACCAATGGCAGCCACGTAGAAGTCAGCTTCGTACCCGACTTTTTCCACGTAACCTTTCGCAACGGCTGCTTTTACCGCTTCCAACTGATCCTGATGAACAAGAGCGATGGCACAACCCCCAAATCCCGCGCCCGTCATCCTAGCACCGAGCACACCTTCTTGTTGTCTGGTAAGCATCACAATGGTATCCAATTCAGCACCGGTGACCTCGTAATCATCGCGCAAAGAAAGATGCGATTGATCGAGCAAGTCACCAAATGCGACTAAATCACGGTTTGCCAGTGCTTGAATCGCTAATTTCACACGCTCGTTTTCAGTGATCGCATGTTTGGCACGTTTATACAAGTTCTCTTTGACCAGCACCTCTGAAACCCGATCAAATTCAGCAACGGTTAACTCACACAAGGCATTCAGGTTCGACGTGCCCTGTAAGAGCGCAAGGGCAGCTTCACATTCGGCACGACGTTCGTTGTATTTTGAATCAGCAAGCTCGCGTTGTTTGTTCGTGTTCATAATTAAAATGCGGTAGTCCTGTAGGTCACAATCCGCGTACGCGTAGCTTAAATCGTTGGTGTTAAGTTTAATGGCTTGATCTTTCTTCCCCATGGCAATGGCAAACTGATCCATGATGCCGCAATTCACACCGACATAGTCATTTTCAGCTTTTTGACCGAGCTTCGCGTTTGTTATCCCATCGATTTCGAAGCCATTTAAGTCGCTCAGGATGAGCCCGATCAATACTTCTAATGAGGCAGAGGATGACAAGCCGGCACCGCTTGGAATATTACCCGCGATATAAGCATTAAATCCCTGTTTCATTTCGTATCCTGCTTCCATGAACACAGCGATCACCCCTTTGACGTATACGCTCCAAGGTTCATCCGTTTTCCGAGCAAGGTCGGTTACCTCACATTCAATCACACCTTCTTTTGCGAAATTCTCGGAATATAACACCACTTTGCTATCCTCACGAGGGGTAACGGCTGCGTAGGTGCCGAACGTAATGGCCGCTGGAAAAACGAAGCCACCGTTGTAGTCAATGTGTTCTCCAATTAAGTTGATCCGCCCGGGCGCGAAGAACAACTGCACTTCTTTGCTTGTCTCTGTTTTGAATACGTTGAAAAAGCGTGATTTTAATTCATTTAGCTCCATTTAAATCCACTCCACTCTTGTACTTACTGTTTCCCCTATTATACCATCAGTCGAAATTTTTTGCACGCAGATCTTGTTAATCCCGTCCGTTCCGAGTATAATGATGCTAATAGTTTTTACAAAGGATGGTATGAAACAATGAAATTATTCGGTTCAGATTATGATGGGACGTTTTACAAACATGAAAATCGCGGTGAAAATGAATTAGCAGAAAACATCGCAGCAGTAGAAAAATGGCGTGAAGCTGGTCATCTTTTTGCCTTTGCAACTGGTCGCTCAATCGGAGAAATGGCCTACGATCGCATCATCAACCACATCACATTCGATTACCTCGTCGGTTTAAACGGCGGTATCATTATTAATCACAAAGACGAAGTGATGTTCAGAGCACTTATTGAGCCAAGCGTTGCCAGTGAAATCGTGGACCTTATTCAAGCGCGAAACTTCGGACGCTTATCTGTGACAGACGGTTTTAAAGGTCACTACCCCATTGCCCTTTTTGAAGGTGAATACGCAGAAAGCTTAGCTCAATACCCAGAAATTGTTGCCAACTTCTCCTTGACCTTAGAAGAAGCATTGGCAAATCCCGTCGCCATGATCGCACTTTCAACCGCAAACACAGAAGAAGCCGTTGCTTTTGCGACCCTAGTGAACGAGACTTTCGCTGGCCAAGTCACCGCTTTTGCAAACTTGCAACACGTTGATATCGCTGCTGCTGGGACTTCGAAAGCAACTGGGCTTGAATACGTTGCGAAGCGTTATAGCATCGATAAAAATAACGTTTTTGGCATGGGTGACAGTTACAATGACGTGCCGATGCTTGAAAATTTCAATGGCTTCACCCTTCCAGAAGCAAACGATGAAATAAAGTCATTCGCTGATAACGTTTATGAAACGGTGGCGGCTGCCATCAAGGATGTCATTTAAATATCAGCAAAAAGCCAAGAAGTTGAAGTGCATGACGTGCCTCTCATTTCTTGGCTTTTCTATTTAACTAAAACCAGCAAGACTGATCAGAGTATCTATTCTCTTGCACCCAATTGCAGCAAATGTTGCATTGGCGATATTGGCGCTTTTTTACGGGAGGCTGGCACCAAGAAGGTGACACATGGTGACAACTGCAGCAATCACATTGGCATGGCTGAGATGGTCTTGGAGGTTTAGGTGGTCGCGGCTTCGGGTGTGGCCGAGGTACTTTGACGATTGGTGGGTTCGGTTCAATCACTTCTACTTCGTTTCCGCCGTTTCCAGGGTTAACTACCGCAACATTCGGCTGCAATTGTCCAGCCGGGACGCGGTCGCTTAAAGTAACTGGCAAATAGACATGAGCCGTTTCACCCGGCGCAAGTGCAAATTCAGCCGAGAGCTTCAAGTTTTGATTATCACCTAAATTAACCAATCTTCCGCGGTCGCTGGCTGGCACGCCTGTCAACCTAATGTATCTTGGTAAGACATCCTCAATCGTAAATGGATTGGCTGTTGGGACAGATCCTGTATTAGTAATGGTTAATGTGTAGTAGAAGGAATCACCTGGCATGAGCTCTTTGTCAGAGGCTTGCTTAGTAACTTCTAATTCTGGGACTCGAATCGCAACGATTGGTGGTACCAGTTCGATGACAAGATTCGGAGTTCCACTACCACCTGGATCAACCACGACGGTGTTTGGTGTCAACTGCCCTTCTGGGGCACTCGTAGAGGCGATAACAGGTAAGGTGATGGTGATGCTTTCACCAGCTGCGATGTGGTTGGCTACTGAAAGATTCAAGTCGGTATTCGTTCCGTTGTTCGTGACGATACTGCCATCTGACGCCGTTGGTGTGCCATTTAAAGAGACGTACTGTGGTAGCGTATCAGTGATAGTAAACGGACTAGCGGTTGAAATGCTGCCGCGATTAGTAATCGTAATGATGTAGTTGAACGTTTCACCTGGTGAGATGGTATTAGAAGTATCGTTAACTTTGTTTACTTCTATTTTCGGATTAGCCACGATCGGTGGTGTGATTTCTACGCCTGGTGTTGGCGTATCGCCACCTCCTGGGTCTACCACAATCGTGTTTGCTGCTAGTTGTCCGGTCGGTGCATTGGTTGCTGCGACAACTGGAATGATCACCGTGATCGTCTCACCTGCTGGAATGCTAGTTGCAACTGACAGGTTGAGGTTAGTATTCGTTCCCGAGTTAGTCACCGCACCTGCTGTTGAAGTCGGTGTGCCATTCAACGTCACATATGGTGGCAACGTATCGGTGATCGTAATCGGATTGCCCGTTGCAGCGCTTCCTGTGTTTTGAATGGTCACGATGTAATCAAAGGCATCGCCTGGTGCAATCGTGCTAGTGGTATCATTGGTTTTGGTGACGCTTAAGCCTGAGATAATAACGGTTGGTGGTGTAATTTCTATGCCTGTTGTTGGCGTATCGCCGCCTCCTGGGTCTACCACAGCCGTATTTGACGCAAGTTGCCCCGCTGGTGCCGTGGTTGAGACCGTCACTGGTAACGTGATCGTGATCGTGCTACCTGCTGGAATCGCAGTTGCTACCGAGAGGTTGAGATTAGTATTCGTACCAGTGTTGGTCACTGTACCAGCGGTGGATGAAGGTGCGCCAGTTAAAGTGACATACTGAGGCAGTATATCGGTGATGGTGATTGGATTTTCTGTTGAAACAGAGCTAGTATTAGTAATCGTGATGATGTAGTTATAAGAAGTGCCCGGTGGAATTGGTGCCGTTGTATCGTTGGTTTTCGATACGGTTAATTCAGCTCTCACATCAGGATCAGGTCCCGTGACAATCGGTGGATTTGGATCCACACCTGTCCCTGTTCCGCCATTATCACCTGGATCTGCGACAGCGGTATTAGCAGCTAATTGTCCCGCTGGTGCTGTGGTTGAGACGGTCACTGGTAAGGCGATGATAATGCTACCGTTTGGTGCCAAGCTCGTTGCTACCGAGAGATTAAGTGCCGTGTTCGTGCCTGAATTTGTTACTGCCGCCCCGTCTGATGAGGTTGGTGTGCCGGTTAACGTGACAGATGGTGGTAAGTTGTCGGTAATCGTAACTGGATTGGCCGTTGGAAGGGTCCCGATATTGGTGATGACCAAGGTATAGTTAAAAGTTGTCCCAGGTGGTATTGGCGCTGTTGTATCGTTGGTTTTTGTGACTGTGAGTAATGGGTCGGCGATGGTTGGTGGATTTGGTTCGATACCCGTTTCTGGATCACCACCGCCACCTGGATCAACGATTGCCGTGTTGGTCGTTAATTGTCCGGTTGGCGCATTTGTTGCTGCGGTAACCGGCAGTGTGATGGTGATGCTGCCGTTTGGCGCAAGGCTTGTTGCCACCGAGAGATTCAGCGCAGTATTAGTTCCTGAATTCGTCACCGCTGCGCCATCGGATGAAGTTGGCGTGCCGGTTAAGGTGACAGATGGCGGTAAGTTGTCCGTGATGGTAATGGGGTTCGCCGTTGCTAGTCCACCTGTGTTCGTAATGGTGATGATGTAGTTAAAGTTGGCGCCTGGTGGAATCAGAGTTGGTGCATCGTTGGTCTTTTCCACGAGCAGTTGTGGTAAGGCAACGACAGGTGGATGTGGCTCGACCGCTGTCACTGGTGGACCATCACCACCAGGGTCTACCGTTGCTGCGTTTGCTGCTAGCTCACCAACAGGCGCTGTACTTGATACCGTTACTGGCAAGGTCACCGTGATACTACCGTTTGGTGCCAGACTGGTTGCTACGGCGAGGTTCAGCGCGGTATTAGTTCCTGAATTCGTCACTGCTGCGCCATCGGATGAAGTTGGCGTACCGGTTAAGGTGACAGATGGTGGTAAGTTGTCGGTAATCGTAATCGGATTCGCTGTTGCCGTGCTACCTATGTTTTGAATGGTCAACAAATAGTCAAAGGTCGTTCCCGGTGGTATTGGGCTTGCTGCATTGTTGCTCTTTGTCACCGTTATCCCATTGGTAGCTACTGTAGGTGGTGTGATCTCAGTGCCCGTTGCTGGTGGGTTGTTATTACCTGGATCCACGGTTGCGGCATTGGCTAATAGCTGACCGGCTGGTGCAGTCGTTGATACCGTTACTGGCAGGGTCACTGTCGTTGTGCCACCTGGTGGAACACTGCCAGCTACTGACAAGTTCAAATTCGTTGCTGTGCCTGAATTCGTCACTGTTCCTGCTGGTGACGTCGGTGTACCAGTCAAAGTGAGATACTGAGGCAATGCATCCGTAATGGTAAACGGATTTGCCGTTGCTTGATTCCCGTTGTTAGTAATGGTGATTGTATAGTTAAACGTTGCTCCTGGTGGAATTGATCCGACTACATCGCTGACTTTTGTCACCGCCACCGGATTGGCACGGTAGTTGATATCGTAATTGTTTAAGACGTTATTGCCAATGGAAATGGCTGCTGGATCGGCAATGCTTGGCGTGCCGGTTAAGCTTGGCGCAGGTCCTGTGTAAGCAACGCTCGCCGTGTTCCCCTGAAATGAATCAGTCGGATCAATGACCAGATTCGGATAATTGGTCGGTGATACTGGTGGAAACGAGTAAGGTGGTGCCGTGGCATCGAAGATCGCACCGCCATCTCCCGTTGTTGCCGCGTTGCTTGTATAGGTTGTACCGGTTGAAGCGTACATCGGTGTTGTTTGTCCGGTTGCAGGTTTTTCTAAATAGACACCTCCCCCGTTATTGGTTGCCGTATTTGTGTTATAGGTACTTCCTGTATCCGTTACAGCACCGCCAGCCGCCACATAACCACCGCCCCCATTAGCAGCCGAGTTATTACTGATGGTATTGGCAGAATTAAAAATTAAAGTTGCCATTGTTCATACTCCTTTCTTTAATCAGTTTTATAGGCAATGGCGAAAAGCTATTCAGTGAATGCGGAATATCACGTGTTTTCTGAAAATCTATTAATACGTGATAGTTTTTACTTTTCGCAATTGTCTAATCGGTTTTTAGTGGATGACTTACGCTGTGATGTAATAGCCACCACCGTTGTTATCGGCGATATTACCATCAATTAGGCTGCCGTTTACTGTGGCTGCTGCAGCATTACAAATGTGAAGGCCGCCACCATCAGCATGTGCCGTATTGCTAAAGATAGCCGCTTTGGTAATGGTTGCTGTTGCCGTTGCAGGCGTTGCCGCTCCTAGATAAGGAGAGCCATCCGATTGCGTACCCATGGAAATTCCGCCACCGTTAACCGCTGCTGTGTTATAGGCAATGCACGGCTCACCGGATGTTGGCGGAGCAGGTAAGGTGGCAGATGGTGTCCAAGTGCCATTAATCGTTAGGTTAGCATTGAGCATCGTAGAAATTCCGCCGCCATCAAGCGTCGCTGTGTTGCCTTGAATGGTGCCGCCGTTCATCGTGAAATTGTTGTATTCCTCTACGGCGATGCCACCACCAGAGCCGCCAGGGCTTGAACTAGGATTCGTAACACCATCAACCGTCGCACCTGCTTCATTATCAAGAATAAGAGCATTGTTCATAATCACCGTCGCCGGGGGTGAAGTTGTTAATGCACCGTTAAACGTATCGATGCCACCACCATGAAGGGCAGCTTTGTTGTTAGAAATAGTCCCGTTATTAATGGTTAAGATAGAGCCAGAATTGACTACTATCCCACCGCCTGACCATTGAGAAGTATTGCCGTCAATAAGGGTTTCACCGTTGGTATTATCCATCGTAGCTGTCACGTTTTGTCCTGATAGCCAAACCCCACCGCCAGCTACTGTCGGTGTTCTTTGATGATTGTTTTGAATGGTACACCCGTCTAAAGTAACATTAGCAGTACTACCGTTGTAACCATTGTTAATGGCATCGGCTGTCAGAATACTAACCCCAGCGCCACCAATGTTAGTCGTGACACAATTTTGTACCACACAACCTGCACCGAGATAAGTGTCCGTTATTCTCGCCGTTGAATAAACTTGAACCCCACCTCCCGAGTCACCACCATCAAGAACGATGTTTTGTAAAGTAAGACCACCAGAATTATTAAAATGTCTTTGATTGACCGTATTAGATGAAATCGTATAAGGACCACCAGAGCTCTGGATGGTTATATTAGCTACGCCTGGAATTTCTGGTACTGCGATCGTACCTTGGAAGCCACTGCCGTCCCCATCTAAAGAGATGTTGTTCATCACGTTGATGACATCACCGCTTGCTGCTGCTTGAACAGCATTGTTTAGTGAATTTGCATTTGTTGCTGTTAATGTCGCCATTTTAAACCTCCTAAAAATTTTTCATATTGATTAACCTATCTATCGCTACATTTCCTAGTATATTCCGAAGCCATTACGATAGAGTGGGTCTTTTTATTAGGAGAACGGACAATTATCTGTTAGGTCATTGTTTTACAAAATGAAAACGGCAAACACAAAGGCGAAATGCCATTGTGTTTGCCGTTTCGAATTGTTCTGCTAGTTGTAATTAACTGCCATCAAACACAATCCCCTAGCTGGTGCTGATGCCAAATTATCTGGCTTACTCTGCGCTTCTAACAATTGCCTTACGTAAGTTACCTCTTGCTTTCCTATCCCGACATCTACAAGAGCTTTTACGATCAACCTCACCATGTTGTAAAGAAATCCATCGGCATTGATCCGAATCACTACTTTGTCAGCTTCCTCATGAATCTCCACAAAGTGAATCGTCCGAACACTTGTATCCGTCGTTGCTTTCGCTGATTTAAACGTGCTGAAATCATGCTTACCGATTAAGCACCTGCTGGCTTCGTGCATGTTTTGAATGTTTAGCTTTTGATTAATGTACCAGGAATAATGGTTCAGCCGGGGATCGATCGCAGAATGAATCCTGTATTCATACGTCTTATCCACGACTTCATAACGACAATGAAAATCTCGATGGACTTGTTTTAAATCGACGATCACAATGTCGTGGGGGAGGAGCTCGTTTAATTGCGCCCTTGCTTTTTCGACGGCAATTTTCACGGGTTGTTCAAACATTACCATTTGATTTAACGCGTGTACTTTGGCATCGGTTCTTGAGCTTTCTGTTGTTTTGATGTTGTCGCCGAAATGCTTTTTTAGTGTGTCTTCTAGCACGTTTTGGATTGTGTTGCGATGTTTCTGTTTCGCATAGCCGCCATAATCTGAACCGTCGTATGCCAGTGTGATGAGGTATTTGAATGGTTCTTTTGGCTTGGGTTTGTTTTGGCGAATGGCTCTTTTTGCTTCCAATGATTTTTGACGTTTTTGTTTGGCTACTTTCATTTTGATCTTCCTTTTTATCGCGTTTCATCTTTCATTCTATCACATTTTCGAATTTTTTAAAAGGAAGTTCCGGTCGTTTTATGGTTCTGGGTCCGGTTCTGGAGCTGGTGTTGCGACACTTAAGGCGGCAGGTGATCAGCTGTTGAGCTTTGAATGATAGGCAAAGGCAGTGACCAACTGGTGAATTCTGAATAAAATAGCCGTGATAAAAAATATGATACGACTAAAACGGAGGTTATCTTATGCCAGCTACTATTCCTTTAACTTGTAATGCTACTTTCATTCAGTTTGTTGGTCAGCCGACCGAGTGGGTTAACATTAATCTTGTGACGGGAAAGCCAGTTTCACAAGGTTTTCTCAATCCAGCTGATTATGTTAACGCAATTGGTTACAACATTCTTGACAATTTTTTATACGGCTATGATTTGACAGTGAATCAAATTGTCCGCATTGATGCAGGCGGTAATCTGACGATGCTTGGACTTCCAACTGGGTTAACAGCAACGACAAATGGTTATAACACGGGTTGTTTTGATGATAGAGGTTATTTTTATCTTTATTTTTCTCAAATAGCGAGAATGTACGTGGTTGATTTGCGACCAGGCTCTGCCAGTTACATGCGACTTGTTGATCCAACAAACGGTTATGCTGTGCAGACTTCCTCGTATGGCGTTGCCCTTGTTAACGGCACACCGAATATTGCCGACTGGGTTTGGCTACCATCAACGGCAACAACGGGTAGTAACACCAATGGTTTTCTGTATGGCATTGTTAATGGTGGCGCGATGGCACGGGTTAATATTGATAACGCCCATGTCATCAATATGACAACTACCGGTCCAGCTTATGCGAGTTCTTACGGGGCAATGTCGGTGGATGTGGATTTAAACGTTTACGCAGTTGCGAATGAAAATGGCAATGTGTATCGCTATACGATTAACGGTACCACCGCAACAGGGCTGTATTTTTCTAACACTTATTTTGATTCACACAACGACGGGGCAATGTGCCGCATCGCGAAAGTTTTAGTTGATTTCGGTGATGCGCCTGATACGGGTATCGGCAATGGTGCTGGTAATTACAGTACCCTTCTTGCAAAAAATGGACCACGCCATCAGGTCATCGATGGGTTAATGCTCGGAACAACAATCACCGCTGAAGACGATGCTTATCAAAACACAACCGCAACTGGTGATGATTTATTACAAGGCATTCAAGATGATGGACTCGCAACACCGTTGCCAATTCTTTCACCGAGTGCTACTTCTTACCAATTGAATGTCACAGCAACAAATAACTTAGCAGCACCAGCAAATCTATACGCCTGGGTTGATTTTAACCAAAACGGCTTGTTTGAAGTCACAGAATCGACGGTTATTACCGTGCCAGCAAATAGTGGGACAGCGACTTATCCGCTGGATTTTACAGTCCCAAGCGGGACTAAACTCACCGCCGGTAATACTTTCGTACGCCTTCGTTTAACAACGGACACGTTAACTCAAGCTTCTGATAGTCTCGGACAAGATAACGCCAGCCTTGGACCAGCAGGCGACGGTGAAGTTGAAGACTACCTGTTGCAAATTAGCCCACTTGCTGATCTGCAAGTGACTAAAATAGCGGACGTCGATGCGATTCAAGTTGCCGATGAAATCACCTATACCATTACCATCACCAACAACGGTCCCGACACTGCTACTAGCCCATTGCTAGTTGATGCCATCCCAGCCGAACTTAAAAGTCCGACCTACTCCATTGATAATGGCATCACTTGGCAAGATGTTCAACTCGGCTCAATGACCCTACCTGATTTGACCGTTGGCAGTAGTTTTAACGTTTTAGTAAAAGGAATCGTTGTTAAATCAGCCACCGGTCAAATCGAGAACATCGCCACGGTTACCGCAACGACACCCGATCCGGACATGAGCAATAACACGGCAACCGTCACAACAACCATTACCCCAACCGCGGACGTTGGCATCGTTAAAATCAACACGCCACCAAACGTTGCACCTGGCGATACGCTCACCTACAATCTCATTATTAGCAACGCCGGGCCAGTGGATGCGACTAATACCACAATCACTGATGTCGAAACCAAAGCCCTGCTCAATCCTGAATTTTCATTCGACGGTTTCACTTGGAGTCCTTGGTCCGGCAACATCAATTACGGGACACTAGTAGCAGGAACTAGTACGACCGTTTATCTGCGTGGAACAGTCGATGCAACAGGCGCTTCTTCTTTGATTAACGTTGCCAGCATTACCAGCGACATTCTTGATCCGAATCCCGATAATAACACGTCATCAGCAACCACCACGATTACGGATGTGCCAATACCCACTGAAGCCGATCTTGACATTGAGAAAAGCTTAATCGTTCCGGATCTAGTTCCCGGCACGAACGCTAGTTACCAATTGGTCGTAACAAATCATGGCCCCTCAGCAGCTGAAAACATTGTCTTGATTGATCCCTTACCAAATGGTTTTGTTAGTCCGCAGTATTCAATTGATAATGGCACCACTTGGCAAGCTTGGACTGGAAGCCTCTCGCTCGACACAATGGCGGCGGACGAGGTGAAAACGGTGCTAATCGACGCTCTCCTATCACCAGCCACGCTGGATGCCATCACCAACACGGCGACGGTTTACGCCTCAACCCCAGATCCCGACATGACCAACAACACTTCCACCACCGAAACGGCCATCGACCGCCAAGCAACCATCAACATTACCAAAACCGCCAGCCCGAACCCAGTGAACGTCGGTAACGATTTAACTTACACCGTCTACGTTCAAAACGAAGGACCATCTTACGCACAACATGTCGTTGTCAAAGATGTCGTTCCAACCGCTGTAACAAACCCTGTTTTTTCAACCGATGGCATTAGTTGGTCACCTTGGACCGGGGCATATACAATCGATAGCCTACCCTCTGGCGGCGCCCGCACCCTGTTAATCCGTGGGACAGTCTCAAGCAGCGATGATGAAGTTTTGACTAATAGTGCTAGCGTTACCAGTGACATTACACCAGAAACACGTGCAACAACTGATACGCGGGTGAGGAATCAAGCAGACCTCGGAATTGTAAAATGGACAACTACGAATAGCGTTGTCGTGGGTGATACACTTGCTTTCACCTTAACCGTCACGAATAATGGCCCTTCGCCAGCAACCGATGTGCTAGTCACCGATCCTGTACCATCAGGGCTCGCTGATGTCACGTATTCGCTTGATCAGCTTGATTGGCAACCATGGGACGGATCGTATTTACTTGGTACGCTTAATAATGGCGATGTTGCTGTGGTTTATCTACGTGGTGTCGTAAAGGCAGCAGCTGCGAATCAACTGATTAACACTGCGGTTGTGACTTCATCTACCGATGATCCGAATTTAAACAACAACTCGAATAGCTTTGAAGTCAATGTTCAACAATCGGCTGATTTAGCCATTACAAAAATTGCTGATAAAGCGACACTTGCGAGTGGCGATACCGTGACCTATACCTTAGCAGTAACCAATAACGGTCCAAGTGACGTTGCAACTGCGACCTTAGCCGATGAAATCCCAATCGGTTTAACCGCCGTCGAATTCAGCACGAACGGAACCGATTGGCAGCCGTGGGTGAGCCCGTATCAGATCACTGCCCTTGCAAGTGGCGAAACGACCAGCATCCAAATCCGTGGCACTGTCACGAGTGATGCAATCAACTTTATCAGTAACCTTGCGACGATCAGCAGTAGCATTCCCGATCCGAACCCAACCAATAATACCGCCGTCAACACCGTCCCAGTTCCAATAGTATGTCCGGAGTGTCCTGACCCGCCAACGCCAGACCCTACGGGTGCCGATTTATCCATTACCAAAACAACTAATAAGTCACACGCCCATCGCTGTAAACACATCCAGTACATCATTGCCGTTACCAACAACGGACCAGAAATTGCGGATGCAGTTGTTTTAATCGATGAAGTGACTGATTTACTAAAGCCAATGTATTCCATTAACCGCGGTCGTTCATGGTTACCGTGGCAAGATAAACTCGCCCTCGGTGACATGCCTGCAAATCAAATAAAAATCATCCATATTGCCGGGAAAATTTCAAATTGGGCCGAATGTCCCTTAACGAACACCGCGACCGTTTATAGCCAAACGACTGACCCAAATCCTATTAATAATTCGGCAACCGTGAAAACTAGGTTGTGTTGATAAAATAAAATGGACTTCTAGAGAGCGTCATTTCGAAATATTGGCAGTTTGCCAGTTTTTCTTCTGTCACTCTAATAGGTCCATTTTTATATACTTTGTTTTGAATCACACGCCCGTTACCAATTGGAGCGCCTTAATTGTTAATCATCAACCACGTAAATTCCTGGCGTTTAAAGTCAGCGACGATGTGATCATTTATCGTCCTACTAGCGCATTAAAAACACGGCAATGGCAATCGAATGTAAGATGGATGCGACGTTGACGAACAGGTGAAACACGCCGTGCATGTATTTTTTGCGTCTGCCCCATACGTAAAACAAAACACCTATTGTATAAACAATCCCACCAGCTAAGATTAAGGCGAAAAAAGTTGAGCCGTGGACGTTGAGCAGCTGGTTAATTCTAAAAACAGCGATCCAGCCCATACCGACGTAGCAAACTAATGAGAAGGTCAGGAATTTCTTTAAGTCAATGGCGTTCAGCGTAATACCTAAAATAGCGAGTCCCCAAATAATCGCGAGCATCGACCACGCTTCTGTCGGGTATGCTTCTCGAAAGCCAATGAGTAAAACGGGCGTATAGGTGCCTGCAATGAGAATAAAAATGGTGCAATGGTCAAGCACTCGGAAGACCTTTTTGGCCGTGCCCACTCTCAATCCGTGATAAATGCTAGACATGGTAAACAATAAGATGACGGAGAAACCGTAAATAAAAGCACTCACGACCCCCCAGATGTTTTGGGCAAAAGCTGCCATTGTCACACAGACTAACAGCGCGACTAAGCCCAAAGCGCCTCCGACAATGTGTGTGATCATATTAAAAAGTTCTTCGCCTTTTGTGTAACGTGGTTTTTCTACTGTGTTCGTCATGTTTTACCCTCCTGCTTATTCGCTTTTTTGAAACCCGTTAAACCAGGCGCGTTCTGCAAACGGCTTCTTCTCTGGGAATTTCACTGGCTTTTCTGCGATGCCAATTGGTGAATAGCTGATTAAGTTATAATCGGCTGGCACACCTAAAATGTCGGCCATTTGCTTGCCTTGGTCGTCATCGTCTTTCACGGTGCCCTCGTACCAGCAGCTCTCATAGCCAAGTGACACGGCTGCAACGAGAATGTTTTGAATCGCTGCCGAGTAGTCTTGCACGTTGAAATGCCTCCCTTTGTATGCCGGGATTTTTTGCGTCAGGATACAAATAATGGCTGGTGCTGGTTGGTACTTAAGCGGTCCTGTTACTTCAGCAAGGCGTGCTAAGATTTCAGGATCATCAACGGCGATTAAACTAACCGTTTGTTTATTACTTCCCGATGGTGCTGCAAGTCCTGCTTCCATGATTTTCACTAAATCCCCGCGTGGAACCGGTGTGTCTTTGTAGCTGCTGCGATAACTGGTTCGGTTGATCATTGCTTCAATGGCGTTCATACATTTAGCCTCCTCTAGTGTTTTAAGATTTGCAATAATTATACCGTACTTCCTCGGACAATACAACGATTTTAAATGGATTGCCATGAAAAATGCGACCTGATATCTCTTGTAATTTCAACACAAAAAGGTTATATTAAACAGATAGGTTTTGGTTGGAGGAGATTTACATGATTTCGCCGGTTGTTAATGCACTAGCTGTTGTTATGGGGAGTTTAATTGGATTAGGGTTAAAAAAAGGAATCCCAGAGCGTCTCACAGATTCGACGATGAAAGCTTTGGGACTTTGTACCATCTTTATTGGTATTCGCGGTATACTAGTAGGTGAAAACACGTTAGTACTGATCATTTCCATGGTTTTGGGTGTGCTTATCGGAGAAAGTCTGGATTTGGATTTGCGTATTTCTCGCTTAGGTGAGTGGGTAGAACGTAAATTTAAAAAAGAAGATGGCGAAAACCTTGGCATTGCTGAAGGTTTTGTAACGGCAACCCTCCTGTTTTGTGTGGGCGCCATGGCCATTGTTGGTTCTTTGCAGAGTGGTTTAACAGGCGATCATGAAACGATTTTCACGAAATCAGTCCTCGACTTCGTCGCTGCCATTGTGTTTGCTTCAACGAAAGGTGTTGGTGTGATCTTCTCTGCTGTTGCGATTTTACTTTACCAAGGCAGTATCGTGATCTTGGCCAGTTGGGTTTCCCCTTTTTTAACCACGGTGGTCATTCAAGAAATGACGGCCATTGGCTCGCTGATCATCTTTGCATTAGGGTTGAACATGTTGGGTATCACTAAAATCAAAGTGATGAACTTAGTACCTGCGATTTTTCTCCCGATTTTGCTGCTGTTATTTTTATAAATTTAAAAGTATCCCATAGCACTCTGATTTCGTGACTATGGGATACTTTTATGGATTTATCGTTTCAGGTGTTACTCGTTCCGTCGGTTCGTGATCATCGGGGTGACCTCGCCACGGCTTTTCTTGCTGCTCGTTCGCTTTGGACGGTACATCGCGCTCAACTTTTTGCTTCATTTTATTCTTATCCATCTGCCACACTCACTTTCTAAAACGTTCTTTCCTGTTAGTATGAGCAATTAAAAATAAATTAAGCGCCCCATTGATAATTCTTTAAATCCACGTGCCCGTTTTCCTTAAATGCAACCCCTTCTTCTTTCAACAGTGCCTCTTGCGCATCAAATCCTGGTGCTAATCGTCCCGAACTATTGACAACCCGATAGCACGGATAACCGTCTGCGTAAAGCCCAGAAATCTGTAGGGCCTTCCCAACCAGGCGCGCATTTCTTTCCTTTCCAATCAACGTCGCAATTTGACCATAAGTGGCCACTTTGCCGTAAGGAATTTCTGCGATTGCTTCTAAGACAGCGAATAAAAAATCTTCGTCTAACTTTGCCATCTTCACGCCCCCTCCCGAGGCTCAAACTCGCCGCCACTCCCCCACTGCCACGCACCCCCACCAGCAGCAAGTTCAAAGTGCAGCTTAGCAATCCCTAAATCAAAGGCCGCTAAATATTTCGTTCTAACCGAGGCGCGAACACGACCGGCTTCATAAGTAAACATCACCGGTTGTTTATTCATCGCCGACGGTGCTTTCACGACGGCAGCCATGCCTTGCAAAAACCAAGCCGGTACTGACGATGCATCATTGGTAAACATATCTTCCGCCAATTTTGTCTTCCGGTGTGTCAGTTTATAAATAAACTTCTCCTTAGAACTAGGCGCATCTGCTACGTTTCCCACGGTGATTAAACAAGCAAGCCGTTCGTTACCCGTCAAATCAAACGGTATTTTGGACTTGCTAAACGTTCCACCAATCCAACACGTTCCTAGCCCCATCGCCGTCGCATGTAACACCAACAGCTCCCCGTAATAGCCAATTTTCTCATCGGCATGCGGATCATCAACGTCCGCAATAAAACCAAAATAGTGCTGCACACCTGTTAACATGCCATAACTACGTGTGAACCCTTTAAAGGCTTCGCCGTTATTCATTACCAGCTCTACCCGAAAGCCACCGATTTGATGATACTCAGCCATCAGTTTTTGCAAATTTTCAATGTGCTCGACCGCCAACGCTGTTTCCAGATACTTGCGCCGAGACGTTCTGATATCAATCGCCTCTAGTAAAGTCATGATTTTTTCGCTCCTTTCATATCTACTTGTAATCACTCTTGAAAACTGTCGCTTTTCATTCTAAATTCAAGTTTAGCGACACTTTTATCATCATCGCACGTGACGTTGAGGCCTTCGGTTTGCTCTACGTGCGGCGCCTCTGCTGCGTGTCGCATCTTTCCATGTTTTCCACGGAATTCTTTTCTTATTAATTTCATCGGTGATTTCATCGCTGCGCCCCATAATGTTCTCATGAATCAAAAACATCCGGTGATCCAGTTCCGCAATTTTATCCGCGCAAATCACGAGCTCATCGCTTAAGTGTTGTGGCACATCACTTTCGTATTTGTAACGGGCTTCGTGTTCTAGCGTGGCCCAGAAATTCATCGCTTCGGTACGGATTTGCACTTCGATGATCACGTCTTTGATTTTACCAGAATGAAACACCGGCACCTCAATGATTAAATGATAGCTTCTGTAACCACTCGTCTTGGGCCTGCTCACATAATCACGTTCTTCTCTAATCTTAACCCCCGGCATTGACTTGAGCAAATCAATCATCTGGTAAATGTCTTTCGCGAAGGGGCAAATGATGCGAACACCCGCGATATCCACAATATGATTTCTGGCGTTTTCTGCTGTGATTGCAAGGCCAAGGCGATGTAGTTTTTCAGCAATGCTTTCCGGTGCTTTAATCCGCCCGCGGATGTGATCAATGGGATTGTCTTCTTGGAAGTTTTCAAAATCTTCGTGCACAATGGCCAGCTTTGTTAAAAGGGTGCGGTGTCCCCACTCGTAAATCAATAATAATTCCTTTAACTTTGCAAACTCTTCGGTACTAAAACGAATCGACATGGCTTTTGTCCTCCTATAAAAACACTCCTTCTATTATATCATTTATTTTGATTCCGTCCACAAAAAAAGTGCTAGACAAGCTAACACTTTTAGTTAATTTTTAAGTTGTCTTAAGAATCGAATAATCGAAGTAACATTCTAGTCAACGGAGCGCTTAAAAAAGGAGGTAATGGCGGTAGCGGTGGAATCGGTGGAACGCCTGGGATTGGTGGCCCTGGAATCGGAGGAATGCCCGGTATGTCTGGCAGTCCTGGTAAGCCTGGGATCCCAGGAATTCCCGGTACTCCTGGCACACCTGGAATCTCAGGTAAACTCGGAATCTCAGGGATGCCTGGTAAACCTGGTCTTTCTGGTACCTCTTGCTCTGTGGCGACCACAAATGACAATTCACTCACGTTTAGTCCTGACCAAACGTGCTGATTTCTTGTTTCTGCATAAGCGTCACCTAATAAGCCAGGTGCATAAGCCAGACGAGCTGCTAGGTTCAAATACGCGTTAAGTGCTTCATCTGCTGTTAGGAAACCATTAACCGCAAACACAGGGCTATGCGCTAATGTTCTTGGCTCAACACCTGCAGCGTCCTCTACCGCATCTACGACACCTGGGAGGTTACGGAATGGCAAGTTGCGTACAGGAATACTACTGAATAGTCGATCTGTCGCCGGCACAACACTGTAATTGTCAATGGCGAAAATCGTTACTTCTGTTTCACCATCTAAATCGGTTAATTCAATTTCGAAATAACCGTCAGCATCGATCGTGATACGAGTAGCCTCTTCATCACCAATTTGCGCAAACACAGCAAGGTTATGTTGTGTACTGACAGCTCTTTGTGGTGCCTCTGCACGCCAAATATCAAATGTCACATTAGCTTCTTCAGCCGTTGCTACCCACTCATCAAAGGCATTTCCTACTAGTGTGACGTCTGAGTCTGTGACAACAATTGTCGCACCGTTTTCAACGATCTGGTCATCAATTGAAACGTGAAGCTCAGGTGCTGTGTTATCGACAGAGAACTCAAACAGCGTATCAAATGTCCATACCCAGTCATTGTGGAACTCGGCTTGGTACACTTCTAAAATGATAACAAAATCACCTTCGTCAAGTGTTCGCCAATCAGCACCTTCTGTCCCACGATGAACAAAGTTTCCTTCGCCGATAAGGGCATGGCTAGTTAAATCTCCTCTTTCGTCTTCACAATGCAGCGGGAAGAACCCTACTGGTAAGTAAAGCCCGTCGAAGATAACCGCACGATGTTGTTGACCTAGTGTCAAACGTGCGCCAGGATTATAAGCTGCACCTCCAAAAATCTGATTAGGTCCCGCACCTGCAGGAACTTCATTGCTACCAGCAAATCCAACAAGTGCATCTGCAAACTCATCACTCATCCAATTGTTTCGGTTTAAACCTTCAACATCTTCAAAGATCCATGCTCTTGTTGCAAAACTATTATTTGGCGTAAAGAGCAGTCCAAGTTCACTACTTGTGACATTTTGTGCCTCATCTCCTGTTGAAATAACAGGTCGGTATAAACTCATATTAGTTAAAACTGGTGCACGTTCTCCCACAACAGCGGCAAATGGTAACACAGCGACCGTTTCACTACCAGCGGATACATTGATGAATCCTTCGTAGTGTCCAACTGCTGCCGTTACTGGCACCGTCATGGTGACATTAAAGTCTACAGACGAGTTTGCAGGAACTGTGATTTGACCAACGCTTGTCGGTCCAACACTGGTCACGATAAACACACCGTTGTCCGCAGCTGATTGATTGACTGGGTGATCATAATCAATAAACTCAGTTTCAAGTGTATAAGTAATCGCTGCATTGCTATTGTTCACAATCGTTGCCGTTAACGTTCGGTCAATGGTTGTTTCTCGTTGATCTGGTAAATATCTGTTCACACCACCAAAGCTAAACGAACCTGTTCTGGTTGAGGCAAAGTCAGTCGGCGTTTGATCAAATGGATCTAAGAATGACGCCACACGTGGATCTAAAAGAACGCGATCATAAGTGACGTAGATAACACTATTGGCGTGAGCAGCTGCATACACATCGGCTTGTCCAGCTCCCGTGTCAAACACACTACCGCGGATATTGGCTTGTGTTTGTGCGGCTGCTGTGAAGTGCGGCACATCTAGCCTAATCGCCGTGTTCATTAAACGCACTTTGATTTCTTCATTGCGCCACTGTCCACCATTTTCACGGCTGTATTCCACAAGTAAAGCCACAGCACCTGCGATATGCGGTGCAGACATCGACGTTCCACTTGAGCTGGCATAGCCGGTGCCATGCCAGCGTGGATTAGCTGACCAAACGTTCACACCGTGAGCGCCAATATCTGGCTTGATTTCATAACTCATGCCAATTGGACCACGAGATGAAAAGTTTGCCAGTCTAACAGCTGGGACAACGATATAAGTACCTGTTAAGTAAAACGTACCATAATCGACATCTGATGCTGCAATTTCTTCTGCTAATGCGAGCCCTGCAGGGTTCTCAATGTTAAACATTGGCACCCATGCCGCATTTACCCCTTGAGCCGCAGGTGGCGCCTGTCCCGGACCGTTAATGGTTAATACACCAGCAAGTCCTAAGTGACGAGCTTGAGCTGAAACGTCAACAAAAGGCGATCCACGACGAACTAAGACAAAGGCACCTGCTAACTCATCTAAACCGTAGGCATCAACTAATAATTCAAAGTCATTTGCTGTACCAGAACCTGGCTCATCTACTGGACTGCCACTTCCTTCATGGCGCGGCATCACAAAAATACGATTGGTGCCATCTTGTGGGAATCCATCCATGTCACTAATTAAGCGTCCATTTTCTACACGAAGAGGTGCCGTGTTATTCGTAACCGGCAGTAGTGGTGCATTTAATTCAGTGCTCAATCCATTAAAGGTAGCACCAATTGCCTCATAAGCATCGCTCATGGTATCCTGGAACGCAGCAACCGTAATCGCCTTTGTTGCAGGAGCTGGGTCAGTTGTCGTATAGAAGCCATTCAAACCAGCACCAGAGTTACCAGCCGAAAGGACGAATGTAATTTGATGATCCTCAGAAAGCATCAAGTTATTGATTGCAGTCCCTGATACGGCATTGGTGGTCGCTGAGCCACCACCAAGTGACATGTTAACAACATCTGCGCGATCGATATAACTCCACTCAATACCACGCATGATCGTGGTGACACTGCCGCCACCAGGTCCTAACACGCGGTAAGCGATCATTTGTGCCTCAGGGGCAACACCAAGAATACTGTTGTTACGACCTGTGTCACGACCGACAATAGTTCCAGCAACGTGCGTACCATGAGAAGTCGCACCAGCAAGTCCTGATGCCGCATTATGCAGGGGAACAGGTGTCCCAGGGAACGTCTCCATTGGGTAGTAATGTGGGAAATCGTGCTCAGGAATAATGGTATGGAACCCTTCCATCAAGTTACGCCCGAGGAAACGATAGCCACCGTACCAAATTGGCTCATCGTCATACTGGAATCCGCGGAAATTATTTGCAGGAGGTGTCACACCAGCTGGCACGCCAGGGAATGGTCCATCAAAGTTTGGATCAAGCGGGTAGCGATCATCCGCACTACCTGGTGCTCCAAGCCAACCGATCCATGTTAATGAATCATTCGTCAGGTGATTAGCCCCTCTCGCATGCATCTCTGCTAGCGTTGGGAATGCCCCTTCAAACGCAGGGTGACGATAGTCAATCCCTGTATCAATGACGGCAACTAGTACACCAGCACCTCTGTAACCAGCATCGTGCATGGCATCAGCGTTCATTCTCGCACGACCAGGCAACATACCAGGAGGGTTTCTATCTGCTTCGTCTGTTGCGATATGATGCGCAACAGCCTCTTCAAGAACATCCATATCCACTGGATCTAACTGAATGGTTTCATCAGGAAAAACGGCTCTAACGCTATCAAAAGCCACAAGTGCTTCAACCTGATCAGCAGGCACAACTAGGGATACCCCGTTAATGGCATAACGGTATTCTTCCTGAATCGTATAAGCCGTCGTTCTTGCACGAGCGCCACCGAATAAATCATCTAGCTCATCTGTAAATAGATCATGTGCCGTTTCCACATTATTGACAGCTTCATTATAGCTTAAAGCAAGACCTTCATCCATTGCTTCTGCTAGCTGAACTTGAGCAGGTGGTGTTTCAAAAACAACGATGACACTAACAGGACTATCGTCATCAGGTAATGCATAATCACCATTAAAACCAATAAGACCTTGATTCAACTCTCTTTCCAAGCGTACTTCATCAAGAATATCTGATCTAGCTTCGTCTTCAGCAATGATTGATGCGACATCTTGCTCTTGCACATCGGCATCATTTGCTAATACGCGAACAAATCCGATATCAAGAATAAGTATGAAAGCCAAAACGAGTGCTAAAACTTTTTGAAACTTTTTTGCATGGTTCATTCGTAACATCTCCTTTTTGTTATCCGACAATATTATCAAATCTCATCTAATATAATCAATGGTTTCTACATTTTTTTTAAGGATGATAACGTTCCCAAAGTCGAAATCACCTCAGAGATACACATTCTATTTCTATCGAATGTCTCTTGCTATTCTGATAGAATTGTTGATTTTAGTCAGAACTAAAGCACTACCTCACATCATTTGAGCACACTTTCTCTATTAAATGCGAATTTATTCGCAAACTTGTGGTAGATTATTTTCACTTTTTTATCGTTCCACATAAAAAAGTGCCAGTTCTCACCAGCACTTTTCAAATTTTAAAATTCCACTTCATCTGGATTTGAAGCGACTTTCCCCGATCCCTTCAAACCGTCAATCACTGCCATGTCGGCTGCACTCAATTCAAAATCGAATAAATCAATGTTTTCGATGATACGACTTGTCGTCACGGACTTCGGTAACGGGTTGAACCCTTTTTGCAAGCTCCAACGAATCGCCACCTGCGCCACGCTCTTCCTATACTTCGCCGCCATTTCTTTTAACGCTGGCACTTCTAACATCGTACCCGTTCCAAGCGGTGAATAAGCTTGCGTTAAAATACCATGCTTTTCGTTATGTGCCACCACGTCTTCTTGGATATCGCTCGGGCTTAAATAAATTTGATTCACGTGTGGCTTCACTTTCGCTGTTTCCAATAACGAATCAATGTGATGCGTTCTAAAATTAGAGATCCCGATCGCACGCACTAACCCTTGCTCAAGCGCCTCTTCCATGTACTTCCACGCTGCTTGGTTTTTTTCTTGCCAAGAGTCGCGAATCGCGAATGGATTTGGCCAGTGAATCAAATAGAGGTCCACGTAATCGAGACCCAATTTTTCTAACGAATCGGCCAGCGCTGCTTTGGCCTCCTCGTACCCATGCGCATCGTTCCATAATTTGGTTGTCACAAAAAGGTCTTCACGTGGCACACCCGAATTGGCAATGCCGTGTCCAACACCCTCTTCGTTTTTATAAACCGCTGCGGTGTCGATGTGACGGTATCCCGCTTTGATCGCATCTAGCACCGCATTTTCAGCTACGTCACCGTCCGGCGTTTGCCACGTTCCGAATCCCACAACCGGAATTTCCACGCCGTTTGCTAATGTGTAAGTCGAATTAATCGTTAAAGCCATCTGAAACACTCCCTTTTCTGTTTTCATCAGTATAGCACACTTTTTTTTACTTAGCCAGAAAAAATTGCTCACACTTAATCTTAGGTTCACATTTATATATTATGATGGGCAATAATAAAGAGTTGGGAGATTAGGTGTTAATATGAGGGTAATAAAATTTTTAGTCACGCGCTTAAACATTACAATTTTTTTGCTACTACTACAAATCATCGCTCTTTTGTCACTCACGGCGTTTGTTTTTATTAGATGGCCGATTGTTTCCACACTGGGGACGCTGCTTAGCTTCGTCGTCTTTTTAAACTTGGTCAAAAAAGACAAGCCGTCAGCGTTTAAGTTGACTTGGGTCATTGTCGTCCTCACCTTCTGGCAAATCGGCGGGATTGTCTACTTGCTTTTCGGGGATAAACGCCCCACGCGCAAAGTTGCCAGTTACGTGGACGAACACGCGTTAATCGCTAAATATTTAGACAAGGACGATAACTTGCCCCAGATCGCCTCTGAGAATAACAAGCGCATGTCAAGTATTTTCCAATACATCAAAAACGCCTCTTCTTACCACGCGTATAAAAAAACGAACACCTCTTACTACGCGTTCGGCGAAGACATGTTTGCGGACATGCTGGCTGATTTGAGAAAAGCTGAAAAATACATTTTCATTGAATATTTCATTATTAAAGAGAGTTCGATGTGGGATCAAATTTTAGAAATAATCGTCGCGAAAGTGGCGGACGGTGTGGACGTTCGGTTGATCGTTGATGACTTTGGCTCGATGAAATTATTTACCAATCGTTACATTCGCGAGCTGCGCGCTAAGGGGATTAAAATCGTTCGGTTTAACCCGCTTAGACCGCAGTTGTTAATGTTTATGAACAACCGTGACCACCGCAAAATCATTGTGATCGACGGTCACACGGCTTATAACGGCGGTACGAACATTGCCGATGAATACATTAACCTGAAATCGCGCTTCGGGGTTTGGAAAGACACGGGGATCAGGTTGCGCGGTGAAGCGGTTTGGAGCTTTACCTTGATGTTCATTGAAATGTGGGATTTGTTCTGCGCTGAAAAAGAGCGCATCAACGACTACGAAGCTTATCGTTATCAAAACGGCCTTGACATTGAGACAGGTTCGGATAATGGTATTGTCATCCCGTTTGGCGACTCACCGCTTGATAACGAGCAACTGGGCGAGAACGTGTATATTGATATGTTAAACCAAGCGGTCGATTACGTTTATATTTTCACCCCGTATTTAATCATTAGCGAAAGCATGATTTACGCCCTACAGATGGCGGCCAAACGAGGCGTTGATGTGCGGATCGTGACACCGGGAATTCCAGATAAAAAACTAGTCTTTCGTTTAACCCGTTCGTACTACCGTTTCTTGCTTGAATCCGGTGTTAAAATTTACGAATACACCCCGGGGTTCATGCACGCCAAGAGCTTCGTTTGCGACGATAAAATTGCCGTTGTTGGAACCATCAACTTAGACTATCGGAGCTTATACTTGCACTTTGAATGCGCGACTTTGCTGTATGATGCCGCGGTAATTGATGAGATTAAACTAGACTGCTTGCGTTCCATTGGGGTAAGTGAGGAAGTGACAGTCAGAGAAACACGCATGCCATTGCTGGGCCGTTTTGTCGATGCCGTCCTTCATTTATTTGCGCCGTTGATGTAAAAACCGGAAGCTACTTTGCGTATGCTCCCGGTTTTTAATAAGCTGTGATCATGACTTTTCTTTTTCTACTGTAGTTTTTTCAAATTGATCAATACTTCCACCCATACCGCCAATAATACCAATCAATATCAGAGCTGACCACATTAATAATTTACGCATTTTTTTGTTCATTGAATTTCCAACCCTTTCTAGAATTTTTCAGCCAGATGTGAAAATTACACTAATTGCCCGTAGATTGACGAATCATCTATAGAAATTTATTACCCTTGATACTACTTGAACATTAACTATGCTTCCCATACAGCTTGTGGCAGTACAAGATACTCTATTAGTCCATCTAACTGTATAACGATTATTATCTCCTGCAGAACCCCACCAATTAATAACAGCCCTTCTGGCAGCAGCCTCTAAATTTTGAGATGGTGGAAATGTTCTTGCCACAAACCCATTTAATGTAGAGCCTCTAAAGCTAGACGTAAAGGTAGTATTGGTAATAGTATAGCTAGTTGAAAACTAGCTCAAATTATAGAATGTTAATTTCTATGATATTTCTCTTAGAATACAATGGAATTCAATGAATTGCTAAGAGAGTGGAGATAGCTAACAAAAAATGTATCCAATTGTTTGATAATTTAATTATATCGCATCTTTTAATTAGTTGTCAATCACTATTGATATTTTTTTAACTTTAATCTAATAAAAAGTTGATTTGGCATTAACGAGAAAAATCAGTTGGCATCCTGATTAATGTTTTATAACAGGATGTAATGAATTTATCATTGAAAAATGAGAGCCATCTTTAATAGATGGGTTCTCATTTTAATAGGTCAAGATTTTTCTTCAAGCAGGCGATCACGGTAGTGTTGTCCGCTGTTGTTCCGATGGTAATGCGAATACCAAATGGGAACGAGCGGATGATATAGCCTGAATCTAGCACCTTTGCCCCGATCTCCATCCCAAGATTTCGCTTGCTTGGAATAAAGATGAAATTCGCTTGCGACTCGTAGTAAGGGATGTTATTGGCTTCGAGGAATGCTACATATTGCGCTATCCCTTTGGCATTTTCAGTCAGCGACTTTGCGACAAATTTTTGATCATCAAGTGCGGCAATGGCAGCTTCTTGTGCCAGTGTCCCGGTATTAAACGGCAACCGTCCTACTTCTAAATCTTGGATAAAATCGGGATTCCCGACACCAAAGCCAATACGGAATGAAGCCAGGCCGTAGACTTTGGAGAACGTCCTTAGCACAACTAGGTTCGGGTACTGGCTGATCAGTTTTAATGTCTCCGGGAAATCTTTAGCTGTCACATATTCCACGTAAGCTTCGTCGACGGCTACCAGCACTTCTTTTGGCGTGCGATCGAGGAAGCTTTTTAAATCCGCTCCGCCTACGTAAGTGCCAGTCGGGTTGTTAGGGTTGCAAATCCAAATGATTTTGGTTTTGTCGTTGACCGCTTTTAGCATCGCCTCTAATCGTGGGTGCCGTTTTGTAGCGGGATGTTTTGGATGTCGGCGCCTTCGATGATGGCGTGGTGTTCGTATTGCGGAAACGTCGGATGAGCTTGGATGATGTTGTCACCGGGCATGAGGACACTGCGGCTAATCATTTGGATCACTTCATCGCCGCCGGCTCCGAAAATGAGCTGCTTTTGGTCGACTTGCAAAAATTCGGCAACCTTTTCTTTGAGTTTTGTCGATCCGCCATCCGGGTAGCGGGCAAACGCTGTGAAATTCGTTAACACCTCATTCACCTTCGGCGAGGCACCAAACGGATTCTCATTGGACGATAATTTCACACCCCCTTTGGATTTTCCTGGTACATACATCTGTAACTTCTTCATTTGCGGTTTTACGTACATCGTTGTGGACCTCCTTTTATTAATAGCAATTATGAAAGTGTCGTTTATCATGTGTTTTTCTCAAAAAAATGACACTTTACTCTGTTCACTTTCTTTAATACTTGCCTTCGGTGCGACCTTTTAGCGCCTCGCGAATCTCATCAACCGTTACGCCCTTCTCCGCCATTAAAACTAGCGTGTGATACACCAGGTCGCTAATCTCATACACCAGCTCGGACGTATCCTCGTTTTTCGCCGCGATAATAATCTCCGCCGATTCCTCCCCGACCTTCTTCAAAATTTTATCGATGCCTTCGTTAAATAAATACGTCGTATACGAACCTTCTTTCGGCTCGGCTTTCCTCGCAGCAATCGTGTCCACCAGCTGATCCACAATCGACCCACCAGCTTCCGCCCCCTCAAAGCACGACCAACTCCCCGTGTGACAAGCCACGCCCGCCTGCTCCACCATCACGAGCAACGCATCCTTATCACAATCAAACGTCAGCGACTTCACCTTCTGCACATGCCCCGACGTCGCCCCTTTCTGCCACAACTCTTGCCGCGACCGGCTATAATAAGTCGCAAATCCCGTTTCCATCGTCGCTGCAATCGAATCCGCATTCATATAAGCCAACATCAAAACATCTTTCGTAAAAACATCTTGCACAACCGCCGGTATCAGACCGTCAGCATTAAATTTAAGTTCCTCTATCTTCAATTTCACGTTCGGATCACTACTCCTTTTTCAGCTAAATACGCCTTCAATTCAGCGATGGGGATGTCACCAAAATGAAACACACTCGCCGCTAAAACCCCGTCGACATTCGCATCACGAATTGCTTCGTAAAAATGTTCCTTAGTCCCCGCACCGCCCGATGCAATGACCGGCACATTGACGGCATCGGTAATCATTTTTAATAAGACCGTGTCATACCCGTTTTTCATGCCGTCCTCGTCAATGCTATTCACCACAATCTCACCAGCGCCCAAACAGACACCTTCCTGAGCCCACGAGACTGCCTCAAGGTCTGTCTCCGTCCGACCCCCGTTAATGTAAATCTTATAAATACCTTGCTCGTTTTTCTTCGCATCCAGCGATAGCACCACGCACTGTGAACCGAATTTCTCCGCTGCTTCTTTGATTAATTGCGGATTGGTTACCGCGGCGGAATTGACCGAGACTTTATCGGCCCCTTTGTTCAGCACGGTTGTGAAATCAGCGATGGTTCTGATGCCACCACCGACGCAAAACGGGATGCGCAATTTTGCCGCAACCTTCTCAACGAAGCCGAGGGAAATGTCGCGCGCTTCGTTAGAGGCCGTGATGTCATAGAAAACTAATTCATCCGCGCCGTTGTTACTATAAAATTCACCGAGATCCTCCGGTGAATCAACGTCCACGATGTCCTTGAATTTCTTACCCTTAACAACGCGACCGTTGCGCACATCTAAACAGGGGATTATTCGTCTTGCAAGCATAATAGGGCCTCCTCTAATGTAAACGCGCCTTCGTATAAAGACTTTCCTAAAATAGCACCGTGCACCCCGATCGCGGCTAGTCGTTTCACGTCTTCTAAACAACTGACCCCACCGGAAGCGATGATGTGCAGTTTCGTGTCTTGGACGAGCTTTTCGTAAGCTTCAAAGTTCGGGCCTTGCATCATCCCGTCTTTCGCGATGTCCGTATAGACGATCGTTTGCACGCCGATTTCTGCCAGCTCTTGGCAAAATTCAAACGAGTCAACGCCTGAGTCAGTTAGCCAACCGTGCGTCGCAACTTTCCCGTTTTTCGCATCCACCCCAATACAGATTTTCTCACCGTAAGTCGCAACCAACTCAGCAACAAAATCAGGGTTCCCGACAGCAGCACTTCCGATGATTACACGGTCCAATCCGGCATCAAGCCATGATTTTACGTTCTGTACGGTTCGAATCCCTCCGCCTAATTGCACGTTAAGACTTGTTTTTGTAATAATCTCACGGATAATCCCCACATTTTCCGATACTCCGTCCTTCGCCCCATCAAGGTCAACCACGTGTAACCACGCGCTACCTGCTGCTTGAAACTGCTGCGCCACCTCAAGCGGATTGTTGTGATAAATCGTTTGCTGATTAAAATCCCCTTGCGACAAACGCACCGCCTGTTTATCTTTAATGTCTATTGCTGGGAAAAGTTTCATATCGCCAACTCCTTAAATGCTCTCAGTAAATTCAGGCCCGCCTCGCTGCTTTTTTCGGGATGAAATTGCATGCCAATGATGTTGTCACGACGAATAATCCCTGGAATTTCAATCCCATAAAGGCTCGTTGCGACAATGTTTTCCGGCTTTGTTTCAACATAGTAAGAATGCACGTAGTAAACATAATCACCCGGGTTATTGTAGGTCACGATACCGTCTTCTTTTTTAACATCCAAACTGTTCCACCCCATGTGCGGAATTTTCACGGTAGCGGGAATGGGTTTCACCGTTCCTTTTATCAATCCTAGCCCGGCACAATAGCCGTTTTCAACACTTTCATCAAATAGCAATTGCATCCCGAGACAAATCCCAATAAACGGCACCCCTTCCGCTGCTTTCTGCTTCAACAGGTCAACTAAATCACGTTTTTCCAATTCCGCCATCGCCGCCGCAAAAGCACCAACCCCTGGCAGTACAATCTTCGTTGCCGCCGCAATCACTTTTTTGTCGCCGCTAAACGTATAAGCCATCCCAATCGCATCAAACGCCGAAGTCAACGAGCCGATATTACCAACGCCATAATCAATGATCACCGTACTCATCTACAAAACCCCTTTCGTCGAAGGCAGGCGCTCATCAACCACCTTCACCGCTTCCCGCACCGCACGACCGAACGCTTTAAACAAAGCTTCCACTTTATGATGATCGTTATCGCCGTACAAGACTGCCATATGCAAATTCATCTTCGCTTCGTTGCTAATCGATTTAAAAAATTCTTGCACGTTCTGCGTATCAAGTGTCCCTAACCGATCGCGTTGCAAATCGACTTGATAAACAAAAGCCGGTCGGCCGCTAAAATCAATGACAACTCGGGCCAACGTTTCATCCATGGGCACATACGAAGTCCCGTAACGATTGATTCCTACTTTGTCCCCAAGCGCCTCAAGCAGTGCCGCCGCTAACGCCAAGCCAACGTCTTCGACCGTGTGATGACAGTCCACTTCCAAGTCCCCTCGGCACGTCACCTCCAAGTCAATCCCACTATGAAACGAAAACGCCGTGAGCATGTGGTCGAAAAAACCAACACCCGTGTTTATCTTACTTTGACCCGTCCCGTCTAAATTCAACGTTAAGGCGATATCTGTTTCCTTCGTTTTTCTGTTAATCGTTGCACATCTCATCAAACAACCACCTTTCATTCTTCATCTGCATCGAGCATTTCCCTATGCCCCTCCTTAAATACGGGGCTATAGGGAATTTTTTCCCTACACACCCCCTGAAAATCAAGGTCGTAGGGAAATTTTTCCCTATACCCCCCATTATTTCGTACACAATAGGGAATCCTCCTCTTCAAATCTAATACTAACCGCGTCGCGGTGGGCGTACAACCCTTCGGCATCGGCGATCAACTCAATATGGGGGCGCGCTGCTGCCAATGCCTCCCGGCTGTAATACACCACCGACGTTTTCTTCTGAAAGTCGTTCACATTAAGCGGGGAAGAAAATCGCGCTGTTGCATTGGTTGGCAACGTGTGATTCGTCCCGGCATAGTAATCCCCGACCGACTCCGGCGTGTATGCACCTAAGAAAATCGCCCCCGCGTGCCTGATCTGCGGGTAAATATCCAAAGCGTCAGCGGTAAAAATCTCCAAATGCTCAGGCGCAATTGTATTGACTAACGCAATCCCAGCTTCCATCGTATCCACCACAATAATCGCCCCATAATCTTTAAAAGCAGCTGTGATAATATCTCGGCGCGGTTGGGCAGCGACCATTTCTGGCGCAAGCCTAGCGACCTCTTTCGCGATTTTTTCTGAAGTGGTAATCACAATCCCGGATGCCATTTCATCGTGCTCCGCTTGCGCCATCAAATCAGCTACGATATACGCTGGTGTAGCCGTCTCGTCGGCTAAAACAACCACTTCCGACGGCCCTGCAATCATATCAATGCCGACAACCCCCGATACCAAGTTCTTCGCCATCGCGACGTACGCATTACCCGGGCCGACAATCTTATCAACCTTTACCACCGTCTCAGTCCCATAAGCTAAAGCCGCAATCGATTGTGCCCCACCCATTTTCAGCACCCGCGTCACACCTGCAAGCTTTGCCGCGACCAGCAAGCTACTCTGAATGTTCCCATTCGCATCAGGGGGCGTGACCATCGTAATATCTGCCACCCCCGCAATTTTAGCTGGCACAACGTTCATCAACACCGTTGACGGATAAGCCGCCTTACCGCCGGGCACGTAAACCCCGGCGCGTTCAATGGGACTGACAATTTGCTTCAGCATCTTTTCCTCATCCTGAATCGCGTAGCCTTCTTGCAGCTGTAACCGATGATAAGCCTCAATGTTCGCTTTCGCTGCTTCTAAAGCCGCGACTAGCTGTTCGTCGATGTCGGCAAAAGCGGCATCAAACTCGCTTTGGGTTACTTCAAAATCAGTGATAGCGACCTTATCGAACCGTTCTGTGTAACGCTTAACCGCAGCATCACCTTCCGCTCTAACAGCAGCTAAAATACCTTTCGTCTGCTGTTCAATCTCACTCGTCTCCGAAATCGCACGATTCAAAATACGCGTTAACTCGGCACTCGCTTTATTCCCATGAATAATCTGTAGCATTATCATCAACCTCACTTTCTACGGCAGCTAAGAACGTCTGAATTTTCTCGTGGCAAAACTGATAACTCGTCCGATTCCCAATGATTTTCGCTTGGATATCAAACATTTTTTCCAGTACGACCAAGCCATTTTCCTTCAACGTACCACCGGTTTCAACTAAATCGACGATGCAGTCGGACATGTTCATCAGCGGTGCCAATTCAACCGATCCATTCAAATACGTCGTTTCTATCTCGCGTTTCCCTGCAAAATACTTCTTCGTAATATTCGGAAACTTCGTAGCAATTTTCAACACCTTCTCCGGGCCGTAAAGCTCCGTCCCAGGAAAACCTGCCACCGCAAACGCACAAATCCCAAACTGCAAATCAAGCAGCTCATACACGTCCAAATCTTGCTCAAGGATAATATCCTTCCCGACCACCCCAATATCAGCGACCCCTTTATCCACATAAGTCACCACGTCAACGGGTTTCACAAGCAAATACTCAATCCCGTCTTTTTCATCGCGAAACACAAGCTTGCGACTATTCATGTCCACCGCTTCTGCCATGCCCGCTTGTCGTAGCCTTGCCAAGGTGTCTTTTGCTAAACGCCCTTTCGCTAAGGCGACCGTTAAATATGCCATGCTGAACCCTCCTCTTTTTGCGCGGTTAACCACTGATCAACGTCGATGGAAAACCCGATGGCATTGCCTGCATACCGCCCACCCGAAAGCACAGCATGCGGAACGTTGCGGTAATACCCTTTAAAGATGATCCCATCGTAATAAGTCAACTCACTCGCCATCGAAGGATCAAAAATCACCACTTGATCAAAATCATTCAAATAAGCCAGCTCTGCCAACGTCTCAATCAACAAATCACCAATAGCAAAGCGTTGCAGCCGCGTCACCACTTCTTTGTACGACCCACGCAGATTAAACAACTGCGGCAAAATAGCTTGCACCCCCTCAGGCAGATCATGAAGCTTTCCGAATTTTACCAGCTCTTCCCGATTTTTAATGTAAACGAGCTTCCGAAACACCTTCTCTTTCTGAGGATCGAGTGCGCAAAGCTGTAAAATCTGATTGAGAAACTGCGTTGTCCCAACCTCAAATACCGTGGGAACGTCTTGTAAATAAGCAATCGCTAAGCTAAGCACATCCCTTTCGCACTGACCATCGATCACACCAAGGTATTCCATCCCAAACTGGTTAATGGCCTTAATGTCCCCATCGAGTAGCCGATAAACCGTCGATTGATAGAACACTTTCAAGACATCTTTCGCCGGCACATTCGGTCGAACCTGATTCATAATGATGGTGGTGATATCGGGTCGCAGCAAATTAAATTTTTGTCCATTAATGACCGTCACTAATTGCTCTCGCTTCACTTCACTGCTCATCGCGTCAAAGTCGTCGTAATGTTCAAACAACGACGGCTCATACGGGAGATACCCAGCAGCAAGGGCAAAGTCCTCCATCTTCCTTTTCATTTGGTAATCCTTTAATACACGGTTGTTCATCGCTGACCAACTCCCTTTTGTAAATTCTAGATATAGAAAAAGCCAGACAAACTGCGGTGCTTGTCTGGCTTAGAAATCATCAGCTAACACAGTCACCTTTTTCATTTATGAGAAAATAGGCTTGCATTAGTAAACTAATTCAAACCTAGCATAAATGATGGTGATGTGTGGTTGTTAGCAGAAATGATTTCATTATTAATGAGCTCCTTCAAAAAAGTTATTTCTAAGTATTATACAGGTTTTGTTGCAAAATGCAACCTTAAATTTGAAATTTTATTGAAATAATCACACTAAAAGCTCGGCGAAACTCATTTCGCTCTTTGAAGAACGTGCATATACTAAAGCAATAAGACATTGAAATAATGGGGGAATGATGATGGCTGGGTTTTTAATCATGTTAAAAATTTTATCTGCAGGCATCGGTGTTTTTTTTAGCTGGTTTTTTGGTAGTGTGGATATGATGATTTACGTACTTGTCGTGTTAATCGTGGTGGATTACATCAGCGATGTGATGAAAGGTGTCATTACCAAACAGTTAAGCAGCGCCGCTGGGACACAGGCAATTTTTCAGAAGATTTTGATTATTTTGCTAGTCGGTGTTTCGAATATCATTGATATTTATCTGATTCGCAGCGAAAACGCGCCTTTAAGAACCGCCGTCACGTTCTTTTACATCGCCAATCAGGGCTTGTCGTTGATTGAAAACGCAGCGATCATCGGGTTGCCGGTACCCGAATCGTTGAAAGAATCTTTATTGAAACTGCAGAAGGGGAAAAAGGATGCTTAAAGGTATCACACTGTCTAGAACTCTCTCTAGGCAGTTTTTTATTGCTTGCTTTACCCTATTCGCCCCAAAACGCTTGGGCAATTTTTTGACCTTGGGCAATTTTTTTCCACTGCTCGTCTTCGGTCAGCTCGTTACCATGGTCCGTCGAAGCAAAGCCACATTGATGAGAAAGCAGCAGGCGTTCTTTCGGAATGAGGGTTGCTGCTTCGTTCAACGCGTTCAACACACGTTCTTCATCGTCTAACGTATTTGTTTTACTTGATAACAGTCCCAATACGACTTCCGCTTCCTTATCTTTGAATACCTCCAGTGCCTTTAACGACCCTGCTCGCTCATCATCCCATTCCAAGAAGAAACGATCGTAATTCTGCTGCCCTAAGAATAGATCGGAAATTTTTTCATACGACCCGGTTGACATGTGGCGCGAACGGTAGTTACCGCGGCAGTTATGGGTCCATACTTTTAAGCCTTGCGCTTTCGCAAACGCGATCAGTTCATTGTTATAAGCGATAAACTCCTCCGCAAGTGCTAGCGTGTTTATGTCCGCGTTTTCGTGAAAAGGTGAAGCCGGGTTATCGTCTGCAAACATCGCCCAACGACAATCGTCTAATTGTAAAATCTGACCGCCAGCTTGGGCATATTCTAGCACAAAATCTTTGTAGGCTGAGATTAAATCCTCTTTTAACGTTTGCTCGATGTCATACGCTGCCTCATAGTTGAAGTTAGGGTGCCAAATGAAATCAAAATAAACGTGTGACGGCGATGGAATGCAGATTTTGATGGCCTGGTCATCCCCTGCCGCTGCTTTGATTTTTTTGAAAATTTCCACAAAATGGTGGTGATGGCCATTCAATTTGCCAATCACTTTAATCCCCATATCGCGCCTTGTTTCAAAGGCTTTCTGACCGTCTTTTTCTTTGAAAATCATCCCTTTATCCGCAATGTAGCGCTGAATGCCGGTTAACCCCCACAAAAAATCTAAATGCCAGATGGACTTTGAAAATTCACCGTCAGAGATCACGGCTAATTCGGCAGCTATTTGCTTTTTCACCACGTCGTTAATCGCTTCGTGTTCCACGGTTTCGTAGCCTTCGAAATCCGTGTAAAAAGGGTAGATAATGTCTTCTCTTTCCTCGATTTTTCTTTTATACGTCAACAATTCATCTGGTCTTAATAAACTCCCCACAATGTCGAATCTTTTACTCATTTTGATCACTCCTAGTATTAATCGATAACCGCCATTACAAGCGGGATCATGGCAAACAAGACGATGCTAGCCAAGGTGATAAACAACAAATTAATTTTAGCTACTTCTCTTACTTTAATGTGGTTAGGCCCGTAAAAGATAGGCGCTGTAATCGTTGCAGCGGGGGTTAAAGCGGTAATCCCGGCGGCAAATGACACCAACACGGAATACACCACAGGGCTAATGGCATGGTCTGAAAAAATGGCCACGCCGAGCGAAACAAAGACGGTGATCACAACCGTGGTGGAGATGAAGTTCGTGATTATTACGGCAATGATTAACAAGGCACTTAATAACAGAAAAGGCGTTAAGCCATCGGTTAGAGGCGACAATAAATGTTGCATCCACGGGATGATGCCCGTTTCATCAGCCGACAGTGGAACCCCCATGATGACGACCACCGAAACAAACAACAACAGGTTAATCGGAATTTTTTTAGCCACTTGCGCGAATGCCATGACGGGTACCCATTGTTCTTTTTCTTTATCCTTTACTTGGATGATGCAAAGAGCCACTATCGTTACAATCGCTGGTACGATCACGCCTAATTGCACCAAATAAGTGGAAACACCTGTGAATAGATGCAAGATCAGAAAGATTTCAGGTAAGAGAATGAATAAGATTAACCCAATCATGGCGCATAGCGAGACTCGTCCTGCTGTGCTTAACGGAAGTTCAGCTTGCTGGCTGTTTAACACGTCCAAATTTTTGAGCGCCTCTGTATTCGGATTGGCAATTCTAATGCAAAGCATGATAATAACAAACATCCCTGCTTTGAACGGCATCCCCACCATTAACCATTGCGCATACGTGATTTGAATGCCGAAATTGGCGTAAACGAGTCCGATAAGAATGTTTGGTAACGATTTGGCGATGGGCGAAGAAATGCTTAGCACAACGTTGCCCCAAAAGGTTCCCAGCATCAAGCACGTGTAAAGGCTATCGCCTTTTTTGACCCCAAGGCGCTCACAAATTTGCCTAGTTAGGGCGACAAAGATCACAGCTAGCGCTAAGTTTTGCATGAAAATCCCAATGATCAAATTGGAAGCCACGTACATCCCGATAAACGCATAAGGCCTACCTTGCACAAATTTTCTTGTGATAAACCAGTTGGCGATTTTCTCAATCACCCCGTTTTCGTTTAAGCATTCACTGATAATGGAAAAAGTGAGCACCAACATGATAGAAAAATGTCCCAGTGAACCTGCCCATACTTGATTCGGGGACATGATGCCCGTCATCACTAGTAAAGCTAAGAATAGCAAGGACACCCAGTGCGTGTTGACAAATAGCCACATGTAAATAGTCGGTGCTACAATGGCGAGGAGCATCACACCTTCCCTCGTTAACCCGTTAGCGGGTGCAAGGCCTAGCAGGATGGTGAAGCCAATGCCCGCTGCGATTAAAAGGTGTCCGTATTCTTTGAAATGAGGTGATAGCTTCGACTTATTCATGGTAAGCCTCCTTTTGGTTGATTTGACTATCCTATTTTATTTGTTCCAACGCTTGCGCGAGGTCCGCGATGAGATCATCCGGGTTTTCAAGCCCGACGGATAACCTTAGCAAGCTATCGCTAATGCCTCGTTTATCGCGTTCCTCTTTAGGCATGGAAGCATGGGACATTTTGGCAGGGTACGACAAAATAGATTCCACCCCGCCTAAACTCACCGCAAAGGCCGGAATTTGCAAGTGTTCGTGACAAATTTTCAAAGCGGCGACGTCTGCCAATTCAAACGACAAAACGGCACCCATTCCCGGATAATAAACCTGCTTAACCTCCGGATGACCACTTAAATAATCAGCAATTTTCGCAGCAGAACGACTCGAAGCTTCCAATCTCACATGCAACGTCTTGATTCCCCTCATCACCAACCAGCAATCATGAGGCCCCAGAACCGCGCCGAAGGCATTTTGCAAAACGTACAACCGCTCTGCTAAAGCCTCGTCCTTAACAACGGCAAGACCGGCTACGACATCGCTATGTCCACCTAAAAACTTGGTTGCACTATGAAGAATAACGTCTGCCCCAAGCGCTAACGGTTGTTGCAGGGCGGGGGTTAAAAACGTGTTATCAACAAACGTGATGGCACCAACTTCTTTGGCAATCGCCGTCACAGCTTGAATATCGGTCACTTTTAACGTTGGATTGGAAGGTGTTTCTAAATAAAAGGCTTTGGTATTCGGTCGAGCGGCTGATTTAACCTGCTCCAAATTCGTCATATCAACAAACGTATGCGCAATACCTAAGCGGTTTAGCACTTTAGTCAGGATCCGGTACGTCCCTCCGTAAACGTCTTCTGTCACAAGGATATGATCGCCCGCTGACAAGAGCAAAAGCGCCGTTGAAATCGCCGCCATACCGGATGAGAAAGCAAAGCCACGAGTGCCGCCTTCCAGTTCAGCGATGATCTCTTCTAAAGCACGACGCGTTGGGTTATCGCTACGTGCATAATCGTATTCGCCAAAGCTGTCGATGTCACATTGATGAAACGTTGAAGCGTTTTGAATCGGAACGGATACCCCACCGGTTGTAGCGTCCCATTTATACTTGTTATGAAGTAATTTCGTTTGAAACGTGTAGTTATCCGTAGACATTACCCTTCACCTCCTGCTTTTTGAAACGCTTGTTCTAAATCGGCGATTAAATCATCCGTATCTTCAATGCCGACCGAAAATCTAAGGAGCCGGTCACAAATACCAATGGCTAATCGAATCTCTTCTGGAATGTCCGCGTGAGTTTGGGTAGCGGGATAAGTAATGAAGCTTTCGGTTCCCCCTAGACTTTCAGCAAACGTGATGAGGCCCAGGCTTTTTAAGAAGCCGTCAACCCCCTTGGCATCCGCGATTTTAAACGAAACCATCGCCCCTTTCTCAGGATAAAACACATCGGTGATAAACGGGTGTTCTCGCAAATAAGCGACCAATTTTTTAGCATTCGCACTTTGCTGCGTCAACCTGAGCGCCAACGTCTTCATCCCGCGCATTAACAGCCACGAATCAAAAGGCGAAAGCACAGCACCCGCCCCATTGTGAAACTGAGAAATCGCCTCGCCCAACGCCTCCCCCTTCGTCACGATCAGCCCAGCTAACACATCGTTATGACCACCTAAATATTTGGTCGCACTATGAATGACAACGTCCGCCCCTTCTTCAATCGGACGCTGAAAAAAAGGCGTATAAAACGTGTTGTCAACCATTAAGATCAGATTCCGCTCTTTCGTCAGGTTCGCAATCGCAGCGATGTCCGATTCAATCATCATCGGATTGGTCGGCGTTTCCACGAAGACCCCCTTAGTCTCTGGGGTAAGCGCCGCTTTGATTTGCGATAAATCACTCGTATCCACATAGGTTGCCGTCATGTGCCAACGCTTAAACGTGGTCTCAAGCAGCCGATAAGTCCCGCCATATAAATCATTACTCACGATAAGGTGATCGCCCGATGAAAAAAGAGAGAGTACCGTTTGAATCGCTGCCATGCCACTGCTACACGCAAACCCCCTATCGCCGCCTTCCAAGTCAGCAATGGTCGCTTCTAATAAAGCTCTTGTGGGGTTTTTCGTTCTCGTGTAATCGTAGCCGGTGGAATGACCCAGCTCGTTGTGGCTATACGCCGTTGAAAAATAAACGGGGGGATTGACAGCGCCAGTAGTTTGACAGCTACGATTGCCGATTTGTGCTAATTTTGATGCGAATGCTAATTTTGCCATGTTGCTTCACCTACAATTCTTTAATTTTTTCAATCTCATACGGGACTTCCTGATAAACGTGGTTAAGCCAATTGCCAAACAACAAATAAGCATGCCCGCGCCAGTTGTTTTGAACGCTATTTTGCGGGTCATCTCCCAAGAAGTAATTCACGGGGATATCTGGATGAATCCCCTTTTTCACATCACGAAGGTACTCCAGTTGCAAGGTATCTGCATCGTATTCGGGGTGCCCCGTCACATAGACTTGGCGTAAATCTTTTGTTGCTATTAGATAGACACCAGCTTCCTCAGAAGTGGAAAGAATATCTAGTTGGTCGTTTTGTTCAATATCTGTGGCTAGGACCTCGGTGTATCTAGAGTGTGGCACTTTGTATACCTCGTCGAAGCCACGCAGGATCGGGTGGTTAAGATTGAGGTTATTTAATTTGTGACCGTAAATGCCTGATAGTTTTTCTGATAACGCGTGTTTTTGAATACGGTGATGATAATACAAGCCTGCTTGTGCGCCCCAGCAAATGTGCATCGTAGAGAAAACGTGCTTTTTTACCCATGCCAAGATCTGGCACAACTCTGGCCAATAGTCCACTTCCTCAAAGGGCAAATTCTCAACGGGTGCCCCTGTGATAATCAACCCATCAAAGCATTCGTCTTTAATGTCATCGAAGGCTTTGTAAAAACTGACAAGATGCTCTGAAGTAGCATTTTTTGATTCATGTGTTGCCGTTTGCAAAAAGGTCGCTTCTACTTGGAGAGGCGTGTGAGACAAGAGCCGGATGAGTTGGTTTTCAGTCGCAATTTTCATCGGCATCAGGTTAAGGATTAAAACTTTTAACGGTCGAATGTCTTGGCTTTTCCCTCTGGATGTTGACATTACCGTGATGTTTTCGTCAGCGAGAATGTCAATCGCTGGTAAGTTGTCTGGTACAATAACAGGCATACTAGGACACCTCCCTGACGACTTCGAGAATATCGGCAAGAATGGCACTTGCCGTCGGGAATTTTCCTGCACCTCGTCCGTAAAACATCACTTCACCAATAGGCTCCGCTAGTACGTGCACGCCATTAAAGACATCTTCAATGCCGTATAGCGGGTTTTCTTTGGGAATAGCTTGAGGCTTGACGGTACAGGTGACTTCGCCGTTTGCTAGCTGTTTGGCGTGTCCGATGAGTTTTAAGGCGCAACCTGCTGCCTCTGCTTGGTAGATATCTGCTAAGCTGATATCAGCGATGCCTGTCGTTTGGATCTCATCAAGTGGCACGTCTTTACCAAAAGCGAGCTGGGCTAGAATTTTTATTTTCCGCTTGGTGTCGTAACCTTCAATGTCGTTGGTTGGGTCAAGCTCGGCATAACCTTTTGTTTGCGCATCCGCTAAGGCTTTTTCAAACGTTTCCCCGTTTCTTTTCATTTGGGTGAGGATGTAATTGGTCGTACCATTTAAAATCCCAAATATTTCAGAGATCTTTTCTCCAGCTAGTGACTGGTTAAGAGGGCGAACGATGGGAATGCCGCCACCAACACTCGCCTCGTATAAATAGTTCACACCGTGACACTCAGCGATCTTTGTTAATTCATTGCCGCACTCTGAGACAAGTTCTTTATTGCTAGTAATGACGTACTTTCCAGCTTCAAGTGCTCGCTTCGTGTACTCATAAGCGGGGTGTAAGCCGCCCATCGTCTCCACCACAATTTGAATTTCTTTATCTGCGAGGATGTGATCAAAATGATCGACAAATAAGGTTTGGTCCTCGTGGTTTGGAAAATCTTTAATATCAAGAATCGCCTTGACTTGCACAGCCACCGTACGCTCCTTTTCTTTTAAAACCTCATGCACCCCGCTTCCTACTGTTCCTAAGCCTAAAATGGCAAGATAAATCATCCTATAACACCGCCTTTATGTTTGAAAACAAAAAATCTTCCTACTCTTGATAAGTAGAAAGATACAAGGTTGCCTTTAAAAGCAGCTGCGTTATTTCTTCTCATCAATCAGGTATTGGCACCGTTCCTTGTAAAAGGCGGTTGCCGTGACGTCATAGGGCCTGTCCCTCGATCACTCGCGATAAGATATTTTTTGTTTTTATTGTCGGCTATTCTAACATGAAAAATTTTCCATGTCAACTGTTTTTTGAAAATTTTTCATTTTTATGTCAAAAACATTTTGACTTTCTCTTTTAGACTTGCAAATCAAAAAGGTGATTTTCTGATAGGCTCACAATCACAACTTTTAATATCAAAACTTAATCCTTAATCATATCTTACAATAGTAGACATAATAAACAATTGCGAAACACTTATTACTGCACCTTTTTGCTTGTGTAAGAGCCATTAAGGTGCACAGTTGCACCCTTTTGATAGCATTTGAAGCTTTGAGGTGCACATCGATTGCTTCATCACACAGTTTCGCCATATAAGTCCAGAAAGGAGACATTTTAGTATGAATCGAAACAGAAGAGAGTGTGGTTACTATTCACCTTGTATTTGTCAATGTGAGACGATTGTTTGTTGTCCACCCAGCCATGGTTGTCAAGGTGAGCGTGGACCAACCGGTGCTAGAGGACCACAAGGACCGATAGGGCCAGCAGGAAGTGGTACCACAGGACCAGCTGGCCCACAAGGATTTCCAGGTGAGCGCGGACCAACCGGTTCTCAAGGACCTCAGGGACTTCAAGGGATGCAGGGTGAACCAGGATCGCAAGGCCCACAAGGACCTCAAGGTATCCAAGGTGAAGCAGGACCTCAGGGAGAACAAGGTTCTCAAGGTATCCAAGGCGAGCAAGGTCTTCAAGGCATTCAGGGTGAACCGGGATTGCAAGGACCGCAAGGATCTCAAGGCATTCAAGGTGAAATAGGCCTACAAGGGGTGCAAGGTGATCAAGGTGAGACTGGTCCACAAGGACCTCGTGGACCGCAAGGTCTTCAAGGTGAGCAAGGATTACAAGGGATTCAAGGTGAAGCAGGTGAGCAAGGATTAGAGGGTCCTCAAGGTGAGCGAGGCCCACAAGGAATCCAAGGATCAACTGGTCCTCAAGGGCCACAAGGTGCGCCAGGCACGCCCGGTACTCAAGGCATTCAAGGGGAACAAGGCGTAACTGGACCGCAAGGACCTCAAGGTGAAGAAGGTGCGCCAGGTTCAACTGGGCCACAGGGACCTCAAGGTCTGCAAGGCCTTCAAGGAGAACCGGGTGAGCAAGGGTTACAAGGAATCCAGGGGATCCAGGGAATCCAAGGCGAAATAGGGCCAACTGGTCCACAAGGAGCAATAGGCATTCCAGGAAACACAGGCCTAACAGGTGCCACTGGTACTGACGGATTGCAAGGCCCAACCGGTCCAACAGGAGCACCAGGAGCAGGATTAACCTCAACGGCACTAAGTGCAGCGAACACATCAGCACCAACCATTGTGGTGGGAACTGCGGCCAATGGTGGAACAGGCATACCACTCCCTACCTTCACTTATGGACCGGGGCCTGGCTTTGTACCAGATGCCACAAACACGAATTTCACCGTCACAACCACTGGCGATTATTTAGCAACCTATAACGTCAACTTAACCACCCCTGTTAACGATAATACAGCTATTTACGTTAATAATGTTGCTGCCGTTGGTACGATTCAAAGTTCGGCAACGCCAACAGATCAGTATAGTAATACCAGCATTTTACACCTAAATGCCGGTGATGTCGTGCGACTAACCATATTTGGTGGTAATACACCCGTCACATTAACACCAGGAACAGGCGCCATTATGACATTAACACAAATTGCATAAATGAGGAAGCTTATCTGACTAAGCTTCCTTGTTTTAGGTGATCACCGAAACGATAGCCTCGATAGCAGAGACGAGCGGGTAGAATTAATGAAAAATAAAATCATCGGGCGAGTTTGGTTTAAGATTCGCAAGCAAAAAAACACCCTTGATCTTTGACTGAGCGCTAGAAAGTTACACGCATTTTCGAGGCCATCCCTAACCTTGCGCCACATAGCTATATTCAATATAATCATAATTGGGCTCTCATTCTTTCAAGCTAGCCATGACCGCTGCTTTTAATGCGCTCACTTTTATCTGCTCTTGATAGGGAACTTCTAATCATTTTAGCGCCCAAAACAGCAATCATTGATAGCCCAGCTAATATTAACAATGCCACTCCAGGAATTTCAATAAAACGTCCCCATAAAAAGCCGTGCAAATACCCACCAAGCGAAGTCCCTAAAATCACCAGCGACCAGTTCAACGCCATCACCTTCCCCACCATGCCCTCGGGCGCCTTCTCTCCAAAATAAGAACGACAAATAATTCCCATCATCATGCTAAGGCCTTGAACGATAAACAAGGATAATACCAGAATAAAATAAATTATCGCATCGTTCGTACGCCAGATAAAAGCCAAACAAACAGGAAGCAGAGCCAAGGTCGACGCAAGTAACAGCAGCCGAATATGGCTCATGTTTATTTTCTGATACAACCTATTCATCAAAAGAACACCGGCAATACCACCAAGCCCGATGATCGCTTGCGTTACCCCTAATACCGTTTCACTTTTCTCGAAAAACAAGGTGACCAGGACGGGCAAGGCAATCGTGATAAGCGGCATCAAGGTGATGCACGTTAGCATGTTTATCCAAACAATCGCTCTACCAACCTCAGGCTTTTCCTTGGTTATAAAACGGATACCTGCTTTCATATCACCCACGATGATGTTTGACCAGCTTTCTACTTTTTCTTGTTTGGCACCTGGTATTTCGGTGAGGATGTTCATCACGATTGCCATGAGATAAAGCGAAATACTAGTTATTAGGGTTGCAAATAAACCAAACGTTGTTAGGATGAAGCCACCAATGATAGGGATGATGATTGAAGAGCACGTTGCTAGAAGGAAGGTGAAAGAGTTGGCTTTGATGAGCGCATTTTTTGGAACAAGTGCTGGCACACTGGCTTTTGCTGTTAGTGAAACCAGGCTGCCAAGTGTGAGGAGGACGGTCATGAGCATGACAGTTGCGGGAACAATTTCCAGCGTTTGCAAGAGGCCGAGATAAGCGATCAGTGACAGGGCTGTTGTGCTGTTTAGGAGAAGTAGCAATTTTCGCTTGTCCAAGCGATCTACCATGACGCCACCTATCGGTGAAACGAGAATAGCGGGTAACGCCGAGGTTGCCAAAACTGAACCCATCGTGAGTGGGTCACCAGTTTCTAGTAAGATATAAAGAGGGAGTGCAAACAGTAATAAAGCCCTACCACCTAAAGAAAATTCCTTTCCTAATGCAAAGAGAGTGAAATGTTTATCCCAATGTTTTGTTGATTCTGTGTGCATGTTAAATTTCCGTCCTGTTTAAGTTTTATGTTGATTGCTTTCAAACAGCTACCCAATAGCGTTGTGTCATGCGGTCGTTTTCTGGAATCTCATTCTCTAAAATGCCACCGTTTGCTTGGATGGTTTTTGCCGATGCGATGTTTGCTTTATCGCAGGTAATCAAAACCTTAGATAATGCCAATTCCTCGCGACATTTAATTAACGCTAAACGTACCATTTCTTTGGCATACCCTTTGCGTCGCTCAGCCGGATGTACGCTATAGCCAATGTGCCCGCCGGACTTGAGCAGGAAATCGTTCAAACGATGCCGAATGTCAATCATCCCGACAATTTGACGATCAGCATTGCGAATGGCTAAGTAAGTCGTTGCTGGGACTAAGCCTTCTGTGACCGTTTCTTCACAGCTATTCTTTTTGAGGTTTGCTAACCATTCTGCTACGTTTGCTACCTCTTTCAACCCAGCACATCCAGCTAAATCATCGCTGCGATTCAGAAATTCTGCTCGATAATCCCAGATTTGCTTTGCGTAAGCTTCTGTCGGGTTTACTAGTCTTAATTCACTCATTTTTGATGCCTCCTAAAACGCTGTATGTGTTCAAATAATGTTGGAATCTCTAGGTAAGTGTTATACCACGCTCACATTTCGATATTTTCAAACAACCCAGCCATCACCCGTGCCACTAAAACTCAATTTTGAAAGGAAAAGTGGCATAACGACAGTGTTTTGTCGCTGAATATGGAGATAATTTAATTTACAACCCTATTTTCAAGCGTTTAACATTAGCCTAGGGTCAAAAAATGCCACTAAGCCCCGTTTTTAAAAGAGAAAGTGGCATAACATCGTTCAGCAGATAAGATTCGAAATAGTCGGAACACAGTCACACCATCACTTATTGATAAAGCTTTTGTCATTACCGCGTTATTCGCTTACTTTGCAATACCAAACGAGCGCTTCACCGCGCCGTCCCATCCTTCAAGCAGCTCTGCTCTTTTATCAGCAGCCATATTCGGCTCATACTTCCGCACCGCTCTCACCTGAGCCACAATATCAGCCTTATCCTGGTAAATCCCCATCGCAAGGCCCGCTAAAAATACCGCTCCGAGGGCCGTGCTTTCCGTGATTACGGGTTTCAACACATCAACATTAGCGATGTCTGCTTGAAATTGCATCAAAAAGTCGTTATCAGAGGCACCGCCATCAGCACGCACCTCTTTCAACGGCGTACCCGTATCGCGCACCATCGCTTTAATCACATCGTAACTTTGATAAGCAATCGACTCCAGCGTCGCCCGGACAAAATGTTCTTGCGTCACACCGCGCGTCAAGCCGACCACCACCCCACGGGCATACTGATCCCAGTAAGGCGCACCAAGCCCTACAAACGCTGGCACGACATACACCCCCTCAGTATCAGCCACTTTTTTCGCATGGTATTCCGTGGCATGCGCGTGATCAATCAACCGCAACCCATCGCGCAACCACTGCACCGCCGCTCCCGCAACAAAAACAGCTCCCTCAAGCGCGTATTCCACCTTCCCCTCTGCCCCCCAAGCGATCGTGGTCAAAAGCCCGTTTTTAGAGGAAATGGCATCCTCACCGGTGTGCATTAAGGTGAAACAACCCGTACCATAAGTATTCTTTACCATCCCAGGCTCGAAACAACACTGCCCAAACAGTGCTGCTTGTTGATCGCCAGCAATACCCGCAATCGGTATCGCACCGCCAAGTAAGCTCGGGTGAGTCTTTCCAAACAAATGACTTGACGGTAAAACCTCAGGAAGCATCGAGCGCGGAATGCCGAATTTTTCTAAAAGTTCTTCATCCCAAGCTAACGTATGAATATTAAACATCATCGTCCGCGAGGCATTGGAAACATCCGTTGCGAACACCTCTCCCCTAGTCAAGTTCCACAACAACCACGTATCCACCGTTCCAAAACATAAATGCCCTTTTTCCGCTTCAGCTCGCGCGCCCTCAACGTGATCGAGCACCCACTTCACTTTCGTCGCTGAAAAATAAGCATCAATACGAAGCCCTGTTTTTGATGCGATCAACTCGTCGTAACCTTCCTCTTTTAACTGCTCACAATAATCCGATGTCCTTCGACATTGCCAAACAATCGCATTAAAAATTGGCTTCCCAGTTCGTCTGTCCCAAACAACCGTCGTTTCACGTTGATTCGTAATGCCAATCACCGAAATATCCGCGGCTGTCGCTCCCACTTTCGCCATCGCGGCCGTCGCAACCGCTAACTGACTTGACCAGATTTCCATTGGATCGTGTTCCACCCATCCTGCCTCCGGGAAAATCTGCGGAAATTCCTTCTGCGCCATCGAATGAATGTCACCTGTTTCCGTAAATAAAATTGCGCGTGAACTCGTTGTTCCTTGATCTAATGCCATTAAAAATTTACTCATTTTCCTAACCTCTTTTATCATTCTTTTACGGTAAATTATAGCGTTTACCGACAGAGAAAGCAATATTTATTTTGATTTCGTTCTTATTTTATCACCAATAAATGGGCTTATGCATAAGATAACAACAAATGCGAAAAACAGGAGTGATGAGCGTGATGTGTTGTTGTAGAGATCAAAGAAATAATAGAGATTGTGGTGACATTGTTTGGAGAAAGCGTTGCGTTTGTTGGTGTGAACCAGTCTGCGTAAGGCGAAGAAGCAATCGATGCGACAATCACATAGAAGGGATGAGTCTGCAATTAACAACTAGTGGTTGCCACCCACTCCCAACCGGATGCCCGATTGTCTTCGATGAAATACTAACTAAAAATAGCCGTGCCATGTGCTGCCACGAAGATACCGGCGTGATTGAAGTTCGTCGATGTGGCACCTACGCGATCGACTGGGACGTTGTCGTCGAAAACTCTGAAAAAGCTTGTATTTGTTTTTCACTAGAAATCAATGGAAAAATTACTTCTAGCTCAACCCTACCAGCAACATCTGGACAGCTAACCGGAAGTGCGTTAATCGAGGTAGACACCCTCCCAACCACCATCCGGTTAATCAATAACACCGGTTGTGCCGTGGAACTTTCAGATTTTTCACCTGTTGCACACTTAAGGATTATGACCGTGAAGTAGAAAACTGATACGCTAGGCAAGAATGACCAAAGCGAATCAGTTTTTTGATGTTTATCTTGCATCCACTAATCTATCTTACCCGAAACATGACTAAAAATGACTCTTCGCTTCTTCTTTCGTTTGATTAATTCCTCTTGAACAGCTTCAGATAAATTCTTATCCAAATATAAATCTCGATATTGATGATACAGACTCTCAGTCACATCGTCATAACGTTCCTCATCTAAGCCTGCCAACTTACTCTTCACAAAAATTTTCACTTTTTGACGATTATCAAAAATACTAAAATCATTCAATTCGACCACAATTTCTAAAGAAATTCTAGCGGTCTCACGTCTATAGTCAGTTCCACCAGATGATATGAAAGCTAAATTATCTTCCATTCGCTTCACAAACTCATCTTTTGAGACCTCCTGTAAATCATCACGGTACATATTAATCCACCAGCCTTTCTTTTAAATGATGTAAGTTCAGATTCGGATCATCAGGATTAATCAAATAACTTTTATACTCTTTAACCATTCTACGCAACTTTTTTAAATCACATAATTCTAGAATGGAGCTCATTTCAAGATCTGTTAAATCTTTTTGTCGTTTAGAAAAGAGTTTTGTACAAGCTAATAGCTCTATCTCGGGAACATAAACTGTAATAGCTTGAAAATCAGATTCAATTTTCATTTTATCTCCCGTCTTAAAATCTTCTGGTGGAGGAAAATCAACAATGCCAGTTATTTCATCAATGCTTAGTTCTTCAAATATTTCAAGTAAGCCAGTTTTATTATTAGATGATAATAATTGAACATCGATATCAATAGTAGGACGAAAATCACGCCCACTCATTTCCATGGCCACAATCATACCGGCACCACCAAGCAAAATTAAGTTCACCTCAATACCTTGTAGCTTACATAAAATATCCAATCGATCTAAACGTGCTAGCACATCTTCAATTGTTGTCATAAAATCCACATTCATAAAATCACCACCGCTAATATGTTGTGTAACATTTTCTTATTCAATTCGTATTCTCATAAAGAGATTAATTCTCATTCGCTAAATGCCATAAATACAGCGACGCTGTACTCCCATACGGAGAATACAACTTTCGATACACCTCAAATTCTTTCTTAGAAATACGCTCAAGGCCATGCAATTTCATCACGCCTTTGCGAATAACCAAGTCCCCGTAGCTTAGAATATCCGGCCGATGCAAGGAAAAAATCAAGAACATTTCCGCGCTCCAAACGCCAATGCCATTTAACTTCACCAACTTAGCAATCACGTCTTCGTCACTCAAGGCGGTCAACTCACTTAAATCCAACTCACCTGATTTAATCGCTTCACAAATCCCCTTGATATAGCCGACTTTCCGATAAGACAAGCCACACGCTCTGATTTCATCGTCCGACTTCGCCAAAATGGCATCAGGCGTCATCTTTTCCACCAGCTCGTTTAAACGTCCAAAAATAGTGTTCGCCGCTTTCGTGCTAATCAGTTGACTAACAATGGTCGAAATCAAAGCTTCAAACAAATCAGCATCAATTTTACGATTGATCTTACCCGCCCGCTTAATTGCCTCTGCCATCTTTGGGCAAGCCGCGGATAAGTACGCTATCTCAGTGTCTCCATACTCAAAAAATGTCATCACAAAGCTCCTTTGAACAAACCGTTATCTTATCTCTCTATCTTACCGCCACTGCCGTCGTTTGTCAAACTAATTTTAAGCAGACCTCAACAATTTAATGACGACATCTCTGACATACTGATCATACGTTTCTTTCAAATCATCCTTTAACATAAATCGCATGCTCCACAAAAAATTCGCCGTGTTATAATGCACAGTATTTAGCTCATTTTCAGCACTCAAAAAACCACCAAGCCAATGAGAAAATTCATCTTCACTAATAAGACCACGCTCTAAAACCTTTGTAACAACCCCCGCTAACCGCCGATCTTCACCGGCACGATACTGGTGAACACTGATCCCTATTTTGTCACGAATCGCAGTCAGTATCGCCATTAAATGCGTATGCTCCAAAGCACCATCCTCCGCAAAGACACCCAGATTATCCCCGTAATGAGCAACCGCATGCGCCCAACCTTGAGGCGAGACATAATCACGCAAATCAATCTCACCATTAAAGCAGGTCAACACAGCTTCAAACGCTGCTAAAATTTCATCCTTAGTAAAAATCCGTTTAGTCACTTGCTTATTATAATCAATCAAACTCCCCACAGCATAAACATAAAACGCCCGGGCAAAGACAGAGTCATCATCTATTTTGCCAAGCCCTTTTAACAGTCGCTTTTCGCTAATCAACTCTGGTAAAAGCAACCGACACTTTGCATCACTGACTAACCCTTGCTCTTCAATCAGGTAATAAGATGCCGTCAAAGCCAGTTCACGCAAATCACTATCAACCGATGCTAAAGCATCAATCACTTCATCGACAAAACGATCAGCATCAACACCTTCTGGAAACTGCCACCCTTGCTTTTCTATCTCATTTAACCTAGCCTTTAAATCTTGTTTGTGTTTCATCATTCATTCTCCTTTATCTCAGCCAATGCCTCTTCCCCCGACGTCATATTATATACCAATACACAAAACTTAACATCCCATTGTTTGTAAAGCTGCAATGACTTCCGATACACACAAGTCGATATCTGAGTCTATCGTTTCCTTGACAGTCACATAAAGTTATGTTAGAATAACCATTGAAAAAATTATCAACAATAGCAAGTATTGATGCTATGACGGAGGAGAATGGACAATGATAAATACTTTACGTGCAATATTCGCAGCACTTTTTAATGCTGGACCTATCACTTTTTAGTAGCACGCTGTGCACCTGTGCGGACTTCATAGATTCAATTATGAATAGCAATTACATCAAGAAAATCAAAAGTACGTGACTTAACCAAAGTTAAGTTGCGTGCTTTTTCAATGTAAACGAACGAATGGTGCTTTCATCAGCCATCTACTCCTTCTACTGACCCAACTCTGCTTCTATTCTCTCAAACACCTCTTCCCCCAACGTCCCATTATGCCCCGACACACAAAACTTAACATCCAATTGTTTATAAAGCTGCAACGACTTCCGATACAATTCAATATCTGAATATAAGGTTGGCACAATCTCCTCATCTGTATCACCAATATTATCACCAGCATTAAGCACACCGTCCACCTCATCAAACACACTAATCCCATCAATCGTATGACCCGGTGTATAAAATAACTTGATTTTATCATCTGGGAAATACAGTTCATCCTCAAAAACTAAATTCGGCAACTTCAACTTAGCCTCCCCCTTGATAAAGTGTTTGTTTTTTTGTAACTCATCATCCCAAGTTTCTTCGATAATTTCCCGACATTTGTAATGCGAGATAATCAATTCATCGTCAAAACAATGGTTACCCCAAATATGATCCCAATGAAAATGGGTATTAATGACAACCAGTGGCTTCTGACAATCCCCAAGATACGCCTTAATCTCATCCATATCCTTTGATCCAAAGCCCGTATCAATTAAATAATTCCGATGCTCACCTAAAATCAAATGAATATTCAACCCACATCCCCACGCCTCAACAAATTGCGTAAAGACAACACTTCGCGTTCCAACTTTTTCTACTTTCATTTTTTTCACTTCCTTGCTTTCTATTTCATATCACTACTTCACACAAGCGTGCTATTAGTAATGTAACACAAAAAACCTGACAACTCGTGTCAGGTTAAAAATATTTTCCATTTATTTAAGGATGAACTTCTCCACCAATATAGTTCAATTCATAGATTAATTCTTCCTCGTAATAGATTCTCTCACTACCTTGAAACCAAGAAAAATCACCACTAGAAGTATTCGTATATGTCAATTTTCCATTACGATAAACAGCTGGGCCGCGATAAGGTAAGCTTATTTCTACTTTTGAAAGTACTTCCATTAGAAAATCCATCATCTGCTCGCTGTTTTCTTCAGTGATCGTGCGACCAAAATAATTCATAGACCATATTGCGACTTCATTTTTCCAAACAACTTCTGTTCCAGAGAAATTAGTCCCACCTACATAAGAATCCCAATATTTATAATCTCCCTTTTCATAGCATAAATCTTTAGAAGCTAATCTAGTAGATTCTCTTTTTGAATCCGAAAATGCATTCAGACTCGCATAGGTGCTTTTCTTGGCTTCCACAACAAAATTTCGTAAATCATCGCTATCATACTTCGTTTCATGATCATTGACATAGGCCGTGTTCTTGATTAGAGAATCAACTGTAACTTGAAAAAAGTTACTAATTCTAATTAAATGATCAATACCTGGCATTCCCCCACCACTTTCCCATTTTGCGACTGCTTGCCGAGAAACACCTAAAACTTCAGCTAGCTTTTCTTGCGTAACTGCTGCATCAGTTCTAATCTTCCACAATTTTCTTTGAAATTCCATCATCACAACTCCTCTTTGCTTTGTGATTTTATTATATCCAAAAACTAACTTTGGTACTATCAACCAAAAGTTGTCAAAAAAGCAACTTCTAGTTACAGGCTCTTTTCCAAAATGATACGGAAGGGGGAGTGGGTGTCAAGCTTAATATTTATCAACCACCATCTGTGCACGTTTTTTAATCAATGCTCTTACTGATGATGGTGCTAACACTTCGATATATTCCCCAAACGATAAAATAAATCCGTATAAGATTTCATTATCTTTCCATGTTGTTGAAACAATGAAATAGCCGTTTTGTTCTTCAACTTCCTCTTCAAAGTCAAACTCATCCAAAACACGATGTGCCATTTCAGGTGCAATTTTCAAACGCAATCTGACATCATGCTCCTCATCTTCTCTCGAACTAACTTCTTTTAAATCGCAGGCCCGATAACGTTCCTCAAATAATTGCTCCGTCACCTTTAAATCCTTCATTCTTATCAATTTAAACAATCGAACCCCTTGGCGCATCAAACAATACCCGCGTAAATACCACGCACGGTGTTTAAACCATAATTGAATCGGTTCTACACATCGATTGGTTTTTTCATTGTGTGAACTGAAATAATCGAATCGGATCACGCGACGCTCTAAAATACCCGCTTTCAAATCACGAAAATAATTTTTCTGATCCTCGTTCCAAGAAAAATCAACCTCTAACCAATTGATGGCCGTTTTATTAAACGTGGCCGAAAGCTTCTGCAAAGCCGTTTCATCTGAACTTAACTGAAACAACCCTTGCAAATTTGCTAACACATCGTGTTGTTCCTTTTCACTTAAAATCGATTTGTCCATAACAAAGTCCGGTAGCAAACTAATCCCACCTGTTCGTCCTTGTTCGGTATAAATCGGAATGCCCGCTAAGCTGATCGCATCAATGTCCCGATAAATCGTACGCACCGAAACCTCAAATCGCTTTGCTAATTCATCCGCTGTCACAACTTTCTTGTTAAGTAAATAGTACACAATTTCAAATAACCGATTCGCCTTCACACGATCTCCTCCTTCCCCAAAAAACTTTCACCACTCCCACACAAAACACAAAGAATGTCAGCGCAAAAAAGATCATCGCCAACCCTGAAAAATTGCCGCCAACCAAATCCAATACTTCTCCCATCAGCCTTTGCATAATCGGGATCGGAATAACGGTAATCGACATCGTAATGGCTGTGGCCTTTCCGACCATATCAGCTGGGGCATTCTTTTGAATTGCTGCCATTTTAATAATGTTAAAAATCGTAAACGTCGCCATAGTGAAGAATAAACCCACCGTAAAGAGAACGAATCTTCCTATATTAGGCAACCCTAACGTAGGTAGCATGGAAAGACTGATCGGAATGCTAACCAATACGGAAACAAATGTCCAATGATTGACATACTTCGGTTGCAAAAAGCGCCGGACTTGCTTCTGCCCAGCAAAAATTGCGCCAAACAAAGCGGCGGTTCCCGTCACCGCTTGTGCAATCCCAAATTGAAACTCTGTCACCTCAAGCACCACCCGCCCAATAAACGGCAGAGCAACCGTCAAAATAGAGAAAAACGCCATCGCAATCAGCCCAACCGTCAATGCCAACTCAAATATTCTCGGGTCTGTTTTCAAAATATAAGTAAACCCTACACCCAAATCATCTTTAATTGCTTTAAAGATGCCACCCTCAAACCCTTTCTCATTCTCAGGCAACCTCAAAAAGAAATTCGTCATCGCCGAAATAATATAAAGAACGGCCACTCCAATAACGAGTTGATAAATACCGACAAGGCCAAATAAAATACCACCAACAGCAGGAGCTGCAAAACGTGATAACGACTTAACCGATTGAACAAGACTATTCGCTTTCACCAAGTCTTCTTTATCCACAATACTCGGCACAATCGCCGCAACAATCGGAAGATACACCGTTGTAAATGTGATCATCACCGTTAAAATAACCCCAATTAAAACGATTGTTTCAATGCCTAAAAACAAAGCTGTAGCAAGGACAATCACAAGGCAAGCCTTCACCGTATCCGCAATCATCAACAACTTCTTCTTTGGCAAGCGATCCGCTAAAATACCGCCAATCGGACCAACAATAATCGTCGGAATAAAACTAATCGAAACGATCGTTGAAAAAATCGTCGCTGACCCGGTCAAATCTAACACATGCAGCGCCATGGCAAAGTTAAGCAGACCGCTACATAAAATGCCAACGATTTGAGTAAACAAAATAATTCGAAAATCTTTACTTTTCATAAATGCCTCCTGAACAGATCGTCGCCATAAAGTATCGCTTATTTCAGCAATAAAACATAGAAATTACAAACTTGTTCTAACCTTGTTCTCAACAAAATGCAGTGAAATTGAAAAAATCCTCAATTTACTGCATTTTCTTTCATTTCCGACACCTAGCGAATGTCGAAAACATTAAAAATCAAAAAGTATCCGCTTTCAAGTTTGTTTCGACACGCTGTGGATGTCAAAAAATGCAGTAAATTTCAAAAATCTTCGAATTTACTGCACTTCTCCGTAAAACCATGAAATTAATGGTGTGTTCACTTGCCTTTTCTTAAAGACGGCTCATAATAAGCCGCCTTCCTTTTTATTTCTCACGCTTCTTAAAATCCTCATAATCCCCATAAAAACTATGAAACTGCTTGTGTTCAATGTGCACAATTTTATTCGCAATTTTATTAATAAAATAACGATCGTGTGAGATAAACAGCAACGTCCCTTTGAAGTTGAGTAAAGCCTCTTCCAGCATTTCTCGTGTTTCGATGTCGATGTGGTTCGTCGGTTCATCCAAAATCAAAAAATTTACTTCGTTTTGAATCAGTGCCGCCAACTTCAGCAGCACTTTTTCGCCGCCCGAGAGCGAGCCAACACGTTTATACACGTCGTCTTTAAAGAAAGAATACTTCGCTAAAATATTTCGTGCTTCACCTTCCGTGCAAGAATATTCTTTTCTAAAGGCATCAATCAATTTGCTTTTGTCGTTCTCAAAGCGAATTTCCTGGGGGATATAGCCCATTTTTACACTTGGATTCACACAAATCTCACCGGTAAAGCCAGTTAATTTCCCCATCAGCGCAAATAAGAACGACGTTTTTCCTGTTCCATTATCGCCCATCAGACAAACTTTTTCTTTCACATAGACTTGAAAATCCGCCTCTTCAAACAAGGTATTGCCCGACAACGCTAAACTAAACCCCTCTACCATCAGTACATCGTCGCCAGTTCGGCCACCTTCAAAATGAATCGGAATCTTCGCTTTCTCCAGCTGTGGCTTTTCCAACTGCTCGATTTTTTCAAGCCGTCGTTCCAACACCTTCGCCTTCCGAAACATCTTGTCACTGTCTTTTTCATTTCCCCATTGGCGATAGCGTTTTATCGCCGCCTTCATTGCATTAATCTTCTTTTGCTGGGTTTTATATTGCTCAAACTCCAACAGTAACAACCGCTCTTGTTCTTGCAGCGAAAACGAATAATTCCCGTTAAACATGTGGCACTTCCCGCGCTCTAACATGATCGTTTTGTTCGTCACTTTATCGAGAAAATAACGGTCATGTGAAATAATGACCACCGTGCCTTGGTACTTCAAAAGAAAACCTTCGAGCCATTCCAGCGTTTTAATATCCAAGTGGTTCGTCGGCTCGTCCAGTAGTAAGACGTCCGGTTTTTTTAACAGGGTGGCGGCTAATTTCACCCGCGTTTTTTGCCCGCCACTCAAGAGATTAAAGGGTCGATCCAAAAGCTCTTTTAACCCAAATACGCTCACAATGTAGCTGAATTGTTCTGTTATTTCATAGCCATTTAACCCGATAAATTCGTCTTGCAGCCGCGCATAGGTCTTCATCACTTTATCAAGCGCATCCGGCTCTAGCGGCTCGGCCATCTGCGCTTCCAATTTGCGCAACCTTTGCGACAGCGCCGTCACATTAGCAAAGGCCGCGCTCAACACATCCTCTGCTCTTTGATTCTCTTCAAGTTGCTCCGGGATTTGTTCCAAGTAGCCAACCGCCCTTCCCTTTCGAATGGAAACTGAACCTGTGTCAACCCTTTCCTCGCCGGTCATCAGCTTAAAAAGGGTTGTTTTGCCAGCACCGTTTCGTCCGACGATCGCCACGTGCTCCCCTGCTTTGATTTCTAAATTTACTTGGTCTAATACTTGTTTAAAGCCGTAGTTTTTTGCAACTTGGCTCATTCCGATTTCTATCATCACTTTTATCCTCCGTATGTTCAAAAATTCAATTTGAAATACAAAGTCCATGTGAATCTAAACGAGGCTCGCTTCATACCTCCGCACAATAAGAATTCTTTTAACCGAATCCTCTTTGCCTCAGTCTATTACATAGACTTTGTACGGAGGGCAACAGCCCCGGTTCTGATTGGTGCAATAAGCAAAATATTCAGAACCATAAAATCACCACCTTTAAATTAATTTGTTACGCTTTACTAAAAAATTTCCGGTAAAATATCTTTCGATAACCCAAATCTCGCTGTCAGAAGTGGATCAACGACTTGCGCAATTTCAGCATCACCGGCCATGCTCAGTAGCATACCCGCTTCATTGAAGCTCAAGCCCAACTTCTCCATGACGATCTTCTGCATCTCAGCCGTCGAGATTTTCACTGCCTCGAGTAAATCTTTGTGCGAGGCAATCGTGTAGTAATGGCTATTCGTTTCTAAGATCGGATGCGCAATGGATCTCCCCTTAAGCACATCAACCTGAACCTTCACACTTCCAGCAATTTCCACCCCGGTCACCATGATTTCACCGTCACCCATCGCCGCATGTAAATCACCCATTGCGAGCATTGCACCTTCAGTAAAAACCGGGAAATACAGCGTCGTCCCTGCTACAATCTTCTTATTGTCCATGTTCCCACCGTGACTATCTGGCGCACCACATGGAATCCCCTCACCCGCTGGTGCCACACCGATCACCCCAATCATCGGATTAACCGGCACTTTAATCTCTGAATTAAAATGCACATAACCATCCGTGATATTCAGAATCTTCACCTCAGGCTCAGTGACCTGATCGCCTAACAAACCAGCATCCGGAATCGCAGCCAACACCCCCGTATCCGCAATGTTAATCGCTTGAATCTGAACCTTCAGCACATCCCCAACCTTTGCACCCTCGACATAAACAGGCCCTGTTGCCGGATTCACCTGATCCCAATCAAGCTTCGCAATCCCTTGCTCCTCGGATATCACCTGATCATTAAACGCATCCGACGTCTCAAATGCAATCACCGCCCCACTTTCCACCACTGCCACAGCTGGATTCTCCTTACACATCTGATAAATCTTATTTTCCTTTGAAATTTTCAACACGTGAATCAACTCCTTTTGAATAATCATTTAACTTTCCAATCATTTTGACAGTTCTGGATAAAAATAATCTACCCACGTCTGATACATATCCTGAGCCGCACCACAAGTGTCTAGCAAATAGCCCGGCTCATAATTAAACTCACGTAACTCACGATAATAAAAAGCCTTCATCTCATCTGCAATAATAAACGGCATAATATCATGCTTCAAACATTCGCGAAACATAATCAAACGCCCAACCCTGCCGTTGCCATCTTGATAAGGATGTATGTTCTCAAATTCAAAATGAAACGCCACAATATCTTCGAATTTAATCTCTTCTTTACCGTGATAACTAGCTAACAGTTCATCAATATGAATCGCTACATCCTCAGGCTTACTAGTTGCTACACCCCCTACCTCATCAGGCATTTTCTTCCAACCACCCACATTGAAATATGCCTTGTGACTATCACTCGTTCCACCTTTCAAAAGACGATGTAGTTCCCACATCACTTCTACATTCAAAGGCTGCTCTATTGTATCAAGTAAATAATCAAAGCAACGAAAATGATTACTCGTCTCAATCACATCATCCACCGGGACCCCTTCTGCATCCACACCAATCGTCTTTGTCTCAAAAATATACCGCGTCTGATCTTCCGTCAACTTACTTCCTTCGATTCGATTACTATCCCTAATTGTCTAGTCCAAGGAACCAAAAAAATAAGGATAAATCCAGTAAGTATATTTTACCACACTTTGCGGGTAAATTAAACAG
>WRAJ01000003.1 GCA_009780245.1 Turicibacter sp.
CAGTGACCGGTGGCTCAGTGACTGGTGGCTCGGTGATCGGTGGCTCAGTGACTGGCGGCTCAGTGATTGGTGGCTCGGTGATCGGTGGCTCAGTGACTGGTGGGTCAGTGACCGGTGGCTCGGTGACCGGTGGCTCAGTGACTGGTGGCTCGGTGATCGGTGGCTCAGTGACTGGCGGCTCAGTGACTGGTGGCTCGGTGACTGGCGGCTCAGTGACTGGTGGTTCAGTGACCGGCTCATCAAGCGGGACCGTCTTTTCCCAGAAATAAGTGTAAACCGGGAATTCTTCTACGATCTCAACTAAAGACCACGAATAAGTCACTGCGTTAAAGACCGGCTCTGCTGCTACGACGAATTTTTGCCAGTTGAAGCGCGGGTTGTTCTGCTGTCCCGCTCCTGGTGCTGATGGGACTCGGATCAAACGCATCCATACCAACCCGTCTTCCGTTTCTTGTGTGATCCGGTGCGCAGGGTTAAATACCCACTGGTTGTAACGCGCAATCGTGGTAAAGACGACAATCTCTTCACCTACAGGCACGCCTTGCAGCAGCTGCAAATTCACATATTGCCCTGCTGCTAATCTAAAGTGAGCGCCGCCGTTTCCGCCTGCTCCGGTTCGTCCGACCCAACCGCTCAAGGTGTAAACCCCGTCGCCAGGGGCTGAGTTCCAACTAGCCGTTCCGTTGTTTGACGGATCGACTAGATTATCCAAATAGCTATGATTCCCAGCGTTGACTAAACTAAATCTAATCTCACGTCCGTCAACCGTGCGCGTGATATACCCCCCTGCTTCATAGATCGCTTGATATTCTGCTCCGATCAGTGAAGCTGGTAGCGGATCGTTCCCGGCAAACGCGTACGAGTAAATCGTCCGCGTGTAAGCAACACCGGCTGGTGCCCCAAACGGATCGTGGAAGTCATCTTCTAGCAGACTGCCACGTGTCATCAACTCCGTTGACGTCTCCGTTCTTATTCCGGTTTGAACGCGTCTGAAGTTAAAAGCAGCGGGATCGTCTTGGACGATTTGTGGGACTAACTGGGATTCCGGGGTTGCAAAAAATAACGTGACGCTGTCATCGTCGTTGATCTCGTACTCGCCTGTCCAAAATTCTTCCCACATTTCTAATTCTGGGACAAACGTTTCTGCTTCTTCAAAAGGCAGTGCTAGCACATCGCCTTCAATCGGCAAAGCAAAGGCAAAAGACATAGGCAATAGGTGCACGACTAGTGCGACCACTGCTGAAAAACTTAACATTCTCTTTACGTGTTTCATAAATCGACCTCTCTCTTAAATGTGAATAATTGTCTAATTCCTTTATAGTTTATGACACATTTTGTGCGATGTCCCTACTTTCACCTAAATAGTACGAAATTTTAATGGATTATTTGAAACTAAAATGTTATGATAATGTGGTAAATAAAACGAGGTGTGAACGATGTCTAAATTAGAAGAAAAAAAATTAAGCTCCAAAGAATACTACCGAAACCCATTCTTATACATTCACGAAGACGATGTGTCGCTGCCAGACGGTGAAAAGTCAAAACGTATCGTCGTGACACACGTTGGTGCCGTGAGTATCATCGCGTTAACGGAAGACAAAGAATTACTGCTGGTGCGTCAATACCGTTACCCGCTCGGGCTAGAGACGATCGAAATCCCGGCAGGGAAATTAGAAGAAAACGAAGCGCCGATCGCCACCGCAAAACGTGAACTCGAAGAAGAAACGGGCTATACCTGTGAATCGCTTGAACTCCTTGGTGCTCATGCCACCGAGCCAGGCTTTACAAACGTGGTCTTACAGCAATTTTTAGCGACCGGGGTCACGTTGATGGCACATCCCGTTGGCGCAGACGAAGGCGAATTTGTAGAGGTGATGACACTAAAAAAAGACCAGGCACTCATGATGGTCGCGACGGGTGAGATCATCGATTTAAAAACGGTGTACGCCATTCAATACTTGACGGTTGCGGGGCTTTGGTAAATGGCAAAGGTTAAAAAACTTGTGATACAACCCTTCTCCATTACCGTTCATTATAAAAAAATGAAGAACGTCTACTTGCGCATCAAACCCGACGGTAACATCACGATTTCAGCACCGATTGGAACAAGCAAATCCTATTTAACCCGCTTCGTCAACGAACGCGCCGCGTGGATCACCGAAAAACAACAAAAGCTAACCGAACGCGCGGAAGAAGCGCTCCGAATCGGGGCTTCACAGTCACTCTTATTTGGCAAAGTCATCGACGAACCGCTCAGTGAGGCACAACTGGGGCAGTTGCTCCATGAAAAGATCGTCGGCTACGTTCACAAGTACTGGGGCTTTTTTGCCGAGCGTGGTTGCCCAGTTGTCGAAATAAAATACCGCCTGATGAAAGCAACGTGGGGCGTTTGCCGACCAACCAAGCGGACGATCACGTTTAATAAGCGGCTCGTTCATCAGCCAGAAGCGTTTATCGAGTACGTCGTTTTGCATGAATTGTGCCACTTATTAGTGCCCAATCATAGCAAAGATTTTTATACACTCGTCGCGTATCATATGCCTCGTTATAGGGAATATATAGAAAGGCGAGTGTTTTATGAAAGCGGATAGCTGTTTTTGCCTTGCTATTTAGAATGCTAGCCTGTATAATAGGAAGGTTGAAGAAGGAGTTATTTTGATGTTTAAAAAAATTATTTTATCGATTGTGTTGATTTGTGTGGCGGCCACGGGTTCGGCATTGACACTTCGCGGTGCGATTGGGCTAGGGGCGATTAATGCGTTTAATGCTACCGTTTCTAATGCGTTAAACATCCAAGTCGGAACGGTTGTCATGTTTTTCAATTTCTTTTTTGTTGCGCTTCAAATCGTGTTATTGGGCAAAGCATTTAGAAAGATTCAGTTATTACAAATTGTGTTAAGCTTCGTTTTTGGCTATATCATCAACTTTATTTATTACGGCGTTTTAAGCGACATCGAGCTGACGAGTTATGTGATGCAGTTTGCGGTGTTCCTAACGGGTGTCTTTATCCTCACCTTCGGTGTAGCAGCGGTATTGGTGATTGACTTGGTTGCGTTTCCGATTGAAGCGGCCGTTCAAGTTGTGGCGGATAAAATGAACAAAGACTTTGTTAAGCTTCGACAGCTGTTTGATGTGTTGTGTATTGGTGGTGCTTTGATTCTTGCGTTTGTCTTTGGGGTGCCGATTTTAGTTCGCGAAGGCACCGTTGTGCAGGCGCTTATCTTTGGCCCGGCGCTTGGGTTTTTCATGGCAAGGCTGAAAAAGATTTTTGCAAAACACGGGCTCGTTTATTGCCCAAGATCAGAAAATGGCAAATCAGTCCAAGATTTGAAGGTTACAGCAAATGAATTTTAAACTATAGAAAAGAGGGAGTTTTGATGGAATACACCTCCGTTTTTGATATCATTGGTCCGATCATGGTCGGGCCGTCAAGTTCGCACACAGCAGGTGCGCTCGGCATTGCGAAGTACACGCGTCAGAAATTCGGGAAGCAACCCATCTATGCTGAAATCACGCTTTATGAATCGTTCGCCAAAACGTACAAAGGGCATGGAACAGACGTGGCATTAGTGGGCGGTATTTTAAACTTTGAGTCGGACGATGTGAGGATTCCTTTTGCGCTCGACATTGCAGAAAAAGAGCATTTAGAGATTAAATTTGTCATCAGCGAGGAACAAACGGATCATCCGAACACCGTTAAATTAATTTTAACCGATGGCTATGAAGTCCTTGAAGTGACCGGCATCTCCATCGGCGGGGGAAGCTTCAGAATTTTGTCCAGCGATTGGAGCTTCGGCGCGAAGTGGGGTGAGAACGATGTTTAAAAGTGTAGAAGAATTGCTTGCGATATGCGAGAAAGAAAACAAATTCATCTCGGAAGTGATGCTCGATTTTGAAACAGAGCGTGGGCAGCAAAGCCGTGCGGCGGTCATGGAACAGATGAGACAAAACCTCATTGTGATGCGTGCATCGGTTGAAAGCGGGTTTAAAGGCGTTTTTTCGACAACCGGTTTAACAGGTGGCGATGCCGTCAAATTAGATGAATATTTAAAAAAAGGCCGTACCCTTAGCGGCGAAACCATGGTAAAAGCTTGTGCGTCAGCGATTGCCACGAACGAAGTCAACGCCGCCATGGGCATTATCTGCGCATCGCCAACGGCAGGCTCAGCAGGCACTTTGCCGGGCGTGCTGTTTACATTAGAAGAGAAGCTGGAACTCACCGAAGACCAGCTGGTAAACTTTTTATTTACAAGCGGGGCATTCGGGTTGATCACAGCCAATAACGCGTTCATTGCCGGGGCAGCCGGTGGTTGTCAAGCGGAAATCGGGACGTCAAGTGCCATGGCCGCTGCCGGAGCCGTCGAAGTGGCCGGTGGTTCGCCGAAGCAGTCGGCGGATGCTTTCGCGATTGCCTTAGCCAACATGCTCGGGCTTGTCTGCGATCCGGTCGCGGGCTTAGTGGAAGTGCCGTGCATTAAACGAAATGCAGCCGGAGCTAGCAATGCCTTAATCTCAGCAGACATGGCATTAGCAGGCTTAGTGAGTGAGATTCCGGCTGATGAAGTGATTAGCGCCATGTACGAAGTCGGCATTGAGATGGACACTGCGTTTAAAGAAACGGCAGAAGGTGGTCTCGCGAATACGCCAACCGGACGTGCGATTGAAGCGCGCATCTTTGGCAAGCGACCTGGGTGTGACGGTTGCGCGATGAAGAAATAAATGAAAAACAGTGAAGTTACGAGTTTGGATTTACTCATGATTTCACTGTTTTCTTACTTTGTAGGGCATGGTTAGACGGAATTGCACAAGGCGAGGTCTGGCGGTCTTACCCCGTGATTGTGGTTGACGACTTCATTGACTTCCCGTTGCTCAAACGGCAGCCATTCGTGGTGGGTATGAACGTGGTGAATGTTCGTTTTGATGCACGGTACCATGTGTTGAACACGGTTATGATGGTGAATCACCGTCGGCGGACATTGTAGCGGCTGCTCCATGACACGCTCCACCGTTTCAAAATTAGCGTTACACGTCATACCAGATAAATTACCGGCTGGCATGGTACCGCTTGGAATGATGTTATTCAGTGGCATGGCTGCTGGCACCATGTTATTCATCGGCATCGGTGTGACGATTTGTGGCGCACAATTGTTCATCGGCATCACATTTTGTGCCATCACGGGTGCCACCTCAGCAACAGCAGGTACACCGCAAGCACCCGCACCGATTGGCACGGCAGGTACAACAACCACGCAACAATTATTTGCCATTCTTGGCATAGGTCTATTAAAACACATATTCTAAACTCCCCTTCTACGTTTTCGATACTTTTCCTAGTCATTATATTCACCCAGAACACATTTGGGTAGGACTAGCGCCTAGACGAAGATTAATTCCTAGACTTTTACATAGCAGACAGGTAAAATAGAAGTTGCAACACAGCCATCATGCAATAGCACAATAGCTGTTGCAAAGCGTGTTTTACCCAGACACCCCTGATATTTCACTAAAATGGGTGGAAATTACCCCAGACACCCCCGGAATTTCACCAAAATGGGTAAAACCGCCCTAGCTTCACTGACACTTGATAAAACGAAAGGATGATTCAACATGACATTTGCAACAATTGGTAGTAACTTTATTGTACATCGCTTTGCATTAGCAGCAAAGCTTCACGACAACTTGGCATACGGTGCAGTCTATTCACGGTCGCAAGACACAGGGCAAGAATTAGCAGACCAGTACGGCGTAGCCAAAGTCTATACCTCGCTCGAAGCATTGGCACTGGATCCAGACATTGACTTGTCTACGTAGCTAGTCCCAACGCCGTCCATGCCGAACAGTCGATTTTAATGATGAAGCACGGGAAGCATGTGCTTTGCGAAAAGCCGATTACTAGTCACGCGCGCGAGCTGGAAGAGATGGAACGCGTGGCACGGGAGAATAACGTGATGCTAATGGAAGCGATGAAAAGTGTGTATTGCCCGGGCTATGAGGCGGTGCGCACGAATCTACACAAGCTAGGCCCAGTCCGCAATGTGACGCTGAATTTCTTGCAGTACACGCCATGCTACGAAGCTTATCAAAAAGGGATGGCCACGAATCAATTCAACCCAGCGCTTTCGAATTGCGCCCTAGTGGATACCGGCGTTTATACGATTCATATGCTTCTCGCGCTTTTTGGAAAGCCAAAAAAATTCCAAGCAAATGCGATCATGCTAAGCAACGGGATGGACGCAGCGGGAACCATCTCCTGCGTTTACGATGATTTTTTAGCGACCCTTATCTACTCGAAGCTCGCTACCTATGAGGGAAATCAAATCCAAGGTGAACAGGCCGCCATGATCATTGATAAAATCTCAGACATCAAGCACATCACCATTAAATATCGCGATGATCGCGAGGATGAAATCATCCCGATAAAAAAGCACCCTGTTATGTACTATGAGATTGGCGTGTTTCTCGAGGCGATCAAAAAGGGCGAACAAGGCGATCTGCTAAAGATAAGCAAGCTGCAAATGGCCTTCCTCGATGAAGCACGCACACAGCTAGGCATCGTCTTCCCAGCCGATAACAAGTAGCAACTCATTTCCAAAGCTTTACTTTAGTAAAATTTTAGAAAATCTTAATATTTGTAGCGAGTTTTAATTAAGGTTTAATCGCTATAATAAAACCACGATCAAGCGAATCGTATGCACAAGGAGAATTCAAATGAAAAAAAGAATCTATTTATTAATGGTAGTAGCTGTGTTTGCCTTAACTATTGCAGGTTGTGGCGGTAATCTAAGAAACAATAGTAACGATATCGTCACGCCAGATGGTGACAGCGAAGTGCGAGAACTTACCTTTGAACCGTTCAACGCCATCGATATCAACGGTGTCTTCAACGTCGTATACCGCCAATCAAATGACTACCGCATCGAACTCGAAATAGAAGATAACCTTTGGGACATCACCGAAGTCAGAGTGGTCAACAGCACCTTGCAAATCAACTTCACCCGTGCCGTAGACTTTTCCGACCGCGACACACCAAACCTCTACATCTACGCGCCGACCCTAACCGCAGCAACGTTCGGCGGTATCATCACCGCAAGCAACTGGGACGACATCCAAGCCGACACTTTCATCCTAACAAGTGACGGTGTCACAACCCTAGAAATTAGCGGTCAGGCAAACGCCACGGAATTTAATATCAACGGCATCAGTAACGTCAATGCCCTTGACTTCCAAACAAGAACAGCGGTGGTTAACATTCATGATATTAGCGAATTATCCGTTTCAGCATCAGATGAGCTAGAAGTATCAATCTCCGATTTATCAACGGTCGCATATCGCGGAAATCCAACTGTAACAGAAATCTACGTTGCGATCATGGCGACGTTGCGCCAAATGAACTAAAGAACCAACGATGAGGTGAAAAAGAATGGCAGAAACGAAAGAACACATTTTAGTCGTGGAGGACGATCAGGACATTGCGTTTGCGGTCCGTGAGTATTTGCTGTCTCAAGGTTATACGGTCAGCTTGGCGGAGAACGGGAAGGTCGCGCTAGAAATGGTCGCGGATGCGCCGGTGGACTTGGCGATCGTGGATGTGATGATGCCGGTGATGGACGGGATTACGTTTGTCATGAACGTCCGAAAAGAGCACGATTTTCCTGTGATTATGTTATCGGCCAAATCTGAAGAAACCGATAAAATTCTCGGACTTAACATGGGAGCAGATGATTATGTCACCAAGCCGTTTCGGCCACTGGAGTTATTAGCTCGGGTCAATTCACAACTGCGGAGGCAGCGTCGGCAGTCCGAACGCTCTGGCAACCAGGTTACAGAAGAAAAAAACCTGATCATTGTCGGAGGCTTGGAAATGGACACGGCCACGAGAGTTTTTAAGGTAGATGGCGAGGCGGTTCGTTTAACGCCGCTGGAGTATAAGATTTTGAATTTGTTGATGGCAAATGCGGGGCGGGTGTTTAGTGCGGATGAGATTTATGAGCGGGTTTGGAACGAGGTGGCGGTGAACACGGATACGATCATGGTGCATGTGCGCAAGATTCGCGAGAAAATTGAGATTGATCCGAAAAATCCGCAGTATTTGAAGGTCGTTTGGGGCGTGGGATATCGGATTGATGCTCCTGGGAAGAGGTGATGAGCGTGAAAAAAGAGAAGCAACCAATGGGTGGGCAAATGACATTAGAGGAAATATTTGAGGAAAAAAAGAAACCTTTAAGATGGTGGTTACCGTGGGTGGCACTGGCTTTGGTGGGTGTGATGGTTGTTCAATTGCTTCGCGCTCCGGATGAGCGGACGATGGAGCGTGTCGAATGGCGCGAATTTGTTGCGTACGAGGACGGCGAGGTGGTGTTTCAATCGTTGAACCGTGATTTGCAAGAAGCAGTGGTGGCGTTGCATGCTCAGATGCTGTCTGAGATGCGAGGAGAAGAGTTCGATCCGCTTTGGGATGTGGCGCGTGCTTCGAGCTTCCTTACTGCGATAGAGCGACCATATGAAGAGGAGCAAGAGGAAGACGAAACGTTTGATGATTTTATTGATCACGTTGTGCAAGAGTTGTTTGATCAGCGTGTGTTAAGTGCTCGAGATCGGTTGGATGAATTAAACGTCAACAATGGGATTGCGTATTTTGCCCTGTACGAGAATATGAGGATTTCATCTGGGAACGAGATGATTGAGCAATTGATGAACGATGAGGGTTTACAAAGATGGCAAATCTGGGATCTGGAGCACGTGTTTGCTCATGTGATCGTGGTACAATACAATAGCCGTGGGCAGTGGGATGTTCCATTTTTGCTCACACCAGAAACAATTTATCGCGTAATAGATTATTTTGATGCATACGATTGGTACGATGATTGGTATGACAATCGCCTTCATGTGAATGAAGCAAACATCCCAGGCATGTCCTCTCTTTATTATCAGTTTGATGTGGACGGCTTAAACGACGATCTTTTTGACTGGCAAAACCCACAGAATATGACGTTTGTCTTTGGGATTCCGCACGAGGTGATTAATAACCTTGCCCTGTATCAGGAAAGAACGTTTGTGGAAGAATTTTACGAATGGCACATTCATCCGCATGTTTTCGGGGCGCAGAGTGCAGTACTAGGATTGATGATTGTGATGGCAATCTTCATTCCATTGTCAAAGATCAAAGGATCGGATAAAGGCTATGAACGTATCCGTCAATTTCCGATTGAACTGGTTGCATTAGCTACGTTTATGACGTTTGTCTTTGTAGACAGAAACACGTGGCAAGTAGTTAATAATATTACGACCTTCGGAAATCCGGCCTCAGACTGGGTGTTCAGTTCGCAAAATATGCACCTTATTTATTACCTCGGTTGGCTATTTTTAACGTTATCGTTGCTAGGTTATTTGATCCATTATATGAAGGATATTATTTCGCACGACGGGAAAACATTGAAAAAGGACTCCCTTGTTTTTAAAGGGATTGATTATGCGTCGACGGTTGATCTGAAAAATGACCAGAGTTTGAAGGTTTTTATGCTAATATCTGGCCAGATATTTGTCGCTTTGTTCCTGCTTGTTTTTGGGTACGCGTTGGCTGAACTTGGATTAGGTGTTTTTTTTGTTATCGTCTATGCGATTATAGCGTCTACGTACGTGCAGCATAAAATGAAAAAAATTAGGCAGGATTATTTGGATCTGCGCGAAATGACGAAAAAGCTAGCGGCAGGAAATTTAGAGGTGCCTGCACCAGTGGGGCTCGAGAATTTTGAAACATTAGCGGCTGATTTATCGACGATCCAAGAAGGGTTGACCCACGCCACGCAAAAAGCCGTTGCGAATGAGCGCATGAAAGGTGAGCTGATTACCAACGTCTCGCACGATTTGAAGACTCCGCTCACGTCGATCATTACGTATGTCGATCTGTTGCGCGTGGACGATCTGGAGGAGGCAAAACGCCAGCAGTATTTAGATACCTTGGTCGTAAAGACGGATCGCTTAAAAACGCTGGTCGAAGATTTATTTGAAATTTCGAAAGCTTCAACCGGAAATATGACGTTGGACATGATGGAAGTCGACGTCGTCACATTGATGAAACAAACGTTGCTCGGATTAGAAGACCGCATTGTCGCATCGGGGTTGACGTTGAAGGAAGGCTATCCGGAAGAGCCGGTGCGGTTGGAACTTGACGGTGCTCGCATGCACCGGGTGTTTGAGAATTTGATTATCAATATCGTGAAATACGCGATGCCAGGGACACGGGCTTATATTGATATTATCGACGGAATCTTGCAGGTTGATATTATTTTGCGTAACATCTCAGCACATGAGTTATCTTTAGATATGATGGACCTAGCTGAACGCTTCGTCCGTGGTGACGAGGCCCGTAATACGGAAGGCTCAGGACTCGGACTAGCGATCGCGAAAAGCTTTGTTGAATTGCAAGGCGGCTCGTTTGAGATTGTGATAGACGGGGATTTGTTTAAAGTGATGATGACGTTTGAGAAATAGCATAGCAAAAAGAATAAACCTTCGGTAAAGCAGCAAAATCAAGAAGTAAATACCGGAGGTTTAGCTTGTTTCTCGCAATTGTCTATCAGAATGCGCACGCCTTTTTAGTTTTTTTCGAGGAAAAGGGCGCTGAAGTTTCGAGCTGCCACTAATTTATGTACTTTTTACCTACAATCAAGCAATTTTTCTAGTAAGAAGGTTGATAAATTGCTTCTTAACATTAAACAGATGTCTTTTCGAGCGCCTTTTTGATGAAAATTACAAAAAAGCATGCTAAGCATGATATAAGCTGTGATACTTTAGACGCCCAGGGGTAGGCGGATCTGTCATGCGTTTTTTTGCAAATAAATGTCAACTGTGCTAGAATTAGATTAGCTTATATTCCAAAAACTGAGCAGGTGATCACGATGAACTTTTTAAAATCAAACAAAAAATCATCGCACGGCGAATCTACTGTGCGATGATTTTTATGTAGGTGTTGTTCAATTTTCTTTATGATAAATCCAAAACACCCTCAACATCCAAAACTGAACGAGGCCACCCCCTAAGCCACCCCCTCAAACTGACTATTATACAACTCCGCATAAAACCCACCCTTAGCCAACAACGACGCGTGGTCCCCACTCTCCACAATATCCCCCTCCTTCATCACCAAAATCACATCCGAATTCTTAATCGTCGATAACCGGTGCGCAATGACAAACGACGTCCGCCCAACGGTTAAGCCATCCATCGCTTCCTGCACTAAATGTTCCGTTCTTGTGTCAACCGAACTAGTAGCCTCATCCAGAATAAGCATCGGTGCGTTTTGAATCATCGCACGGGCGATCGTCAAGAGTTGCTTTTGACCCTGAGACAGACTAGCTTTATCGTTTAAAATCGTCTCATAACCGTTCGGCAAGGCCCGGATAAAATGATGCATTCCCACCGCTTTACACGCACGCTCAACCTGCTCGTCAGTAACATCTTTCATTGCGTACACAATGTTCTCCTTAATCGTCCCTTCGAATAACCAAGTATCCTGCAGGACCATGCAGAATTGGTCGTGCACATTTTCGCGTGTTACATGACTAATCGGTGTCCCATCGATGAAGATTTCCCCGCTATTTAGTTCATAAAAACGCATCAGTAGGTTTACGATCGTCGTTTTGCCCGCGCCAGTTGGACCTACGATCGCTACTTTTTGCCCCGCTTTTACGGTTGCAGAAAAATTGTTTATGACTAATTTATCTGGGTTGTAGCCGAACTTTACGTCGCGGAATTCGATGTTTCCTTCAATGTTTGCCAGTACTTGCGTCTTCTCGCTCTCGCCTGCCATCTCTTTTTCGTCTAGCAATTCAAAGACACGCTCACTCGCTGCTGCGGTACGTTGCATGTTCTGCAAAGCCTGGGCAATTTGTGACAGCGGGTGTGTCAGTAAGCGAATGTAAACCATGAAAGCCACAATTGCGCCGAATGGAATCACACCGTTCACAGCTAGAATCGCCCCGACCACGCAGACTGCTACGTAACCAAAGTTACCGACGAACATCATAAACGGCATCATCAGACCTGATAGAAACTGCCCTTTCCACCCGCTATCGTATAAATCTTCGTTGATTTTTTCGAAAACTTCTTTGGCGACCTTGCTACCGTTATAAGCTTTCACCACGTGATGCCCGGAGAATATTTCCTCAATATGCCCGTTCACCACCCCTAAATCCTTTTGCTGACGAACAAACTGCGGCTGTGATTTTGCCATTAAAAATCTCATTCCGACAAGACCTAATGACGTTGAAGCAAGCGCAATAATAGCTAGCATCCAACTATTATAAAACATCATCACCGCTGCACCGACAAACATCGTCACTGAAGTTACTAAACTACCAACGCTTTGATTCATCGTATTTCCAATGGTATCCACGTCGTTCGTGACGCGACTCAACACGTCCCCATGGCTCGTGCCATCAAAATATTTAAGGGGTAATTGATTAATTTTGTGCGAAATATCCGAGCGCATTTTCTGGCTGATACGTTGCGTGATCGTTGCCATCATATAACCTTGGAGAAAGTTAAGTGCTAACGAACCGATATAAAACGTAACAAGCATCAAAACAATGCGGGTGACGGCATCAAAATCAATGGCACCAACGACGGGTACATCATGGATGATCTCAGGCAAACCGGCACTAATCACATCGGCCAAATTTCCTAATTGATTTGGTCCGAGAATATTTAAAATCGAGCCAACGTTTGCGATCACAAGCGCGAAGATCATCGCAGGCACATATTTTCTCGAATAACTAATTAATTTCCCCCACGTTTCTTTAAAGTTTTTCGGTTTTTCTACGACACCGCCTAGACCGCGGTGCGAATGACTTCTAGTTCTTCGTTGTTGTTCACTCATATCGCAAGTTCCTCCTCACTTAACTGACTCATTGCTATTTGTTTATAGACGTCACACGTCTGTAGTAATTCTCTATGCGTTCCCGTTCCAACAATTTTCCCTTCGTCAAGAACAATGATTTGATTGGCGTCCATAATCGTTCCAATGCGTTGCGCCACAATCATGTTAGTAACACCCGCTGTTTCTTTCTTCAGTTCGCTACGTAACACACGATCCGTTTTGTAATCGAGGGCTGAGAAGCTATCGTCGAAAATGTAGATTTCAGGTTCACGGCAGATGGCACGGGCAATGGCGAGGCGTTGCTTTTGTCCGCCTGAGACGTTCGTCCCACCTTGGGTAATTTCAGCTTTGTAGCCGCCCTCTTTCGCTTCGACAAAAGCTGTTCCTTGCGCAATGGCGATGGCGCGTTTGACGTCGGCTTCTGAGTATTCCTTTTTCCCATTGTCGCCGAGAGCCACGTTAGAAGTGACGTCTCCTCTAAAGAGGACCGCTTTTTGCGACACGTACCCGATTTTATTGTTGAGGCTTTCGATTGTATAATCGCGTACATTGACACCGTTGACTAAGATTTCACCATCTGTGGCTTCAAAGAAGCGTGGAATCAAGTTGATTAGTGTCGATTTTCCGCTACCTGTTGAACCAATAAATGCAATGGTTTCACCTTGCTTAACCGTAAAATTAATACCTTCTAACACATACTCATTTGCATCTGGGTATTTAAAGCTCACGTTTTTAAAGGTAACTTCGCCTTTTACACCCTCAAGACCTTCCGTTCTGGCTCCATCCACAATGGTCGGTTCTGTTTCTAATACTTCATTAATCCGGTTTGCCGATACCGCTGAGCGTGGTAACATAAAGAAAATCATCGTTAACATCATAAAGGACATGATGACTTGCACACCGTAATTCGAGAACACCACCATGCTTGCAAAAAGTGGTAAGCGATCGGTCACTTCTGCTGTCTCGATGAGGTGCGCACCAATCCAGTAAATGACTAATGTTAATCCTCCCATAAATAGCGAAAGCATTGGCCAAATAATCGCCATGACACGACCGGTGAAAAGTTGCGTATAGGTCAACTCATCGTTAGCTTTTTCAAATTTTTCTTCTTGGTAATCTTCCGCATTATACGCTCTGACGACACGTAAGCCGGTTAAATTTTCACGCGTGACACGGTTCATATTATCGATAAGCGCTTGCATTTTTCGGAATTTTGGAATCACAAGCACCATAATACCCGCAATAAATGTGAGTAAAATCACGATAGTAATTCCCGTTGCCACGGTCCATTCAAAGCCTTTCCCAGCGATGCGCGTAAAGGCCCAGAACGCCATGATCGGGGCTCTAACAATGACCGTTAGCCCCATGGTAATAAATGATTGTACTTGTGTAATATCATTAGTCGCACGCGTGATCAGGCTATCTGTGGAAAAGTTATTCACCTCTTCCATCGAGAACGAATCGACCTTATTAAACAGCTCGCTGCGCATTTTTCGTGAAAAACGCGCCCCAATCATCGCTGCAAAATACCCGACACACACCGCTGCCACTAAGCTGCCAAAGGCACTCAGCAACATGAAGCCACCCGCACGCCAAATTTCAATGACCGGTGCATCCGGCGTTTGTACTAGCGTTGTGATCTGCGCCATCAATTGCGGAATCGTCAGCTCCATCCACACTTGAAACACGATGAAAACCAAACTGGCCAGTGCCATCCTTAACTCCTTACCAGTTAGGTATTTGAAAATTTTTATCATAATAGTCACCTACATTTTCGTTAGTTAATTTTTGTTAACCCTAGTTCATAGTGAATACTGTTAATTAAGGGTTAAAAAAATAATTACTTCTCGTTGTTTGCAAAATCTTGAAAGTGTTTATGGGATAACTCAAAGAACAGTTCCAGCAAGCGTAGGTATTCAGTGGCATCTTTTTCGCCCATTTCAATGAAAATCTTAGCTAAAGCGCCGCCTAACTTTTGCATTTCTTCACCCGAATGCGCACGGCCAGCCTCCGTGATCCTCACACGCACGTTACGGCGATTATCAACGTCGACGTGACGCTCAATTTGACCTTTTTTCTCAAGCGACTTCAGCAACGCTGATACACGTGCCGGGCTACTTTTAAGTGCTGTACTCAAGTCCGATGGGAAAACATCGGCATCCTTCTCAGCCAAATAATGAAGCACAAACAGCTCACCCTTATGCTCACGGCTCATATTCTCAAAACCATTTTGCTTCTTATCCGCCATGATGCGCCTGAATGCTTTCATTGAGTCTTTCACATATGGTGGGTAATTCTCGTTATTTACCTGCTTCAATGTCATCACTTCCTTTTCAATCCTGTTAATAGTTAACTGTGTTTATTATATCGCATATTAATTTTTTTGTCAAGTAACTGTTTGGCGTTTTGTTTGAGACGTGAAAAAAGCCTTCTCGAAAATAGAGAAGACTCCTAACAAAAGTTTAAAACTAGTTACCTCTCTGCCTCAATGACATACGCGCCATACCGCTCAAAATCCGCTTCCGACAGCTCCACGTCGATGACCGTTCCCGTATCATCGTACGAAATCCCCAGTACCGTCGCGTTGTCCTTCAAATAAGCAATCACCTGTCCCTGATCGTATGGGATAAGCAACTTGCATTTTTTATAATCCGCAAATAATTGCTGCGTTAAAACTTGAATCAGCTGTGGGATGCCCTGTCCTTTTTTTGCCGACACACATGCCGAAGATTCGCCGTTCAGCTGTGGTACACCTTCAGCTAAATCAACCTTATTATACACACGAATTTGTGGCACGTGATCCGCTTCAATGTATGCTAAAGTATCGTTAGTCACTTCCAAATGCTTCTCATGGTTAGGATTCGAAACATCCACAACGTGCAATAAGAGATCAGCCTCTCTCACTTCTTCCAACGTTGAATGAAACGCTTTGACTAAATGATGAGGTAGCTTATTAATAAAGCCAACCGTATCCGAAAGAAGAATCGTCCGTCCATCTTCGAATTTAATGTTACGCACCGATGTTTCTAGCGTAGCGAACAGCATGTCTTTTTCAAAGACTAGTTTATTCTCGTCCTGCTGATATTTCGTCACCATTGCATTCATCAACGTTGACTTACCGGCATTGGTATAGCCCACTAAAGCAATGATCGGCACACCTGAGTCAGCACGTCTTTTACGCTGTACTTGCCTATTGCGACCAATATTTTCCAGCTCTTTTTCGAGTTCAGAAATTTGGATTTCAATTTTACGGCGATTCAATTCAAGCTTTGTTTCACCAGAACCACGATTGCGCGTACCGGTTCCGCCACGCTGACGGTCAAAATCTTGATTCGTATTACGCAGGCGTGGTAAAGCATAGCGCAACTTTGCGATTTCCACCTGTGCTTTCGCCTCACGAGTTTGCGCACGGCTTGCAAAGATTTCTAAAATCAGACGCGTCCGATCGAGAATTTCCGTGCTTAAATGCTTTGATATGTTGCGTAACTGAGACGGTGAGAGCTCATCTTCAAAAATAAGGACATCGATCTCTTCGCGGTCAACGAAATCTTTAATCTCATCTAGCTTACCTGTTCCGATATACAAGGCGGCATGGGGACGGCTGAGATTTTGGGTTATTTGCGCAACTGGTTCAATCTCACATGCGATGGCTAGGTTTTTCAGCTCTTCAATTGACTCCTGAAAATAGGGGTCTTGGTTAACGTTGACACCCACGATGAGTGCCCGTTCTTTTGGTTGGGTCGTTTCTGTCATAATAGCTCCAACTCCTTCTTCATTAATTTTGTCATAAAAAAATGACGGCGAACAATGTCCACTCGTCAACGCAGATATCTTTAAAGATGCGTGAAAATAGGTACTGGCCTATTCATGCAAAATGTTATCTAAAAGATGATCTAATAAGTGCACATTATTCTTAAAAGTTTTGAAATAAAAGAACACCAAAATGCCTCATTCGGTAAACAAGGGTCTTCTATTTCGCCAATTAGCCTCACGACTAATGATGATGCTTATAAGAAAATAATATACACGCTTTGACCACCTTTCGTATCAGTTGATGTTATTTTAGCAGACTTTCGGGGAATAATCAAGTGGGAAATTCTAATCACCACTTTCGCCCAACCGGCATATACTGGTATGATTGACAGATAGGGGGAATAATATGTCAGAGCATCATGTGTTTAACGGGCAAAGTTTTCGCGCACCTCAGCCACGGCCATCCGTGGATCATGGACCAATGCCATTCACACTTAACATCGAGCAAGCAACGAAAAAGAATCCAAATTATCGTGTTGTATTATGGACAGGAAAACACCTTCAAACAACCCTCATGACCATTCCTGTCGGTGGCGACATTGGGTTGGAAGTGCACCACGATCACGATCAATTTTTGCGTATCGAGGATGGTAAAGGGCTGGTGCAGATGGGCGATGGTGAGAAAAACCTTACTTTCCAGCAAGCCGTTGAGGATGGCTATGCCATCTGCGTACCCGCAGGAACGTGGCACAATGTAACCAATACCGGCCAGGAACCACTCAAACTATATTCCATCTACGCACCACCAGAACATCCACCAGGTGCAATTCACGAAACAAAGGCAATCGCGGAAGCCGCAGAAGCACGGTATCGTGGAACTGTGTATTGATCATGAGTAATAACCCGCTTTCTGATGATTGCTGGTTATTTTTATGTGATCGACACTTTCTACTTTCGCATTTTTGCGGTATAATGTAAAAAAGAGGTGAAGAGCAATGACAGCAATGGAAGCTATCAATCGTTTTAGAGAAGAGCGTGATTGGAGACAATTTCACAATGAAAAAGATCTCGCAATTTCAATATCCTTAGAGGCCAACGAGCTCCTCGAGTTGTTTCAATGGAAAACTGTCGAAGAAGCAACGAACAATCTAGAACGTCTAAAAGAAGAACTTGCAGATGTGTTAATCTACTGTTATACAATGGCAGACAATCTAAACTTAGACGTGGACACGATCATTCATGAAAAGCTACAGAAAAATGCCAAGAAATACCCAATTGCTAAAAGCAAAGGGCGCAAAGAAAAAGTCTAATTGATACACAAGCTCGTTGTATCAACTAGACTTATTTTATTTATGAACCCTATTTTCTTTATAAAAATCACAAACCCCTTGACATTAACGCAGCGTCATAGTTTATAATAACATTGTGAGGAGGTCGAAATAACATGACATACACCATCAATAAATTAGCACAACTAGCCGGCGTGAGCACGCGAACGCTCCGTTACTACGACGAACTCGGATTACTGTCACCAACACGCAAAAGCACCAATGGGTACCGCATCTACGGGCAAAAAGAAATCGATCAATTACAGCACATTCTTTTCTACCGCGAACTAGGCCTGCCGCTGGAAGAAATTAAGCAGATCATAAAAAGCGAGGACTTCAACATCAACGAAGCCCTCCATGCCCACCTATCCGCCCTCCTCGCCAAGCGCAACCAGCTTGATGCACTGATCACCAACGTGCAAAAAACCATCTCAGCAACGAAAGGAGACATTAAAATGACTAACAAAGAAAAATTTGTAGGTTTTGGACAACAACTCGTAGACGAAAACGAGAAAAAATACGGGGACGAAATAAGAGAAACATACGGCAACGACGCGGTGGAAGCCTCTAATGCCAAAGTAAAAGGGATGAGCAAAGAGCAGTACGCCGAAGTCGAAGCCCTCTCTGCCGAGGTAAATGAAGCCTTAAAACTAGCCTTCGAACAAGGCGACCCAGCTAGCGAGTTAGCTCAAAAAGCGTGCGAGCTACATAAGCAATGGCTCTGCTATTTCTGGGACAGCTATACCAAAGAAGCCCATATTGGTCTGGCAGAAATGTACGTCGCCGACGAACGCTTCACCGCTTACTACGATAACATCGCCGAAGGCTGCACAAAATTCCTACGCGATGCGATCTTGATTTACTGCAAATAACCGAAAAGAGTGAACGATGCAACTTTGCACCGTTCACTCTTTTTCTTTCCGCTTCACAAACCGCTCAATCCGCTCTTTCCCTGGAATACGCTCAAAAATTTTCCCTGCATCCGACATCGCTTGATCAACCATCATTTCTGTGTTTCGTTTCTGATGATCTGCTTGCCACTCACGGACATAATCCACAACGTCTTGCATCCCATCTGAAGCCGCCGCGTTGATAATGCTCTCTTCCAACTCGCTCGTCGTAGCAAGCAATCGCTCTTTATCCGAGAAAATCGTATAGTCGCTTAATATCACCGACATCTTCTGATAAATCAATAAGAACAATTCTTTCCGACGATCAACGCGAATGTGTCGCACCAGTAAAACCAACTCAATCGCAAGCCCAACTAAAATAAAGCCGATTTCCATGTACAGCTCCATAAAAAGCCCACCCATCATAACCGTGCGATAGAAAGAAAGCACAATAACCGGGATGACTAACAACGCGACGAACGCTTCCAATGCGCCATACTTCACACACTGACCGCGGTAATAATTAAATCGCTCGTAATATTTCTGTGCTTGCTGATCTTTTTGATGACGGATCTGCAAAACATCGTCAGATAATTTCTCAAAGACCTTATCCGTCACGTTTTCCTTCGCATACTTAACCGCCTCAACCTCGGTAACGGTTAACATAAAATGCTTTTCTACCTCTTTAAAGTACCTGGCATACTTGTTAGCAACCTCCGGATCCGCGCCGACACTGGAACACATCGAATGTCTTATCCCCATTAAAGACGCGATCAAGCTCGGGACTAACTTTTTACTTTTCAAATCTCGCAACTGGCGGGTGACTAATATCATTTCCCCTGCTACGACAATGCCTGCCCCGATATAAAAGGTTACAAGAGCAAGGTTCATGCCGGCGTTTGCAAAGACAAACCCGGATAAAATCAGAACTGGAACAAGCAAGGCCAGCCAAATCATTTCAAATAAATAAAACTTTAAGCTACGCCTATGAATGCGCCAGAAATCTGCCGTGTACTGTCTAATCTGCGCGTTCTTCTCGTCAATCAGCGCCACCATCTCGTCGCATTGCTCGACGTACGGCCGATCTTGGAGGACGGAATCTACAAAGTAGATGAGCTTCATCTTCGCAGCGGCACTCAGGTAAAAAACACGCGCCACTTTTTTAAACTGCTTCAATTTTTTACTGATCTTCTTATTACGCAAGAAGCGCTCGTAAACAATCGCATGCTCCCGTGAGTTCGCACCGAGCTCCTCTAGAATATCCCGTTGCGTGCGATAATTCTTAAAAAACAACTCGCGCAGGCGCATCTTTAATTCCCAGTTTAGCTGAACAAAATCCGTGTCTTCGTTATCGACGTTCAAAGGATCCGCATTCATCCAAACCGCCGGGATATAAATATCATCACGTAGACGGCGCATTCTTCTTTCCTTTTCATCCTTGTCCCATTCCATTTTGATGTCCATGTATTCGAGAAAGTGATGCCAAATGAATTTTTTTGTGTATAGTTCATCGTCGTTAGATAGGAAGTTAGTTTCAATCGTTAAAATCTGCTCTTTCATTATTTCCAGATTTTGACTCCTCTGCAAAATAGCTTTTAACTCAGCGATAAATTGTTGAAGCAATAGGGACGATTTCACAGCATGCCGCCTCAATTGAAAAACAATGATCTCACCTACAACCGCTAATGCCAATATGACCAACAAAGCAACAAGTAATTCCCATTCCCCGTAGATAAGCGAATAGAATCCAAAAAGATATGCCGCTGCTCCTGAGGCGAAAATAGTAATCCATAAGAGTACCTCAAAAAAGAGATACATTCCCCCTGTCGCTCGATACTGGCGCGCTCTTTTCTGGTATTGTCTAATTTGACTTTTCTTGACTTTTATATAATCATCCATGCTGTTCTCAACTCCCGTTCCTTTTGCAATTTTCAATGTCAACTAAATCTATCTTTAATAAAGTATTAAAAACTTTGAACCGATCCAATATAATGCTGCGACTCAACGACTTCTAAAGCTGTTAAATTCATCAAGTCCGTTCTTTGTGATTGTTGATTATAAGTTAACCTGTTCATTACTATCACTTTCCTTTTAGCCCGATCGTACAGTTAATTCTACCATACCTCAATATTAAATTCTATATGATTTTTATAAAAGCCTAAAACCAGTGACACTACCGGTGTCAATATAGAACAAGCACTTTTTAGCAAACTTTTTAATCGCAGTTTGATAAACGCATACGCGTCTTTACTTCTCTTTGAATAATCTATCAATGAACCATTAATTCAAAAGGTTCACTATCCACCAAATTAAAGGAGAGATACTATGTGTCACAATTTTCAAAACAATTTTAGCGAAAATGAATGCCATAACTTTTCAGAACTAAAACAGGAAAATAATTTTAGCAAACATTCAATCGACCATCAAAGCCAATGCCAAGAACGAAACCACTGCTGCTCAAGGCGACATAGGCATAGATGCTGTCATCCATGCTGCCGTTGCTTTAGACGACGTAGATGCTGTAACTTCTGGTGCTGGTGGTAGGGAGCTTCTCGTAAAAGCTAGCACTCTTCATTATAAAGTAAGTTAATTCCCTTTTTGACAAACACCTATTCCTTTCAAATTCATACATTATATGAGTAGGGAGGAATGTTAAATGGATAGAACAAACCAAAGCCAGCTAGGCACATTAAATCATCACTGTGGATGCGGCACGCTCAATTGCCCCAATCGGGCTAGATTATTTAATATCTGGCGCAAATTATGGGAACAGCATGTGATGTGGACCCGTTCACTCATTATTAACAAGGTCGATAAATTAAACGATACAGATCTTGTCGCCACAAGACTTTTACGTAACCCACATGACATGGGTTATGAACTAAGCCCTTATTTTAAATCATCGAGTATTGATCTATTTGTTAAGCTATTTGAAGAACATTTATTAATTGCTGCTAAGTTGGTTGATGCAGCAATTGCTGGCAATAGCCAGCTGGTGTAACAACTTGACCATGAATGGTTCAGAAATGCAGATGAAATTGCTCAGCTAATGTACGAATTTTTCCCATTCGAAGCGAAAGAAAACTGGCAAGGAATGATGCACGAGCATTTAAAGCTAACAAAAGAAGAAGCCGTACTCAGAATTCAAAAAAAATACGCAGAACATATTGCCATTTACGATACCATTGAAACTCAAGCACTCGAGATGGCTGATATGATTGCCAGTGGCATCGTTAAAAGTTTTTTTAAATCCTATGCATAGAAAAAGCACGCATCCATTGCGGATACGTGCTTTTTTTGATTACTCCCACTCAATCGTCCCTGGAGGCTTACTCGTAATATCATAAACCACACGATTAACCCCTTCGACCTCGTTAATCATCCTAGTCGAGATCTGCGCCAACACCTCGTGTGGAATCCGAGCCCAGTCAGCTGTCATCCCGTCAATTGAGGTTACACCTCGAATCGCAACGACGTGCGAATAAGTACGTTCATCGCCCATGACCCCAACGGTTTTCACGTTTGGCAACGCTGTGAAATATTGCCACACGTCACGCTCAAGTCCTGCTTTTTTAATCTCTTCACGTAAAATCGCATCCGTCTCGCGGACGATTTCCAATTTTTCCTCAGTCACTTCACCCAGCACACGAATCCCTAAGCCCGGGCCTGGGAATGGCTGGCGATATACAATCTCTTCTGGTAATCCCAATTCCAATCCCAATAGACGCACTTCGTCTTTAAACAACGTCGACAATGGCTCAATCAATTCAAATGCCATGTCTTCCGGCAAGCCACCAACGTTGTGATGCGACTTAATCGTTTGTGCCGTGTCCGTGCCGCTCTCAATGATATCCGTATACAACGTCCCTTGAGCCAAAAACTTCATGTCCGTAAGCTTTGCCGATTCCTCATCAAAACAATAAATAAATTCATTCCCGATAATCTTACGCTTTTCTTCCGGATCCGAAACGCCCGCCAGCTTCCCTAAGAAGCGATCCTTCGCGTCAATCTTAATAAAATTCATCCCGAACTGTCCATCAAACGTGTTTACCACACTCTCCGCTTCCCCCTTGCGCAACAGCCCATGATCAACGAACATGCACGTCAATTGGTCCCCGATTGCTTTATGGATTAATGCTGCGACAACCGATGAATCAACGCCACCCGAAAGTGCGCATAGCACGTGACCGGTACCGACTTGCGCTTTGATTTTTTCGATTTCGACCTCGACAAAATTGGCCATTGTCCAGTTCGCATCCGCACTAGCGATGTTAGATACGAAGTTACGCAAAACTTGTGTGCCGTATTCAGAATGTTGTACCTCTGGGTGATATTGCAATAGATAGATGTCTTTGTCTGGATTTGACGCTGCTGCCACCGGACAAGAATCACTGCTTGCGTCGACAACAAAACCTGCTGGCAAATCCGTCACGTGATACCCGTGGCTCATCCAAACGACTTGCTCAGTCGGCAAATCTGCAAACAAACCTGCTTCGTTCTTAACCCTAATCTCAGCTTTTCCGTACTCACGCTTATCCGCTTTTTCAATTTTCCCACCGTGCAAATGAGAGGTGAGCTGCATCCCGTAGCAAATCCCTAAAATCGGGATGCCTAAGTCATAGATGGCCTCGTCGATCCCAAAAGCATCTTCATCCGTCACACTTTTCGGACTTCCCGACAGGACAATCCCCTTCACGTTTCCACGCGTCTTGATTTCCTCGGCTGTGATTTTGTGCGATACCATCTCACTATAAACGTTAAATTCTCTAATTCTACGGGCAATTAACTGATTATACTGACTCCCAAAATCTAATACAATAATTTCATCGTGCTTCATTTGCTTTTACCGCCTTTTATAAGTAATTTCGATGCTTTCATTATACACTAAAATAAGCATTCTCGCCATCTTAATTTTCGAATGATTTCATACGTTACCCTTCTCAACGCTGATCCCGCTGTTCTTGTACTTCTAAAAGCTTGTCTCTTAGTGCTTTATCCACAGCATACAGATACAAGCCATTGACACCGCGTGTTAGTAGAACGTTCAATTCATTTTTTAGCAACTCCTCGCCACGTTTTCCACGCTGGCCATTGGCAAATTTCCGATTCCGAATGGCTTTTTGGTTCTTACTGGCTGAGGGATCGAAAACAACGCTTCCTCTCTCGTACTTTACAGATGGGCCGATGATAACACCGACAAAATTCAAATCAAAACCTTGAATTGAAAACGTTGAGCCAATTTCATCAATGGTTTGAACTTGTTCTGCCCAAGGAAATTTTTTGGTGCCTCGCTTGCTTGGAAGTTGAAAATTCCAAGGCTTTTTCCACCCCTCAATGTCAACTTCCCAGTAATAATCATTCGTCGTTTTTCTACCTTTTTTATAGTCCCAATCGTAAGTTGCTATCACACGTGACAAGCCAAGCTTTTGCTCTTCAGATCGGTATTTAATCTCATCAAATAAACGTTCAGGAGACTCAAATACCTTAATCTGATATTTCTTATCCTCATGAAGTCTCCCAATTTTCTTTCTATCAACGATGTTTCGAATCCAGTTAACGGTACGTTTCTGAGCATTGATCCGACACTGTTGCTTCAGCTCGATTAAACTATCACATGATTTAGCTCTTTCGATTAGCTCCTCAACTTTCTCTTCTTCCCAATAACATTCAGTTGAGAGGACTTGATTTTTATCAAAAATCGCAATGACAACTTTGGCTCGCTCTAAGAGATCGTCAAACTGATTTTTCCCTTGATAAGCTAATCTACCTTGTGTCCAAAGTAAGTGGGCTTCGTCAACGATGATCACATCCACTTTATTCGTCGAGGTTATTTGGTTAATAAAGGTTGTTGGATTTGATACTGCTAATGGGTGACTTGCTGTTTTAATGCCGAGCTTAATCGCAATTTGCTCGTAAACTTTTAACTGTTCGCCATGATTGACTAACAAACACATCTGATTTTCTTTAAATAAATTACCAGCTTCAGAGTCCTTTGAACGCTTATACAAATCATAAAACAAATGACTCATTAACACTGTTTTTCCAGTGCCAGCTTCCCCTTGCACGAGAATTAGTCTCCCTTTTTCATTCGCACACAAGCCTTCTTCTACTTTAGAAATGATATTATCTTTTGCCTCATTCTGCTCTTTTGTCAATTTATGGAACGGAGATGCCTTGAAGATAGCAGAATTTTTCACCAGAATTTCTTGAGGGAATAACTTTTTATCCCTCTTTCCAAGTTCTTCCCATATTGCTGAAAGAACAACATTGAAGTTCTTATCACCGTGATAGAGATTTTGAGGATTTCCACGACCAGTATCTACCTCAATAACAGCATTAACACTAGTTAAATAACTCATAAGACGATCTTCGATATCCAATGTTAATGATTTATTAAAATATTTGTTTCCAATAATAAAGATTTTTGAATACTTATTTAATTTGCCATCCTTTTCTAAATGCTCATTTATTCTTCGTTTTATATTATTGGTTTCTCCAACATAAACTGAATAGTTATTTCTTTTCTTTTCAACAAAAAGGTATATCACAGGCGACTGGTTAATATATCGTTCAAATTCTTGATTTTTACGTATTTCATGATTTAAATATTGAATATTATTTTTTAGTATCTCAATAATTAGTGGTTTAGCATCTGTCATCGTTTTATTTCCCTCCGTCTTAAGGTTGTTCTGTGACATTAATTATACAACATTCAGCAAGTTTTGACTAGCGTCTAGCGCAATCGTTATAAATGCTGTATAATACACACACATACCTTTGAATGGAGCGCGATACAAATGGCACAATTAACCAAAGAATCAAAATTTCTCTTAGCAGTGGGCATCTTAGCAACGGCCGCCATGATTGTTGCTGGTACGTTCGTCAACGTGTTCCTCATCCGTGCCACCGAAGGAAATCTCGGCCTCTTGGTCGTTCAAAATATCATTAATTCCATTACCTTGCTGATCGCCTTTGTCGGCGGCTCAAAGCTACTTGCGAAAATCGCCATCACAACTTTACTCAAAATCGGGATTGCCTCGATGGCCTTTTACTTCATCGCTATCCTCATACTCCAAGACAATGTCGCCACTTTCTTAATTCCCCTGGCACTCTTTAACGGCTTGGGCGGTGGTCTGTACTGGTTTGCCACGAACCTCCTTATCGCGAAAGTCATCAAAGAGAGCGAACAAGGACGTTACTTTGGCTTTCAACAAACCGCAGGCTCGATCTTTGGGGTTATCACACCTGCCATTTCCGGTTTTATCATCACTAGATTCACTGATTTAACCGGCTACTACATCCTGTTCGGCATCTCATTTGTCCTTTTTGCCTTAGCAGCTATTATGATCCGAAACATCCCCGGTTTTACCTCGCAAACAAAAATACACGTGTATGACGTGCTCAAACTGAAGGGTAATCGCTACTGGAACGCGTGCAAGCTGTTTACCTTTACTAACGCGTTAAAGGATATCATCAACGGTCAGATCTTTATGCTTTTTGCTTTTCTGATTTTTGTCAACGAAGGCGTGATGGGCAATATCCTATCTGCAACGGCGCTCATCACCGTCTTCAGCTCATTCTGGTTCGCGAAAATTAGCAAGCGTGAAAATCAGCAGCCGTTCTATCTTGTGACAGCAGTCATTATGACGGCGATGTATATCTTGCTTGCCATCTTCCCAACGGTTCCAGTCCTCATCGCGGCACTCGTTATTTTCGCTGTGATTCAAAACTGGGCAGGCACAATTTTACAGTCGGTCATCTTCCAACTCACTAGCCGAGCCAAAGGCGATTACGAACAAAACGATTACCTTGTTGCCCTCGAATTCCCAACTGCACTAGGACGAGTCCTTGGTATGGCTGTCGCGCTGGTACTGATCCACCTCATCACCGCTGACATGTACGTCTATCGCATTCTCTTTGTCGTCATCGCTATTGCATGGGTATTGGAGTATATCATCATCGAAAAACAAGTCAAATGGTTTAGGGATGAGTTACAAGAAGAAAAAACGTTTGATTAACCCTAAGTACAGAACTGTCTTTGCTTTCCCAAGAAAGAATGATATTAGTAAAAACTGGCACTTGAAAAAGCGCCAGTTTTTGCGAAGGACTCAAATTAAAGGTTTTTCATTGAAAAACGCTTGAAACCTGTATTATCTCATCGTTTAAGCTTGTGCAATGCCACTAAGGACACGATTTTCGTTAGAAAGTGGCAGAAACTCCACTAATACTCACTGTTTAAGCTTGTGCAATGCCACTAAGGGCGTGATTTTCGTTAGAAAGTGGCAGAAACTCCACTGATACTCACTGTTTAAGCCTGTGCAATGCCACTAAGGGCGTGATTTTCGTTAGAAAGTGGCAGAAACCCCACTGTTACTCACTGTTTAAGCTTGTGCAATGCCACTAAGGGCGTGATTTTCGTTAGAAAGTGGCAGAAGGGAACTCAGAAGTTACGATCAAGCCAAGAATTACAGGTTTCCACCCAAAATATTAAAAACCTGTATTAGCCAACTCTTCTGTTAGTATCACAGGTCTTTCCGCAATAAAAAAGGTTCCCTCATCATTCATAGAGACAACCCCTTGTATATTTAACATCCAGCTGCAAATTTCTTAACAACCTTGTCAATGTTCTTCTGTGTTTCACTTGGAATCTTGTACCAGCCTTTTTGCTCCATCGCATCAAAGACTTCTTTTTGCAACGTTAAGGTATCCGATAATGCTTGCTTGAAAGCTGTGTTAACTTTTGGACAAGCTGCTTCTGTCGCACCGTGCATATACAAATCACAAAGACCTTTTAGTAATGACAGTACGTCCATCATAATCAATTCATCTTTATTCATGCTTACTTCCCTCCCCTTGGCTTCACAGCAGTTTTCTTCACCGCTGGTTTCACAGCAGGTTTAGCCGTAGACTGAGCAACTAAACCGTAAATGTTATCAAACATTTTTTGATTCTTTTTACCGACCTTATCAATCAGCTTTTTCAAACCTGCATCGGTTACTTCCGTTGTGGCTTGATCGCATTTTTGCTTCATAAATTTGATATGAGCTAACGCGTCTTCCACGTACATTAATTCTTTGGGACTCATGTTACTTCCACCTTTCCTTATATTTATTTTACAGTTGTTAGTATGGGCAATAATTTTTTTATCTATGCAAAAAAACTTCCGAAAATCATCGGAAGTTTTAAATTTACAAGCTATTAACCAATAGAGGCCTTCATTAAAGTATCTTTTGGATTTAGCTTTAACTTATACAATGTTGGTATCAAGCTTGATAAAATAATAATACTTAAGGACGTACTATAAAAAATAACAATAGTCGCTATATCCAACGAAGTATCAAAGAGCTCTAGCATTTCTTCATGATTCAAATAATGACTGAAACCGAGGTTGGCAGGGGAATTGGAATAAACAGTCCATGTATGAATTTGTTCAGCTTGAGTAAGTAATTCCTGCCTAATCATATCATTTGATAAAACATCAGAGAGCATGTTACCTAGTAACAAACCTAAAGTTATCCCTATAGGTGCAATGATTAAAGTTTCTAATAAAAACTGCATCGCTATATTCTTTTTTCGTTCACCAAGCGCTAGATAAAGACCTATTTCATATTTTCTATCATGCAAAAACAAAATAACAATGAGGCTAAGTGTCGTCGCTGTTGCTAAGATAGCACCAAAAATTAATCCTGTTGACAAACTGCGCATGGCGTTCATGGAATTTGAAACCTCTTCGTAAGCATTTGAAGCAATATCTACTCGCCAAAAATCAGGAAGCAACGGATTCACTCGGCTTTCGAAAGCAAGTAAATCAAGTGGGTCATAAAGTAAAAAGATCATTCCTTGATAAACATGTGTTGTTTCAGAGAGTTCAATGACCTCATCCTCTACCCCGCTCTCAACCAGAATTTCACTTGTTTCTAAAACAATCCTCTCATTAAACCCAACGGGTACATAAATGCGATTTAGTAAGTTAAGGTGATCCGTAATTTCAAATAAATGACTTACTCCTGGGCGACTTACGTTCGTACGAAACTCCAACTCATGATCAAAAACACCGATGACCTCAAACTCAATGTCCTGAGCTAAAAGTAAATTGTCATCAGCCAGAAACTCTGCAAGATCAAAAGTTAAAAATTCTGCTGGTGCTGGTGGTCGGTGAACGCGATGTTGGAGAGTAAAGTTATCACCTAAAACAAGATCATTATCTTCAAGCCAGCTTCGACTAGCAACAACAACTGGCGCTCCCGTCTCAACCTCTTCCTCTGTAAACGTCCGACCTTCTACAAGATCAATTAAACCAGCTTCCATATCCAGGACGTCAGGATGAGCAACACCACGTAAGTCGAAGCTCTCTAAACCAATAACTCCCTGCGCAGACAAGCTTCTCCAATCCGTTGATTCAGTGTCTTCTTCCAGTAAATCAAATAGATTAACATCAAAAGTACGAACAAGTTCACGACTAAAAAATTGTTGAGAAATGTGATAATCGAACATACGAACATAAGATAATTGCCCAACCTCTGTTAAAAGCTCTGGTCTAATCGGTTCTATCTCAATTAATTCGTGATTTTCCGCAAAAATCGCTTCGTTATCAAAACGAAGCGTCGCTATTGCAGGCAGCCTTCTTCTCAGGGCAACGTCTGTGTTCACAATAGCTCGACTCATCGAAATAGCACCTGACATGAGAATGGAAAGCAAAAAAATCGTACTAAACAAAATAAACGTTTTGAGCTTATGCTGCTTTATGCTAATAAGGGCTCGGTGAAACACAGACATCTTTGTCAACTCCTACTCTACTACTTCAATGGTTAGTCGCCTTACTTCTAAAGGAAAATGAGTACTCCGTGATAAAGGCGACGTTGGATTTGCCACAGCAAAAAGTACGAGTTCATACAAACCAGATTCTGCAGGTACATCAATAAAGAAATGCCCAAACGTCTGTCTATAGAATTCATCGGGATCTGCACTCATCCATAAATAAGATTGACCATGAAGATCAATTTGTTGCCAATCCAGCATCGCAATAATTAAAATTTCAGACACGGGTTCTGCAATGGCGCCTTGCAAGTTAACTAGAAATGCCAATTCAATCCTCTCTTCAGGCGATGCCTGTAGGTGATACAACACCAGTTCATCCTCAAACTCACCGAGAAAAATGAAATCATCCTCAAAAGTCCTTTCAGGTAGATCAAACATTTGCGTAACTAGAATAGTACCAAAAGGCATGTCATACGACAATGTGATTGCTTCTTCAAACTCTGGTAGTAGTAAAATCTTTTGTTCTTCTTCAAGGTCATAATTAATTTCAAGATTTAACACATTATGTGCACTCAAAGCCCATATAATCTCCCAAAAGAGCTCAAAATCAGCATCTCTATCCATCTCATCTAAAATACCTATATGCTGTTCAGGATCAACAAATAATCCTACCGTTAACTTGCTAACTGATCCAGTTGATTCATGTGGTAAATCTAGATAGATTGGAATATCAAGTCTATAACCTACATCTATGGTAAAAACAAACTCGGTGATGTATTCCTCTGAACCTCGAATGCGAAAAGCCACCTCTTCAAAATTATAAAATAATTTCAAAACATAAGTTATATCCTCATACCCATCTGCACCATTCAACACTATTACACTTAAAGGTTCTCTAGGATTATTCAGATAAATAGCTTCAAGCTCTCCTCCCACATAAATATCACCACCATAAGCGACGACTACAAGACCACCACCGCTTTCAAGTTCTGATATGTTAATATCGAACTCAGCAAGCTCTTGTGGTAACGATCGTTCGTTTGAAAAGAAAGCAGCATCTCTTGGAACAGAGTTAGATGCTTGACAAGCAATTAAAATCAAAGAAAAGATTGCAGTTAAAACTAAATATTTCTTTCTCATTTCTGATTCCTCATCTTTCATTGGTTCTGATCATATAAAGAGCTTTTGATGAATTTAACACTCACAAAAGCTCTCTATACTGTTTATCTCCACCTTAAAGTGGCGTTCGCAACATGTCCAGCACGGGTATCCCAATTGCTTTGCCCCATTGGTATGCGTTGTCCAGTGCCACTGAAGCTTGCCCCATTTGTAAAGCTATTTTGGGTAGCACTTGAATTTGTTCTCATTGGTGCAGACCCACCACCAGCAGTAGACCAAGTTGAATTATTTCCTATTCTTACTCGAATCGAATTTGACGTACCAGTCAATGTTGTCACTTGAGCTGTAATAGCTGCATCCGTGTTAGAAAGACGACTAGCTGTTAGCGTTAACCTTAAGTCAGCAGTCGTAGTACTTGTGCTCGCAGCATAAGCAACAATGCCAACCGTCACAAGTAACACAGCTGCCAAACCCAGAACAACTAATTTTTTTACATTCTTAAACATAGTATTCCTCCTAAATATTCACCTTCATAGGTGTTCTTCTTCCTGCCAAAACAGAAGTCACAGCCAACGAGTAACAGTTTATTTCCTCACCAATCTGCGCACAATCGAGTCAGTTTTAAACTGTCAAATTTTGCCTGTTAATGACATTAAAACAGTTTAAATAGCCAATGTCAATACCGACAAAAAAATAAAAACGTTTTCCGATTAAAATAAATAGAACTTCTGGTGTCGTCAGAAGTTCTATTTATTTATACCGATTCATTAACCCTAACCAATTACCAGCCACATTATCTACATTTGTTTATACCACTATACAAAGGATTTTCTCGTTTTTCAGTAAAACGAATTTACAAGTATCGTTTTACTGGCATGTGTGAATTCTGTGTTCCGATCTTGTAGCAAAAATGTATTTGTGATTATTGATGCTAGCCGAACCGTAAGAGTAACGTTAAAGATTGCTTGTCATGAGCAGTCTTTTTTCTATGCAATGAAAAAGTCGATCAAAGTTTGCACCGACTTTCGTTTATATCGTTTTAGGTACATATTCATTTGTCCGATATCTTGGTGCTTAACTTTTCCAAGCTTCAAATCAATCACAACATAGCATTTAAGTATCACATGGTAGAAGACTAAGTCTGCAAAATGATCATTATTATCGATGGTCATGCGATACTGGCGACCAATAAAAGCAAATCCCCTTCCTAGTTCAAGTAAAAATTCTTCTAAATGCTTGACCAGTTCGTTTTCCAGTTGACTTTCTGAGTAGCTTTGTTCTGGAAGATTTAGAAATTCAAGAACATACGAACTTTTAAATAATGTGACTAACTCAATTGTCCAGACAGTGTCTGGACAATTGGAAATTTTAAATACAGAAGCCTCATATTAGCCAGATTGCTTCGAGAAAATCCTTTCCCTAATAGACTTGTTAAATCTTTTTGAAGGAAATTTAGCAACTTCGAGCCATAAGCTAAATTGGCTTTTCCATCCTGTTCAAACTCAACGATGTATTGACCGATCAGCCAATAGGTCCCGATAAGTTCTGTATGAATCGACTTAGCAATTTGCCCACGAACATAAGTGGTGACTTCATAAATTTACCTACTTAAAATTAACGCAGTTGCCTTTATATTTTATCACACTGTTATTATTTTATAAACATCACAGTTAATAATTGAGCAATACAGTTGGGACAAATTTTGGGAACAAAATAAAAATACCAATTCTCTCAACATCTGAAAGGACTGGTATTACGGCGTTTTAGCCTTTTATATTGTTATTTATATCGATTCATCAACCAGCTTGGTACTTCGGCGTTTTCTTTCGTTTCTGTTTGTGACGATGGCTGAGGCGTTGAAGGTGAGTTCATCACTTTATGCCCCACTAAAGCATCGTTTAATTTTGGTGCAGAAGAGTTTGTGTCATCAAAGCCCGTTGCAATGACCGTGACAATAATGTCGTCGCCGAGTTCCGGGTTGACAGCTGCACCGTAAATAATGTTAATTTCAGTTGTTGACGCTTCACGGATCGCACCTAATGCTTCGTTGACTTCGAACAGTGACATATTCATGCCACCCGTAATATTAATAATCGCATCGGTTGCACCGTCGATATCATTTTCAAGCAGCGGTGAGAAGATCGCTTTTTTCGCAGCTTCTACCGCGCTGTTTTCACCGTTTGCATAACCAATTCCAATGATCGCAGCGCCTTTATTTGCCATGACAGTTTTAACGTCTGCAAAATCAAGATTGATCATTCCTGGGATCGCAATGATTTCAGAAATACCTTGAACACCTTGACGAAGCACATTGTCTGCTTCTCTAAAGGCTTCCATCATCGGCGTTGCACGGTCAACGATTTGAAGTAATCGGTCGTTTGATACTGAAATCAATGTATCCACGTTTTCTTTTAATTCTGCGGTTCCAACGTTCGCATGATCGCTACGACGCTTCCCTTCAAAAGAGAATGGCCTTGTAATGATCCCGATGGTTAATGCGCCGGCTTCTTTTGCAACTTTTGCAATCACAGGTGCCGCACCCGTTCCCGTTCCGCCACCCATACCGCAAGTGACAAACACCATGTCAGCGCCTTTTAGCATTTCTTTAATTTCAGTTAAACTTTCTTCTGCTGCGCCTCGCCCAATTTCAGGTGCTCCACCAGCACCAAGACCTCTTGTTAATTCAGCGCCAATCTGTAATTTTTTTGTTGCATTCGATAAGTTCAACGCTTGTGCATCTGTGTTAGCGACAATGAATTCTACCCCTTGCACATCACTTTCAATCATGCGATTAACGGCATTGCTTCCCCCGCCACCTACACCAACTACAACAATTCTTGGCTCATATCCAAATTCATTTCCGAATCCATCCATCATAAGATCCTCCATCCTTTATCATTTACTACCGTTGTTAATTTTCGACTTCGTCATTCTCGTTAAAAATTCTATCAAAGAATCTTACTAATACACCGCTGTTTTCTAACTTCTTATCCATGTAGTCGTCAACCGGCTCATCTTCTAATAAACTAATATCATCTTCCCCAAATACTTTGCTCGGCCACGCGTCTTGTTCGGGTTCAATTTGTGTCAATAAATCTTTGAGCATCGGGCTGTTGTTTTCAACTAGAAAGCCATCTTCAACAGGTTGAGCATCGTCTTCAATTAGTGAAGGGATTCGTTCACTCAAAGTTACTTCACCTTGATCTACCTTTGCTTTTTTGATCGCTTCCTGTGCTTGTCCTGGTGCATCGAATTTAATGTTATAACTTTTTGATCCGACAAGCAATGCAAATTCATGTGCAAAAATAGCAGCTCCTACGATTTGCGCGTATTTAGCGCTTCTTACACCTAGCATTGATGGCTTATAAATCGACACTTCAACCGTTGGGAAATTTTGTTGTAGCAATGGCAACATATTTGGAAATTCAGCCGTTGCACCGGACAACGAATAATGATACTCTTGCTCTCGTATTCGTAATGTGTCAACAACGTATTGCTTAATTTCTTTGAAGATACGATCACACGCTACCGTGATCACTTGATTAAGCATCCCGCGCGTAATAAACGTCTTTCTTTTAATATCTTCCATGTAGATAACCTTATCAGATAGCTTTGACTGCTCTTCATTAAGTACCACCTGTCCAAAATCCACCTTTAATTCATTTGCAACCGTTTCTGATATACCAAACTCATCTGCAATGGCACGCGTGATATCTCTTCCACCCATTGGCAATGAATGCGCATGAATCACTTTACCATCGTTGACAACCGTGATCGTCGTCATGTCATGTCCAATGTTCATGTGACAAGTCCGCAAAAACATCTCTGGTGAGCTTAAGGCAGAAAGTGCCTCAGAAATACTTCCTGTTGTAATGTCCGCAATTTTAAGCTTTGCACTTTCAACGGCATGAATCAAATTAGAAACAATGGTGATAGGAGCAAAAACACGCGTCGCCTCTAGCATCAAAACTCTACCAGATAACCCACGTGGGTTTTGAACCAAGTGATTTTCATCAATTCTAAATAAGCGCGGGATCACATTGACAGGTAAAAGTGTCTCTGCAAAAGGTTGTTCCGATATTTGCCTAAACAAAAGGCGCATATCTTCGGCATCAATGGGCTGATTAATATCTAAATTGATGGTCGTAAAAGCAGGTTCGACAAATGTGTCAATCGGTGGTATTGCCAACATGATGTGATCCAAATTTTGATTCAAATCCTTCTCAGTAAGCTCTTTAACTTTTCTTATTTGACCCACCAATTTATCAAAATTCGTGACTTGCCCGCGATCGATTCCAATGGAAGGAACGGATTGATTGGACAGCACGTACATGCGCTCTTCACGAAAATTACAAACAAGGCATTTAATTTCAAAACTACCGATCTCTAAACAGGCATAAATATTATTGTTTTCCAAATAAATCACTCCAGTATCCTCTGGATTTAATAGCACTCAAAATAATCATTAAGTTTATCCTAACCATTGTACTATATTTCTAGGTTAAAAGAAAGAGCATTTCTAAAATTTATAAACACTTTTTAAGTTTTTTTCCACCAATTATAAACAAGTTATCCACAACTTATTCCCTCTTTATTGGGATAAGCTGTGGATAACTATTTAATGAGGGACAAAGGGTATGCTTATTCCCCCAATATCCATGTGAAAAGTCCCCAACTCACCTGAATCCATCGTTCGAGCTGCCAATTCGAGGTATAGGTTCAATCGTTCGGCCATTGAATGGCTACTCACGATGGCAATGTTTCCGTCGTGCATGAACAAGGAAAAGCGATGAACGTCACCGTATAGCGGGGCGTATTCAATCATCTGAATCAAACTAATAATCGTCGGGTCGATCTTCATGAGTTGTTGCACAAATAAGGTTGGAATGCCTTCTTCGTATTCCTCGTAAGTTAAGCCCTGAATCATTAGTTCATCACAATTTGCTCGCAACCCATGCCTTTCATGAATCAAAACACCGTCGTCTAAGATATGATACAACTCACCCTCGATCAAGGCACAAATCGCAACGGTATACTCAACCACCTCAACACGCAATCGGTTCATCCATAAGCGAGAGACGTTGGCTTCCCTGACGATGGGATGCTGCTCAATGTCTATTCTAATTTGATTGAGGTTGATACTAAGAAATAACTCATCCGCATCTATTTCAATCAAAGAAATTAATTCCGCTCGACTAATCATATTCTCTCCCTCAAAATGAATCACACCAAGCTGGCTTAACGGACTCGCAAAATAAGCAACACCTAAAAGGACTAGTATAATAAAAAACGAGAAAAACGCCCGTCTTAGGCGCGTTCTCGGTCTTTCTTTTAGTACAAGTTCTTCCTCTGGATTAGTCGAAATATTTTTGTTCTTCTTCATCGCTCCAACCTCAAATCTAGTACAAAGTTAGTTTTCGTTCCAATTAAAAAATTCAACTTCTTGATGCATATCAAGTCCACATTTCTTTTTTACCTCGTGCCTCACATGGTGCATGACATCTGCAATGTCTTGCGCCGTTGCTTTATTAGCATTAATGATGAAATTCGTGTGCTTCTCTGATACCATGGCGCCACCAACGGTAAAACCACGTAATCCCGAATCTGCGACAAGCTGCCAAGCCGCATGACCATCTGGGTTTCTAAAGCTACTTCCTGCTGATGGATACTCCAAGGGTTGCGCGTGCACCCTTTTTTCTTTTCGTGATCGGATCAAGCTTAGTATTTCGTCTTTGTCACCTGGCGTGAGTTGCAAAACCGCCTCAATGACTAACCAATCGGGATGTTTTTGGAAAATAGATGTGCGGTAAGAGAGTTCCAACTCATCAACGCACAATTTTTTCACCCGACCAGTGCTATCTAAAACAAGGACTTCGACTAAAACGTCTTTCATTTCTCTTAAATAAGCCCCGGCATTCATAAACACCGCACCACCGATGGTGCCAGGAATTCCTGACAAAAACTCCAGTCCCGACAAGCCTAATTTTGCCACATTACGTGCCAGTTTTACATCCGATACCCCTGCACCGACGGTTACCCTAGTGCCTTCAACAATGGTATAATTCAATCCTTTGTCTGTTTTGATAACAACGCCTGCAAAGACTTCGTCAGAGCAAAGCAAGTTCGAGCCTTTTCCTAATATTTTAAACGTGATGCCCAGTTTTTTCGCCAGATCAATGGACTCAATAATGGCAAAACGATCATTTGGTTGCACTAAAATTCGCGCCGGACCTCCAACACGTAACGTTGTGTGCTTAGCAAGTGGCTCGTTTTCAACCAAAATGCCAAGCTCTTTCTCACGAAATTCCGCGATATACTGTTCAAACATCTTAATCACCCAATTAATTCTTCTATTACACTTAAAATGCGTGCATCTGCATCTGGAATGCCAAGCTTTTTTGTCTCATTTCGCATCGCTTCCAAAACTTCCTGATCATTTAACAAACGTGTGATCTCGTCGTATAAAACCTCACCCGTTAAATCCCTTTCTAAAAGTAGCGTTCCACCACCGTGATCCGTCACACTACGCGCATTGAATTCTTGATGATTCTCTGCGACATACGGTGAGGGAATCAAAATACTTGCCACACCTAAAGCCGTGATTTCTGACAAAAACGTCGCTCCCGATCGCCCGACAAACAGGTCAATGCTCACTAAGAACTTTGGCATGTCTGCGATGAACGGTAAAATTTTTACATTTTTAAGCGTCTTTGCCTGATCAATTTCACTAACGACCCTTTCGTGATGCACTTCCCCTGTAACAAAGACCACTTCAAAATTAGCCGCTTCGTATTGCTTCACCATTGAAATAAAGGCATCGTTAATCGGTTTGGCTCCGCGACTACCACCGCTAATGAGAACAGTTTGTTTATGCGGATTTAATCCTAAAGCCGGTTTCCCGATTTTAAGTGTCGTTGCCACCTCAGATGCACGTGGATTTCCGGTTAACACTACTTTGTCTGCTGCAAAATACTTGCGAGCCTCTTCAAAACAAATCAAAATGTTATCGACATAACGAGCCAAAAACTTGTTTGTCACACCCGGCAAGCTATTTTGTTCGTGAACGACCGTTTTGATCTTAAGCTTTGCAGCAGCATACATCACCGGCGCACACACATAGCCGCCTGTTCCAATGACAATGTCGGGCTGGAATTCTTTCAAGTATTTTTTTGCAGCCCTAATCGACGTCACAAATCGGTACAACGTTTTGAAGTTTTCCACAGATAAACTTCTTCTCAAACCCGAAATTCTGATCGACTTAAAATCCACACCGGCATCTGGGACAATTTTTGCTTCTAACCCGTCTGGCGTTCCCACGTATAAAAACACAGCCTGCGGATATTTCTCTTGAATGATTTTCTTTATCGACAATGCGGGGTAAATATGCCCACCTGTTCCGCCACCTGTTAATAGTACACGCATCACGCATCACCCAACCTTTCAGAAACGCTCAAGCATAGCATGACGGCTTTTTTCAGCCAATCTACACCTAACCTTCCTATTATATCACATTACACACTCAATAAATAGACCTAATTTTTGATATTCTAAAACCGTCGTCTGTTTCATACAATGAAACAATGCGATTGCTAATAAAATTGCTAACGAAAAGGAGTCCATGCTAATGAAAAAACAACTGCCACCGATTGATTATTTAATCCTGTTTCTAACCTTAGCACTCACGATTATTGGACTAGTCTTCGTCCTTTCGTCATCCTTTGTCTGGGCAAATCACCGCTTCAACGATCCTTTTTACTTCTTTAAACGGCAATTACTTTTTGCTAACATCGGCATCATTGGCATGATCGTCGTTTCCAAAATCGACTACCGGTACTATAAAAAATATGCGACACCTTTTTTAATCATTAGCTTTATTTTGCTCGTGCTTGTCCTCGTCCCCGGCATCGGTCTTGTCCGAGGTGGCGCTCAAAGCTGGATTGGAATTGGCGCCTTTTCCTTGCAACCGTCCGAGTTTATGAAGCTTTCCTTAATCATATTTTTAGCAAGATTTATGGCTAACAACCCCGAGAATGCGAAGACGTTTAAGCAAGGGGTGCTGCCGATGATGGCGATTGTCTTGGTCGTCTTTGGTGTCATCATGTTGCAACCTGATTTCGGTACAGGCATGGTCATTGTCGCCGCTGGCATTCTGATGTTATTCTTATGCGGCGTCCCCGTCAAATATTTCCTTTCTTTCGCAGCAGCAGGTGTTCTAGGAATTGCGGCTCTGATCGCCTCAGCACCGTATCGCCTGGCACGCATCACCGCTTACCTCGACCCACTAGCCGAGCCACTCGGTTCCGGTTTCCAAATTTTACAGTCGTTATATGCCATTACCCCAGCAGGCTTACTCGGTCACGGTATCGGCAATAGCATCCAAAAGAACTTCTACTTGCCCGAGCCGCAAACGGATTTTATTTTTGCCATCATCACAGAAGAAATCGGCTTTATCGGTGCCGTGTTTGTTCTTCTATTATTTATATGCTTTTTCCTACGACTTGCACACATCGCACTCAAAATTAACGACCTTTTCGCAAAATACGTGGTGCTCGGGATCATGTCGATGCTTTGTGTGCAAGTCATGATCAACGTCGGTGTCGTCATCGGATTGTTACCGGTTACAGGGATCACACTACCGTTTATGAGCTACGGAGGTTCTTCTTTAACGATTACCCTGTTATCAATCGGTGTTATTTTAAATATTAGTCGTTATAGCGAAGAAAGCAGTGAAAAAATACTTTAAAGGACGGGATGGAACATGAAAAAAGTCATCATAAGTACCGTGTTGTTTCTTGGGATTGTTCTCGTTGCAATCCCGCTCATTCGAGCTAATATTTCTTGGCAACGACCGGTTGAGATTTATTACGACGTGACGATTATTTTGGATGCTGGACACGGCGGGAAAGACCGCGGCGCTTCGAGTAAAGACGGCTTGTCGGAGCGTGATTTAGTCTTTAACGTCACGACCATGGTTGAGGAACAGCTCCGCTTACAAGGTTTTAATGTCATTCTGACGCGAGTGGGTGAGAGTGATTTGGCTAGTCCCAACGCCTCTAATCGAAAAAGAGAAGACTTGGCCGCACGGGTTAACATCATCAATACCACTGAAAATGCGATCGCCGTTTCGATTCACGCCAACTCAATTCCCGATACTCGGTGGCACGGTGCACAGGTGTTTTACGATGCGAGCTCGCTGGAAAACAAGGAATTAGCGACTTATATTATGGACGGTTTGCGCAATAACATCTACGGCTTGGATCGACAGCAACGACCGATTTCCAATATTTATATTTTACGCAACTCGGAAATTCCGATGGCGTTGGTGGAAATTGGCTTTTTGTCCAACCCGGATGAAGCCAGGATGTTATCGGATGAGGAGTATCAGCGCTTGATCGCTTATGCGATTTTTGAAGGCATTTTGGCTTATGTTGAAAGCACAGAAATGCCAGAACCGGTTGAATTGCCGCAATAAAAAAGCCTAGCTTTAACTAGACTTTCATCGTTTAAACTTAGGTACGAGCTTCCAGATAATCTTGAAGCTCTTTTCGCGTTGGTAACGCCTCGTTATCACTGACGTGCTGAATCTGCATCGAGCCAATCGCATTTCCGCGCACCACGGCATCTGTCAGCGACAACCCCTCAACGAGTCCACTCACAACGCCCGTTGCAAAACCGTCTCCCGCACCGACCGTATCAATGATTGTATCAACCTTAAATCCCGGAATGCTCTGTGACTGATCGCCGTCTCTCACGTATGCACCGTCTGAGCCCAGTTTGACTACCACCTGCTTCACCCCAAGGGCTTGGTAAAAATCGGCAATCTTTTCTGGCGTGTCAAATCCGGTTAAGATCAAACCTTCTTCTAAGCCTGGTAGCACAATATCAGCCAGTTGTGACAAATCATTAATCCATTTCATCATGAGTTCATCATCGCCCCACAACGTCGGGCGCAAATTCGGATCAAAGCTTAACGGTATTCCCGCTTCACGTCCCCGCGCCATCAAGCGCTTCGTTGCCTGGCGAGCAGTTTCAGAAATCGCCGGTAGGACACCGGTCACGTGAATCCAGTCAAGTCCGGTCAGATCAACCTTCTCGATCATTTCAGGTGTAATATGGGTTGCCGCTGAGCCCTTTGTATAAAACGCAATCGGCGGATCGCCTTCTAGCACTTTCCCTTTTAGCATCGAGCCCGTTAAATACGCGTCATCAAAAACGATCAGCTTCGTGTCGATGCCTTCTTGTTCCAATGTGTTTTTCGTGTAATAACCAAACGGGTCATGACCAAGACGCGTGATAAAATCCACATCATGGCCCAGGCGCGCTAACCCGAAGCAAACGTTCACCTCAGCACCCGCTAATTTCCGCGTAAATCTTTCAACTTCTTCTAATGGTCCCACCGTTTCTGCGATCAGTAAAGCAATTGGCTCACCGATTAATAATACTTTCGCCATGAAAAAACCTCCTATACTAATCCTTTGTAAATGGGCAATTGCGAAATAAGTGATTAAGCCAGTGAATTGCACCCTTAATGCATCACATGCAGGTGAAAGGGTGCAGGTGTGCACCTTAATGTGCCCTTACATTGCAAAAGGGTGCAACGCTGCACCTTAAGGGCTCCTATGCAAGCAAAAAGGTGCAGGCACAAATCTTTCGCAATTGCCTAATCCTTTGTAAATGGTAGTGTAATGATGTCTAACTTCGCTAAGGTTTCTTCATCTAAATCCCAAGAACAACTTTCAATGTTTTTCTCTAATTGCTCCACACTGCTCGCACCGCTAATGATCGACGTCACCGCTGGGTTTTGGCGTAACCAGTTGAGCGCTACCTGAGACATCGGGCGACCAATTTCGTCCGCCACTTTCTTGATCTCATCCGCTGCATCTAAATACTTATCAATCGCATCGCCAGCAAATTTTGGATTAGCGTTTCGAATGTCATCTTTACTAAAATATTTCCCACTTGAGAACCTTCCTGTTAACAACCCTTGGAACAATGGGCTATACGGTAAGAACACTTGCCCCCATTTCAACACATTCGGCACAACTTCATCCTCACAAGCATATTCAAGCGGAATCCCGTGGTAAGTAGACGTGTTACGCTCTAACATGTTATACAACGATTGTTGACATTCTACGTCTGTGTAGGTCATCATTTTAGCAACGTCTTCTTGAGAAAAGTTAGACAAACCAACGTATTTAATTTTACCAGCTTTACGCATCATATTCAATGCCTCAGCTGTTTCTTCAAGCGGCACATTTGGATCTGGCCAATGCATTTGGTAGATGTCAATGTGATCCACTTGTAAGCGCAGTAAACTATCGTCAATTTCTTTTAGCAGGCTTTCTTTTGAAAGGTCGTTTCTAGTCACACGATTCTCATCCCAAAGCAAGCCACCTTTACTTGCAATGATGGCTTTATCACGCTTTCCTTTTAAGGCTTTTCCGAGAATTCTTTCACTTTGATTCCATCCGTAAACCGGTGCCACATCAAACAAATTGATGCCGCCATCTAACGCCGCGTGGACAATATCAATGTATTTTTGCTCATCAAAGCCGTCCCAATCGCCACCAAAATTCCAACATCCAAGACCGACTGCCGATATTTCCTCTTTCACTTTACTTACTTTTTTATAAATCATTATTTAACGCCTCCTCTTCTTCTTTGCATTTGATCCAGTAATACCGCCGCAACAATTAACAGAGCAATCACAATTTCCATAATAAACGAATTGATCCCCAGTAGTGTGCCACCTTGTCTCAGTGTGCTCATAATAATAGCACCCAAGAAAACACCCGTTATCGAACCTTTCCCACCGCTTAATGAGGCACCACCTACTACAGCGGCAGCAATGGCATCAAGTTCATAGCCTGTTCCCGTGGTTGGTGCTGCGTTAGATAAACGCGATGTAATTAAAATCCCAGCAATCGCACACATGACAGCAGAGAAAATATAAGTGCCGTATACCGTTAATCGCGTGTTAATGCCTGAAAGTCTCGCTGACTCTTCGTTGCTTCCGAAGGCATAAACGTTACGTCCAAATACGGTTTTCTTTGCAACAAACCATGCGATAATCGTCAGTGTGATCCACACCACTGCAAGCAAGGGAACACCAAATACTTCCGCACGCGCAATGCCAAGAAAACTCTCAGGGAAACCTGAAATCATTCGCGCATTTGTCATTAGCATCAGCATCGCACGAACGAGTGACATCATCCCCATTGTTGCAATAAACGGCGGCACTTTACCGTCGTAAATGAGGACACCGTTCACTAAGCCAATCGCTGCACAAGCAACAATGGCGATGAGAATCGCAACGACCACATTAACATTGTTTGTCAACAACAAGGCGGTTACCGTCCCAGAAAATCCCAACACAGAACCAACAGAAAGGTCAATACCCGACGAGATAATAACAAAGACCATTCCCAATGCTACAATCCCATAAATGGAAGTTTGTCTAAGCAGATTCATAAGGTTGGAAAATCTAAAAAACACTGGCGATGTCAATCCAAACACAAGGAATAATAACGCAAGTACTCCCAATAGAAACAACTCAGTCTTTCCTCCAACCAGTTTAATTTTTTTGGTTTGTTTTTCATTCGTACTCATCTTTATGACTCCTTTCAAGTTGCATTCCCGACGCTAAGCGCAATACGTTTTCTTCGCTATATTCGCTTTTATCTAAAATCCCCATTTGCTTACCTTCATGCATGACAAGTAAACGATTAGAAAGACCCATCACTTCTGGTAAATAAGAAGAAATAATAATAATCGTCTTTCCTTGACTAATCAATTCTTCAAAGACTTTATAAATTTCAACTTTAGCTCCCACATCGACCCCAACCGTTGGTTCATCGAAAATGAAAAGATCACTGTCTGCCGCTAACCACTTACCAATCACGACTTTTTGTTGGTTTCCACCGGAAAGGTTCTTAGCTATTTGGCTAATACTCGGCGTTTTCGTTTGCAGAATATCCACGAATTTTTGTGTGATTTGATCGCCTTTTTTAGTGTTTAACACACCCATTGAAGAAATGTTTTCCACCGAAGCCATGTTTGTGTTGTCAGAGATGCTTAATTCTAATGCTAACCCCTGCTCTTTTCTATTTTCGGGTAGCAGTGCAATGCCAGCTGAAATGGCTTCTGATGGTGATTTTGCATTGGTCACTTTTCCATGGAGCGTGACAGTCCCAGAGTCTCGTGGCTTATCGCCAAAAATGGTATGCACGATTTCCGAACGCCCGCTACCAACTAAGCCGAACATCCCAAATATTTCGCCCTTCTTAACCTCAAAATTGATGTCTGCAAACTCACCTGCTCGTGATAAGTTTTCGACTTTTAATGCGGTGTCTCCCAGCTCGATGTGCTTGATGTTATACATGTCTTCTAGTTTTCGTCCCACCATCATGGCAATTAAATCGTCTTCGTTGACACTTTCAGTCGGAACGGTGCCGACTAATTCGCCGTCTTTTAATACTGTAATCCGATCGCTGATTTGGAAAATTTCTTCCATGCGATGCGAGATGTATACAATCGCCACGTTTTTCTCTTTGAGCATTTGAATGATTCGAAACAATTCTTCCGTCTCTTCAGTGGTTAACTGGGCAGTCGGTTCATCAAAAATCACAAACTTTGCTTTTTGATGCAGGACCTTTCCAATTGCCACCATTTCTTGTTTTGCAATCGTTAAATTAGAAATAATCTCAGTCGCTTCAACGTCTACACCAATCGAAGACATGATGTGATTGGTCTCCGTATTGATGGCTTTATGGTCCACAATACCAAATTTATTTCTCGGTAATTTCCCCATAAACATGTTTTCGGCCACGGATAAATGTTGCGCAAAATTAATGTCCTGATACACTGCACTCAAACCTAAACTTTGAGCATGAAGCGGATTTTTAACCTCAACACGCTCACCCTCCACAACAATTTCACCCTCGGTTTTTTGATGCACACCCATCAAAATCTTAATCAACGTCGACTTCCCAGCCCCGTTCTCTCCTACCAAAGCGTGAACTTCTCCAGCACGAACATCAAAATCAACGTTATGAAGAGCCCTAACACCTGGAAAAAGCTTGGTTATTCCAGTCATTTTTACAATTTCTTGATGGTCCATTTTCATCGCCACCTTTTAAATTTTTTAATAATATCATAAACATCCACCAAACCAACCCCACATATCCATTTATTTTTTGGTGTTAAGGTTCGCGAAGCAGGTTCTTAACACCAAAAAATAAATCCAGTAAGCCAAAAGGCGCGGTAGCTCCAAAGCACCAAACACACGCAATGACTTAAAAAACATCAAGAGTCTCCTCAACCTGATCACCGAAAGGGCGCCCATCCTCTAAACAGTTTAACGAGCACACCAAACAAAAACAAAATTTTACAAAAATAGCTGACCAATATCAAGGCCAGCTATTTCAGCTTTTAATTTACACCAATCCTACTGCACAATGTGCTGAGATAGTAGCTCTTGAATATCATCATCGTTGATATTTTCAATCGTAACGACATTTACAGGCACAGCAACCGAAGGAATTAATTCCTCTCCGTTAATCGCTCTGATCACATCAAGAACGCCATTGAATCCCATTCCCCATGGATCTTGAACAACCATACCAGTTAGATTTCCAGCATGAATCGCATCCACTTGTTGCTGATTAGCATCGAATGCAAACGTGATAATATCCTGACGGCCTGTGTCCTCAATCGCTAACGCCATACCAACACCCATGTGGTTATTGTCTCCGAAGATACCAATCAAGTCGTCGTTAGCATTAATCAAGTTAATGGCAATGTCAGTCGCACGCGCAATGTCATTATCCGCGTACTGCGTTTCTAACACGTTAATGTCCGGTACTAAGTAAGTGATTCTGTCGATGAATCCATTTGTACGAGCCACGTTCACTCCCGCTCCAGCTACTGCAGAAATAACGACTACTGACTGTCCTGATGGATCAATACCTGCTGCTTCCCACTCTGCTACCATTAAATCAGCCGTTTCACCAGCCGCTAATGCGTGGTCTGTTGCTAAGAACGTCGAAACATACTCAGATGGAATGTACTCATCTAGTGCGACGACAGGAATCCCACGCGCAACAGAATCTGCTACTGCATTCACTACCGTTTCACCGGAAGTTGCAGCGATGACGATGCCATCTGGTCCCGCTTCAATTGAGTTTTCGAAAATGGTTACCTGTTGCGCAATATCCATTTCGCTTGGTGGGCCATCAATGGTTACATTGATTCGACCATCACTTTGTTCTGCTGCTGCTAGAGCGCCAGATGCTAATATCTGCCAATAATCAGAATCCGTTGCTTTGATAATAACGGTGATGTTGTAAACTTCGTCACCATCTGCTCCATTGCCGTTGTCATCATCCGCGCAACCAGCCAAAAACCCTAGGACAAACACAAAGGGAATTAAAAGTAAAAACATTTTCTTTTTCATTGAATCTTACCTCCTCAAATTTATTATGCTATTTTTCAATGATATTCAGAAACACATTTAAACATTCTTTGATTCATATTTTTGTATACGTATTCATCAAATATTGTAATTACAATAATAACACATCGTGCGCAAATGTCAAGATTTTTATTTACAATTGAAGCGTAAAAATCAAGGTTTTGACATTATTATCTTTACCTATCACCAATTACGACCTTAACTCTCGGTACATCCTTAAAAAACCGCAATCAATACGATCACGGCTCTTTTCACATCACACTAAATTTCTAAATATTCCTCGCCATTGCTAAAGAAGCGTTCCTTGATCTCTTCAATAATCGCAATCCCAGAAGACGACCCAACACGTGTCACGCCATTTCTTAACATACTCAAGAACATATCAGCTGTGCGCACACCACCAGAAGCCTTTACTTGGACCTCTTCTGAAACGTGCTTTCTCATCAATGCCACATCTTCCAACGTTGCACCACCAGTTGCCATTCCCGTCGATGTCTTGATAAAATCAGGTTTCACCACACTGGCAATTTCACATAGCTTAATCTTCTGCTCATCCGTCAAATAGCAATTCTCAAAAATCACCTTCGAAATCACATCGTGCTTGCGGCACACCTCAACCACAACTTCCATCTCGCGCTTAATGTAATCCCAATCTCCCTCGCGTGCCTTGCCAATGTGAATCACATAATCAATCTCACTCGCACCTATCGAGAGAGCGTTATCCGTCTCAAACGCCTTCGCCTCAATCGAAGTCTGGCCTAATGGAAAGGCAATCGCTGCCCCCACTTTAATGTCTGTGCCAGCTAAAAACTTCGCACACGTTGGCGATTGTATCTGATTGATTGCCACCATCGCAAAATGATACTGCTTTGCTTCCTCACACAACTTCTCTAAATCGGCAGGAAGGGCATCTGCCTTCAAATTCGTATGATCAATCATCCGTGCCAATTGATCCAATGTATACTTTGCCATCCCAAAACACCTCTAATCCATAATTTAACATTATACCCCAGTACACTCACAAAATTCAACATGTACAATCATTTTTGGTGTTGAAGTTTCGCGAAGCGGATTCTTAACACCAAAAATAATTCCAGTAAGCCAAAAGGCACCACGAGCGGAAAGGTTTCAACTTTCCAAGCTTTGACACTGGCTCAACTAATGCGAATAAAATTCGCAAGTTTCACGGGCGCGCGGTAGCTTCAATGCATAAAATCAAGCAATCACCTAAATAAACTCAAGAATCGTTCACATCATGATCACCGAAAGGGCGCAAAACCCAACACCCCAACCTAAAACCTCACAATGCACTTCAACGGTATCTCACGCCTCTCTAGCATCGCAAACGCCTCCAGCACCTCTTCAAACGGCATCACGTGCGAAATATAATCCGCTAACACCACATCCCCACTTCGCAACCACGCCAGCACCTGATCGTGCGCCTCGCCTTCCTCTTTTTTCGAAGGCATTTGCTGAAACACAACGTTCCAATTATAAGGCGCTTCCGCAAAATCAAGGCTCAATTTCGTTGTGGCAGGGACACCGTAAACACAAACGTCTCCCCGATCGCGAATAAGTTTCAACCCTTCGTTGACCACCGACTCATGACCGACGGCGTCGATAACAAAGTCGACCCCATTCGGATAAACCTTCCTCACTTCAGCCACAACGTCCACTTCCACACCGTTTAAGTATAACATCGCCCCATTCTTTAGCGCCACTTCGCGTTTTTCTGCCAAGCGATCGACGACTATCAAATTTTTAACGCCTAGTAGATGCATAAATTTCGTAAACGTCACACCTACCGGGCCGCACCCGTATACGACGACCGTACTATCGGTTGTGATCCCGAATGTGCGGATAGAAGCCAGCACTTCGCGCAAGGTGATTAGCATCGCCGAAGAGGTTGCCTCAATATCAGTTGGTACAACGCTTTGACCCCATGAGAAATGCGTGTCATCGATAAGCCCTGCTGTAGCGCCTGCTTTTGCGTCATAGACCGTGGCGTACTCTGAGAACGCGCCCCAGCCTGAATCGTGAGCGCCGCTAGCATCGTTGGCAAAAGGCAGCAACACGATGTCGCCTACTTTGTAATTTTCAACCTTTGCACCGACGGCTTCTACGCGCCCGACGCCTTCGTGACCGAGCATCAACGGGTATTTTTCTAGCCCTTTGAATGTGCCTGCGATGATTTTTGCGTCCGTGCCGTTACAAATGCCACACGCTACCATTTTGACAAGCGCTTCGTACTCCGTGATGGTTGGCTTTGGAATTTCTGCGATAGCCAATGTTTTGTTTTCTGTTACGATTAATGATTTCATCCATTCCATGTTATAGGGCCTCCTGAATTACCAATCAAAATCCATGTCTAAATAAGCCAACGTCGCCGGCATTTCATGACCAGTATTGATCTTATCTGGCCCTGTCACCAAGTCAAAGCACGTCGCCACGATTTTTCCGTCGTAAACGATTGGCTCACCCGGTTGTTCAAGTCCACCGTCAAAGCCAGATTTATCCGGTGATTGTGCCAGACGCTTCACCTTTTTCCCATCTGGTGACACGCGGACAATGGCATTCTGCGAGAAGTCAGCCATGTATAAATAGCCTTTGTCGTCAAACGCAATCCCGTCGATCGACTGGCATTCTTCCTGATTTTGTGCCCAGATGACATTGTCTGCCACTGATCCATCTTCGTTGAACGTGATTTTGTGAATCGCTGCATCCCCGAAATTACTGATGTACAAATTGCCATCCGTATCGAAAGAAATACCATCCGCTCCGTACTGGACTTCCGGGTGCTCAGTTATAATGGTTGTTATCATATTAGGGTCATCCAACGTGTTTGTCACTTTAATGTTTTCATCGTTTTCATGAAATTTATACACGCAGCTCATGATTTTATCTGATGCTACTTTTGTGAGCAAGCTTTGCGTTAAATAAATATGACCGTCTTTGTATTTAACGCCGTTCGGGTGCTCCATGTCGGTCGCGATGACCGTGTGACTGATCATCTCGTTGCCACTCATGCGTATTTTTAACATGCGCCCTTTGAACATCAGATCTTCATCACCTGACCACCCTTGATTGTCGCACAAGAAAATGTCATAAACGTCTTCTTCGATATGATTCATCGCAATTCCCATGTTACGCGCCACCCCCGTTTCCGGATGCACCGGCACGTCAAACCATTTCACTACTTCGCGCGTGTCTTTCATGATTTTAATGACCACGCCACTTGTTGAAGTATCGGCAAAATTCGGACAAGACACAATGAGGTTACCGTCTTTATCAATGTCCATGCCATCCGGTGTGTTGATGTATTCTGGTAAATGTACAAATAACTTTGATTGTTGCATCGTGTGTTCCTCCTATCATTTTTTAAAATTACCAACCATAATTCTCTGGTGATTCCCCCGGTCCTGGGAAGATACGATCGAGTTCTTCTAAAATATCTGGCGTTAACTCGATCTCTACCGCTTTTAACGTATCTTCAAATTGTGCAACCGTCCCTGGTCCTACCATTGGCGATGTGACACGCTCATCTGCTAATAGCCACGCTAATGCCATATGTGCTTCTTTAATCCCAGCTTCTTTACAAAGCTTGCTGTAAGCTTCAATTTGTTTCATCGTTTGTTCATTTAAACCACCACGCTTTAACGGATCGTTACGGCCTTCATCACCAGCCAGTAAGCCACCGTTCATTGGACTCCACGGTGTGAAGCCTAATCCCAGCCCTTCAACTGCCGGTAAAAGTTCCATCTCTGGGCGTCGCTCCATTAAATTATACTTGTCTTGCTCAACCACTGTCCCGATAAAGTGACGCATTTTCGCCTCACCTTGGTAACGTGCAAGCTGCCAAGCTGGAAAATTACTCGTTCCAACGTAATCAATTAATCCTTGATTGAATAAACGCTCAAACGCTGGCCACATTTCCTCTGGTGTCACACTGCGATCAATGTGATGCATATAGAAAAGCTCAACGTGATCCGTTTGTAACCTTTTCAAAGACGCCTCAAAATGACGACGAATTTTATAAATACTTAACCCTGGCTCACTGTTTGGTCCGTCGTTAGGGTCAAACATGTCTTCGTGTACTTTTGTTGCTAACACAACTTTCTCGCGACGTCCACCACCCTGAGCAAACCATTCGCCCATGATTTTTTCTGTAATTCCTTGATTGTTACTTAAAAAACCGTAGTTGTTGGCTGTATCAAAGAAATTAACCCCTGCGTCAAGCGCAGCATCCATAATTTTAAACGATTCTTCTTTTGATGTGCCGCTCCCAAAATTCATGGTGCCTAAGCAGATACGACTAACATTTAAACCTGATCGACCTAATTTTTTATACTTCATTTTTCGCTGCCTCCGTTATCTTAACTAATACCTTCTAAATCTTCGAGATCAAACGCTTCTTCATCAAGAAAATCATCATCAAACCAGTCCGAATCCAATGCTTCTTCCGGTAAGGCTTCCACTTTCGCTTTTGCTGCATGTGCTAGTAAATAGAACGCTTGTGCCTCCGGTGAAATCCCTGATGATATAAAGTGCGGTGCACCGGCTACCTCACGCACAAACCCGTAAATATCGACGTTTTTACTCACCGCTTCTACACATAGATCTGCAAGTTCTTTCAGTGCTGGCGAGAGCCATCCCGTCATAATCCCACGATAAATACCGTAAGCAAATAGCAACGTTCCCGCACCATCCACGTACGATGACGGATCATCTAGCACATCGTGAACCAGTTTATCTTCACGCAAATGCTTCATAAACCCACCTACTAATGTCAAAGCTTTTGCGGTTAACTCGACTCTCGCTGTGAGATGACTTTCTGGTAGCAAATCAATCACGCGTGCAATACCCGCTAGCGCCCAGCCATTCCCAGTCGCCCAAATCGCATCACGTTGAAACATTTGCTTTTCCACATCGTAACGGTGTCCCAACATTTCTTTTTCTTCAATAAATAACCCCTCCCAATACCCATTTATTTGCTTAACCGCTTCGTCATAGTGACCGGCGGCGGCTAAGAATGGTGGCAACATGTAAATCGAATCCACCCAGAACGATTGATCGTAATTCATGTGATACAAAATCCCATCGTCACTGCGAGGCGCTTTTGTCAGGTTGAAATCAAGTAACTGATCCGCTGCTTGTTTCAAGACTTCCATTTGCGTTTTCTTCGCTGCCCAGAGGAGCACTTCCCCACAAGCTGAAGGATCCGTTTGTGCCACCATATCGCCGATCGAAGCCACTCGGCCATCGTCATGCTGCCGGTAAGCCGCTTCGATTGCAAGCCTAATTGCCCCTTCCTCATCGCCAAGCTCCCAAAGCGCCTGCATCGCTACCCCTTGCTCCCACGAATGGCGCTGCATCGACAGCATTGCTAATTTAACTTTTTCTAGATTTTCCATCGTAACACTCCTTTTATTAGCCTTTTTATCGTGTTAAAGACTTTCAACCTAGGAATGACATCTCCTTAGATCGAAAGTCAAAAATATTTAAACGGTTATCCCTTCACCCCACCAAGAGAGACACCTGCGACAATGTATTTCGATAGAATTAAGTATACCACAACAACTGGCAAAATTGATAATCCAATTAACATATAAACTTGTCCTAAATCAAAGTTTAAGAAATCCGCACCGCGAAGACGCGAAATAAGAATTGGTAACGTGTGCATATCTGGATCATCTAATAGTAATGCTGGCATGAAGAATGAATTCCATGTTCCAACAAATGTAAAGATAGCCTGCACGGCTAGAGCTGGTTTCATAAGTGGCAATACGATACGATTGAATGTCATAAACTCGTTAGAGCCATCAATCCTTGCCGCTTCAATAATTTCTACTGACAGTGTGCTTTTCATATACTGGATCATAAAGAAAAATGTGACAGGTGAAGCTGCAGCTGGTATGATAAATGGTATAAATGAATTTCTTAAATTCATTGTCTCAACTAAGCGAATAAAGCCAAGTGCTGAAAGTTGCACCGGCAACATCATAATAAGCAAAATAAATACAAATGCAAACTTTTTAAGTTTAAAGTTATACGCATGAATTCCAAACGCTGTTAACGTTGAGAAATAGAGCACCATCAATACCGTTCCAATAGCTAGAATAAAACTATTAATAGTTGCTCTAATAACCGGCATGTTTGGATTTTCAATGACATTTCTAAAATTATTCACCATTGATGCACCTGGAAAAAACGAAAAGCCACGTAAAACTTCTGCATGTGCACGAGTTGCATTCATCAATAAAACAAAGAATGGAAACAAACACAACAGCACAAGGAAAATCAAAGTAGCATAAGATAGAAATCGACGCAATTTAATCATTTTATTTCCTCCTTAATGTCCTGGACCGCCACTAGCAGCATTGTTAGCGACTGTCTTAAATACAAGCAAACTCAGCGCTGACATACCAATAAATAGCAGGGCAGAGAATGCGCCAGCCATACCAAAGTTACGACTAAATAAATGCTGGTTTAAATGCATAATCAATGTCATCGTTGTATTGTTAGGACCGCCTGAAGTATTTGTTAAAATTTGTGGAATATCAAACATCTGCAAACCACCAATCATTGATGTGATCATCACATAAACTAAAATGGGATTGATCAGTGGCATCGTGATTTTCCAAAAAATATCTCTTGGTGATGCGCCATCAATTTCTGCTGCCTCAAACAGCGCTGGATCGATTCCCATCATTGCCGCCATTAGTAGAATAGTTGTGTTACCAAACCACATAATAAAATTCATTAAACCTATAATCCCTCTTGCTCCCATAGTTGAGCTCAGAAAACGTACTGGTTCTTCCACAACATCCATCCGTAAAAGGGTTGCATTGACAGGCCCAATCGTATCAAACAATTGGAACATTAACATCGAAAACGCAGCAGCCATGATAATATTTGGTAAGTATATGACCGTTTTGAAAAATCCTTGCATTTTCAAGTTTAAACGTAGATCAGTGAACCACGCTGCAAGTAGTAGCGAAGCTGCAATCTGTGGCACAAATCCTAATAACCACATAATTAAGGTGTTAAGGAAGTATTGCCACAGGTTACTTGAGAAAAAGGAGCCGTCAGCACCGGTCAAAACCGCTACATAGTTATCAAGCCCTACATAATACGGCCCATGTTGATTTAACCCAATCATAAAACGCTCAAAGAAGCTATAATAAAAAGTCATTAATACCGGATAAAGAGTAAATATTGAAAATACAATAAAGAATGGAGCAATGAAAATATAGCCCCACTTTGCATAACTTACTCCTTTTGCTTTTATCTTTGCCATTGGAATTTCAGTCCTTTCTTTTTAGAAAATTCATCCTTTATTAGCAAAACTGCTCCCTAGCCAATAGGAAGCAGTTTTTACTATCCAAACTCCGATGACTAAGGACGTCTTAAATGTGGATGGAATGTTGTTACCGTCTCAAAGAAGTTATCTAAAGCTTCTTCGCGTGTTACGATACCTTCAAAGTAATCACCCCAAGCACCTTGGAATGCCGATGTAATCGCTTGATCAAATGCACCTACGTGCGACATATCAATTGTTTCAACTGCATCTGCAAGTAAAGCAATGTGATTTTGTCCACCTAAGAATGCTGAACCAAAATCTGGATCGTTTGCAACATCTTCTACCACGGCTGAGTTGTTAACAAAATCACCAAAGTTTTCCGATAACGTTCTTAAGTTGTCTTGATCAACTGTCATCTGACGCATGATGTCAGCAATTAATTCTTGGTGTGGTGAACCTGAATAAGCCATGATCCAAGTTCCGCCCCAGAAGAATCCTTCTGGTCCAGGAACAGCTGCCCAATCACCAAATGTACCATTCCCAACTTCTTCTTCTCCACCGTCCGCTAATTGAACGTCAAGTGACTGATCACGCATAACAAAGCTGATTCCCCATGGTGCATGGAAATACCCGAATACTGGCGTTGTATCTCCAGGATTAACCCCTTGAGACCATTCACCTGACCAAAGTCCTACACCAACACCAGCAAATCCTTGATCAATAAATCGATAAGTTTGATCTACCCAAGACATCATGTGTGGATCAATAATGATTTCATTATCTTCATTTACCCACGGCTCAGTTACATTGTTAGAGAATGTACGATAAGTGTCTGCATAACCAGCAACCATACGAACACCCTGCTCATATAAAACGGCTGCCGATGCTTCAAATGTAGCCCAATCTTGCACGTATCCTTGAATGACATCTGGATCATCTGTACCAAACACATCGTAAGCAATTGATCTTCTATAAATGAACAAACCTGGATTTGCTTCCCAAGATACACCGCGCAACGCACCATCTGGTCCTGTTGCAACGTCTAGCGTATACTGGAACATGTAAGATAGATCTGCATCTGTCAACCCTAAATCACGTACATCAGCAACTAAGTCACTTTCAGTAAACTGAGCAATGTAATCAACTTCTGCAACAAATAAATCTAATTCACCTGCTGGTAACATGCGAATTAATTCTTGCTGATAAACATTGTCATCGTTCGGTGCCCAAATCCAATTAATCGTTACGTTATCCGGAAGTACTACTACCTCTTCAAAACGCTGAACTACTTGATCGTTCCAATGAGCAAAGTTTAATACAATCTCATCGTCTCCAGTTTCTGGAGCATCAATTACTTCATCACCATTGTCATCACCGTTATCGTCTGCTGGTGTGTCATCTGAATCACCACAAGCAACTAAAATCAATGCAGCAAATAATATTGCCATAAACGCTAAACTTCTTTTCCAAAACTTTGAGTTCATAATGTATTCCTCCTTAAGATTATCAAAGGTCATTGGTCATTACCTTTTGATGAGAGCAACGCACGATTTCTCGTTCGTTATGCTTTCATGATAGCGCAGCGCAGAATCATAAGTCAATATTTTTTAAAAATGTAAGTAACTTTCATTAAATTGTTCGTGCACAATTTTGGCTTTTTTGACTCATATTGTTTGTTTTAATGCATTTATTCGAAAGTGGCTCGATTTTATGTTTGACTTAATATTCACAAAATGTATTTTGACCTTCAATTCCTCCATTATGTAATGACTAATGCACTTTCACGGTTGACAAATGAGTGAAAATCTATTATATTATTCTATATAACAGTAATAAATCATTTTCATTCAACAAAGAGACACTACTTGGGAAGTGAATAAACATGAGCGCACCTTTACACAGAAAGATCGAACAAGATATCCGTGAGAAAATCAAAACTGGCGTTTACCCTCAAAACGAAACCATCCCTACCGAGATGGAGCTGTCTGAAATCTATGACGTTAGTCGTCCGACGGTTAGACAAGCTGTTCAATCGCTTGTTAACGAAGGTTATTTAGAAAAGCGAAGAAAAAGAGGCACTATCGTCAAAAAGGCGAAGATCGAGCAAGAATTCACTCGCTACATCGAAAGCTTTGATTCAGAAATCTACCGAAAAGGGATGTTCCCGAAAACAAGGGTGCTGACGTTCACAAAAACAGAAGCTACCGAAGAGGTTGCTGAAAACTTAGAACTTAACCTTGGCGACCCGGTTTTCAAATTAACACGATTACGCTTTGCCGAGGATAAGCCTGTGGTTTTCGTCACTAGCTTTATTCCTTATTATTTGGTACCCGAGTTAGATCAGATCGATTTTTCAAGTAATTCGCTGTACGCTACCTTTCATGCCATGGGGCATCCGATTCAATCTGCTTCAAGGAAACTAGAAATCACACTTTGCGATGAAACGACCAGTTACTTGCTAGACATTCAAGAAAACGATCCTTTGTTTTACTTCCATACCAGAGGCCTCACGGCTAATCAAGTCCCGATCGAATACTCCATTGCTAAATACCGCGGTGACATCAATTCCTTTGTCTTTGAGGTTTCCGTTTAAAACTTTCTTAAAAAGCCTGCTCATTCTAACATGAGACAGGCTTTTAGTTTAGCTCTATAATGAAAATATCCTCTTTTCGTGAAAATTGCAATTTAAGGATAGTTTTACTCGTTTATACATGATCATACCGCTCAGAGCTACTTTCTAAGCGATGGGTTGTTCCCTACTTCCTCACCAATCTAACCACCGACTCAACAGCCGATGTCTGCGGAAACATATCCACAGGCTGAACATAATCCACTTTATACTGCCCACGCAGCTTACTCAAATTTTTAGCCAACGTCGACGGATTACAAGACACATAAATCAACACTCGCGGACGAACGTTCAAAATCAAATTCAGCATCTTCGTATCCAGCCCCGAGCGCGGTGGATCCACAATCATGACATTCGGCTTAAACCCGGCCTTCACCCACTTCGGCACAACGACACCCGCATCACCGACATCGTAAAACACGTTATCCAAACCGTTCAATTTCGCATTCGCACGCGCATCTTCGATCGCATCGGCATTCGTATCAACGCCGCGCACCTCATAAGCGTCCTTCGCTAAAAATTGCCCAATCGTACCAACTCCGCAATAAGCATCAATGACACTCTCGTTCTTCGTTACCTTCGCCGCTTTTTTCACTTCGTTATAAAGCACCTGCGTCTGCTGCGAATTCAGCTGATAAAACGATTTTGCTGATAAGTTAAACTTCAAATGCCCCAACGTATCGCTAATCGTTTCCTTCCCGCGAATCAACTTCGCATCACGACCAAATATCTCATGCCCATCACCCGAGTTAATCGACATAAAGACACTGCGCACATCCTTACATGCCTGCATCAACTCACGCGCCAAAGCTTCCATCTTCGGAAACGAATCGTTGGCCATGACAAACGTAATCTGCACTTCTTTCGAGACACGCGACTGACGCACCACTAAATGCCGAATTGTCCCCTTTTTCGACTTCGCATTATACGGGTACACACGGAAATCATCGAGTAACTCAACCGCATGGCGAATCACATGATTCACACCGTCGTAATGAATCGGACAATTCTCGACTGGAATTAACCGGCGCGAATTGATCTCAAACAACCCAACCAACAATCCCTCATCATCCTGAGAAACCGGCATACTCGCTTTGTTCCGGTACTGAAGCGGATTTTTCATGCCAATGGTCGCGCGTGTTATCTTTTCAAGAACCGGAATCGGCATGTTGGCATAACGTTCAATCGCATGCATCAACATACTGCGCTTCACCACGAGCTGCTCCTCATAAGACATGTGCTGCAACTGGCAGCCACCACATTTTCCGTACAAACCACATGCTGGCTTAACACGGTGCGGCGATTTTTTCTTAATGCGCACGATCTCTGCCTCGGAGTACCCTTTAGCCACCTTGGTACATGTCGCAACAACTTCCTCATCCACCATCGCACCCGGAATAAAAACGGCTTGACGCTTGTAATAACCAATGCCCTCCCCATTAATCCCAATGCGCTTGATCGTTACCAAAAATTCATCGTCTAACTTTAACGGACTAACTATCATCTTATCCATTCCTCTACTTTCTTATTTTCGTTCTACTAATTACTAATGAATACTATTTAAATTCTGCCCAAGGATTGTGATCAAAAACGTAAACGACCCAGCCCCCATAGAAATCATGCCTTTGCCCTTGTTGCAAAGCTGAACCCATTCTGTAATGCCCATAAGCCTCCTCCATATGGCTTACCGTTCCCACAAGAAACACCCTTTCCTCATTGTGAAAGAAGTCGTGATAAGCCACACCTTGGCGCAAAGGTTGACCCACCACACCGTGATTAGAGTGAAACGGAATCACCACTACCTCCCAATTAGAAACGCCAGTAATCGCAAGTCCTTGCCAAAACGCACCGTAACCTACCGTCAGATTTTCCGCGGCTAAAAAGTTAACAACCCTCTGCCTATCTGCCACTAAATTAGGATTCCGAGTTGCACCTAAAGTTGATACACTTAAAAGCGAGCCCACTATCGCAATCATTACCAAGCTTTCAGTAAAATGTTTTTGTAAATAAAAGTCGTCTTTATCGCCTTGGCGTGACGCTGATAAACGTTCCACCAAGTGATCCACAACAACGACAAACATCGCACCAATCAAAGCCGTTGCCGTGAAATTAAAACGTTCTCCCATTCCCATCGAAATGAGTGCCTGAGCTAAAGCAGAAAAAGCGACCGTCGCTGCCAATGTAGCAACCATATTTTTCTCTTCCTCATCTTTTTTCAGGTGCACATAAAGAAACACCAAGACAAAAATAAAACCAGCCCGTGCTACAAATAGCAACCCGTGCATCGAAAGCAAACTTCCACCGCCGACTAAACCAAGCGTATAAAATAGCGTTGTGATCGACTCAAAAATCCGTTCGATAAACAGGCCCGTGCTCACCAAGTTCAACCCAAACGTAAGACCGGCCTCTTCTAACTCCACCAGACCATGATCAATAAACATATTGACTAAAAACATGCCCATCACATTCAGCAAAGCAGCAACGGTAGCAAATTGGATTCCCGACTTATTTGTTTGAACACCTTTACCACTGACGCGGCGCAAGACGAACAATAACTCAACAAAAATAAGTGGCGCATATAACGAAACAATCATCCTTGTTGATTGAATCCCCTGCAAAAATGCTAGCACAAACGTGATTCCCCACAAAACTTTCTCACCTTTAAACGTGTCTTCTTCCTTGTATTTTGTCCGCAAATAAACACCGATCGTCAAAAAGACAGTCGCCAAATGTGTCGACAACGTCCCATTGATAAACAAAATTGAAAAGACAGAGAAAATCGTATACCTTGAAAATAGCATCAAAAACACGATCGCACCTACGATGACCACAGAAAGGTTTCTTTTCTTAAAGCTTACCATGAAATAAAAGAGTGCAACATTGACGACCAACATCAACGAGACGGCGAGCGAATACGCGAGATGAACGTTCCTTGTTATCCAATAAAACAGGATAGCTGGCGTCGTGACATAAATAAATCTCATCTCATTAATGTGCGCCCATCCTCGTGGAAACAGACTGAAAGTCCGAGCAGCTTCTCTAATAAAAGCAAGGTCTGCCACAATATCAGAATGTAAGAAATCCCAGTAATAAGAAAAATTGATATAGATAGCATACCCCATAAACCCAACTAATATCAGAGACACAGCCGCAGCGAAAATCAGATTTTTTTGGTTTTTCAGTAAAAATTCAGTTGATTTACTAGATAGCATGAAACTCCGCTCCTTTAAACAGATTATTCCTTAAACTCAAATTCAAACTCTAACACACGTATCGTATCGCCGTCAACCGCTCCCATCAAGCGCAACTCAGCGTCCACACCTAGATGACGCATCGTTCTAGCAAAGCGTTGCACCGAAGCCTCTTGTGAGAAATTTGTCTGATGCATCACACGCTCAACTGCAGGACCTGTCACTGTAAGGATGCCGTCGTCCGCTTTTGTAATCACAAATTGCTGCTCTTCCGGCTCAAACTTATAAAGCACTGCTTGTTCCATATCATCTTCGTCGTATAACGGGAATTCTGCTGTTTTCTCAAGTAGATCAGCCGATTTATAGAGCAGTTCATCAATACCCATACGCGTTGCCGAAGAAATCGGAATGACCAATAAATCTTCAATTTCTTCTGCTGTTTTACCTTCATATAACTGTTCTTTGAAAAACGATAGCTGTTCTTCAGAATCGTCTAAATCCATCTTATTTGCGATAATGATTTGCGGACGCTCCAACAGTTTATACTTATATTGACCTAACTCGTTATTGATCGTCACATAATCCGTATACGGATCGCGTCCTTCACTGCCAGACATATCGATGACGTGTAAAATCACGCGTGTTCTTTCGATGTGACGTAAAAATTGATGACCAAGCCCTGTTCCGTCAGAGGCTCCCTCGATTAAGCCGGGCAAATCTGCCATGACAAAAGAGCGGCCGTCCGGGACACCTACAACCCCTAAGTTTGGCACTAGGGTTGTAAAGTGGTAATTGGCTATTTTAGGTTTTGCTGCTGATACGACGGAAATGAGCGTTGACTTGCCAACACTTGGAAAGCCGACGAGACCGACATCTGCGAGCAGTTTTAGCTCGATTCGAAGTGTTAATTTCTGACCTAATTCTCCGTTTTCAGCAAGCTCAGGCGCTGTGTTTCGCGGCGTCGCAAAACGAATGTTTCCACGACCGCCACGACCGCCTTGTGCGATCGCTTTGCGCTGATTCGCATCCGTTAAATCCGCGATGACTTTTCCTGTTTCATCGTTATAAATCACCGTTCCTAATGGCACGCGCACGATTAAATCTTCGGCATTTTTACCGTGGCAACTTTTTGCCATGCCGTTTTCGCCAGGAGGCGCTTGCAATACTTTACTATAGCGAAGGTCAAGTAGTGTTGATAATCCTTCGTCCACTTCAAACACAACCGAACCACCGTGACCACCATCGCCGCCAGCTGGACCACCTTTGTCAATGTATTTTTCTCTTCTAAACGCAACGGCTCCGTTTCCACCGTTTCCAGCTGCCACTTTTATTGTAACCTGATCGACAAACATTCTCGTTTCTCCTTTATTCTTTATTCAAAATCAATGCCATACAAGCAATTCTCATAGACAAAATCATCAATCACGTGATAATCATTGGTTTCATAAAACTTCGACAATCGCACATTAAATTCCTCGAAATACGTATCAGTCATAGAAATCAAACCTAAACCGCGCTGCATGAGCCACATATTAGCACCAATAATGGCTGTTCGCTTATTCCCATCCCAGAATAGCTGTGATCGCATCGCATAAAGCATCAGATGAATCCCTTTATAGGTATCTGAAAGTGCAGTATCTTCAAAAATGGCATTCATCGCTGCAACGACCGTTTCACGCACAGGCAATTCTGGTATATAAGCCACACCTGAAATACCGACCTGCCCATTGCGAAGGATACCCCATTCAAGACTTTCATTATAAGCAACAAAGCCATTGATTTTACACAGCACATCCAAATCAAAGTTTTTCTCGCTATTCGCCAACACATAGATCCAAGCATTCTTCATGTTTAAGATCACTTGCACATCATGAGTACCCACACCCGCAACCGACAAGCCTTTCACAATGGTTTCGGTCTGGGGAAAAGTCGTGTTTAAATTTTCAAATTTTCCTGCGTAATAAATATTTTCAGACATCGTTTTTTTAGCTAAAAAGACATTTTGCTCTTTTGTCAATGCGTATTTGTTCCTTAACTGATTGTCCATAAATGGTGCCCTCCTTTCAAAAATAAAGCCCCGAAAAAAACGGGGCTTTACTATCATCGTCACTTATTAGTCTTGTGAATCAAAGTACAGGTTTGCATACGCCTCAGCGAGTGAGTATTCAACATAGACACGGAACGTTTCCACATCTAATTCATCACGCGCATCATTAGCCAGTAGGATGAAATGCACCATGAAGCCTTCTAACGTATCTTCAAGAAGTTCAGACATCTCTCCAGCCATCATCTCTTCCCTTATATCTTCTTCTAGACCATCAATTAACTCTAAAACGTGCTCATCCACAACTTCGATATTAATGGTAAAGTAGTAATCTGATCCAGCAACCACCGTCACTTCATTGTCCATCGCACCCATATAAGAGAACATATCAACAATCTCTGCACCGTGCTCTTCTACATAAGCCTCAACTGCTTCATTTGAATGGTTGTCATCTCCACCACATGCAACCAAAACAAAAGCGAAAACAAAAGCAGTCATTAATAATGATAATTTCTTAAACATCATTTACCCTCCTTTTTTAAATAAGCCTCAATTCAAATGATTATTCAGCAATTGCGTAAACTGAAACTTTTTTCTTGTCGCGTCCTAAACGCTCAAAACGAACAATTCCGTCTACCTTAGCAAATAAAGTATGGTCTTTGCCTATCCCTACGCCTTCACCTGGGTAGATTTTTGTTCCACGTTGACGGTAAATAATCATACCAGCTTTCGTTGGCTGTCCGTCTGCTCTTTTAGCACCAAGACGATTCGATTCTGAGTCGCGACCGTTTTTCGTCGAACCTACACCTTTTTTCGATGCGAAAAATTGTAAATTTAATTGTAACATCTTCATAACCTCCAAATCCACTATTATTAGACTTCCATAACAACCGATAAATATTCATCGTGTTCACGTTCAATTGTTTCAAGTGAAATCATTAGCCCGTAAATCAACGCATTCATATCTTCATCAGCGTCAGTCGTATCCACACGTAAGTAACCGTCCGCTAGCTTAACGCGCTCTTCATCCAGACCAAGTCCGATCAAAGCGTTCGTCAACCCAAAGGCAACCGCACTTACTCCCGCACAAACTAAATCCCTACCTGGCTCATCAGACATCGCGTGCCCTGAAATTTCATAAGCCACCACGTCTTCACCTGTATATTCAAATTTAGCCGTTATCATAACTAAGCGTTAATTTCTTTAATAACTACTTTCGTATAAGGTTGTCTGTGACCTTGTTTTCTTTTATAACCTTTTTTAGCTTTATACTTGAAAACAACGATCTTCGCTCCACGTCCGTGACGCTCAACCTCGCCTACAACTGTAGCACCTGCAACCAATGGCGTTCCGACTTTCGTGTCCTCTCCACCGATCATCACTACTTCATCAAATGTCACAGACTCGCCTGCTTCAACATTTAATTTTTCGATGTAAATCTCATCTCCTGCAGAAACTTGAATTTGTTTTCCGCCAGTTTTAATAATTGCGTACATACCCGCACCTCCGTATAATTTGTGTTTCAGTCCTCAGACTCGCCGCATTAGGTAGCTTTTAAAGCATTTATAGACCCAATTTCGTGCGGTTGTAGGCCAAACTTAACGAAAGGCACTAGCAACCTGACTATTTTATCACTTTTGCCCTTACACGTCAACCTTTTTTGCAACTTCCACAATCTCAGTCACGTACTTTTGACATAGTTCATCCGTTTCAGCTTCAACCATGACACGCAACAGTTGCTCAGTACCAGATGCACGCACTAAGACGCGCCCGTTCCCAGCCATCTTTTCCTCAACTTCAGCAATCTTCGCTAATACTTCAGGATTCTTCTGAATCGCCACTTTGTCAATCACACGCATGTTCTGAAGTAGCTGTGGGAATTTCGGCATATCGGCAGCTAAATCAGCCAACGCTTTATCCGACTTCTTTATGACACTCGCTAACTGAATCGCACTTAACAAGCCATCGCCCGTCGAGGCATGTTCAAGCATAATAATATGACCCGACTGCTCTCCGCCTAGCGTGTATCCGTGCGCTAACATTTCTTCCAGTACGTAACGATCTCCCACCTTCGTCGCAACTGATTTCAAATTCGCAGCCTCTACCGATTTATAAAAGCCCAAATTACTCATGACGGTCGACACAATAACACCATCTTTTAGTTTGCCTACCGCATGCAAATGGCGCCCGAGAATAAACATGATATGATCCCCATCGACAATTTCACCTTTATTGTCAACCGCAATTAAACGATCTGCGTCACCATCAAAGGCGAAACCAAAATCAGCACCTTCTGCCGTTACCACTGCTTGGAGTGCCTCAGGATGCGTTGAACCAACGTTGTCGTTGATGTTTAGCCCATCTGGATTCGCACCGATTTCAACAATTTCTGCACCTAGATCGGAAAAGAGTTGACGCGCAAGCGCTGAAGCCGCACCGTGTCCTGGGTCCAAAGCGATTTTAAACCCTGATAAATCGTTATCGATCGTTGACTTAAGGAAATTCAAGTATTTCCCAGCACCCATTTTGAAACTTTCAACCGTTCCAATGGCACCACCAACTGGGCGTGGCAATTCATCTTCGGCATCAATCAACGCTTCAATTTCAAGCTCAATCGCGTCTTTTAACTTGTAGCCGTCACCTTGGAAAATTTTAATGCCGTTATCTTCTACTGGGTTGTGTGAAGCCGAAATCATGATGCCAGCTTGAACGTCTAAATTCTTTGTCAAATACGCAACACCTGGCGTTGAGATCACGCCTAATTTCATGACACTCGCACCTGATGATACGAGTCCTGCAATGAGTGCACCTTCTAACATTTCGCCTGAAATACGTGTGTCTCGACCAATTAATACCTTTGGCTTGTCGTGCTCTTTCACTAAATTAGCACCTAAGACGCGCCCCAATTTCATTGTCAATTCAATGGTTAATTCTGTGTTCGCAACCCCTCTAATGCCATCTGTTCCAAAATACTTACCCATTTCTTTACCTCCTGCAATCAATTGCTTGTTTACTAAAACATCTATTTAGTATATCACATTAGTACGGCTACTTGCACCCTTTTGCTCATTATTCTTTGTCATTCATTTCTGATAATAGCTTTTCATAATCTTCTAGCGCCTTGCGCGTCACACGTATCTCATGGTCACCGTGCATTCTGATGTACGCATACCTTCCTGAGAACTCAATGAATTTCACATTTAAGGGATTAATTAAATAAAATTTCCCAAGCTTAACCAGTTCCGGTACACTCTTATCATAAAAGCTGAGCGATCGCTTTAAGTATTGAGCACCGCTAGATTCATGAAGAATCGTAAGCGCTGATCTGCTTTCCTCAGAGGCGGATTCACTTCCTCTTTCTTCGTTCACTTGGATAAAATAAACATCAGCTAAGTTGACATACACTTTTCGATGCCCTGTTTTGAACTCAATCATTTTTTTATCAACTTGACTTCTGCTCATGCGGTCGTAGGAAAAGCGCAATATTTCAAGCACATCCTTTTGTAGCGTTTCTGTGTCTTCTGATAAATAAGGTTTATTCAAAAAAGCAATCGGCGCAATTTTATAACTCACAATGTCAGATATCGTGGTTTGATTGTGCGTTAAAAAAACAATGTCAGCACCGATGTCATATTTTCGAATCTCTCGCGCTAATGAGATGCCGTTCATCTCACTAACTTTCCCTAAATCACCTAGATCAATATCTAAAAAGAGCAACCTATGTTTCAACGTATTGGCTACTTGTTTAATTGTCCCGTCTGGTTGCGCAACGTTTGCTCGAAACAAATCCAGAACCGCTATTGGATCGCCTGTTGCTAATTCGATTTTAACGTCAGACATCCCTTCCATCCGACAGTAATTTTCCACAAACTTCGTGACTAGATCAATCACGGCTTGGTTATCTTCACACAAAATAATGTTTAGCATCCCACATCAACTCCCACTTTGAATTCTTTAGCTAAAATATATACTAATAGTTTATAATTAAACTTAACGAATGTAAAGCTTTATTACACCAATTTGTTAAAATTTAGTGTCTTAAACGGGTCTTTAGAGCGCCTATTTAAATTAGGCAATGATTTTCACGCATTTTATGAAAAAAAGAAACCCTCATTTGCACGTTAGCAAATCAGGATTTCCTTTACTTTTCTTCTTCTGTTTCAATAAACTCCACTAGCACACGCATAATCCGTCGGTTTTCTACCGAGGTCACTTTAAAATGTAAATTTTCGTGAACGTACTCATCGCCAATGTTTGGGATATCTTCTAACTTCTCATAGAGCCAGCTTCCAACCGGGATGACATCGTCGTCCTCACCGATACGGGCATCAAATAAATCACATAACTCATCCAAAGCAAAATCAGCGCTCACTTCATAAGAGGTTTCGGAGTTCTTCGTGATCAACAATTCTTCTTCATCGTGTTCGTCATAAATCTCACCAACAACTTCTTCAATCACGTCTTCCATGGTCACGATTCCCGATGCCGCACCGTGTTCGTCAATCACAATCGCCAGATGTTGTTTTTCATCTCGCATCTTTTCTAATAAACTTGAAACTCGCATGGAACTCGAAACGTAAACGGGCTCTTTCATGAGGTCTCTAAGGTACGGCGTTTCTTGCTCACTCAAAATAGCTGTAAACAACTCACGTTCGTAAAGAATGCCAATCATGTTATCGTGCGATTCTTCGTAAATCGGGATGCGCGAGAATCTATACTTTAAGAACTTTTGTTTCGCTTCTTCAATGGTGGCTTCGATGTTTAATGATTGCACATCGGCACGGGGTGTCATAATGTTCTTGACAAACGTTTCACTCAAATCTAAGACACCTTGTAACATATCCACTTCCTCTTCTTCAAGGACGCCTTCTTCCTCCATCGTATTGATGATCACATCTAACTCATCCTCAGTGACAGAGGGCTCTTCTTCTTTTTCATCGTCGCTTTTGAAGATGTTTTTTAAGGCGCGCATCATACTAACGATTGGTTTTAAAATAACGGTTAAAAGTTGGAAAATACCAGCGATGCGTAAGACAAGCCTTTCAGCATTAGCTCGTGCATAAGATTTCGGAAGAATTTCCCCAAAGACAATCATGATAATGGTGATCAGCAACGTCATTAAAATAGCAAACGCTTCGCCAAATGTCTCCATCGCCACAATCGTCGCAATCCCTGCTGCTGCAAAGCTTACAACGTTATTCAGAACTAAAATGACAAGTAACACATCTTCAAACTTTTCCGAGCAAAGTTCATAAGCAACCTTTGCCCCTTTTTGTTCATCTTCCATGTAACCGCGCAATCTGATGAGATTAGCGCTCGAAAACGCCGTTTCAGATCCACTGAAAAACGACGATAAACAGATCAAAATAATTAACACAATATACCAAAAGGCTGGATCCACTCAGGGTCACACTCCATCTTTAATGTATTTTAAAAATAGGTCAAGCCGTTGTAGATTTCGGCTTAACCAGTTATTTTACATAATGCCTAACCAAAAATAGCAAACATGTGTAAGAAGAAGAAAATCACTGGAACAATCACAAATGACAATGCAAGAAACAACAAAATTAGGCGTGTTCCTTTTCTTTTATTTAAATTATACTTTGGCACAAAAACTCACCTCAAAATTCTTTGTTTTTTTAATTATAACAGATTCAAAGTTCTTTATCAACAAGCGCTAGCTTACTTAATGCGGCTTTCGCTGCAAGTTGCTCCGATTCTTTTTTCGTTGACGCTTTACCGATACCTAACGTCATTTCATCTAGCATCACTGCCGTTTCAAAGAGCTTTGCATGCGCCGGTCCTTCAGAATTTATCATCTGATAACTAATGGCTCTTTTAGAATCAGCTTGCACAAACTCTTGCAGACGACTTTTATAATCAAGGTCGTCTTTAACGGCCATTGAGTCGTATTCTTTGATGATAATCGGCGTTAAAAATTGCAAAACCGCATCAAATCCCAAATCTTCATAAATAGCACCAATGAGTGCCTCAAACGCATCCGCTTTTAGCGAGGAACGTTCTCGCCCGCCCATTTTTTCTTCGCCGCGTCCCATCCGGACAAAGGTCGCCAGACTAATCGCATCCGCGTATTTCACCAGCGCTTCTTCACGCACCAAGGAGGAACGCGTTCGCGTCATTTTCCCTTCTGGCAGCCTCGGACGCATATCGAATAAATACTCGGAACAACACAATTGTAACGCAGCATCCCCTAAAAATTCAAGGCGTTCATTGTTTTCCAACTTTTCAATGTGGCGGCGTTCATTGGCATAAGAAGCGTGCGTAAAAGCTTCTAAATAAATGCTCGGATCCTTATAAGGGATTTTTTCTTTTTTTAAAAACTTTTCTAAATCTGGATCGTGCATCCTAATCCCTCCTTCTCTTTTAATTCCGATAATTCTTACCTACCAATTCAACCGGTACACTCAATGCTTTAATGCGCTCCATCACACGCGTGGCTTTCACCGGCTCAAGCCCAACGCGATTCGTTTCTGAAAACGTCGCGAGCAATTCATCATAATTCGAGTTAGAGCTGAAAAAAGTCGGTAATTCATGCATCATACGATGATTCAATATCCGCCCTAGCACTTCATCACGCATCCAGCCAGTGATGGTCACACCACTAATATCATCCAGCATTAAAACTGGCACTTGCTTAATTTTCTCAATGATCGCATTGTTGCTCACTTCGTTATTTCCAAAATTAGATTTAAGTTCTGCAATCAACTCAGGCAAATAAACGATCGCACAACCAAAGCCTTTTTTAGCTAACTCATTGGCAATCACACATAATGTATAAGTTTTCCCTGTTCCATAAGAACCATGTATAAACAAGCCTTTTTTATAATTGTCTGCACTGTAATGCGAAATAAAATCAACGACCAAGTGAAATAATTCTTCGCGATTTTCAGTGGCCTCAAGTGTACTCAAACTCGCAGTCAACATTGACTTGGGCACGTGAAAGTTTTGAATCTGATTTAAATGCAGCCCACTTTTATAAAACTCGCAAGGCGCATAAGCGAGGTTCAAACGTCCCACGTGTGGCGTAAGCGTTGGAAAATGCCCTTTAATCGGTTGCTTACAAGCTGCCAAACGCTGACATCCCTCACACATGTTCGAACCGTGCGCATACTCATCTAAAGACGTCATAAAGCTAGGCAATAATCGCATATCTAGTTCTTTTTCATGGCGCTTCAAAACCTCAGAAACCTTCGGATTTGATAACAGTTCACCGTAAGAGTCATCCACATCTGAAATTTCACTAATCAAATCACCTAATTTTTTCATCCACATCACCCGTCTTTTCGAGAAAAGCACTTCTCATCTGTTCCATTCTCTGTCTCGCAGCCTCAGCCTCTTCACGGCTCATCTTTGGCTGCTCGTTTTCTTTACCAAACCACCCAGGAATCGCTTCAGCAACCGGCGCTTTTCTCTTCGCGACTGGCTGCTTTTGTCCCGATTTATATTCACTACTATTCTGAATGGTTTTGATCACCTTCTCCATCGCGGCCTGAGACGTCGCAATGTTTTGCCTTTGCCACTCCCCAGCAATCTTTTCAACCAATTGCTTTGGCAACCTACCATCGGTGTGCTTCAACACATAATCGATCAAAACATTCACGACCCCCGCATCCATCTGCTGATCCACATATAACCATTCTACCAACTTTACATCGGCCGGCACCGGTGGCTTTCCTCCTGATTTAAATCGCAAAAAATCAATCGGATTTTGCGCCAAGAACGCGGTCATACCATCCCTTGAATCATCGACTCGATCTTTATCTAACTTTTCGACAACCGCTTTGTTAGGATCTTTGACAACCACCTCAACGTGATGACCCTTACTCATAAGCTGAAATTGCGTCCGAGCCAACGCCTTCATCTTGGACGTGTTTACGGTTCCGATTGGCTCTGTCGAATCAAACACCAAACGCGCTAATTCATGAACATCAAATTTATATAGAAACGCCAGCTCGTTCAAAGTATTCAACAGTTTAGGTGTGATGATTTCCCGGGAAATACCTTTTTTTATTAGCATTTCGACCAAGCTTTTTTCATCAAAACTCTGATCCAATCGTATCCCAGGCTGATCGCACTGTCTTTCTTGTGTCGTCACTTCATGAGGTGCTCGCGCTAAGGCAGCAATATCAAACACCTCATCAAAACGTTTTGAAACCTTTTCTCCCGTCAGCACGTCATCGCTTTCTAACAATAGCTGCTTTGTCATTAAGAAATCTTTTGTCCCAATTTTAACGTATAGAAACGCACTCATAATACCATCGGAAAAGAAATCCGTTGCAATTAGCGGCTTTTTTAGTTTATAGCTCAGCCCATTATCGGCCTTGTACACATCAAGAAGCCCTACTGCTTCTAAGCGCTGGCGAGTGTCAACGAGTTGATCCATGTGATAACCCATTACTTGCAAAAGAAAATGGTGATCGTATTCTTTTTTTTCTGGCAACGTAAGAAGAGCCATGTACAGGGAAAAAGCAGATGGCCCAACAATCGGTTGATATAGAAGCGTTAGTGACTGTAACTCATCTGACGCAAGCGTCGCCGTCGGCGTAAGTCTAAATTTAGCATTCGGTTTCATGAAGATTCTCCGTTATTTCATTTGCAGATTCGGTTTCATCGCTTCAAAGAACGAAACCGCAATTTTTTTCCCCGGTGCCAATAAAGGCGTCATCACAACCACATCAACGGCTGTTTCTAAGAGTGTAATGCTGTATGCCGTCACCATAACTTCAACACGGCCACGCTTTAATAAAAATTCTTTGTGATCGTTATTATGGCTTTTCACTTCCATGTTTATTTTTTTCGCCGCTTCAAAAACAGCTGTTTTCACTTGCTCATAAGTGCCCTTATAGTAAGCCGTTGGTGGCGTCGTTTGGTCCGATGTTTCGAACCTCGTTAATTTTTCAAACATCTTTCATCACCTTAGTTTATAATCTCCCCTAAAAATCGTTCAATGTTTTCTTCTAATTCACACAAGTTGCCGTTGTTATCAATCACAAAATTAGCGCGACGGCTTTTTTCTGCGATCGGCATCTGTGAATGAATTCTTTCTTGTGCTTGATCGAAGCTGAGCTCGTCCCTTTTCATCAGTCGTTGCAGCTGCGTCTGCTCTGTTGCACTCACCACAACCGTGACATCTGCCAAATCATCAAAGCCCGCTTCAAACAACAAAGGCACATCTAAGAACAACACGTTCGCTTGCGATTGCGCAATCTGTTCGTTACATTCAGCACGAACCGCCGGATGCATGATCGCTTCAAGTTTGTGCCTGGCATTCGGATCGTTAAAAATGATCTGACCTAACGTTTTCCGATCAAGGCTACCATCTGCACAGATCACCGATTTCCCAAATTCAGCTGCAATACTCGCAAGCATTGGACTGCCGATGCTTTGCAATTCGTGCACAATTTGATCGGCATCGATCACTTGAAACCCACGCTTTTGCAACCATTTACTCACCGTGCTCTTTCCCGTTGCAATACCGCCTGTTAATCCGATGACTTTCACGCTACAACACCTCCGGCTGACAAACCGCGCAGAAATAAGTGCCACGTCCACCGACTTTCATCTTTAAGATGGTCGCACGACACTTTGGACAAGGCTTATCTTTCTTCGTATGAACTTGAAGAAAATTTTGAAACTCACCAGAGATCCCATGTTCAGCAGAAAACGTCTTAATCGTTGTCCCTTTGTGCGTGATGGCCTGGCTTAAAATCTCTCTTGTATAGTGTACCACATTTCTGATTTCCGCGCGAGTCAAATCACCACTTTTTTTCTTCGGGTGAACGTTGGCAGAAAACAAAACTTCATCCACGTAAATATTGCCAAGACCTGAGACAATTTTTTGCGTTAATAGCATGGATTTGATCGGCGTCTTTTTCCACTTCAAAGCCGCTTCAACGGCCGTTTCATTAAACTCGTCTGACCATGGTTCTGGTCCTAATACCGACAGCGACGGCGTTAGTTCAAGTTGCGTGGACTTGTCATATAAGTGAAAGGTCCCAAATTTACGCACGTCTTCGTAGCGCAACTTTGCCCCGTTGCTTAGGAGAAACTCGGCATGGACGTGCTTATCTTTTGCACCAGCCTCGTTGCCATAGAAAAACTTACCCTCCATGCGTAAATGAGAAAGCAGGTAGTAGTTGGTTAACTCAAAAATTAAATATTTACCACGTCGTGTGACAGTTATGAATTTCTCCCCAATTAAATCGGTTTTGAAACGAACGGCGTCGCTTGTTTTGATCATTTTGTCATAATGAATGATCACTTCTTTGATTGCTAGTCCTAATATTTTAGGCTTTAGCAGCTCTTTGACGGTTTCTACTTCTGGTAATTCTGGCATGGCTATCAGCTCCTGTTGTATCAGTATATCAAAAAATCGAGCCTGATACTAGCACTCGATTTAGGTAGGTGAAAGAAAAGTTTTATTTTCTGATGGCATTTGCTAGTTTTTGCCGCTTCCTTAAAACAAGTAGCGCCAGAAGTGAGCTCAGCATGATGATGAAGCTCGCAATTAATTTCGTTTCGCTCACCCCTAGTCCCCCTAGCACCGGGATTTCAAAGTTGGTTAGATTACCAAGGTAATACTGTTCATTATGAAGGCGAAAGGCTGGGACGAATTCGCCTTCTGCTGTAATGCTACTCACACCTTCCTCATCAATTTCGATCAACCAATGACCTCTTGGAAGCTGATGCCCAACAGGTGCCGTCACTTCGACTAGTCGATAGGTTGCTTGCAACCTTAAAGGCATGAACGTGACACGACCTTCTTCGTTGCTAGTTTCCGTGTGAATCGGGGTCCATGTGCCATTTTCATAGCGTAACATTTCAAATGTGGCGCCTTCAAGCGACAAGGACTCATCAAAATCGGTATACAGCAGTTCATCTCTTTTAAAAAACGTAAAGGTTGCAAAATTGCGTACGGGGTAATTGATGTCAAAATTATTCAGAAGGGGCGCATCCGTCACACTCCCGATTAGCGTCGATGGGATATGCGCATCAATCACTTCTGGATTAGCAGGTCCAAAGCTTGCGAATTGCGCGCTGTTTTCATCGAAGACGATGTTCGTCGAAAGCATGAGATTGCTGTAGGCATCTGGCGTTATGAACAGCTCATCCTCGTATTGTTCTGAAAAGATCCCACCGCCATCACCGGTTGCTTGATTACCTGTTACAAAACCGTTTGTCCCAGTAACATTCGAAGACTCATCGGCGTAAATCCCGCCGCCATTAGTCGCTTGGTTGGCCCTAATGACACCTGCTTGCAAATCAAAATTAGATTGATTGGCTAAAAACACACCGCCACCGTCTTCACTAGCTACGTTATTGTCAATGGTTGCGCCTTGCATGAACAAGGTGCTGTTGTTAAGCATGGCGCCACCGCCACTTTTGGCTGCCGTGTTATGGTTGATGCTGCTCTGATCGTGCAGGTTTAAATCAACATTTTCTAACCATAAACCTCCACCATCACCGTTCACGGCTTCATTTTGGTTGATCGCACTACTACCGTTCATAATGAAGGTTCCCCGAGAAGAACCCAACGGTGAAAAATGCATACCACCACCATCGCCGGTAATGGTTCGGTTGCCATTGATGCTGCTGTCGTTCATGATGAACGTTTCATAGCGTTCTATCCAAATGCTTGCCCCATTCTCATAGCTTGTATTATCATGGATTTGACTGTTATTTAAGGTGAAGGTTCCCCAAGCGCTAGGTGCACTTGAAGAGGTTTCCGTGTAAATACCTCCGCCAGACCCGATCTCTGCAACGTTTCCATTAATGCGAGCGTTTGTCATGGCAGGAAACAACACATTGTGAGCGACGAAAAGACCACCACCGTCAATCGTCGCACGGTTATTTGTGATGGATCGCGTCGCATTGGGATTGTTGGTCAAATTTAAGGTCGGCGCCGGTAAGGTGCCCCCTACTGCCGAAAACGCTACATATATCCCGCCACCGCGCTCATTTGCACGGTTATGATCAATGATACCGCCGTTCATTTCCATGATGAGATTGTGCGTTCCAGTGCCAGTCACTTGGCTATTCGGTCGGTAATAGATACCACCACCGTTTGACTCTGCGACACCACCTGTGATGCTGCCACCGTTCATACGAAATGCCACATGATTGGCTCGATTCGCGACGGCTGCTGCTCCTCCTGATACGCTTGCTGTTGGTTCAAAGCGAATGCCGCCACCGTTTTGACGGTTTCCACCGTTAATGGTCGTGCCGTTTTGATTTAAGTTGATATGATTGGTATGGTTGCCTGCTGATCCACCACTTGATTCTATTATCGGAATGAAATTTATACCACCTGAAATCGTTCCAGCATTTAGGTTAACGGTTAACGTGTTCGTTCGTGTTATCGCACCTGTTGTTCCTCCGGCATGCGTAAGTGTCGGTGCAAAGTCAATGCCACCACCAACGCTACCGCCTATCAGCGTAAAATTGAAAGTATTTCCTCGTGTGCTAGTTCCTGTCGTTCCCGCTGAAGTTCCTAAACCACCACTAACCATGAGCCCGTTTTCAATGCTGACATTTTCTGCCATTGTAAAGGTAAACGTGTTGGAACGACCAGCCGTTGTGCCAGAACCTGGCACACTCAGCACCGGTGCTAAACGCATAGAACCAATTTGCGCATTCCCGCCTAAGTTGGCAGTCAGTGTGTTATGTCCACCACCAGATGTCCCGTTTTTTGTTTGGGTTACTTGAGGGGCATAGTTGATGTCATCAACCGTTGCTGAACCAGAAATTTCAAAAATATTATTTGTTAATGTGTTGTTCCCAGTTGTTGTCGCAGTGGTCGTTAAAACAGGCGCAAAGTGAAGTCCTGAATGGTTGCTAGCAACATTATTTTGAATTGTTCCTCCTGTCATCGTAAACGTGGGGACAGCAGCTGTGATCGTTGCCGCAGCGGTTGTGCCACCAAAATTATTCGCTCGAACAACCCCGATACCACCGCCTGAACCAGCAGACTGGTTCTCACGGATGACACCGCCTTGGATTGTTAGATGGGCTGCAGCCGTTGATGTTCCTGCCAAACCAATGCCGCCACCGTTAGCCGTCGCGGTATTAGTGTGAATTTCTCCGTTAACGACAAACAGCGAACCAGTTGCTACGCCAATACCGCCGCCGTTGACCGCTGTGTTGTTATGAACCTCACCACCATGAATGGTAATGGTACCGCCGTTAGCACCTAGACCACCACCTAATGTGGTTGCTGTGTTGTCAGTAATTTCCCCGCTATGCAAATGGAAATGACCACCCGTTACATAGACAGCGCCTCCAACACCGTTTGCACCCGTTCCCGTTGCCGTATTATCTCTTAAAATACGATTGCCATTCATATTTACGGTACCACTTGCAATCGAAATAGCTCCCCCATTAGCCGCACTATTATGATGGACGTCACCACCGTACCAATTAAAAGTAGCATTAGCGTGCATGAGGTGAACACCACCACCGGTATTCCCTGCGCCATTTAATAACGCACCAGCATTATTCACACCAGCCCGATTGTTGCGAATTTCACCGCCATGCATATTGAACGTACCACCAACAGTGGTGCCACCAATCGCCACTGCCCCCCCTGCTTGCGTGCGGGAAAAATTCCCTTCGATGAGGCCACCGTGCATATCAAATCGGGCATTGTTCCCGACCCAAACAGCTCCTCCGTTATTCTCTGCCGCACTGTCAATGATTTGCGACCCTTCTTGCATCGTAAAACGACCGTTTAATTGGATATCCACTGGTCCGTTATTATCCGTTGTTAAATTTCTTAAAACGGCTCCACGGCATAAAATGACGTGTCCGCCACCACCAGCACTACCACCAGCAGCGGTGTTTTCAGCCGTGATACCGCCACCTCGAGCTGTTCCTGTTTGTGCTGATAATACTAGTGGTATTGGTACGGTTACTGGTGTTGATTGGGCCGCAACCGCTGTAACGTTTTGGACAACGATATTTCTTAATACCAAAGCCGTCCGCTCATTGCCGTTTCCGCGTACCCGAATTGTTCTTGACAACGCATTATGAGTATCCGAAAGAGCAATTTTCCGATCACCTGGTTCAAAAATCCCGGATTCTTCATTAGCATGATGCCCAATTAAAACAACCGTTGCCCCGTTTGGCACATTAAACGTTGAACCATCGACACCAATGGTTCCTGTGTTAATATGAAACGGTATGATAATATGAGTAATGGCATTAGGTGTAGCCGTATTGACTGCATTGCGCAAGCGGGTGTAGACATCGGCGACTGGCGTGGGCGCTAAGGTGATGGTAACGTCTGCTTCTGTGTACCAAATGTTTGGATTTGCAACATCTACTGCTGAAAAAAACTCGCTTTCTTCTGTTTCATCGTCCTTCTCCTCTTCGTCGGTGGGACCATCCTCCACAAGCACTGTTTCTGGCATAGACATGCCTTCGCTATCGTCTACTTCTTCATCTTCAGAAAGGTCTGTTTCTTCAAGATTTACTTCACTCGTGGGCGGCTCAATATCCGCCTCATTTGCGCTGTTTTCTTCTGCCAATGCTGGGCGAAATAAGCCAAGCATAAAAAAACTTATCATTAACACTGAAAGTATCGTTCTAAATCTCTTCACTGACTGACATGCCCCCTTATTCAAAAATACTTCTATCTTAAAGGATGCGCAATTTAACGTTAATTGATACCTCTTGTCAAAAAAAGAAAAAAAGCCACTTTTCAGCGACTCTCAGTGCTTTAAACTTCCATAATAATCGGTAAAATCATCGGGCGGCGCTTCGTTTGCTCAAACAAGTACGGCGAAGCGGCATCTTCAATCGCTTGCTTGATCCCTTCAATGTCTAACTGATTAGCTGAATGCAACGTTTGAATCACATCCGCACGAATCAACCTTTCTGTCTCACGAATCAATTCTTCTGATTCTTTCATGTACACAAAGCCACGCGACACAATGTTTGGCCCGTTCATCAAGCGTTTATCTTTCGTTCGGATGGTCGCCACAACGATTAATAACCCGTCTTCCGATAAAATACGTCGTGTCCGTAAGATTTCGCCACCCATACCAGATACGCCATTCTCATCCGTGTAAATCGTCGCGGCTGGTACACGTCCCGCAAGCCTCGCATTTCCTTTACCATTAAAAGACAACACGTCTCCGTTATTCATGACAAAGCAATTATCTTCCTCAACGCCACACTGAATCGCTAATTTCTTATGAATCGATAACATGCGATACTCACCGTGCATCGGCATAAAATACTTTGGCTTAATTAAATTCAACATTAACTTCAATTCTTCTTGACCCCCGTGCCCAGACGCATGGATGTTGTTTAGAAGGCTGTGCACAATCACCTCGGCACCAGCGCGTTGTAAATTGTTAATCGTCTTCCCAACGCCAATGGCATTTCCAGGAATCGGACTCGACGAGAAAATAACCGTATCGCCAGGGATAATCTGAATGTCTTTATGGATCCCTGCTGCAATTCTAGATAACGCCGCCATCGGTTCACCTTGCGATCCCGTACATAAAATCGCAACCTCGTTGCTCGGATAGCGATTCAAATCGTTGCCAGAAATAAACGTGTCCTCCGGCACGGTTAAGTAGCTATACTCCAACGCAATCTTCATCGCAGACTCCATACTCCGTCCAAAGACCGCAATCTTGCGCCCCGTTGCCACACAGGCTTCAATGATCTGCTGAACACGGTGAACGTTTGACGCAAACGTTGCCACAATCGCCCGACCTTCTGTTTGCTTAAACACGTCTAATAAGCGATCACCAACCACACGTTCTGAAACAGAAAAAACAGGTAACTCGGCACTTGTTGAATCCGATAGCAAACAAAGCACGCCTTCTTCTCCATACTTCGCCATCTTGTAATAATCAGGTGTCGGCCCAACTGGTGTCAAGTCAAACTTGAAATCTCCGGTATGAACAATGCGACCGATATCGGTCTTGATCGACAAACCGAACGAATCTGGGATACTGTGATTCACACGGAAAAACTCAATTTCCATGTGTTTCGTTTTCACAATCGTGTCCGGCTGGTATTCTCTGAAATTAGCCAAAGCAATCAACTTGCGCTCCTCTAGTTTATTACGCATCAACTCGATGGATAAACGCGGTGCGTGAATAACAGGAATTTTTACTTTCCGTAGTAAAAACGAAATCCCACCAATGTGATCCTCGTGTCCGTGAGTAATAAACAAGCCAGCAATTTTTTCTTGATTGCGAACTAAATATTGATAGTCTGGAATGACATAATCAACCCCTAATAGCTGATCATCTGGAAATTTTATCCCAGCATCAATAATAATAATCTCATTTTTATATTCAATGCAATAAGTGTTCTTTCCAATTTCACCCAGCCCACCTAAGGCAAAAACAGCCACTTCATCCGGCTTGATCGAGGCGGTATTACGCCTATTAAATGTTCCGTTGTTACGTTTATTGTCCATGAAAAAACAAACCCTTCTTATCTTAAATTTTAAATCATATTAGCAAAGCACTTCTTTGAATGCCTATAAACGATTTATTTCTATTCGCACATTATACCACAAAAAAGCTAGCCGAAGCTAGCTAAATCACATTATATTTACAGTAAGCGTGCGTCAAGTTTTTGCATTTTTCACTGCCACCCTACTTCATTCAGCACTTGACCTAAACCAAACTACCTTTTTCCTTTATCATAAACTTCACCTAACGCTTTTGGCGCAGCTGTGTTTTTAGAAGTGAAGGCTAATACCACTAACGTCACGATATAAGGAATCATGCGATAGAAGTGACCTGAGATATTCGGCAAGAAATCAATAGCCGAGTGACCAGCAGCAATGGTTTGTAATAACCCGAAGAAGAAAGCTGCAAAAATAATTTTGATTGGGTTCCAACCACCAAAAATAAGAACCGCTAAAGCTAAAAATCCATATCCTGAAACCGAGCCACTAAAAATGGTTGAAATTGGAATGATGAAAACAAGACCACCAAGCCCGGCAAGAGCACCAGAGATTAATACACCTGCGTAGCGCATTCTAACGACGTTAATTCCTACTGAATCGGCAGCACCAGGATGTTCACCACACGCTCTTAAACGTAATCCAAACTTTGTTTTATAAAGAACAAAAGAACCGACAGCCATTAGGAAGAACCCAAAAAACGTGGTGATATAAGTGTTTTGAAAAAACATTCGTCCAATAACAGGAATACTTCCTAACAACGGTACACTTTCTATTCTAAATTGATTGACAAAGTGCACGTTTTGTGTCCCAGTTAAGATTCTAGCAAAATAAACGGCAAAAGCATAACCAAACATATTAATCGCTGTACCGCTGATGATTTGATTCGCTCGTAAGTTAATGGCAGCGTATGCATGGAAGAAACTAACAACAATACCAGTCAGAACCGAGACAAGGATGGCAATTAGTAAGATTGGCAATCCAGGAAGACTCTCTTGAAACATAGAAATCACAATAATACCACTAAAAGCGCCCATAATCATTTTTCCTTCAAGTGCAATGTTAATAACGCCAGATTTTTCAGAAAATAGGCCACCAAGTGCAACAATCATTAACGGAACCATGAAAAACATCGTTTGTTGAATAATAAGATAAAATATCTCCAAAGTCATCGCGATTCCTCCTTTGGTTTCATAAATCGAGTTGATTTATCCATTAAGAATAATTTCATTAAGCTAACAAAAGCACAGAAGTAAATAATAATTGAGATTACCATTTCAATTAATTGTACTGAGAATCCAAACACCTGCATACGCGTTCCACCAAGGAACAGATACGAAATCAACGTTCCGGAGAAAATAATGCCCAGTGGGTTGTTAAGCCCTAAGAAGGCAACCGAGATTCCCATAAATCCTTCTGGTGCTAACACATCAACCGTGCTCATCGACAAGCCTGTTCCTACTAAATAATTTAAAGCGCCTCCAAGTCCGGCTAGCACACCACAGATAACCATTGAAATCACAATGTTTCTATTTTGGTTAATCCCAGCATACTTTGCTGCGTCTTTGTTAAATCCACATGCTTTTAATTCGTAACCAAACGCAGTTTTTTCTAAAACAATATAAATAATGATGGCAGTTACAATGGCAATGATAATACCAATATTAATGTGTGACGATCGCATACCATCAGTGAAAATATTTTGTAATCCAAAATTTGGCAAAACTGAACTGTCAGGCATACGTGTTGTTGTTCCACGTCCTTGGTCAAAAATCGGATTAAGAAGATAGCGTCCTCTAAAGCTTAATCCGTTCATGATTAAAAAGTTAACCAAAAACATGGCAATGTAGTTTGTCATGATGGAAGAAATAACTTCATTAACATTTCGGAATGCTTTAAGTAAACCTGGAATTGCTCCCCACAAACCACCAGCAACCGCTGCTCCAACAATCGCCAATAAAATACGCAAGGCTGGTGGTAGATGTGTGAATTCAACACCGATATAGATGGCAACAAAACTACCGATTGTAAACTGCCCGCTTGCACCAATGTTAAACAACCCAGTTTTAAACGCAAAAGCAACCGATAGTCCCGTCAAAATAACTGGCGTTGCTAGCAACAAAACATCTCCAATGTTTCTCATTGATGAAAAGCCAAACGTTAGAATGGTGTTAAATGCAGGCAATGCCTGTTCTGCATCACTGACAAACAAAATCATTAAGCCAATTAAAAGCCCAATAATAACAACTAAAATCGACGATAAAATGTCTGCTAATCCTTCTTTTTTCATGATGACATCACCTCTTTTTTAGCACCTGACATATAAAGACCTAATTCTTGGAACGTCGTCTCTTTTGGATCAACATCTGCAACAATCTCCCCTTCATACATCACGAGAATGCGATCGGAAACGTTCATAACTTCCTCAAGTTCTAAAGAAATCAAAAGAACCGCCTTTCCTTCATCGCGCTGCCTCAAAAGCTCTTTATGCACATACTCAATCGCCCCAACATCAAGCCCACGTGTCGGCTGCACAGCAACTAGTACTTTTGGGTCACGATCAATTTCTCTTGCTAAAATAACTTTTTGTTGATTCCCACCAGACATTGATCTTGCCTCTGTGACCTCTCCTTGCCCCGAACGGATATCAAAACGCTCTATTAATCCTTTTGCATACTCAGAAATCGCATTGAATTTTAAGAACCCACGCTTCTGAAAATCTTTTTTGTAATAAGTTTGCAAGATGGCGTTCTGTGCTAATGTGTAGTCTAGAACAAGTCCGTGCTTATGACGATCCTCTGGAATATGCGCAAGTCCCTGCTCAGTCCGCTTCCTAATACTCATATTTGAAATGTCTACACCATCCAGCATTATTTCACCCTCATCAGGCTTATCAAGTCCCGTTAACGCATAAACCAGATCGGTTTGACCATTCCCTTCAATGCCAGCCACACACAAAATTTCACCACGCCTTAGCTCAAACGAAATATCCTTCAATTTTGCTTTCGCGTCAACCTCATCTTTTTTGTTTAAATTCTTCACAGTGAGCACCGTGTTCGAAATATTAGGAGCATTCTTTTCTAACGACAGTGATACCTTGCGACCAACCATCATTTCTGACAGTTCTTCCTTTGAAGTTTCTGCCACTTCAACCGTTCCAATGTACTTTCCTTTTCTAAGGATGGTACATCTATCAGCAACTTGCTTAATCTCATCGAGTTTATGCGTAATAAATAAGATGGATTTCCCTTCTTTAGCCATATCTTGCATCGTTTGCATCAGCGATTCAATTTCTTGCGGCGTTAATACAGCTGTCGGCTCATCAAAGATTAAAATTTCATTGTCGCGGTAAAGCATCTTTAAAATTTCCACACGTTGTTGCATCCCAACGCTAATGTCTTTAACTTGCTTATCAACATCAATATCAAAATGATACTTTTCTGATAACGACACTACTTTTGCACGAGCCTCGTCCATTTTTAAAACACCACTAGCTGTTGTCTCTACGCCAAGAACGATATTCTCTAGCACAGTGAAATTATGAACGAGTTTAAAATGTTGATGAACCATTCCAATTCCTAATTTGTTCGCATCTCCTGGACCATTGATCGTTACTTCTTCGTTATTGTGAAAAATATTCCCTTTCTCAGCTTTGTAAAGTCCGAACAACACGCTCATCAAAGTTGATTTCCCCGCACCATTCTCACCTAAAAGAGCATGAATTTCCCCCTTCTTTAATTGCAAAGTGACATCGTCGTTGGCAATGATGCCGGGAAACTCTTTCGTTATACTGCGCATTTCTATCAGGTACATAACGCTGACCTCCTTCTTACTAATTAGAAAAAAGGACCACACAAGGTGGTCTTTTTCTTCGGTTAGCTAATGACCATTAGTCTAATACGTTAACTGTTACTAAAGTTGTCGTAATGTCATCCATGTCGGTACTTGCATTTACAACGATGTCACCGTTTGCTAATAAAGCAAAGATAGCATCATACTGATCTTGAGTGAAGTTTTCAAATCTTGCAGTACCCATTGGTAAAGAAACACCATCAATTGCTGCATTAAACATTAATTCACGTCCACCATTGAAGTTTCCAGCATTGAAATCATTTAACATGTCATAAACAGAAATCTCTAGACCTTTAACCGCAGAAGTGATAACAGTAGATGAATGTTCTGACTGATCAACATCCACACCAATGACGATGCCACCTTCTTGTTCAGCAGCAGCCATTACAGAACCACCAGCACCACCAGCAGCAGCAAAAATAACTTCTGTTCCACCAGCAAACATGAACACAGCCTCAGCTTGTCGCTCAGGAGTTGGTGCAAATCCACCTAAATAAGTGAAGTTTATCGTGATGTCACCTGCAGCTAATCCTAAAGACTCAGCAGCGTGATCAGCACCTTGAATGAATCCATGACCAAAACGAATTACGGCAGGAACTGGAAGTCCACCCATAAATCCTAAATCTGTGAATCCTTCCATCACTGCAGCGTAACCAGCTAAGAAACCAGCCTCTTCTTCTGCATAATGAATCGCAACAACATTATCTTCTATACGCACACCCGTATCTCCATGTCTTGGTGAAGCATCTAATAAGATAAACGTTGTATCAGTGAAGATTTCCTGAGCTTCATACAGTGCTACCTCGAAGTGGAACCCAGGTAAAACTAAAACATCAAAACCATCATTAACTGCATCTTGAATTAAATCAATACGCGCCTCATCACTTGCCTCATGTGGCTGGAAGAATAATGCATGATCTTCAACATTTAATCCTAAAGACTCATAGAAACGAGTGATTCCGTCCCAAGCTCCTTGGTTAAATGAACCATCATCTAAGATTGAATCATCAGAGTGAGCAAGTAATGCAACACGCACGACCTCTCCAGCTTCCACTTCATCCCCATTCTCCTCCTCATCGCCGTTTACTTCTTCGTAATCCGCCTCATCTGCCGGCGTATCATCGTTATCGTTCCCACACGCTACTAAAATAAATAAGAATGCAAAAGCAGCGATTAGCAGTTTAAAATATTTTGATTTCATCATCATTATTTCTCCTTTTTTTTCGTTATTTCCAAAGCCAGAATGTAACCCCTATCTTTGAATAAATTACTTTTCAATTCTAATACATTTTAGGCGGTTTGTAAAGGTTTTTTTTGAATTTACAACGACAATCCAAAAAGTTTCCAAAAAGCGCTTGTAATTAAATAATCATTGGATTAAAATAGTACTAGTTAGTTATGAAAGCGAGTTGATACAATGAACGACAACGATTTGGTTAAACTAGCCTTTGATGCCAAGGAAAAATCTTATTCACCCTACTCTCAATTTCAAGTGGGGGCTGCGCTACTAGCAAAAAACGGAGACGTTTATACCGGCTGCAACATCGAATCAGCCTCTTATTCGCCAACCAATTGCGCAGAACGAACGGCATTTTTTAAAGCCGTGTCGGAGGGTGTGACTGATTTTGCTGTCATCGCGGTGGTTGGTGGACAAAAAGGGGCTGAAGTTGGTTTATGCTACCCGTGTGGTGTGTGCCGGCAAGTAATGGCAGAGTTTTGCGACAGTGATTTCAAAATTATCATGGCCGATGCGAAAGGTGAGAAACACGTCTGCACATTAGATGACATCTTACCTTATCGGTTCGGACCAAGCGATCTACAAGGAGGTCACTCATGATTAGAATGTACGATATCATTCAAAAGAAAAAAGAAGGCAAAGCCTTAACCACAGAAGAAATTAATGCGATGATCGACGGCTTCACCAAAGGCGAAATTCCAAATGAGCAAATGTCCGCTTTTGCCATGGCGGTGTACTTCAAAGGCATGACCCTTGAAGAAACGTCTGCGTTAACCATAGCGATGGTGCATTCTGGCGATACGATTGATCTTTCCGGCATTGACGGCTTTAAAGTGGACAAACATTCAACCGGTGGTGTTGGGGATAAGACCTCGTTTATTCTCATGTCGATTGTCGCATCACTCGGGATTAAAGTACCAAAAATGTCAGGGCGCGGGCTTGGACATACCGGTGGGACGTTAGACAAAGCCGAAGCGATCCCGGGTGTGAGAATTGAATTAGAGCTCGATGAATTTCAAAGAATCGTAACGGATACAGGTGCATGCTTAGCTGGACAAACCGGGGAGCTAGCGCCAGCGGATAAAAAGCTTTATGCACTTCGTGATGTCACGGCGACCGTAGATAATATTTCTTTAATCGCAGCGAGTATTATGAGTAAAAAGATTGCTTCGGGTGCAGACGGTATTGTTCTCGATGTTAAAACGGGGAGCGGTGCGTTCATGAAGTCCTTTGAAGACTCGCTGGCTTTAGCGCAAGCGATGGTGGCGATTGGACAGGCGAACGGGCGCAAAATGGCCTCGCTCATTACCGATATGAACGTGCCTACGGGTTATAGCATTGGTAACGCATTGGAAATTATCGAAGTCATTGAGGTTTTGAACGGTGCAGGGCCGACGGATTTACGGGACTTGTGCTTAGAACTGGCGGCGAATATGGTGCATTTAGCAACAGATACGGCGATTGAAGCGTGTCGTGAGCAGGTGCAGACTCAGCTTGAAAGTGGGGCTGCGTTTGAGAAATTTGTAGAAATCATTGCGGCTCAGGGTGGTGACGTGCGGTATTTGCATGATGTGAGTTTGTTTGCGGAAGCCGGGATTAAGCATGAAATTATCGCACCGACGACGGGTTATATTGCACATATGAACGCCGAAGGATGCGGGTTGGCTTCGTGTATGTTAGGTGCCGGCAGACAAACGATGGACGATGTGATTGATTATCGTGCAGGAATTGTGTTAAAATCAAAAACCGGCGACTTTGTTCATGCAGGCGACGTGTTGGCGATCTTCCATACGAATAAGGCGGATAGCATCGCCTCCGCAGAAGAACTTTTCTTAAAAAGCTTTGAATTTACAACCTTAAAAGCAGATGTCCCGCCCTTGATTTATGCTCGCGTCACAACGGATTCAGTTGACATTTTGAAATAATAGTATTTGCAAAGGAGAGAGATTTTTATGAAGCTATTGATCATTAATGGAACACCTAAGTTAGACGGCGTTTGCTATTCGTTCGTGGAAGCCGCGGAAGAAATCGCTGCGGAACTTTCGGTTGATTTTGAAACGATTCGCTTATCCAGTGAAAGATTGATGAAGTGTATCATGTGCGACGGCGGTTGGGGAATTTGCTACAAAGAACACCGCTGCATCTTCGGCGAGAAAGACGGTTTCACGGCGTTGCAAAAGAAAATGGCAGAAGCCGATTTATACGTCTATATCACGCCGGTTTATTGGGGCGAAATCAGTGAAGAAATGAAAATTTTTATCGACAAGTTGCGCCGCTGTGAAGCGACCAAGCAATGGGATCGCAACGAGCCAAAACCCGTATCGTCTCATAAAGGAAAAGGGAGCATCTTAGTCGCATCAGCTGGTGGCGGCGGCGGTGGCACATTGTCTGCGCTTGAGCAGTTAGAACGTGCAGTTGTGCAAATGGGCGGTGATGAATGGCCACGCGAACAAGACGGCATTTTCGACTACATCGCGGTCAACCGCTGGAACCAGTCGTACAAGCGTGATACTCTGAAATCAGCGATCAGCGACTGGGTGGCGATTTACCGTGGCGAAAAAACAGCGCCTGATATGAATAAAGGGGTAAATGAGCGGCGAGAATAGCGTACTAATACGCAAGCCATCGAGAAAACGATAATATTTTTGAATTTACGATCATTTCCCCTTTAAATTACCCCCATAATTACTCACGAAATTTCATTCTGCCACTTTCTCTTTTGAAATAGGACTATAGTGGCAGAAATCGACATTTAGCAAGTGTCAAACCCTTTTAAATCGGGTTGAAAATAAAATTATTTCCATATTTGGCGAAAAACAATTGCCGATATGCCACTTTTTCTTTTAAAATAAGGGTTCAGGGGCAGAACAAGATCCAAAAGGAGAATTTGAAATGAAAAAATACACATTAGACCAATTAGCACGCATGATTGACCATACGATTTTAAAGGCAGAGGCGGTGGATGCGGACATTGCGCGATTATGCGAAGAGGCGAAGAAGTATCACTTTGCATCGGCGTGCTTTAATCCGGTGAAAGCATCGGTTGCGGGGCCGCTACTAAAAGGAACAGATATCATGGCGTGTTCGGTCGTTGGGTTCCCACTGGGGCAAAACACGATCGAAGTGAAGATTTTCGAAACGGAAGATGCGCTTAAAAACGGGGCGACTGAGATTGACTACGTGATCAACGTTGCGAAAGCTAAAGAAGGCGACTGGGATTATCTAAAACGCGAAATGGCAGAAATCGTTGCCGTTTGTAACCAGGCGGGCGCCCTTTCAAAGGTTATCTTTGAAAACTGCTATTTAACGAAAGAAGAAATCGCCAAAATGTGCGAAATCGCAAGCGAAGTGAAGCCAAGCTTTGTTAAGACTTCAACGGGAACAACTTCGAGTGGTGCAACGGTGGAAGATGTCGCGATGATGGCTGAGCTAACACCAGACGAAGTGGAAGTAAAAGCATCAGGCGGTGTCCGCACAGCTGATACGTTCTTAGAAATGCTAAAAGCCGGCGCAACTAGAGTCGGAGCATCAGCAGGTATCGCGATTATTGAGGAATTAAAAGAACGCTACTTCGCTAATGGTGAAGAATATTTGGAGATTTAACAGGAGGTGACAGCTTTGTCAAAAAGAGCAGTGTTAATCGTATTAGATAGCGTTGGTATCGGGGAGCTTCCTGATGCCGCTGACTACGGGGATGTTGGGTCTAATACGTTGTTAAATATTAAAGAAAAAATGCCGGAAATGGTGTTGCCGAACCTGTGCAAAATGGGTTTGTCGAATATTGATGGTGTGGAAAAGTTGGGGAATGTAGAAGAATTATTCACAGGAAGCTGTGGGAAACTAGCTGAAGTTTCGCTTGGAAAGGACACAACGACGGGCCATTGGGAGATTGCTGGGCTAAAAGTTGAGCATCCGTTCCCGACTTATCCACAGGGATTCCCACAAGACCTGATCGCAGCCTTCGAGGAAAAAGTCGGGCGCAAAGTGATCGGGAATTGCGTGGCTTCCGGAACCGAAATCATTGACCGATTAGGCGATGCGCATGTCGCAACGGGTGACCTGATTTTATACACTTCGGCTGATAGTGTGTTCCAAATCGCAGCGCACGAGGACGTGGTACCCATCGAAGAACTGTGGCGCATTTGCGTCATTGCCCGGGAAATGTTGGTTGATGATTGGAACGTATCACGCGTCATCGCACGTCCCTTTATCGGCGAATCCGGAAACTGGCAGCGAACAGCCAACCGCAAAGACTACTCGGTCGCCCCCTTCGCCAAAACGATGCTCGACCACATCAAAAAAGCCGAGCTAGACGTCCACGCCATCGGGAAAATCAGCGACATCTACGCGGGGCAAGGGATCACCCAATCCACGCCAACAAAGGATAATATGGCAGGTGTCGATGCAACCCTCGCACACCTGCAAACAGAAAGTACCGGGCTCATCTTTACGAACTTAGTAGATTTCGATTCTGTCTACGGGCACCGCCGCGACGTGCCAGGTTATGGGCAAGCACTGATGGACTTTGACGCGAGACTCCCGGAAATCACGGCCGCGCTAAGACCAGATGACCTCTTGATCATCACCGCGGATCACGGCTGTGACCCAACGTTCAAAGGAACCGATCACACGCGCGAGTACGTCCCACTTCTGGTCTATGGCGATAAGATCCGGGCTGGGATTAATCTAGGCACCAGATCGACGTTCTCGGATATCGGGAAAACCATCCTTGATTATTTAGGCGTCGACGGGGATATCGGGGGGGAAAGTTTTTTACAAGAGGTTATAAAATAAACATACTAATTATGGAGTTGATCAACTATGAGTCAAGCAAAAACATTACCAACGGCACACATTGAGGCACTGGAGGGCGAAATCGCAAAGACGGTTTTGATGCCAGGCGATCCGCTACGTGCGAAGTTTATTGCAGAGAATTTTTTGGAGGACGTGACCCAGTTTAATGGGGTGCGTAATATGCTAGGTTTCACGGGGACGTACAAAGGCGTGCGTGTTTCAGTGATGGGTTCAGGTATGGGGGCCGCTTCGATCGGGATTTATTCTTACGAGCTGTTCGCGTTTTATGGGGTGGAGAACATTATTCGCGTCGGAACAGCTGGCGGACTTGGCGGCGGTGTTGAGCTGAAAGACGTGGTGATCGGGATGGGCGCGTGTACGGACTCGAACTTCTTGTACCAGTTTGAATTTGCCGGACACTACGCACCGATTGCTAATTACGAGTTGCTGGCAGCCGCGGTGGAGTCGGCGAAAGAGCTGGGCACCAAAGTCAAAGTCGGGAACATCATGACCAGCGACGTGTTCTACAACGACCATTCAACGGCTTACGATTCATGGATCAAGATGGGCGTGCTAGCGGTCGAAATGGAAGCGGCAGCGTTATACTCGAACGCTGTAAACCTTGGAAAAAGAGCTCTTGCTATCTTAACCGTCTCAGACATGCCACTCACTGGCGAAGCGACAACGGCGGAAGAACGCCAAACGACCTTTACCGAAATGTTGACGGTGGGTCTCGAAACGGCAGCGAAATTTGGGTAAGTAAAGGTTTATAAACTATTTAAAACTGTCTGCAAATCATGACTTCTCATGTAAAGCAGACAGTTTTTTTTCTCAAAGGTAACAACAACAGCTTTAATCAGTTTACAAAGACTTTATGTTGTTTTTAGCACCGAGCTGGGGTAAAGAACAACAGCTTTGATCGGTTTACAAAGACTTTATGTTATTTTTAGCATCGAGTTGGGGCAAGGAACAACAGCTTTAATCGGTTTACAAAGACTTTATGTTGTTTTTAGCACCGAGCTGGGGTAAAGAACAACAGCTTTGATCGGTTTACAAAGACTTTATGTTGTTTTAACGTTGCTTCACTGACACAGTGCACAAAAAACATATTTTCATTACATTCACTCCTTGATTATTCGGTTCCCCATCTATCAAACAGGTCATTCTCAATATCAAGCGCATCTAACACTTTCCCGATCATAAAGTCAATTAAATCATCAATCGTTTCTGGTTTGCTATAAAACCCAGGACATGCTGGAAATACCACGCCACCTGCCTGTGTCAGCTTCAACATATTCTCCAAGTTAATCGTGTTCAGCGGTGTCTCACGTGCAAGGACGATCAGTGGTCGACGCTCTTTCAGGCAAACATCCGCTGCTCGGATTAGCAAATTAGAAGAAATCCCGTTCGCAATCTGAGCGAGCGTGCCCATCGAACACGGGGCGATCACCATGCCGTTTGTCTGATACGATCCGCTTGCTATCGCAGCAAAGAAATTATCAACGTCTTCGTGAATAATGCTGGCTCCCTTGGCATTAAGGTTGTTAATAAAATCTTTTAACACGTGATTGGTTTCGTAAGTCAACACCTTCTCAGCGGTCTTAGTCGCCACCACATGAATCTTAAAATCATTTTTAGCCAGTTCTTCGATCAATCTCAAGCCATAAATGCTCCCGCTCGCCCCTGTAATTCCTACCGTAATCGTCTTCATTTCCCATTCCACCTCATCTATTCATTTCATATGTTGATCAATTAATATACCTTGCTTCAGTTCTGCTATAAAATCTTCAGCAAATAAATTAGCTTGCTTAAACAATTCACTAGATCCAGGTAGATAGCACATTGACTTATTCAGTATATTCGATTCAATGTATTTAATTGTTTCAAGCAAAGTTTGACCTCTTATTGAGCCAGTTATCAGGCATTTTGTAACCATATAAACCTTTCCACCTTCAAGTAGATGGGCATCATGTAATATTTTTCCCTCAATACTTTCAGGAACTTCGGCTCTTTGTGACTCATATGCAATTTTTACTATCTGGCATATTTCTTCTTCGGGAAATCCTTGCTCACTCAACCATGACCTAACATCATTTTCATGAGAATAAATGAAGCCATGGAAATAAGTTGCAAAAGTTAAATGCTCCAGATTTATCTCATAGGAAGTCATATCGAGAATTTTGCTTACCCATTTTTCAACAAGCTCAATATGCCACATATTATGCATAATGTCTTTATCTTCATAATACGGCTGAACAAATTCAATCAGCTTAATCTTATCCATTTGTCTCACCTCAACTCAATGATTTGACTAATTATTTCAATTTTTCTTTACAAACACGTATCTGTATGCTAAACTTAACATACAATAAAAAGCGGAGATGTAGCGGTGAACTACAAACTCCTACGGCCATTAAAGACAGTGGCAGACTATTGAAAGAAAAAATAACCACTAGTCCGCAAAGCTTAGACGGTTATTTTTTCTGTGTTAAGTGAATGTATGTTAATAAACCGATAATGAATGTTCCAAATGCGAACATCACTACAAGTGTTTCAGACACAGTCATGTGAACTTCCTTTCGAGGTTGTCCACCTTAAAACAAATAATCATATTAAGGCATCCCTCCTTGTCATAAATCATCGGGTAAACACCTACCCTCCTTACTCCAATTTGTTCCGCCACCGTCTTAAACTTCCATAAGAATATTATATCATAAGTCGACATGAGAGTCGATTTTTTTCATTGTTTTAATTAAATTTCTATCTCAGAAATCAATTGTGCTTCAAATTGTTTCATAAACGCAATCCGTTCCTCAGCCCACGCACGAGCTTGCGGTGTATTCATCAAATCTGCTAAGCGATATAACTTTGCATGAAAATGGCCAATCATCGTATCATTGCTCGTATCTCCCGTGACATAAATCGCAGGCCGCCCGCTCACAGCGCCGTACATAGCCGTTCGAATAATTGCAACTGCACCAACCGCTTCTAACCGATCTGCGTCTTGCACAATTTTCCCCTCTAAGCAATCGGCGAAAATCCCGTGTTGTCCCTTTCTGAAAGACATGTTTTCGATGATGAAGAAAACTTGATTAATAAAGTCAGCCGAATAAGCAAGATTGCTCAGAAACTCAGTTAACTCCTTCTTCGCAACCGAAACATCAACCGCCACTTTATCGTCGATTAAATCATGAACTAACCCCGCTACGCAACACAGCTCACCATCAGCATTAGGGTTATAAAACAAAAGCTTCATCACATTGTTATAAACACGCATCGAATGATCAGCACCATGCCCATCAACATTCCCTTCCAAGCAATCAGAAATATACTGAACAACCTTATCAATTCTCTCCCGTTTCATCAGCCACTTCTCCTACAGCACCAAAATATCCACCAAGCTAAACACCATAAACACAATCCCGATAATCTCATTCACATTATAAGAAGCAATGGTCGCGCGCGTCAAATTATCCGGTTTCACAATCGCATGCTCATACATCAACAACACACCCACAATCGTAATCGCCGCAAAGTACAATCCCCCCAATATCGGCGCTAAAATCCCTGCTACAACAAGTGCTACAACCGCCACAACATGCAATCCGCTTGAAATCCAAAGCGCCCTTTTAATCCCAAAGCGAGCGGGAATCGAAAAAATCCCATTCGCACGGTCGTGATCAAAATCTTGTGTCCCGTAAATCGTATCAAACCCCGCCACCCAAGTCGCATTTGCGATAAACAAAGCAATCGGTACAAAGATCGCATTGTCATAACGTAGTGCATAAAGCAAATACGCCGCTGCACCAGAAAAATCAAAGCTACTCAGTGCTGCAAACACCGCGGTTAGTCCCCCGAAATTACCAGTCACAGCCAACCAAGCACCTAACGGAGCTAAGCCACACGTAATTCCCAAAATAATATGACACAACCAAGTAAATCGTTTCGTATAAGAATAAGCTAACATCATAAGCAAAGCGAGCGGCGATAACATCCCACACAACGGATTGATCAACCACGCACTCACAACCATCACCACAAAACAGGCAGCGGCAAACAGCAACGCTTCACTTTTTCTCATGCTCCCCATCGGAATCTGTCGCGTCGCTGTCCGTGGATTCGCCGCATCAATCTCAGCATCAATCACCCGATTAATCGCATTAGCCCCAGTACGCGCAGCTAGCAATGCAATCAAAATCAACGCAAACTCCCATATACCTAGCAATGCCCCACCAGTTGCTAAGAGTAGCGAAACCAGCCCAAACGAAAGCGAAAAAATCGTATGCTTAAACATCACGAGCGTCCCGTATTCTTCGATTTTTTTTAATAGTTTATTCATAGTTTAATTTTCCTTTTTATCTCCACTATCACCTAATAGATCTAACTCCAACGCATTCTGCGGAGATATCATTGATTTTCCAGAGTGAAGTTCATATTGTTCACGTGCCGCTTTTGCTACACTCCCACCTTGCTTATTGGTTAATCCAATTTTCAGAGTAACCTTTCTTCAAATACGTTTCAAAAGCTCTGTCAATGGCAAGCTCTGGATCTGCCATTTCGTCTAAACGCTCACTACCTACTTGTGCCAACCAGAGCTTAAATGGCTCTGCTTTTTTTGATGGGATAGATTGGATAAGGCGGAAAAGTTGCTCTGTATCAAGCACATCTGTCATCCTCATTTTTCCATCTGGAGCTAACATTTTCAACTGTCCGATTTTATCGGACAGTTGACTTCCTTCTGCTTTTAGCTTTAATTTCAAGTCATTCCAATATTTTCGCGGTCGATCTGTTTCCGACAAAATCTCACAAACATCCACCACAGAAAAATACCATTTTTCTTCCGCTTCATCCCAATGGGTCCTAACTTTCTTATCCTCAAATATCTTCAATTTACTGTTATCCATTTCAACACATCCCATTTTTATTGTCATTGTTTCATTATAACAGTTTATTAGATTTTATTCAACACTCTTCATTCATCAATCCCATACTCATCCCAACGCCTTGTCACCAATTCCTTAATCTCGTCACTCATCACAATGTCATCTGGCCAATCACGCTGATATCCCTCAGCCTCAAGCTTCTTCGTCGCATCAACACCCAAGCGCCAATACCCATCAACCTCACTATAAACCAAATCACGCTTGGCATCAATGTTATTAAACACCTTCCAAGCCACAGTCGGCAAATCTCGAGCTTTAACATTACCATCAACCGTCACAACTAACTTCGCTTGCTTAAACAGTTCCAAACGCCACAACTCTTCAATCAACGTCTTCCCACGATGCGCGCGCTTCTCACCAAGCTTCACAATCACCGCTTGCTTCTCACCAGCTGAACCCAACACATGAACATCTTCAATCTCAGGGAACCTACGCTTCACCACATCCACATCTGCCAACCGTCTATTCACAAACTTAAACGCATCCACACACACATGCCGATCAGCTAAATGCTGTTCTGCCGAACGCTTCGTCGTCGCATCAACCCCCAAGCGATGCCCATAACGCGGCAAATCCGATGCATGATCTAGCGCATCCAGCGCCCCCTCACTAATCACCAAATCCTCTTTCATACACGTATTCCCAAACACTTGCACAGCAACCGCCTTCAAATCATACGGGTCAACACCAGCATCCACGACAATAATCATCTTCGTGTACATCATCTGCCCCATCCCCCACAACGAATTCATCATCTTACGCCCATGCCCTGGGAACCTTTTATCAATCGACACAATTGCACAGTTATGAAACACACCCTCAAGCGGCAAATTCAAATTCACAATCTCCGGAAACATCATCTGCAACAATGGCAAGAAAATCCGCTCCGTTGCCTTCCCTAAATAACAATCTTCCATCGGCGGCTGCCCCACAATCGTCGTCGGATAAATCGCATCTTTCTTATGTGTGATACACGTCACATGAAACGCCGGATAATCATCAGACAACGAATAATAGCCCGTGTGATCCCCAAACGGCCCCTCCAGACGCAGCGCCTCGTTCACATCCACGTACCCCTCAATAATAAATTCCGCATCCGCCGGCACGTAAATATCGTTCGTTTTCGACTTCACCATGCGTACGTTCTTCTTACGCAACCAGCCAGCAAACATCATCTCATCAATCAATTTTGGCAAAGGGGCTGTTGCCGCATACGTAATCGCCGGATCACACCCAAGCGCCACCGAAACCGGCATTCTCCCGCCAATCTTACGGTATTTTTCATAAATTTGACGACCATCCTTATGCAAATGCCAATGCATCCCAGTGGTCTTCGCATCAAAAACTTGCAACCGATACATCCCCGTGTTTTGTGTCCCCGTTTCCGGATCCTTCGTCATAACAAGTGGCAAAGTAAAGAACTTCCCACCATCCAAAGGCCAACACTTTAACACAGGCAAATCGTTCAGATTAGGATCCATGTTCACCACTTCCTGGCACGCCCCACGACGCCAGCGACTCTTTATCGGAAACACATTAAGCATGCGCAAGCCTACCGGGATTTTCTTAAACAACTTTCGAATCCCAAGATACGACTGCACATCCACCAGATCTTTAATCGCAGCACCAATGTCATCCAAATGCTCCACCCCAAGCGCCATGTTCATACGCTTATACGTCCCCATCGCATTAATCAAAACCGGGAACTGCGATCCCTTCACGTTCTCAAATAAAATTCCAGGCCCTAATTTCTTAGACACCCGATCCGCAATCTCTGTGATCTCAAGCTCAGCGTCTACTTCTACTTTGACGCGCACAAAATCAGCACGTCCCTCTTTTTCAATCACTCGAATAAAGTCATGTAAATCCTTGTATGCCATATCCCTAACCTCCTCGCATTACGTTTTCTTCCATCTATTTCGTATTTTGCTAATGGCGATCGCAAGCAAATTATTAACCTCTCTAATACGTAAAAACACTAGCAACACACCGTAAATGCCAATCCCAAAAACAGCAGCAACCAATAAAGCTAACGTCGCATTGAAATCCTCAAGATACTGATAAACAAAATACGCACCGTAAGCCATCAACACCGAAGCACCTACAATTTTATTTAACGAAATCACCGTGTCCCTCAACCGGAGACTTCCAATTTTGCGTCGCAGTAAAACAAACAACAACGCCAATCCGATCATCGCTGACACACTCGTTGCCAACGCCAAACCGATAATCCCAATCAAAGCAATAAATACAAAGTTCAACACCACATTAATCACAACCGTCACAACCGAGACGATCATCGGTGTTTTCGAGTCGCCTAACGAAAAGAAAACACGCGACAAAAGTTGCGTCATGCCGTCACCAAATAGGAAGAAAATATAAAAGAATAACAAACTAGACGTAAGCAAGATCGCTTCTGTATCAAACGCACCACGACCAAACAACAACGTAATCACCGGTTGCGCAAATAAAAGCACCGCTGCAATGACAGGAATAATAAACAACCCCATTCCCACAATCGACTCTGCCAAAGAATCCTTTAATTGTGGCATATCGCCAACCGCTGACTGTTTAGCAATCTTTGGAAACGTCACAACTAAAATAGACGTGACAAAAATGCCCGAAATTGCCGTGGTCGTTCTGGTTGCATAGGCCAAAGCGGAAATGGCTCCCGCTCCAAAACGAGAGGCTAAATTTTTATCAATCATGATCCCGATTTGCAACGCGGTGTTCGACAAAATAATCGGAAGAGTTAACACGATTAAATTGCGAATGGTCGCGTCTTTAAGATCAAATTGAGGCTTTAATTTAAACCCTTGGCGATGAGCTAATATCAACAAATACAAACACTGTATCCCCAAGGCAATCACAGTTCCGATCGCTAACATCTCAACCGATGTGTGAACACTGACCACAATAAATAAAATCGCAATGATATTAAAGGGCAAACCCGATAGCGAAGCAAGCAAAACCTTTTCTTTTACTTGCATAAAGCTCTGCAGGATTTGATTCATTCCCATAAAGAAAACAGCAAAAATCGTGATTCTCGTCAACACCACCGTTAATGCCATCGTAGGCGCATCAAAACCGGAAACAAATAACGGGGCAATTTGCGGCATGAAAAAATAGGAAACGACGAGGATTAACAGACAGATCGTGCACGTCAGTCCCATCACCTTGTTGGTAAAGGCCTTCTTTGTCACAGCGTCTTCTTCGAGGTTTTGGTAAGCTGGCACATAGCTGGTCGCCAAAGAAACAATCACAAAGGTTACAATGATCGTTGGTATGGCAATCGACATTAAATAAGCGTCGCTGATATCCGATATTCCATAAAAATAAGCAAGGGCTATTTCACGCCCGAGGCCCATGATTCTTGAGACAAACGTTAAGACAATTAACATGATGATGACAAAGTTCATTTTCGTACGACACCTTTCTATTCTAATAGCCATTATAGCAAATTTTTTGTTGCCCTGCCACCTGCGATATGTTAAAATTACTTTTTGTGTGAAAAATAGTAAGGGAGCTTTTAAGATGAAAAACAAATTTAAGATTTTAATGCCAGTAATGGCGATAGCATTGCTTTTTACTTTGGCGGCCTGTAACAACGATGAAGATGGCGCTTATCCAGATGGTTTTGAAATTGAACTGGGTGAATTAACGATTGGTTTGATGCCGTCAGTGGATGCGTTCCCGATTGTCATTGCTTACTACCACGGGTATTTTGAAGATGAAGGGTTAACCGTACATCTTGAGCCGTTCGTTGGGTCGGGGTACCGTGATGCCGCGCTTCAAGCAGGATTATTGGATGGCGCAACGGTGGATCTGGTAGCCGTCGGATTATCTCGTGGCGGCGCGGTGCCACTACAGGCTACGGGCTTAACCTCGGGACGCTTTACGTTAGTCGCGAGTGACGGTTTTGACAGCATTGAAAGCTTAGCGGGTGAGACGGTGGTGATCTCTCAAAACACAGCGATCGATTTCGTTTTGGATCAGATGATTGATTTAGCTGGCGTCGATGCTGATGACATTGAAACACTAGCAATCCCTGCCATTCCAGCAAGGCTAGAATATTTACGTGCTGGCAACGTAGCGGCAGCGCTTTTACCAGAACCGTGGGCATCGGTTGCGTTGGCTGAAGGGTTTGTTGAGATTACGAATACCGTTGAGATTGGCTTTATTCCGTTTGTCATTGCGTTCACAGACGACGTGGTTGAAAACCAAGCCGCTGATATTCAGGCGTTCTATCGTGCCTATGACAGAGCGATCGACTTCTTACGCGACGCTGAGATGGCTGATTATTTCCCTATCATGGTTGAGGTGATTGGCTTTCCAGCTGAGGTAGCTGAGCATTTGATTATGCCGGAGTTTTTCCATAGTAGAATGCCAGAAGACCATGTGGTAGAGGCTGCCATTGCTTGGCTATTGTCGCGAAATCTCATTTCAACGAACGACGAGATGAGCGCCGACGATTTAATTAGCACGGTAGCATTTGATTAGATAGATTAAAAGGAGCGAACTTCACTTTGATCGTGTAAGTCGCTCCTTTTTTTGTGGTAAAAACCTTCCTAGCGAAGATCAATCAGCTGGTGCATCCCTTGATAGCCAAATCGATCAAAGAGGTGAATGGCGTAAACTGAATCTGTAATCGGGAAAATAATCGGCGTAAGTGCGTTTCCTCCTATCATCCAAGCGGTATGATCCGAAGGATCGTAATCAATTGGGTTAATGGCTATCTCCTTAATTAAATCACTACTTGTTATGTCATATTTTCTAAAATATACGTGATCATCGCTCAATGTGACGAGGTGGTTTCTGTTTAGAGATAGCTGTGACTGGTAACTACTAAAATCATCTTCTCTAAGATGCACCATCTCAGTCTGCATCGTTGTAAAATCAAATACAAGCACTTCTCCACGCCTAGCCATTAGCACGTGTGAGCTTGTCTCGTATTGAATGATTTCCCAAATACCCTCGCGTTCAAAACTGTCGATCACCCCTGTTTCTAAGTTAATCACCCCATAAATACTTCTAATATTTGATGCGTCTCCACCCCCGCCTCCTAGACCTTCAACATTAAAATAGAATAAATACTCTGGGCTGATCCGGAATGTTTGTCGCACATCCAGTTCCAATTCAGAAACGAGCGTACGTAATTCACCGGTTGTTACATGATAAGTTTGAAGGGTTGAATAGTCATCAAATATAACTTCCATTGGATTATCAGGGTTTGCTCTTACTCTGCTCGGTGAAAAATACAGGAATAGTTCACTTCCATCGAAAGTGACAGAAACATCGACCCAATATAAATCAACAAAGAATTCCTGATCACGATCATCGATTGGTAGCGAATCCAGTCGATTCAAATCTTGATCAAATATTAAAAACTGAACTTGATAATCATGTTCCGCTTGATCTTCTCTATCCCAATCGACCTCATCAGGGTCAATTAATCCCATGTGTACCAGATGCTGTTGGCTTGATATGCCCACCAACGCAGCGTAGTAACCATTATCAAAATCAAAGACTTCCCCTACCCACGCGTATTCATCTTGCAGAACGTATTCGGTTAGTGTTTGCCCTGTTACTAGATCAACTAGTAAAATCACATTTTCACTTCGTGTCAAATAAGGGATAGCTTCTAAATCAGTGGTGATACCTGTATCATCAAGGATAAGTTCTTGCCTTGATGACTCATTATCATTGAACGTCGCTTCCTTAGATTCACTTGACCCATTAGTTTGACAGCCAGCCAAAAAAGCTACTAGCATGAACAAACTGACTAGTTTAAAACGTTTCATTTTAACACGATCCTTTCTTTTCAATACTAATTAGGCAATTGCGAAAAGGTATTTTTCTCCCTTCACCTATGATATTTCATGCAAAGGGATAAACTGAGTCTGATGCGGGTTAGTTTCGCAATTGCCTACAATACTGATACTATAACAGAGACGAATGTTCTTAAGGAGAGTTTTCAGCTTAATTTAGGCAAGACCTTTTATGTGTGAGTTCAAGTACAAACAATTCGCAAAAAGAACTAGATGAAAGGTCATTTTATAATTTTATATGAGAAATACAGTAAATTAACTTTTTTTGAAATTTACTGCATTTTCGGCATCTCTTACGTGTCATTTAAAAAATAAAAGCGCGTTCTTGAAAAATTTTAATACCTTTGACACCTACAGAATGTCAATGTAAGTAGGTAATGCAGTAGATTAATTTTTTTCGATTTTACTGTGCTTTAGCATTCTAACAGCAATCACCTAATCAACAATCACACAAAAAGGAGCAAACTTCACTTTGAATAGTGAGTCGCTCCTTTTTATTATGACTGCCTCTGTAATAATTGTTCCGTTAATGCTAGCATCATTTTTTTCGATTCGCTCTCAGGCAATTTATTGATTCTAGCCACGGCCTTGTTTGTATACTTCGTCGCGACTTCCTTCGCTTTTTCAACGCCGTTGTACTTTTTAACAAGGGCTAATACTTCATCCGCGTCTTCGTACTGGATATCCCCTTTCTTCTCTAGTAATGGTAAAAACGCCGCTCGGTTTCGCTCCATCGCATAAATTAAAGGCAATGAGTAAACGCCTTGCTTCATGTCCTCTAATACCGGCTTCCCAAGCGTGTTGGCTTCTTGGGTGAAATCTAAAATATCATCGAGGATCTGAAATGCCATCCCAACTTCGTGACCAATTTTTCGCGCATTGATTTTAGCCTGTTTCCCAGCACCACTTAACTCGGCACCCATGTGGCAACTCATCGCAAACAAAGCCGCTGTCTTTCTTGAAATCTGACGCAAATACTGCTTAACCGTCATGTCCGTGTTGTAACGGCTATTCATTTGCTCTAATTCACCGATCAAAACCCTTTCAACGGTCTCTGTGTTAAACTCAACGGTCGATAGGGCGGTGGCATACTTTGATAAAATTTTAAAACACACGCAAAATAAATAGTCTCCTGTATAAAGGGCATACTTAGCGCCGAACTGGCTTTGCACCGTTGGTAAACCTCGCCGTGTTTCAGCTTCGTCAATAATGTCATCGTGAATGAGCGTTGCCATGTGTAGCACTTCAATGCTTGCTGCGACGTGTATCAACTGGTCACGGTCGTAAGTTTCGCCCATTTTTGCCGTAAGTAAAAAGAACGCCGGTCTTAATAATTTGCCGCCAGCATGCAATAAATCTAACACAATTTTTCGTGCTTGCGCATCACGAATCGTAACACTTTCATCAATGACAGTTAATACGTCTGCTAAATCCTTTTTCATATCAGGATATTGATCCCACATTGGGTGTATGTTCATTGTTTTTCTCACCTTTAACACTAGCGTCCCATCGGGGTAGAATATCGAAGCACTAGCTGTTTTTGTTCACTAATATTTTATCTAACGATTGTAATAAATAATTCGCTGCTACACCGGTTGCAATGCCTGATAAGATACCCGCCCCGGTTAGCACAGGTAAATATAGCAATACGTTCCACGTTCCCGCCACGTGGCTGGCTATTAATAGTTGTCCAAAATTATGTAGCGTTGCGCCTGTTACACTAATTCCGATCATGCTAACTAAATTAGGGCCCAGTTTAAACACGCCATACATGCCGACAAAACTCAATGTCGCTCCTGCTGCACTAAATAACAACGTCGACAACGTTCCGCCTAAAAAACTAGCTAACAATACGCGCGTAGCCACAATGGTCATCACGTCTGTGGCTGGTAGCTTAAACAGCGCGATACATGTAATGATGTTAGCTAATCCGAGTTTAGCGCCTGGTGCCATCGTAAACGGCGATGGGATCGCCTGTTCAAGCAAACTAAGCACAACCGCTTGCGCTGCGAGTAGAGCGATGAAGACTAGACGTTGATTTTTGTTGGTTGTCATTCTCAAAACGCTCCTATCGTTAGACTAATGCAATTATATCAAAAAACAGTAGAAAACGAAAGATATTCCCTACTGTTTTACACGTCAGTATAAAGCTGTTAACTGCCTACTCAGCGGCGTTTAATGCAATTTGAACAGCGTTGATGAACGCATTTGAAGTATACGTTGCGCCAGCAATCCCATCAACATCTGCTGACTGCGCATTGATGATAGCAGTTGTTAACGTTGGCACTGCCATGTCATACCAATTATCTGACTCACCATGCTCGGTGACTTCAATGCTTTCAATCGCACCATCAGCAGCAATGGTGACAACGACCTCCATTGGCCCGCCAAAACCTCTTATTTCACTTGTCGCTTCAAACGTTCCAGGAGTGAAATCAGCCGATCCAGCTGCACCACCGTCAGCAGCAGGCGCTCCACCTGCTTGGCTTAAAGCAATCTCAACGGCATTAAGGAAAGCTGTCGATGTATACGTCGCACCACTGACACCGTCAACGTTCGCTGAGCCTGCGTTAATGATAGCATCGGTTAGCGTTGGCACTGCCATGTCGTACCATGCCTCTGATTCACCGTGTTCAGTGACTTCAATACTCTGGATCGCACCATCAGCACCAATTGTGACAACAACTTCCATTGGTCCACCAAAACCTCTTATTTCGCTGGTTGCTTCAAATGTGCCAGCTTCAAACGTCATTGCGGCACTTCCAGACCCAGCAGGTCCAGCGCCATCATCGTCTCTTGTTTGATTCCAAATCGAATCCTCATCGCTTAAGTTACCACAAGCACTTAGTGCGATTGCAGCAACCATTAATACAGGTAAAAAGATTAATTTTTTATTATTTTTCATATTCTTTCGCACCTCAGATTAATCGTTATATAAATACCATTTTTTAACAAATGGGATGTTTCGCCACTTCTTTGCTAGCCATGGACCTACGTAGTAATCTAATGATAACACTTTACCAGCGGCAAAGAAGGCAATACCAGCAAATGGCATCCAGAATTGATGAATGCTAAGACCAACTGTCGCGAGGGCAATAACAGCCCACGCAATGATTCCGATACCAGCTAGTTTTGTAAACAGTCCCGCGATGAGCGCAAGACCAATCGCAAATTCAAACAGAACAATCGACCATTGCCAGAACATTTGATTCGGAATGACAAAGGTTTGCAAGAACGAGTCAACTGGCACCGATCTGAACCACACCATCATGGAATCATTGATAATGTGAACCGTAAAGCGGAAATAATCAAATAGCGAAATGTCCGTCATCGGGAATGGGGCAATCGGACGGAAAGAGCCAGCAATGTCATAGAACATGTCTTGCAAGAGCGGTCCATCTATCCAGCCCATCATAATACGACGATAACCTAAATAACACAAGTAAACACCCGCGATAACCCGCAATGGCACCGTCCAGAACGTTGATGTTTGGTTAGCAAAGTGCCCACCAACAAAGCTACGCTCGTTTCTAATCGTAAAGAACTGTGTCTTGATGTATTTAAATACTTTATTCCAACCAAGCACTTGCACGAAATACATAATGTTAATAAAATGCTTTGCAAACATCGCAAAGAACGATGGCATAACAAAGAATTTCCCAGGCAGACCACCATAAGCAGTCCCGTACCTACCACCAATACAAACCATTGCCCCTTTAAACTTTGGCGCATAGGCTTCACTAGGTTCCCCGCCAAAGATTTCTTTTAAAATATTCTTAGCAATAATCGGCGCACAATGTTCACAATGCTCAACCATTTGTGGGATTGGCTTGTCTTCGCCTTCTGGGATGTAGAACGTATTATCGCCCGCTACGTAAACATTCGGGTGTTGCACTGATCGTAAATGCTTATCCGTCTGAACACGCCCACGGCTGCGCTCTACTAGACCGAGCTCTTCCGATTGCATGACGATGTCAGAACCTTCCGTACCCGTTACCCAAATCACCGTTTCAGATTTCTGAGTGATTGTATTGCCATCGACTTCATAAACTAAGCCATCTTCTTGTACTTCTTTGACAGAAGCGTTATAAATCTGATTGATACCCATCTTCTCCATGCGCCTTACCGAGCGATCAATGGCTTTTTTAGCCAAGAACGGCATTGGTCCAGGCAACATATCCACAATATTAATGTTTAACAATTCAGGATTGATGTGGAATCTTTTACATAAAATTGGTGCCAGCTCTGCCAACTCACCAACCATTTCTACACCCGTAAACCCAGCACCGATAACGAAGAACGTTAATAACTCTCTCTTACGCTCAATGTCTTTTTCAATTGAGGCTTCACGGAACATGCGCATGATATGATCACGCAACACAACCGCCTCTTGGAATGACCATAATGGGAACGTGTTTTCCTCCGCTCCTGGAACACCCCAATAAGTCGTTTTACAACCCGACGCCATAACAAGATGATCGTAATCGTATTGCCCGTTCTCACCGATCAAGGTGTTATTGGCATAATCCGTCTTTACGATATGATCTTGGACAACGTTCACTTTGCGTCCTGCAAAAATTTTCTTTAAATCTAAGCGAATTGCTTCTTCATCCACACGCCAAGCGGCAACTTCATGCAACTCAGTTAACATCGTGTGAAACGGATTCTTATCAATAATGGTGATGTCTGCACCGTCAAGCTTTTTCGCCTTTTTTAATTTTTTCTCAAGCTTTTTGGCGATGAGTACACCTGAATACCCTGCCCCAAGAATGACAACTTTTTTATTTTCAGCCATTTTCGAATTAGCTCCTTCTTTAATTTTATGTGAATCGTGGTTTGATTTTAAATATCATCCCTCATTGTACATGATTATTCCCCATTTGTCCATCCATATTGTGCTACTTTTCCTGTGAACCACATGAAAAACTTAAAGCGTTTAAAAAGTGTTGAATTAACTGTTTTTCTGTGTCAGATAATTTTCTACTAGGGAGGTGAGAGATAAAGTAACTCAAGTAGATGAGCTCCTCTGGCAATGGATAGAGATTGTACAACCCTTTTTCACTTAAGTCCAGTAGCGGCTCAGGGGCGATGGTAACACCGGCACCGTTTTTGGCCAAAGCGATGACGGTATAAATCGTAGCTGTCTCAATGGCGATTTTAGGGTTGATCCTGTACTTTCTAATTAAATAATCGACGTGCCTTCTAATTGCGCCTCCTTTGGTTGTCAACACTAAGCGTTCTTTTAGGATTTCTTTGATGTCAATGCTGCCTTCTTTTAAAATATGTTTGTCTGGGCAATACAGTTTAGAAGTATTCGGAATCAGGATGTAGTAATTTTGCTTTCCCGCTTCGTAAATCGCAAGGTTCGTGGTGACCGTTTCCGGGTTTTGTCCAATAAAGAAATCGATTTTCTCATCGAGTAATTTCTGCTCATTTTTAGCTGGCCAAGTTTCTTCGATCATCACTTTGGTTGTCGGATAGCTATTGGCAAAAGCGGGTAAAAACAAAGGTAACAAGTAAGTACCTAATGCTGGAAAAACACCAATTCGAATAACCTCATTTTCCGGTTTTCCGTACTCAGAAAGGGTCGATTTAAAGGCTTCATGCCCTTGCTCTAAGGATTTCAAATAGTTATAGTAGATTTTCCCAGCATGCGTAAGTTGAAGCGATGCACCGTGACGGTCAATGATTTCTACGCCTAAAGATTGTTCTGTTTTTTTGATCACCTGTGTCAGATGAGGCTGGGAGATAAACAGGGCTTTTGCTGCTTTCGTGAAGCTGCCGTATTTTAACAGCATATCAATGTAATGCAACATATTTGGATAATCCATAACTGACATGTCAGTGCCTCCTTAGTAATGAGATTAAGCAAGACTAGTATAACATGTTCTTGTTTTATTTGCATCTTGATTTTAAGGTTACAAAAAATAAGACACTGCCTTATAAGAAAACAATTATAAGCTCATAACTAATTTGAAATTTTACAAGAATGATTCAGGGTGCTATAGTATTAGTATGATACATGAAGGAGTTGATTGTGATGAAAAAATGGTTTAAATTTCCGCTTATCGCCATTGTGCTAATTTTGTCGTTGAGCTTGGTGGGATGTAACGATAATGGCGATGAGGCCGACGCTTATGAGAACGGGGATACCATCTCTGGGGTGTTTACTGGAACGGGGAGTGGACACGGTGGCGATATTGTTGTCGAGGTGACCATTGAAGACGGTGAGGTTGTGGCTATTGAGGTGGTTGAGCACAATGAAACGGAGTTCTTTTATGAGTTACCGTTTGAAAATGTCATTCACTCAGTGGTGGTTGATGGTAATTTGAATATTGATGCAGTCGCAGGTGCAACTCTGACAAGTGACGGAGTGCTTGAAGCAATTACTGAGGCACTTGAAGCAGCTGGCATGGACATTGAGGCGATGATGCTTGACGGACAAGACGGCGGTGATGAAGGGATCTTGATCGAGCTAGAAACCGATGTTATTGTCGTTGGAGGTGGTGGGGCTGGTCTTGCTTCGGCAGTCACAGCTGCACAGTTTGGTTCTGATGTTATTGTTCTTGAGAAGATGCCGTTCCTTGGTGGCAATACGATTATTTCTGGTTCAGGTTATAATGCGGTGAATCCAAGGTTACAAGAAGCACAAGATCCACCTGTGGAAGATTCCATTGAATTCCATTTTCAACAAACGTTTGAAGGTGGCGATGAGTTAGGTGATCCTGAGTTAATTCAAATTTTAGTTGAAGAGGCTCTGGCTGGTATTTATTGGCTACAAGATCTCGGAATGGAGTGGCAAGACGATATTTTCATGGTGCCTGGTGCCTTACATCGACGTTCAAATATGCCAGTGATGCCGCTTGGAACTGGGTTTATCGATGCGTTCCAAAATTTCATTGAAGAGTCATCGTATGTTGAAGTTTTCCTTAATACCACTGTTGAAGAATTGATCGTAGAAGATGGGCATGTTGTGGGTGTTAGAGCGACGGATGCTGATCATAATACCGTCATCGTTAGAGCGACTAATGGCGTTATCTTAGCGACGGGTGGGTTTGGCGCTAACATTGAAATGCGTATGTATTACGATGAGTTGTGGCACGTGCTTGACGATGGTATTCCAACAACGAACTTCCCAGGGGCTACGGGTGATGGCATCGTGATGGGTGAGGACATTGGGGCTAACCTTGTTGGCATGCCGTATATCCAGTTATTACCGTTTGGTGATCCTGAGACAGGTTCTTTGAGTGGCTTAATCGGATCTTCCATGGAAGATCACATTTATGTGAACCTGGAAGGCCGCCGTTTTATTGACGAAGGGGCACGCCGTGACGAGATGAGTGCTGCAACGTTGGCTCAGACGGATTCAAGGATGTACGTTGTCATTGATTCACGTACGGTACCAACGGGAGCAGAATATAACTTCTTTGGTGAAACTCACGATGCTTTAGTGGCAGCAGGGCGTATTCACCGCGCAGATACGTTGGAAGAACTCGCAGAAATGATAGGCGTTGACCCAGAGGTCTTCGTTCAAACGATTGAGGATTTTAATGCCGCTGTGGATGCTGGGATCGATGAGTTTGGTCGTACGGTGTTCCACGGTCGTATTGAGCAAGCGCCATTTTATGCAGGGGCACGAATGCCGACGGTTCACCATACAATGGGTGGCCTTCAGATTGATGCTTATACACGCGTAATCGGTGTAGACGGGGAGGTTATCCCGGGATTGTACGCTGCTGGTGAGGTTGCTGGTGGGATTCACGGAACAAATCGTCTAGGTGGGAACGCTTTGACTGAGATCATCGTGTTTGGACGAATCGCTGGTGAAAGTGCTGCGCTTCAGAGGTAGTTCAAAACTGATAGCGGCACGCCTGTTCATAAGCAATTTAACAGAATGTCAACTTTTCAATGAAAATCTAGAGCGGTTTCGACCATTGACTTTCAAGGTTAAATATGTTATCATATTCGCTATGTGTGTGAAAGGCAGCCACTTGCCTAAGCCCATAGATTTTAGATTAATACCGCAATTTGCGAAAAGTGCTACTAACTTTCTCGGCTGCTGAGAGTGAACGTGCATCAAAGATAATCTATCCTATGTGCTTGGCAGAAGTTCTCCTTGAAGATACATAATAACATTTGAGGAGGCCAAAATTATGGCACGTTATACAGGACCAACTTGGAAAATCTCACGTCGTTTAGGTTTTTCAATCTTAGAAGATGGTAAAGAATTAAACAAGAGACCTTTCCCTCCAGGGCAACATGGACAGGCTCGTAAACAAGTAAAAGAATACGGAACTCAGCTTCAAGAGAAGCAAAAGTTACGTCACGCTTATGGAATGACTGAAAAGCAATTCCGTCGTACGTTTGATCGTGCAGGTAAAATGCCAGGTAAGCAAGGTGAGAACTTAATCCTTTTACTAGAGTCAAGATTAGATAACCTCGTATACAGAATGGGTCTAGCGACTACACGTCGTCAAGCACGTCAGCTAGTTAACCACGGTCACATCACAGTTGATGGAAGCCGCGTTGACATCCCATCTTACCAAGTAACACCAGGACAAAAAATTGGCGTACAAGAAAAGTCAAATGGCTTAGTGATCATCAAATCAGCTCTTGAATCAACGGTTAGCCGCTTAGAGTTCGTTGATTTCGATGAGAACACCATGACAGGTACTTATCTGAGACTTCCTGAGCGTTCAGAAGTATTCGCTGATGTTGCAGAGAACTTAATCGTAGAATTTTACAACCGCTAAGCGGTGGCCAGACCTTGTGTCTGGTTTTTTTCTTGAAAAAAAGAGCCCATTAGAGCTCAATCTCATCTCCAGTTTTAACACAAGTCGAAGCGCCTGCAAATTTCGCCACAACACCCGACAAAACAACCTTCCCAACCCTTAAATCCGGCGCGATCTCAACAAGTGGCACAAGCACAAATTCGCGCTCTAACATGTGCGGATGCGGGATGCTCAATCGCTCATCATCAACTTCTGCACCCTCAAACAACAAAATATCAATGTCAATCGTCCGCGGTCCCCATCGAACCTCGCGCTGCCGATCCAAATCCGACTCAATCCGCTGACACACATCAAGCACACAAAGCGGCGCCAAGCTTGTCCTTACCTCTAAAGCCACATTCAAAAAATCATCCTGTTCCTCCAACCCCCAAGCGGCAGTTTCATAAACAGAAGAAATTTTTGTAACCCTAATACCGGGATGCTCATCCAATCCACGCACCGCTTGCGCTAAGTAATCCAACCGATCCCCGATGTTTGAGCCTAAAGATAAATGGGCCACCTTACCACACTCACAGTCCCATTCGTTCATGTCTATTCACTCCCAAACGCCGTATACTCACAGGAAACAGTCCCAGAAAAACCTTCAATCGGCGGATTGACTTTCGTAACTTTCGTATCAACCGAAATCACCGCATCATACTTTTCCACAAGTACCGTAGAAATCTTCATCGCGATCGTTTCAATCAAATCGTATTGCTGAGTCATCATAATCTCAGAAATAACCTCAGAAACACCCACATAATTCAAAGCATCGTCGATGCAATCCGTACTCGCAGCTGTGACAACCTGATCCGTTTCAATTCTAACATCCACCACAAATTTCTGAGGTGTCACTTTTTCCGATTCCAAAACACCGTGCTTCGCCATAAATTCTAAATCGTTCAAGTTAATATAAAACATCTCCCAATCACTCCTAGCATTTAATTTCCGCTGTAAACACAGCCCCGTCAACCTTTGCACCCGAAATATATAACACACCGTCTAAAGCTTGGCAATCCACCGCAATCTCATCGTCAGCTTTAGCCTCATTGATATAGTTAAACTGGATTTCCTTCACACCGACGAGCGATTGCTTCTCAACTTTCGATAAAACGTTCGCGATCAAATCCGCATAAATCGCACTGTTCATATGACCCAGAATATCTAGCTCGCTGTACTGCACAAGATGCGTATACGAGGCTAATTCCGCTGCATCTTCCGGAATCTTCACGCGGTCCGCTTCCACCTCAACTCCTAACTTCCCATACACAGGCAGCTCAGTTGGAAAATCCGTCGGACGCTTAATGCGACGAGCCTCAATATCAATCAACACCCACATGCTCTCCCATTCCACTAGCTTATCACCAGTCGCGCTCAGTATTTCGCCGCGCCTTTTAAATGCCGAGCGCGTCATTTCACCGGGCCAAGTCTTGATTGTCACCGTTTCGTCTAATTTCGGCAGTCCGAAAAACTGGATACCCATGCGTTGTAGCACAAAAACCATCCCCGACTTTAGCGTGTCATCCATACCCGCACCGATTGTGCCAGCGCTGTACCACGATGCGTCGTTAATGTATTTAATCAGCGCCGTCAGCCGAACTTCCTCTTTTGAATCCAAATCAAAAAACCCAATTTGTCTTTCGTGTTGATAAATCATAAAAATCCGCATCCTTTACTCTAAATTCCCCATCACATTAATAGCAAGTTTATTTTCCTTAACCTCATGTACCCGGACGTACGCAATCCCTTTGGTGCAGGCGTAACAGGTCACGGCTAGTGTACCAACCCCGACCCCTAGACCCAAGTCTTCCGTTTGCGCCAAGGCACGGATGGTGCGCTTTTTGCTAGCTGCTAACAGAACCGGATAACCGAGGCTCTTCAGCTGATCGATGTGTTTGATTAATTCAATATTCTGTTCAAGCGTTTTCCCAAAGCCAATCCCGGGATCAACGATAATGCGCTCTTTTTCTACCCCTGCTGCCAGGGCTAAATCCACCGTTGCTTGCAGTTCGGCTAACACTTCAGAGACGATGCTAGTCAAAGCCGCATTTTCCTGCTCAGGTGTCCGGTTGTGCATGAGAACCACCTGCGCATCACTTTCTGCCATCACGCGCAACATCTCCGGGTCACGCCGTCCTGCCCAGACGTCATTGATAATCGTCACACCTGCAGCAACGGCCTGCCGCGCTACCTCCGCTTTATACGTATCAATTGAAATCGGCACATCAACCACATCGCGAAGCCGCTGAATCACCGGAATCACCCGCGCTAGCTCTTCCTCTAAACTAATCGGTACAGACCCCGGCCGCGTCGATTCCCCACCGATATCAATCACATCCGCACCATCCGCCACCATCTGCACCGCATGCGCCACGGCTTTCTCAATATCCACATACGCTCCGCCATCGCTAAAACTATCCGGCGTGACGTTTAAAATTCCCATGATTTTCATCTGTCATCTCACCCTCACAAATAACATTCAAAAAAAGGCGCCTATCTTGGGCGCTCTTTTACTTTTTCAACTAACCGATCCAACTTTCATCCGTTGGATCTTTTCGCCACGCCGCAAGTTTAGCCACGGCATCTTCTTTAATATAACCAGCCTCAGCAGCCACTTTCGTTAACGTGTCATAATGACATAAAGACACGTTTTTTACATTAGCCGCTTCTAAATTAGCAAGCCCTTTTTCTAACTCATACGAGAAGATTGATACGATTCCCAAAACGTCACAGCCAAGCTCTCTTAACACTTCCACCGCTTCAATCGAAGATTTCCCAGTAGAAATCAAATCTTCAACCACAACGACTTTCATGCCTTGCGCGGTTAATCCTTCCACTTGATTCCCGCGTCCGTGCTTTTTAGCCCCTGAACGAACGTATCCCATTGGCAGGTCTAGCTTATCTGCCATAATCGCCGCATGCGGGATGCCAGCTGTTGCCGTGCCCATCAGCATTTCCGCTTCAGGGTATTCGTTTTTGACAATTTCACATAACCCCGCTTCAATGTCTTTTCGTACTAGCGGATAAGACAACGTTAACCGGTTGTCGCAATAAATCGGTGATTTAATGCCGGATGTCCAAGTGAACGGTTCCTCTGGGCGCAAAATAACGGCTTCAATGTCTAATAAATGTTTTGCGATGATTTCTTTCATTAATTGTCAAGCTCCTCTGATTTTGCTATCTCTTTTTATTTCGGTTTTTCTTTTTTGAAGGCTGATTGGGATTTTTCTGTCCTTGATTTTGCTTCTGCTGTTGATTCTGCTTCCCTTGGTTTTGCTTTTTGGGTTGTTGATTCTGATTTTTCTGCTGATTATTTTGCTTTTTCGCTTCCTGCTGAACTTCTTGCACTTCCTGAACAGGCTGCTCCACCTCGTTCTCAACCGCCACATCAATAACTTCCTCTTCAAAAACAGCCACAACTTCAACTGTTTCTTCGTTCACAGATACCACGGTTTCATCCAGATCTTCTTTTAAATCACTCGCCTCTAAAGCCGCCCTAACGCCTTCATCTAAAGCAGGCAAAGAATCCGTGTATCTTTCTTCAAGCAACGTCGCTTCCACATTATTGAAGCCCGTTCGTGCAAAAGAAATAAATTTACTCTTGTACCTCTTTTTGTTCTCTTTATAGCGCAGAACACCGACATCTCCCATCACAACCATCATGTAATTGCCCATTCCCACTTGAAGGTAAATGCGCTCTTTCGTCACAACCTCCTCAAAGGTAATGAAATGACACGCATTCCCGTTGATGATGTCCATTGCTTTAAAGATGACTCTTACTTTTAATTCTCTATCTCGATTTCCCATGTTTTTCTCCTATACTCACTTAAGATCACATTTATTCGGATTTGTAAAATAGTTTAGTTTCAACTTGTTTAGCAGATACTTTACATATACATTGTAGCATAATTACGTCTGTTTATCTACCCTTTAAACCTTAAGATTTCATATAAGGCCACCGTAAACCTATTCTATTTCGCCTTGAACCCGTTGATAAACGTCGTACGGATTTTCAGCACATGTGATGCTACGACCGATGACAATGTAATTACTCCCCTCTTCCTTCCCACGCTTCGGGGTCGCAACACGTGTTTGATCGTGTGCATCATCACCGGCAAGTCTAATCCCTGGGGTAAGCGCAATAAAGCCTTCCCCACAAGTCTCATGAACCTTCTGCGCTTCGTGCACCGAACACACAACCCCATCAAGGCCAGCCGCTTTCGCCACTTTCGCATAATTCAAAGCCGAATCAGCCACCGTGCCTAGAATCCCTTGCTCCTCGTTCATCTGCTCTTTGCTCGTGCTCGTTAGCTGGGTCACCGCAATGATCAACGGACGCTTCCCATCAGGGCTCCCCTCGATTAATCCCTCAATCGCGGCCTCCATCATCTTCTTCCCACCAGCCGCATGCAAATTCGTCAAATCCACACCAAGTGACGCGACCTGCCGCATCGCTGATTTCACCGTATTCGGAATATCATGCATTTTCAAATCAAGAAAAATACGATGTCCTTTTTCCTTGAGATAGGTCACAATCGCCGGGCCTTCTTTGTAATAAAGTTCCATCCCCACTTTCAAATACAGCGACTCACTGACTGGGAATTGATTAATAAAAAGATCCACAGCTTCTTTATTCGGTAAATCCATGGCAATAATAATTTCAGGTTTATTCATTTAGCTCTTTCCTCCGTATAGTTGATATAGCGCTTCTTTAGCTAATTCTAATAAGGTCTCTCGATTGTTCAGGCTCGGATCATCAATCACACGCTCTAACAAATATTCTAACGTAAAGCGCAATTTTCGATTGGCTGAAAATCCTAGCTCAATCAAATCACTGCCGTTAATCTTTAATTCTTTGAGCCTTGTCGCTTCTCCATTAGCCATCACCTCGCGATACAAACGATCAGCCGTTTTTAAAGCCTCTTGTTTCTCTTCTTGACGATAATCGCTTTGACCCGAAATATCCGCGGCACGAACCTTCAAATAAAGAGGAAACACTTTTATATTAATCTTGTTCATCGCTGTCCGAGCAGCTTTTCTGGTTAAGGGCAACGGATAATCGTGGTATCTGATCAGGTGCGAAACCCGAACGATGGTCTGATTATCGAACTTAAGGCGTCGCATGATGTCTCGACTTATGTGATAACCTTTTTCTTGGTGACCCCAAAAGTGGGCAACTCCATCCTTACCAATGGTCTTCTTCGCTGGCTTCCCAACATCATGAAGAAGCATGATCAGCCGTAGCATCTCATCACGTTCCATATTGGCCATCGCTCGTAGCGTGTGTTCACCGACGTTATAAGCGTGATGCGGTGTTTCCTGTTCCGTCTGCATCATCGCATCAAACTCCGGTAAAAAATGCTTTGTAATCCCTGCCTGATACGCCACCCTGAACGCATCCACGTTAACACCGACCACCATTTTCATCAGCTCGATTCGAATCCGCTCAACGCTGATGTTCGCAAGTAAATGGGCTTGTCTTTCCATCGCCTCAAGTGTCTTTTCCTCAACCCTAAATCCCGGCTCTAACTGTGCTAAAAATCGAATGCCCCGTAAAATACGTAACGGGTCTTCTTTGAACCGTTCATCCGGATCGCCAACGGCGCGTATGACCTGATCGTGCAGGTCGTCGCGGCCATTAAACGGGTCTATCAGTTCGCCATCGAGTCCCATTGCCATCGCATTAAAGGTGAAATCGCGGCGCTTTAAATCATCGTACAGGTTCGTGGTAAACGTCACATCGTCCGGCCGGCGGTGATCGGTATACGCCCCGTCAATCCGGTAAGTCGTGACCTCGAAATCATCGCCACCGTGAAGCACCGTCACCGTGCCGTGCCGCAAGCCTGTGTTAATCGTCTTCCGAAACACCTGTTTTATCTCATCAGGCGTGGCCGATGTGCAAATGTCAAAATCTTGCGTGTCAGCGATACCCATGACGTGATTACGGACAAAGCCCCCAACAAAATACGCCTCGTAGCCGGCTTGGTTTAATTGTCCGACAACTTCCTTTGCGTTGGTATATGTCGTTTTATCTTTCATAAAATCACCCATTTCAAATCAGCTCATCACTTCCTGCCACTAAAACCTGATTTTTCAAGGAAAAGTGGCATAATGTCAAATATTTTCCTCCGAATATGGAGTTTCCTTTGTTTTTTCCCTCAGTTTAGCGCATTTGACACTTACTAGATGTCAATTTATGCCACTAAAGTTCGATTTTTCAAGGAAAAGTGGCAGAGTGAATTTACTTTAATTATCGATGCGCAAACCCAACCGCTTCTTTCGCGGATTTAAATCCATATTTTTCGAGCACGGCTGGCAATTGTGTAATGATGTCTGGGCACACATACGGATCGATGAAGTTTGCTGTTCCGATGGCTACCGCGCTTGCTCCTGCGTATAAAAACTCGAGGACATCTTCGGCACACGTCACGCCGCCCATTCCTATTATTGGAATCTTCACAGCCTTATAAACGTCATGAACCATGCGAACGGCTACTGGCTTAATTGCTGGCCCTGATAACCCACCGGTGCCATTGGCGATGATCGGCTTGCCTGTCTTTAAATCTAATCGCATCCCGAGGAGGGTGTTGATCATTGTAATACCATCTGCGCCAGCCACCTCAACCGCTTGGGCAATTTCCACGATGTTCGTGACGTTCGGCGATAATTTGATATAAATTGGTACGTCAGATACTGCCTTTACCGCTCGCGTCAATTCTGCTGCTACTACGGGGTCTGTTCCAAATGTAATCCCACCAGCTTTCACGTTCGGGCATGAGATATTAACCTCTAGCGCCGCTACATTCGGGGCTTTCGAAATTTTCTCTGCAACGGCAACATAGTCTTCCAGCGTTGTCCCCGCAATGTTCGCCATAATCGGCACATCAAACTGCGCCAAAAATGGTAACTCCGTCGCCATTACCTTCTCCACACCCGGATTTTGCAACCCGATCGCATTCAACATCCCACCAGGTGTCTCCGCCACACGTGGCACCGGATTCCCCAGACGAGGTTCAACCGACGTCGCCTTGATCATAATCGACCCCAACACCGACAAATCGTAATACTCCGCAAATTCACGTCCGAAACCAAAGCACCCCGAGGCCGGAATAATCGGATTTTTCAAATCTAAACCAGGTAATTTCATCGCTAGCACACTCATTACACCTTCACCTCGCTCATATCATAAACCGGTCCTTCCTTACACACACGCGTTCGTGACCCATCCTTCGTCTCGCAAATACACGCGTAACAAGCCCCAATCCCACACGCCATGCGTTCTTCAAACGATAAAAAGCCTTTTTTCGACCCGCCATACTCGCTAGCGATCGCGTGCAACATGACGTGTGGCCCACAGCCTAACACCCAGTCAAAATCAATTCCCTTTTCTTGGATCAACTGCACAACATGGCCTTTAAAGCCGTGACTACCGTCCATCGTCGCCACATGAACCTCGGCAAACTCCTGGAATTTCTCTTCGTAAAACACATCTTCCTGACTCGCAAAGCCAAGAACTGCGATAACCTTATTACCACGCTTAGACAACCTTTGCACCGTCTCGTACATCGGTGGCACACCGATGCCGCCGCCAACAAGCACGACCTTTGCACCAACTTCCACCTGATCCAAATCGAAGCCTGTGCCCAATGGGCCTAAAATGTCCACAAAATCACCGGCTTTCTTCTCAGAAAGAACCTTTGTCCCAGCCCCTTCTGCTCGGTAGATGAGGGTTAATTCAGATGTTTCATGGTTAATGTTACAAATTGAAATGGGGCGGCGTAAAATCAGACCACCGTCGCCCGTTTTGACGTTCACAAACTGCCCCGCTTGCAGCATCGTGCTGACCAAATCACCTTTTAGTACCAGCTCGAATATCCCTTTCGCAATCTCGTGTTGCGAGATAATTAACATTTCTTCTTGCTTTCGCATTGATGAAACCTCCTAAATGCTTTTGATAACTATAATTATACCCCAAATCCTGATTCATTTCCACAAAAACCCCCTGTTCCCAGGGGGTAATTTTCATTAATTATTCGGTTGCATCAATCGCGAAACTCATTGATTCCAACACACGATAAACCGCATTGGCCGTATCAAGTGATGTGAAGCACGGAATGTTGTTTTCCACTGACGTTCGGCGAATCAAGAAACCATCCGTTGCTGTGTCCTTTTTCGTCGCCGTAAAAGTATTCACAACGAACCCGACTTTTCCTTTGCGAATCACATCCAAGACGGTCGTCCCCTCTTCGCCAATCTTGCTAACGGACACCGAGCGCACACCGTTTTCCTGTAGCATTTTGTGCGTGCCAGCCGTGGCTAAAATTTCATAACCGATATTAGCAAAGTTACGCGCTAACTCAAGGGCCTCTGTTTTGTCCTTATTTCCAATCGTAAACAAGACACGCTCAGCTTCGCCGACTTTCATCCCGGAAGCTAAAATCGCTTTGTATAAGGCTTTCTCCAAATTACGATCCTTCCCAATCGCCTCACCCGTCGACTTCATCTCAGGCCCTAACGCAATGTCCACCCCGCGTAATTTCGAGAACGAGAAGACCGGTGCCTTCACATAAACGCCTGGCACATGAGGGTGATACCCCGTCGCATAACCTTGCTCTTTCAAAGACTCACCCATAATCGCACGCGACGCCACATTCGCCATCGGCACATCCGTAATCTTACTCATAAACGGCACCGTACGCGACGAACGCGGGTTCACCTCAATCACAAACACCTCATCGTCCGCCGTGACAATAAACTGAATGTTCAACAGCCCGATAATCTGAAGCCCACGACCCAGTTTCACTGTGTAATCAATTAATTTTTCGATAACCCTGTCGCTCACGTTTTGCGGCGGATACACAGCCAAAGAATCGCCCGAGTGAACCCCTGCACGCTCGATGTGCTCCATAATGCCCGGGATGTACACATCCACCCCGTCAGAGATGGCATCCACTTCCACTTCTTTCCCGGTTAAATAACGATCGACTAAAATCGGGTTTTCACTGTCTTCCTTCAAAGCGTGCTTCATGTAACGCTCGATTTCCGCATCGTTATCGATGATCTCCATCGCACGACCACCCAAGACATAAGACGGGCGGAGTAACACCGGGTACCCGATTTCATTCGCAATTTTCTTCGCACCGTCCACACTACGACAAGTCGACCCTAACGGCTGTGGAATTTCCAGCTCTCTTAATAATTTCTCGAATTCATCGCGATTTTCCGCCCGGTCAATGTTCGCTAAGCTTGTGCCTAAAATGTTAACACCACGTGATTCCAAACCGGCAGCTAAATTGATCGCGGTCTGGCCGCCAAACTGAACCACCACGCCGAGGGGTTGTTCCAAATCCACCACGTGCATCACATCTTCGACCGTTAACGGCTCAAAATAAAGCTTATCCGAAATGGAAAAGTCCGTCGAAACCGTGCCTGGGTTACAGTTGATCACGATCGCCTCGTAACCAGCCTCGCGCATCGCCTTCACGCAATGC
>WRAJ01000004.1 GCA_009780245.1 Turicibacter sp.
AATACCTTGGCTTCCTAAAAGATTTCTTGCTAAACCTGCTGCTGCACCTACTACTTCTCCATCTACCAAAACAGGAATTGTTTGTGGCATTAAGATTAAGAAACTTGCTAGTGCCATGATCCCGCCAGTCACACCGTTCTCACCTTCGTTCTTAGTGAACGTATAAGCAATGGTAAAACTGATATAGAGTGCCGTAATGGTCTGCGTTGCTTCTAGCATCTCTTGCGCATGGAAGCGAATATCTGTCGTCTCTGTCAAGAAATACTGCCAGCCGTCCATCGGTAAGTTGATAAGTACCGCCACCGCAGCTACCCCTAATGTGATTGGCATGATTGCCATTAATCCACCAATCAACGATTGGATATATTTATTCTCAGATATCCACTGAGCAACCTTTAACATGAAATCTCCCATTGTGATTCCTCCTATCGAATCTATATTTCATTTACAAACACGATTAATCACGTAACCGCTTTATGTTTATGCAAGAAAATATAACAAACTACACAACCTAAATCAACTGGGTAGCGCGACAAAAAAACAGGTTCTCATTTTAAAAACCTGTTTTTTTTGCATTATTCATCATTTCTTCTTAGCTCTAGATACTTCTTAGCAATCGATTCAATCAAATACATCACCGGCATCTGGGTTGTCGTATTAATTCTAATTAACATTTTACGAGGTCCCATCACATGATATTCTTCTTTTGGCACTTTGTAAGCAAGTGGCAAATCCGATACACTCACTAACTTATTTTTAATGCCGTTTGTAATGGTAATAATTTGAGCACCTAACTCTTTATAACGAGCCAAGCGATCAAGCAGTCCAACGGTATCGCCTGAAACCGATAGACCGATCACCACCGCATCGCTGTGATCTTCTGGCGGAATCGGATAAAAAGGGGTATCCGTATACTGAGAAGACTTCCCCATACTAGTTAAATACATCGAGCCGTATTTCGCCATAACGCCAGAGGTACCCTCACCAATAAAAACAACCTTTCGTGCTTTGCTCACCATCAAAGCTGCTTTGTTAACCTGCATTTTCTGGGTGATGTCCTCATTAAACGATTCAATGTATTCAATCGTAGCATCGTCCGCTAACGGTTCATCGCTTCGATTGTCTAATAAACTTTCCTTGTATTTAATCTTGAACTCCGTCCAACCGTCACATTGCATTTTTTTCACAAAATTCCAAACAACCGTCACAGAAACATGACAAGCTTCAGCAAGTTCACGAATTTTCATGTCCAATACTTTACTTTCTAAGCTCAAAATATGGTTGTAAACTTCCAATTCAGATTCATTCAAAGTTTGAATTCGCTCGTAAGTAAACATCTTGCATCCACTCCAATTTCAAAAATGTTTCAAAAATGTATATTATCTAAATATATCACAAACTAGCAAAAAATGAAAGTGATAACCGAATGCAAAATGTAAATGTTTTATTCTGCAATCTTAACCTATCCATTTTAGATTGAAAAACATCAGACAAGCACAGTTTTAAGAGGCCACTGAAAAGTAAAGAAAATATCAGTGAAACACTGTTTGAGTGAAACACTGATATTTATCATACTAACTAACAAGCTCATCGCGCAATGTTTGACCAAGGCCTTGGAAGCCATGGGAACCAAGGAAAGCTCGGAAGCTCTGGAAGTGGTGGCAATGGTGGAAGTGGTGGCAATGGTGGAAGTGGTGGCAATGGTGGTAATGATGGAAGCCCAGGCAAACTCGGAAACTCTGGAAGTGGCGGCAATGGTGGAAGTGGCGGAAGCCATGGTGGTCGCACCGGTGGTCGCTCACACGCTACTTCTGTTTGCCACAAATAATCACGAGCAAAAATCGCAAACATTTGCGACCATGCTTCACCAGAATGCGCACCTGGCACACGATACAAAGCATGCTCAATATCAACACTTGCTAAAGCATGAGAGAATGGCATATACTGAGCCGAATTAGCAAACATCCCATAACCAAACACAATCGTCGGTAACTCTCTACTTGCAAGGTCGTCAAGGTCACGATCTCTCATGTCCCCGCCACCGCTAAATAAGCCGAAATACGCAAACTCATTCGTGTGCTCATAAAGGAGATGACTCGCAACAGCGCCACCCATTGAAAGACCAACAAACGAGCGTCCTTCTGGGCGATTTGAAGCGTTAAAGTTTTCCTCAACAAACGGCATAATGTTATACCGTATATTTTCAACTGGATTCGGATGTCGACCGTTAAAGCCACCACCAGCAAAACCAAAGCCAAACGGGTTTTGATTCATCGTGACAAAGATCGTTGGCTCTAAACCGTAATCAGCAATCAAGTTATCTAGAATATGCTGGGCACTTCCAATATTAAACCAATCAGTCTGATCACCAAAGATGCCGTGTGACGCATAAACAACCGGAAATTCTTCAGCGCGATTCACATCAAACCCATACGGTAAATAAATACCTAGATATTGTCTACCCCAATCGTTATCACTATTGTTAGCGTAATAAGGAATGAACTGAACCACACCTGTTTGCCCATCTGCTCTTGGCATTTCCAGATGACGATTATTCAATTCATGCTGCAACTCATTATGCCAAGGAACATGCACAACACTGAGGACATCGTTGTTATTACCTGTTCTAAAGTCTCCTGGCGATTGCGGCGGCATGTTGTACGGGTCAGCAAGTCTTCTTGATGCATTTGGATTTTCTGCGTTATCCCATACTTGGAGCCAATACCCAGTCCCGCCGCCTGTCATCGGGAAGCTCGTTGTCCAATACCCATTACCAAGGTACACCATCGGCTCATGCAAGTTCGGCGATCCACCTACTGGGAACAAACCAGCACGATAATCACGAGGATGATACCTAGCCGTATTTTCCATGTTATAAATGTCACGCATCATCATATCCCCACGCACTTCTACCCGCGTTGCATCCGGATTATAATAAACAAATGTTGCGGTATAACCCGTTGGCGAAGCCGCATCTGCCATCACCGTCACGCCACGCTCAGCCGGCGGTGTGATGACCACTTCATCCGATTGCCATAAATAATCACGAGCAAAAATCGTAAAGAGTTGCGCCCAAGCATTCTGGTCGTGTCCTGCTGGTACCTGATAATTGGTTGTTTCAATCCCCGCATCTGCCATCGCAGTTCTAAACGCTTGATACATATTAACAAAGAAGCCTGGTGCAAACATCCCATGTCCAAAGAAGATCGTTGGCGCATCAATGTTTGGAATATCTGCAAATCCTGGGAATGGCACCATGTTGCCGCCACCACTCATCATACCAAAGTACGAGAACTCATCGGTATAGTAAACTAGTAGGTGCGTAGCAAAAGCACCTCCCATTGAAAGACCCGCAACCGCTCGGTCTTCTGCCTGGCTTGATACGTTAAACTCTGCTTCAACAAGCGGTAAGATATAATGCATCAAGTTTTCCACAGGACCGTAGAATGGTCCATTAAAGATCGAAACACCAGGTAGTGGCACCATAAAATCATGGTGATTTTGATTCATCGTCACAACGACCGCTGGTTCCGTTAAGCCCTGAGCAATCAAGTTGTCCATAATATTCGGAACGCCACCAACCCATAACCAATCCGTTTGATCCCCACCCATACCATGAGAAAGGAAAATAACGGGATACGGCTCTGCGCGATCGGCATCAAAGCCAGGTGGTAAGTAAACACCTAAATATTGCTGCCCGTCTCGAGAATCGTACGGAACAAATTGGACGCTTCCTCTTTGCGCTTCGTCTAGTAACGGCAGTTCAACGTCACGGTTATTCAGTGAATGTTGCAGGTCAGCATGCCAAGGAACATGAACTACACTATATGCCTCATTTTCGTGAATACGACGCCCCCCATAGCTTGGTCTTGGCGGTGCGTTATAAGGATCGTAAACGCGAACACCGTCGACAACAAACCAATAAGGCAGCCCACCGCCTGGTAATGGCACCGAGTAAACCCAATACCCATTGCCAATATCAGCCATCGGTGCATCTAAATAAGCACCACCAGCAGGGAATAATCCTGGACGAAAATCTCTCGGGTGATAATGAGTTATATTCTCACGATTATAATAATCACGTAACATCATATGTCCTGTTAAAATGACTTCTTCAGCGTCTGGATTATGATAAACAAACGTCGCCGTGAAACCAGTTGGTGAATCAGCATCTGCAACTACGGTTACGCCACGCACTAGCTCGCTTGGAAGCGATTCTTGCTCATCTTCGGCAGAGTAAACGCCGGTTTCAATGATGATACCTTCATTGTTTTCATCCTGATCATCATTGTGATTAACAAAGATAGAACCGATTGGTGCCAAAGCAAGATTCAAGGACAATAGGGTTAATAACATTTTCCTCATAGTATCTCTCCTTCTTGTTTTAATGTTTTCATTACTGCAAATCTATTCTAAACTTAACATTCATGCTAACCTTTGACCGAGCCCTCAACCATTCCTTTAATAATGTGTTTCTGTAAGAACAAGAACACGATCACGATTGGTAGCATCGCCATAATGGTTGAGGTCAGAATTAAATCCCATCTTCTAACAAACGAACTAACAAAGTTCGCAACCGCAAGCGGTAACGTCTGAACATTCCCCGTCATTCCCAACATCAATAATGGTAACAGATAGTCGTTCCAAATCCAGATCCCATTTAAAATCATCACGGTCACGGTAATCGGCTTTAAAATCGGGAAAATAATGCGAAAGAACACGCCCACTTTTGAACAACCGTCGATAATCGCTGCCTCTTCTAATTCCAACGGCACCCCTTTAATAAAACCGTGGAACAAAAAAATCGATAACGGTAAGCCAAAACCTAAGTAAGCCAAGATAATCCCAGGGTAATTTTGCAACAGTCTAAAAGGCGTATTTAGTAAGCCGAGTGTTGACTCAATGCGGTGAAACCATGAAATAAGTGGGAACATGACCACCTGAAACGGGACGATCATCGCGGCCACAAAGATCATAAAAATGACGTTCGCTAGCTTTGTTTCAGCGCGCACTAACACCCATGCCGCCATCGATGAAACAAGGATGATCACCGCAACGGATACCACCGTAATAATCACCGATGACATAAACGATGACACGTAATTCACCGAAGGGCTCGTTAAGATGTATTGCACGTTTTCAAGGAACTGACCAAAATTTTGTGGCCAAGCGAGTGGGTCAACGATGATCTCTAACGTTGGCTTTGCCGAGTTAATGAAAATTAAGAAGAACGGGATCATAAAAATAAGAAATAGTAGAATGGTAAATATTTCTAATGTCATTAATTTTCTTTTTTTCATCACATCGTAATCTCCTTGCGTTTATTGAAATACACTTGAATCAAAGCAATCGTTGTGATCGTAATAAAGAAGATCACCGCTTGGGCTTGTCCTTGCGCGAGTTCTCTAAATGCGAACGCCGTGTTGTAAATATTAAGTGCTAAAAATTCCGTCGTGTTTAATGCTCTTCCCATAAACATACCAGCAGGTCCACCAGCAGTTAAGGCTAAATTGACATCGAAGATTCTAAACGAATTAAGCAACGTTAAGAACGTAGAAATGGTGAACGCCGGTGCAATGAGTGGCAACAACACGTGCCGAACTCTTTGTAAATAAGTCGCCCCGTCAATTTCTGCTGCTTCGAGTAACGAAGCGGGAACACCTTGAATCGCTGCCACATAAATCATCATGATGTAACCGGCAAATTGCCACGTACTAACAATGACAATGGCTAAAATCGCCAAATTTCTTTCAGCCAGAAATGGATTCTGTGCTAACCAGCTAAACCCAATTGTATTTCCGAATGCCGGGATGGCATTGTTGAAAATAAATTGCCAAATGTACCCAAGGATAATCCCACCGATTAAATGAGGCAAGAAAAATCCTGCGCGGTAAATATTTGTGAACTTAAGCTTATTTGTCACAATCATCGCCAATCCAAAAGACACTAAGTTAATGACAATCATATTAATGACGGCAAAAACACTTGTTACAATGAAAGAATGCAAAAACGTGACGTCGTTAAAAACGGCGGTATAATTTTGTAATCCAACCCAATTTACCTGTGTGCCACTGACAGCGTTCCAATCTGTAAACGAATAGTAAACGCCTAAGATGAACGGGATAATGATAACAAGTGTGAGGGCAAAAACTGCTGGAAACAAGAATAGGTAAAATACTGGTGAATGCTTCCTTGTCTTCGCTTTAGCCATAAAACAAACCTCCTGTTATTAAATTGGGTAAGTCTTGTCGCAAAACAAGACTTACCCTGATAAACTTAATCAAAATAGATATACGATTTAAACAAACACAGACGTAGTGGCTTCTATATCACTCCTGCGTCGTGAAGAAGCTCTTACGGAACGCAATCGTAATCGCATCAAGATGCGAACTCGTTGCGTCACTCATTCGGACCGATATTCTCCACCGCGTCTCTTACTAAATCAACAAATTCTTGTGGATCAATCGCACCTGAAGCTAATTGCTCGAAGATTGGGCCTAATGTGTTCATACCAAACCCAGCTGGCATGTTCGTTGCTAACATTGGATAGAAGTTGCCAGCGTTTGCCCACGCTTGTACCGATTGTGACAATGCACCTTCTGGCGATAGTGTCACCGAATTAAACGCTGGTACCATGCCCGCTTCGTTTACCATGTAGTTGTGCCCTTCTGGTGATGTTGCCATGAAATCTAAGAATTGTAAAGCCGCTTCAGTCCCTTCAGACTGACCGTTAACCACGTACCAAGATGGGACAAACGCAAAGATACCGTTCGTGTCTTCTGGTAAAAACGCATGTGGCAAGAACCCCATATCAAAGTCAATGCCTAATTCAGCAAATGCTGGATCAGTCCAGTTTCCTTGGTGCAGGAACACGGTTCTTCCAATAGCAAAATCACCTAATTGCTGGTCATAACCACCCGTTAATAACGTCGTTCTAATTGAATGTTCGAATAATAACTCGTAGTACTCAGCAAATAATAACATACGCTCTTCGTCAATGACACCATCAAGTAAATCATCTAAAATGCTTGCATCGTCAAAGTCCATTCCTAATGCTAAGTAACCGTTGAATCCGTGGATACCCGTTACCCAAGTCATACCAGCACCAGCTGCTAATGAAATAACACCTTCGATGCCTAACTCGTCGCTCATCGCATCAATTTGCTCAAACGCTGCGCGAATACCCTCAACGTTCGTCATGGTGCTTGGATCAACACCAGATGCTTCAAGTAGCGCTCTGTTATAAGCTAAACCGTATCCTTCAATCGATACTGGGAAACCGTACACACCACCGTTATAGTTGAACGCAACGTCCGTATCGTTTAACCAAGCCTCACCTGTCAGATCAAAAATACGATCAGAGTCTCTCGCAATAACAAAATCCGTCATCCCTTCGATAACAAAGATTTCCGGCTCATCACCAGCGTTAAACATCGCCGTTAAAGAAGCCGCATAAGGCGTTTCGCCACCGAACGTGACGATGTTCACGCGAATCCCTGTTTCCGCATAAAACACATCTGCAAAAGCGTTAAGCGCTGCATCCGTTTCAGGCTTGTTATTCACTAGCGTGATTTCCGTTACGTCTGGTGTTTCAACGTCACCGTTATCCCCGTTTTCCTCATAACCATTTTCATCGTAACCGTTATCAGCCGTATCCGTATCACCGTTGTCGCCGCAAGCCACTAGAACCGTCACCATCGCGAATACCGCTACAAACATCAATAATATTTTTTTCATTGTCATTCCTCCTGAATGTTATTTTATACTTGATAAGTAACCCTTTCCCCCGTTTCATCTGTATACGCAATCACCGCTTGATTCGTTGTTAAGTCGATGTGCAAGTGACACACTGACTGCTCTTTCGTCCACGTTAGCTTGATCTCTGTATCCGAAGAGTCTAGGACACTGAACGTTCCATCAAAAGCTTCATAATCGTTTCTGAATTTAATGAGCTTAATGAGCCGTTGCACGACCTCTTTTTCAAGCGATTTTTCAATCTCTGCTTCTGTGAAGTTTTGGCGGTTAATTTCACGTCGCTCGCCTGTTTTTTCCACAGCCTCCAAATCGTTCTCGCCCGCTAACAGCCCGACGTAATACACTTGCGGAACCCCCGGCACAAACAACTGAATCGCCCGCGCCACCAAGTACGCATCGTCGTCACAATCGAGCACCGAATAATACGAACACGCGATTTGGTGAACGTCAAAGCCATCCGCATCCTTGTGTTCCTCGGAAATCACACGACTTAGCAAAGCCCCGCGCGACACACAAACATCGACCAATTCACGTGCTTTTTTTGTTTGGATCAACCCATCAAGATCAGGCTTCACCGGCACCCCATCGTGGCAATCCAACATCGTAAACTGTTTCGCCGGGCGCGTTTTCAGATAGTCACGAAGCGCGGCACTCGACTGGTTAATGATGGTATCTAGCACCCGGTAGGGGAGGATAAAATCATAAATCCAGCAGCCGTGCTCAGCTAATTTATACTGAATCGAATAATGCGAGTGAACTTCCGGTAGGAGCTCGATATCTAACGATTTAGCTAGCGCCATGATCCAATCTAGGAATTCGTAAATATCCGGTTCAACGAAGAAGCAACTGGTGCCGAGCTTCTTGATGATGTAGCCGATCGCGTCTAGCCTGACGATTTTAATGTTTTGTTCTTTGAAGTTTTTAAAAATATCGGTGAAGAGTTGTCTGACTTTCTTTGAATGAATGTCCAAATCAATTTGTTCAGACGGTTCTGTTTTGCCAAACGTCGTCCAGACCGATTCTTCCTTACCCGTTTTTTCAATGGTAAACGTTGAATAAGGGACTTCTCGTCGTCTAAACATTTTGTCGATATCAGCTTGGACGGGGTTGCCATCCGGCCAAATTTTATCAAGGGTTAAGAATAAATCAGCGTACCTAGATGTGCGACCGTTTTTCAAAAAGTCTTGGAAGTACGCTGACTGCCTTGAAATGTGGTTGACCATGACGTCGACTAACACGTCGTGCGTTTCACCGATTTTTTTGATGTCGTCCCAACCGCCGAAGCTCGGTTCGATTTCAAAATAAGTCAGGGGCGCAAACCCACGGTCTCCTGAAGAGGGAAACGGAGGTAGAATATGAACGCCGCCTTGGAAGACGTCTTTTAAGTGGGTCTGTAAGACGTGATTGAGAGACTTCAAATCACCGCCCAACGAATCGGGGTAAGTGATGAGTTGCACTTTGTTTTTTACTGGCATCTGCACGCCTCCTTTACAGTTGATAAATGCCTTTTAATTCTTCTAATCTAGGTAAATCCACGATGGCACCGACGCGCTTTAATTTATGAGCACTCGTGGCACTCCCGAAGACGGTGGCTTCTTTGATGGTATACCCGTTTATCATTGCCGCGTAGAACCCAGACCAGAACGCATCACCAGCGCCGGTTGTATCCGCAATTTCGGTAGCTAATGTGTCGTATTTTATGGTCTCTTTGCCGTTAGAAACAATGAGTCCGTCTTTTCCTAATGTCATTAAGACCAACTTGGCTCCAAGCGCTAAGAATTTTTTTACTTGATTCTCAGGGGTGTCTGGGCCGAAAATTCTTTCCGCGTCATCTTCTGATGGCTTGATAATATCGGCTTTTGCAATGATTTCTTTCACATAGCTAATCCCATCTTCGCCCTCTTGCCAAATGAGTGCGTGGTAATTAGGGTCGAAACACACCAAGGTTTGATTTTCTTTTGCAACCTCAATCGCACGTTCAATCGCATTCCTAGATGGGAAGCGTGAAATCGGCCAGCAAGAGAAATGCAAGATTTTCGAATCAACGATGGCTTGTTCGAGTTTTTCTTCAAAAGAAAGTTGGAAGTCTGCCTGCCGATAAAAGATGGGAACAGGTGTGCCGTTGCTTTTGTTAAGCACGACCATGCTGGTGGCGTGTTTTGTTCTTTGCACGAGCGTGGTATCGATGTGGTTGTTTTCTAAATGATTAACTAGGAAATCACCGATCCGGTCTTCGCCTACCGATGTGGCAAGTAGTGAATTTATCCCTAGCTTCTTGACGTTCATCGCAATGTTGGCAGGCGCACCACCGAAAAACTGTTGATAAGTTGGAATCTTTTTCTCGTCGGTCGCAATCAAATCGACTAACAATTCGCCCATGGCTAGCACATCGTTACTTTTACTCTTAAATGTTAGTTTCTCATCCAAAGTAAACAAGGTATCATCTCCTTTCTTTAGTTTATTAACGTTTTGACTTCTCGGATTGTCATTCGGTTGACAATTTTAAAAATATAATCATCAACCATTGTCATTCGGTTGACAATCACTAGAATAGCACATAGAAAAGGGTTTGTCAACAGGGAAATTGATTTTTTTGTCATTCGGTTGACATTTAGTGTAAAATGGTTACATTATGGTGAATGAAAAACCATGCTTCGCGGCATGGTCTATGGTCTAATAAATACTTTCAATGAGTGTTACGGGCAGGATAAATTCTTGGTTGTCCTGGTGATGATAATCGCCAGCAAAGATGCCTGACATGACGTCGATCGCGACTTGTGCCATTTCTTTGATCGGTTGCCTGATTGTACTAATGTTACCGCAGAACTTTAAAAAAGTATCCGTCCCATCATAACCAACGATTTTTATCTGGTTTCCTCGACTAGAGGCGACGGTGTTTAAGATGCCAGCCAACGTATCACCGGTTGCAAAAGCACCGTCAATATCAGGGTAGGCGTCCAAATATTCAGCGACCCTTTTTCTTTGGAACGCTTCATCCTCATCAAAGCTGACTTGTAAGATCAATGGGTCGTAGTCTTGTTTTTCGAGTGTGTCGATGTAGCCTTTAATCCGTTGGTCGCCGCGCATGATTTCTTCTTCGGGGCTACCGGTGAACAGGGCGATTTTTTTGCATTTTTTGTCGATGAGGTATTCGGTTGCCATACAAGCACCTTGGTAGTTATCCGAACGGATAATCGGGACTTTTTCAGATAACACACGGTCAATCGCAACAATGGGGAGGTGTGCTTTTTGATAAATGTCACTTGGCAAGTTTCGAGAACCAACGATAACACCGTCTACTTGATTAGAAAGTAACATCTTTAAATATTTGGCTTCTTTTTCCGGGTTGTTGTTCGTGTTGCAAATGAGCACTTTATAGCCTTTTTCAGAGAGAATGGTTTCAAGCTCCGTCACCATTTCACCGTAAAACGGGTTGGAAACGTTCGGAAATAAAACGCCGATAATGTTCGTTTTGTTGCCGTACAAGGAGCGTGCGATTTCATTGGGAAAATAGCCCAACTCTTCGATCGCATCGTTGACTTTCTTTCTCGTTTTATCGCTAATGGCACCGCGATTGTTTAAAACCCGTGATACGGTCGTTGGCGAAACACCGGCGTGTTCGGCAACGTCTTCTAATCTAACTTTCTCCATTGTTTTTACCTGCCTTGTTTGCATGATGCTGTTCGTTAGTTATTATCATACCACAAATTTCTTTGATTATCTATCATAAAAAGATCATTACGTGGTAAAATTTTTTTAATTTTCAGGCTAAAATCAGGCTTAAGACGCTAACACCTTCGCTTTTTTTATGGTATACTAGTGCTTCTAGTAGTTGTAATTTATGTTAGAGGTGATTTAAAATGAAAAAATACATAGCAGGGGTTATGGCGGTGTTACTGTTGGTGATGTCGATCGTGCCAGCGCACGCATCTTCAGGCAATGATTCGGATGACAATGACGCTGTCATTGATGAGCGTTGGGGCTTACCCATACTGGCATACGGTAGCGCGCTAAACGATGAGCAAAAAGACACGGTTCTGGCACACTTAGATTTAACCGATCGTCAATTTGATTCGGTGTATGTAACAGGACAAGACATGGTGCGCTTTTTAGGTTCTGGTAACCCTAATGCACAGATGTTCTCTTCTGCTTTGATCACGCGTCAATCGGCAGGGTTCGGTATTATCGTTGACATTGTAACGCCTGATAATATTACACACGTAACCGCCACGCAATATGCAAATGCGATGATCACAGCAGGTGTCACAGATGCGCTAGTGGAAGTTGCTGCACCGTTTCCTGTAACAGGTGAAGCGGCCCTTACCGGTATCTACAAAGCCTTTTATGAGCGCGGCGAGGAATTAGATGAAGATCGCATGGCAGTAGCGCAAGAGCAGCTGGAAGTGACTTCTAGCATTTCCAATTACCACGACGATAACGACGATTTCGATCCTTATGTATTGGATCAAGTCATGTTGGATATCCTGGCACAATTGGTTGCGCTTTATGACCGTACGAACGAATTAGCCACGCGCGAAGACATTGAAAGCATCGTGCGTGAAGTGTTGGCTGAATCTGACATTGAAGGCGTGTTAACCGAAGGGCAAATCGGTAGCATCGTTGGTTTTACGGCTAACTTCCAAGAAACAGACGCGATTCGCAGCGAGGATTTTAGAACGCAGTTGTCGGTAGCGGGCGATCGACTAGCAGATATGATTAGTGGGATACTACCTAATGTCGACACGGGCTGGTTTAGTAACTTGTTATCTTCAATCGGCGACTTCTTTGTCGGTATCTGGGAATGGGTGATGGGACTATTCGATTCTACGGACGACAACGGGGACGATGTGGATGACGAGGTTGAAGAGTATGAAACAGAAGAACCGACTGATGCAGATGAAACGGACGACCTTGATGAACTTGAAGTGGATGACGTAGACGACACTGAAGAGCCAAACGACGATATCGAAGATGACGTAGATCAAGAAGAAACTGGTGACGAAGGAGCAGACGAAGAGCCGGAAGACGACGACGAGTCAGATGACTAATTTGAGATTTTTGGATATGAAGAAAAGACGAGGCTACTCGTCTTTTTTAACTATTAATTAAGTAGTGATCACGATTGATCAATAGTCGGGAAGAAGGCTCCTCAGAGTCTTCTTATTTTTTTATCCCATCTAAATAAATCATGTCTTCATCAGAAATTGTGAATGCTAATTGTGTGTTTTGAATAATGCGTTCGTTATTAGCAGATTTAGGTAGTGGCAGAATCTCATGTTGAAGCACGTATTTGATGCACAGCTGTGCAATCGAAACATCGTACTTCTTTGCCATTTCACCTACTTCTGCATCGTCTAATAAACGTCCCGTTGCAATCGGCGAGTACCCTTGCACAAGTATGTCGTGTTCACGGCAGAATGAAACAGCTTCTTTTTAAAATTGTTTCAACTAATTTTATTATTGCTACTTTATGATAGCATTATTTTCTTGAAACATCAAATAATACATTTTTTCTGTTTTTAAGGCAAAACCTGTGTTTTAGGGTTGCCTTCTCTCCTAGAAGAATACGACATTTTCTTAGGACTAGTTTTCTTTTAATTTTTCCTAACTAACAGCGAAACACACTCGACGTGCGAGGTTTGTGGGAACATATCTACTGGTTGAACAATTTCTAACTGATACCCACCTGCTTCTAAAATGGCGACATCCCTCGCAAGAGTGGCTGAGTCGCATGAGACGTAGACGACGCGAGCAGGCTTTGCTGCGGTGATGGCTTCCAATAACGCCATGTCGCACCCCTTACGCGGCGGATCGACCACGATGACATCCGGTTTTACGCCTTCGCTAATCAAACGTGGGATGACCACTTCCGACTTTCCTACTTCAAAATGCGTATTTTCAAATCCGTTCATCTTAGCATTCTTCTTTGCATCGGCGATCGCATCTGGGACAATTTCCACCCCGTAAACCTTCTTTGCAGCACGCGCTAAAAATAACGTGATCGTCCCAATGCCACAATACGCATCAAACACGGTATCCTCTTTTCCGATCGCTGCGTAATCCACAGCCAATTTGTATAGTATTTCCGTTTGAATCGGGTTCACTTGGTAGAAGCTTCGTGCAGAAATCAAGAATTCGAGGCCATCCAGCTCATCTTTGATGTAATCTGACCCGTAAATTGTGTTTGTTGTGTCGCCAAAGATCACATTTGTTGCGCGGGGGTTTGTGTTGTGAACGATCGATTTAATGGCTGGGAAGCTTTCTAGGAGAGGTTGACACAAACGCTCTTGATGTGGTAAATCTGGTGTTATTGTTACAAAAATAACCATGAGCTCATCCGTTTTAAAGCCCGCACGAATGACGACGTGGCGCAGTACTCCCGTCTGATTTTGCTCGTTGTATGGCTCGATGTTCAACTTTTCCACAAGTTGCTTCACTTTAGCGATGATTGCATCCGCGACTTCGGTTTGAACGAGGCAACTTGGCATGTCGATGATCTCATGACTGCGGCTTTTATAGAACCCCGCCACAACGTTGCCTACCGCATCGCGACCAAACGGCACCTGCGTTTTGTTTCTGTAGCGCCACGGTTCGTCCATCCCGATCACGTCTAGCACTGGTGGGTTGGTGATGTTAGCAAATTTTTCCATGTTTCGAACGACGATATTCTTTTTAAACGCCAACTGTTTCTCATAGCTCATGTGCTGAATTTGACAACCGCCACACGCATCGAACAGTGGACAAGGTGGTGTGATTCGATTTGGTGACGTTTTAACTCTTTCAATCGTCCTTGCATGGCCGTAATTTTTCTTCGCACCTGTGACTTTAGCCACGACCCGTTCACCAGGGAGTGCGTCTTTAACAAACAGTAAAAAGCCCTCGATGCGGGCGATCCCTAAGCCATCATGACTTAAGTCTTCGATTGTCGTGTCATAAAGCTTCCCTATTTCTACTGGTATTTTTTTCTTCATCTTTATCACCTAAAAACAAAGATGGGCTACGTTGCTGTTGCCCATCTTTCTTGTTATTAATTCCAATCGATTCTTGATCGACGATTGTTCCATACGCCCCAGTTTGGGAAGTCTGAGATGTTTGTTGGTGGTACTTGCCAAACCCCTGAATATTCTGGGATGTAGCCTTGGCTTTCGATGAAGGCACTTTCTTCTTCATCTGTCATAGGCGTGATCGCTGCAAAACGTGTTCTCATGCTCTCAAGTTCTTCTTCACCACCTGCTGCAAGAATTGAAGCTGTGAAAAGACTGTTAATATTATCATTCGCACGCGTCATATTTGCCCTAGAAGGGTATCTTTCAGCGTATTCCAACGTTGATTCAGCAAAAGACCTGTGATACTCATGCGTATGTGCCGCTACTTCCCGCTGATTATCTGCTCGCAATCCTGCCAGATTCCCATCGCCGTCAAGATACGCAATTTCACCATAAGAAACCACCACCTGCAAACTATAATCAAGAGCAGCCTCGTTACTCGTTTCAATAAAGTATTCAAGAATTGGTACGGCTGCTGAATGAGCCTCTGATAACGAAATGCCTTCTTCAACGCGAATATTAAAGTAAATAACCGGTCCCGACATCCAGATCACTTCGACGTAGTCCACATGCACCTGATTGCCACCAAATTCTTCGGTCGCGCTTAACCATGCCTCATTAAGCTCAGGCATTTCTTCCATGCGATAACCAAATATCGGATTCCCCGTCGCCACTCTTGGTTGCCACCAAAGTTGATACAAAACCACTCCTGCAAAAACAGCCGTTGCTACGAATAGCCCAATGCCATACAAAAAGGCAACTCGCGGCTTCGTTCTTCTCTTTTTTAAATCTCTTTTTTCCATCATTGTATTCACCTAATAATCTGTCATAATTTCAAATACTTAACTTTATTATTATACCACAAATCGAAAGAGAAACACAAATTTTTTATGTGGTAGCATCATGCTTTCAGTCATTCTAAAGAGCAAAAGTCACATGTGGCCCTTCTTTTTTGCTGCTCTTTTCACTTCCCTTTCAACTCAATGATCACATCACGCAAGCTCGCCGCCGTCTCGAAATCAAGCGCCTTCGCCGCGTCAGACATTTCAATTTCAAGCCTAGAAATGAGCTGTTCTTTTTCAGATTTAGTCATTTTCTTTGTCGACCCTACAGCATCAACTTCAGCATCTTCAGTGGCACGGATGGACGCTCTAATATCCTTTTTAATGGTTTGCGGAACAATCCCGTTCGCCTCGTTAAAGGCTAGCTGAATCTCCCGGCGTCGCTCGGTTTCTTCGATCGCTTTGGTCATAGAATTCGTCATCTTATCTGCGAATAAAATAACACGCCCTTCGGCATTTCGCGCCGCACGACCGATCGTTTGAATCAACGAACGCTCACTTCGTAAGAAGCCTTCCTTATCCGCATCCAGTATCGCAACGAGGGATACCTCCGGGATATCGAGCCCTTCTCTAAGTAAGTTGATCCCGACTAACACGTCGTAAACACCGGCGCGTAAATCGCGAATGATCTCGATCCGTTCTAGCGTTTTGACTTCAGAGTGTAAGTAGGCGACTTTGATCCCTGCATCTTTTAGGTAATTCGTGAGCTCTTCAGCCATTTTAATGGTAAGGGTTGTGACAAGCACACGTTCTTCTTTTTCGATGCGCTGATGGATCTCACTTAAAAGATGATCGATTTGCCCCTCGCTTTTATGCACCTCGATGATCGGATCCACCAGTCCCGTCGGACGAATGATCTGCTGAATCACGTGTGGCGTCCGCTCTAATTCATAATCGCCCGGCGTCGCCGAGACGTAGATCGCTTGGTCGATTTTTTCTTCGAATTCCTCGAATCTGAGTGGACGGTTATCAAGTGCCGATGGTAGGCGGAAGCCGTGATTCACAAGCGTTTCTTTTCTTGCACGATCCCCGTTATACATCCCGCGCACTTGCGGTAGCATCACGTGCGACTCATCGACAACGAGCAACCAATCGTCTTCGTAAAAATCAATCAAGCAATAAGGCGTTGCGCCAGATTCCCTAAGCGATAACGGCCCCGAATAATTCTCAACCCCTGAGCAAAAGCCCATTTCCCCTAGCATCTCTAAATCGTAGCGCGTCCGTTGCTCAATACGCTGTGCCTCAATTAATTTCCCTTCTTCTTGGAACAGTGCTACTTGCTTCTCCATTTCTGCTTCGATGTTTTTCATCGCAATTTTAAGACGCTCTTCCCCGGTAACAAAATGAGAAGCCGGGAAAATGGTCACGTGTTTCCGCTCCGCTGTCGCTGCTCCGGTCACCGTGTCGATCTCGCGAATCCGGTCAATTTCATCGCCGAAAAACTCAACGCGAATCGCACTGCGCTCACCGCCAACCGGGTAAATCTCCACCACATCGCCGCGCACCCGAAACGTCCCGCGCGAAAAATCAATGTCGTTACGGTCATACTGAATCCGCACCAACTCATTGAGTAACTCATTACGCTCAATGTTTTGCCCCACGCGCAACGACACCATCATCCGCTTATACTCGCGCGGATCTCCAATCCCGTAAATACAAGAAACCGATGCCACAACGATCACATCCCGGCGCTCCAAAATCGAAGCCGTCGCCGAGTGCCTAAGCTTATCAATTTCATCGTTGACCGATGAGTCTTTCTCGATAAACGTATCCGATGACGGCACATAAGCCTCCGGTTGATAATAGTCGTAATAACTCACAAAATACTCCACCGCATTGTTCGGAAAAAATTCCTTTAACTCGCCATAAAGCTGACCCGCCAACGTCTTATTATGCGCCAAAACCAACGTCGGCTTCTGCACCTCCTGAATCACATTCGCAATCGTAAACGTCTTCCCCGTCCCGGTCGCCCCAAGCAGAACCTGCTCCTTAACCTCGTCATTTAAATTATTAACCAACTCATCAATGGCCACCGGCTGATCACCAGAAGGCGTATACGAACTCACCACTTGAAATAAATTCTCACTCATATATAAAACTCCCATCTCAAACCTAACAAACCCAAACTCCCCCAAACCAACCCAACATAAACAATTATTTTTGGAGTGGGATTGCTTGTAGCTGCATGCTACAGAAAAACACTGCAATTCCACTCCAAAAATAATTCCAGTAAGCCAAAAGGCGCGCAAGCTAAAGAGCACTAAACAAATGCAATGACCAAAAAACCATCAAGAGTCGCATCATCTTGATCACCGAAAGGGCGCTCACTCATAAACCCAATAAATCGTAATCTTATTCAAATTCCCCTTCTCACGAATCATATACTGCACACTTTCCAACCCGTACCACTCCGCCAAAGTACGCGCGGCTTGTGGTGCGAGATCGTCCAAGATAATCGGTCGCATCTGATCAAACAACGCTGGCGTTGCAAATTGAAAAGCGATCCAAGCTTCACCGGTCATCACACTCGCGTTCATCGCCTCTAATACCCGCTCTGCATCGTGATCCTCATAAAACATCCCGTTCACCACAAAAAAGTTGTGTCGCAACGAAGTCGCTGCCGGGACGCTCATCCCAGGCGTAATCGTATGAGTTCGGAAGATTAATTCATCGTTGATCAAGAAATAATCATAGACGATGCCAGGGTGATTCGCCATGCCCTCATTTTGAAAATTAGGACTTCCCCAAGTCACATCTAAATGATAGTACTCCCCAGCAAGACGCACTAAATTCCAAGCGTGGGCAATGGGTTCTACAGATGTACCCGGCACATAAGCAACGCCGGCGACGTAGATGGTCGGCACCCCTAGCTGGTTAAGCAGGAGTTGAGCCGCTCTTGCAAACCCGGCGCAGACGGATTCCTGGTTCACAAAGACACTGTAAATATTCTGATGGTCGCTAGCGTCTAAGTTATAGCTCGTGGTGAAAATGATGTGCTCGTACACGGCTAGCACGACGTCATAATCGCTCATCCCAGGATTAATGGTCGACACAAACGCTTCTACTGCTTCATCAATTTCGATTTGCATGGTTGCGCGAGCCTCTAATGTGTGTGCGTATTCAGGCTGAAAGGTGATGTAGGCGGTGCCGTCCGACCAACGTGTAATGGTTGACATACCAGCGCCCGTGATCCAGAAAAACTCGGGATAGTCAAACAAAATCAGCTGGTAAATTTCGTGCACGCGCTCCGCATCGTCCGTCTCTAAACGGATTTCCAAATCACCGCGGTAAACCCCGTCTCTCAGTTCGCGATAAATCACTTGCTCGGCTTCGTCTAACTGGTTGTAAAAAAACCGCTCTACGATGTGCGCCTCAAATGTTCGTTCAATGATTTCTGGGTCAGTGGCCACTTCTGGCTCAGTAGCTGGCACGGTCGGTTCGATCAGGTGCTCTCTTCTTTCCACTTCGTTGTCATGATCATGCCACCAAAACCAAGCCGTTGCCCCGACTCCGATAATTAAAAGGAAAACTAATATTTTTTTCATGAAGCCCCTCCTTATCCTCTAATTATACTACAAAGCCAAAAAAAAAGCACCTCTCACAAAGTGCTTCTTTCACTTAAGTTTACCACACTTAATATGACAAGGCCTGTCACATTAAACGTCTTGCCCTAATGTTCGTTTACTAAACACGATCCCGGTGCCGTCTTCCTCGTAAAGGTAAGCCTCAAAATCCGGCATTTTCCATTGCCTATCGACTCCTAGAAATTCGCTATCTAATCTTAACTTTACCTAGCACACCATAAAGGTTCTCACCCATCAACTTTTCAAAATAATCCTTAATTTCAAACACCTTTTTCCAACGCTCTACGGTATAATCGTAAACGCCGTACCTCATGGCCACATCAACAAAGCGCTGCTCTAACACGCAGAATCCGTCGGCCATCGCCAGGCTATCCGCTAATTGAACTAGCCGGTCATAGTCGTTATGCACAGACGATTCGATGACTTCCCACATCAACTGCTCGTGCTCAAGCGGAATGTCCCAATTCCCGACACCCTTCTGCGCATCTTGCACCACAAACGAATGGGTGATGCAAATACGCGCAAGCTCCTGCCACCCGTTTTCCTCGCAAAGAAGATACCCCTCTAAGCCATGACGCTGATGAACCATGCCAATGTACCGGCCGATGTCATGCAAAAGGCCGTAGACATAAGCTTTGTCTTGGTCTAATCCTTCACACCGCGCAGCGATCTTTTGACAAGCAAGCGCCGCATAACGAGAATGGTCCCCCCAAGGACCTGGATTTAATTCTTCGGCCCATTCCAGCAACGTTTTAGCTTCTTCTATTGTTGGATATAAATCACCCATTCTCTATCATCTCCTCACCGACTTAACAAAAAAGACAGCATAAATGCCGTCCCTTCTTATTCTGCTACCGTTTGAATCAGCGCCACAACAAGCTCGGTTAGTTTCACTAATTCCGAAATTGGCATTTTCTCATCTTTCGAATGAATATCTAAATAACCCACGCCTAAATTAGCAGTCGGAATGCCACCAATCGTGAAAATATTCGCATCACTTCCGCCACCCGTCGCTTTTAACTCAGGCTCGCGCCCCACTTTCACAATCGCCGCCTTAGCAACCTCAACCACACGGTCAGTTTCCTCTAATTTGTACCCAACACGCTCATAATTAACTTCCACGTCAACCGTACAGCCACGTTCTTCAGCTGCACCCTCGAGCGCTTCGCGCATTGCCTTCATCTGGTTTTCCAGTTTAGAGAAGGTAATGGCACGGGCTTCACCATTTAATTCCACCAAGTCACAGACGATGTTAGTACGATCGCCACCTTTGATAACCCCGATGTTTGCGGTTAATTCCTCGTCTAAGCGACCAAGTGGCATCATCGTAATCGCCTTAGCTGCAATTTCAATCGCTGACACACCGGCCTCAGGCGCCACGCCAGCATGCGCAGCTACGCCGTGAATTTTCGCGTTGATTTTCGCATGATCCGGGCTTGCTACAATCACTTCACCAACTGGTCCGCCACTATCAAGGGCAAATCCATACTTCGCAGCGAGCGCTTTTTTATCGACAGCACTTGCGCCAACCAGACCGATTTCTTCACCGCCGGTTAACACAAATTCAATATCACCGTGCGCGATGTCGTTTTCTTTTAATAAGCGAATCCCTTCGAGCAAGGCGGCAATACCCGCCTTGTCGTCAGCACCTAAAATCGTGGTTTTGTCGCTTTCGATGATGTCGCCGTTGATCACTGGCTTGATGCCATTTCCAGGCGTTACCGTATCAAAGTGACAGCTAAACAAAATCGGATCTGCTGCTGCTACCGTTCCTTTTAATTTTGCGATTAAGTTTCCTGAGCCTAATCCCGTTTGCTCTTTCGTGTCATCCTCACGCACTTCTAACCCTAATGCCTCTAATTTTTCTGTTAAAACACGTGCGATTTCAGCTTCGTTTTTTGACTCTGAATCAATTTGGATGAGCTCTAAAAATTCTTTAACTAATCTATCCTTGTTTACCATCTTAACTGCCTCCAATTTTCATTTTTTATCTTAAAGGGCACCTTTTTTAAGATGCCCCATTCATTCGTTTTTATAAATAAATACCGATACCTGGTCCAATATTTAACCCAAGCACATAGAAAATAATTAACAACAACGTCCAACCAATGGTAAACACAACCGTGTAAGGGACCATCGTAGAAATCAACGTTCCCACACCGGCTTTCTTATCGTACTTCTGGAAGAAGACAACGACTAATGCGAAGTAAGCCATTAACGGTGAAATGATGTTTGTCGTTGAGTCCGCTACGCGGTAAGCCGCTTGAACAAATTCTGGTGTGAATCCCATTTCCATTAACATCGGCACAAACACTGGTCCTAAAATCGCCCATTTTGCCGACATTGAACCAATCAAGAAGTTAACAATGACAACCACAACCATGAACATCAAGATTAATGGGATACCCGTTAAGTTCCATCTAACTAATAGATCTGCACCGTTAACCGCAACGATTGTTCCTAAGTTCGTGTAACTGAAGTAAGCGATAAATTGCGCAGCGAAGAACGCTAAGACAATAAATCCTGACATCGACGTGATCGACTTTTCCATTAACGTAACGACTTCTTTGTTGTTTTTAATCGCCCCACTTCCAATTCCAAATGCAATCCCAAGAATCGCAAAGAAAAGCGATAGAACAACTACGAGTGATGTCATAAATGGTGATTCTAAAATAGGACCACCGTCTACCCCGCGTAACGGTCCCCATGACGGAATTAAGGCAATCAAAATAATCGCTAATGTTACTAATCCTGCAATTCCTGCAAAACGCAAACCACGCTTATCTTCTTGTGACACAGTGGTTAACGCTTCGTCCACTTCCACTTCACCTTCGTATTTACCTAAACGCGGCTCAACGATTTTTTCCGTAACAAACGTTCCGAGTATCGTAAGTAAGAAAACAGACACAGCTCCAAAGATCCAGTTTGCTTCAATCCCAACGACATAAGTTGGGTCGACAATTTGTGCGGCTTCCGTTGTTAATCCTGCCATCATCGCATCAATCGGGCTTAACAATAAGCTTGCGCCAAATCCACCCGCAACACCAGCAAAACCAGTCGCAAGACCCGCGATTGGGTGACGCCCAACGCTCATGAAAATAATCGCTGCAAGCGGGATAACGATAACGTACCCCGCATCCGATGCCAAGCACGATAAAATCCCGACAAAGACAATCACGGCTGTTAATAACACGCGCGGTGTCTTCGTGACCACACCTTTAAGCGCTGACGTTAATAAACCACTACCATCTGCAATCCCAATCCCAAGCATCGCAACGAGTACGACACCAAGCGGTGCAAAGCCAGTGAAGTTCGTTACCATTGAGGTCAGCATAAACTGTAAACCTTCTACCGATAGTAAGCTTCTAGCCGCGATGGTCATCTCTTCAATTTCACGCGTCGCCATGTTAATACCAGTGAAATCAACTTCTGTCCCCATTGCTGCAAAGAGCGCTGATAAAAGAATCAGAATCCCTGCTAAAATAATGAAGATCACGGCTGGATGAGGGAGTTTATTTCCGACTCTTTCCACGCGATCTAATAATGTAACTCTTTCTTTTTTTGCCATGTTTTACACTTCCTTATTCATAATATGTGTTAATATGATTTTGCAAACAAAACCATTATACACTAATCACGTCGGAAATGGAAGCCTTTTAAAAACAAAATTTGCGTCGTTTCACCATTTATTTTTACACGTTAACATTATCTTGAAAAGTGCTTGACCATCTCAATAATGTAATCGCTGACGGGCATTTCTATGCCCTTTTCATGGGTACGTAAATATTCTAACACATCACTTGCAAACGGGTAATCATCGACTAATGTTACTTCCGCCGATTCTGGCGTCGTTTCTACTAAGTAAATGCGTTTAGCCATTCTCAAACAAGACTCAATGTAAACACTCAATTTGCGATAAGTGCGTCGCTTAGCGTGCATTTTAAATTCATTTTTCAACAAAGCACTCGGTTTAAATTTTCGAAGCATGCCCCTGTAATCTTGCTGCCGGAGCGCATAAGAAATCATTTTTTCAAATAGATCAATCGCCGAAACAACCGGTGACACCACATTGAAATGTTTAAGGAGTACGTCAAAATCATCGCCACTAAAACTAAGGACATACCAGTGATCTTCGCTCAGCTGGCTTCGCTCCACCATCCAATTGTCGATGTGTGCTTTAATATCAAATTGATCAAGCCTTGTTTCGTATTCAGCGATCCGCTCTTTTAAAACGGGTAGCTTTTCTTCTAACCAAAACTTTTTAAACCCTAGACGCTCTAAATCGGTTGTGATCACTTTAATATAACCCATTGATTTGCTAAAATCAGCGCTTAGGAATTTTTTTAGCTCACTGCCTGCATGCTTAAAATGATTGGATCTTTTAAACTCACCAATCAAACTTTTAAACTGACTAAACAAATCCGCTGTTGTCCAGTTATGCAAATGATGATTATCAACGAGTATCGCGACAATGTGTACGATGAAGTTAGGGTTCTTTTCATTCAACTTCTCTAATTTATGTAGGTACTTATCACTAACCGTTCCAAGCATCGGCATAAATCTTTCAATGTCTTCCTCGTATAATTTCTTTTTATCTTCGTTGATCATACAGTTGATGTAACAGAGCACATCAAGCGTATATGAAATTTGAAACTCTTTTTTCACAGCTCATCCCACCTCTGCTGGTTAATTTTCAGGTATCCCCTTACCCGGTGCATTTACCTATTATCAATGTCTTCAGGGTTTAAATCGTGGTTCATCAACCGGAAATTCGCCATTTCCTCGTACTTTGTTCCAGGTCGTCCGTAATTGGCGTACGGGTCGATCGAAATACCACCACGTGGTGTGAATTTCCCCCATACTTCAATGTACCGTGGATTCATTAGTTTAACCAAATCTTTCATAATAATGTTAATGCAGTCTTCATGAAAGTCACCGTGATTTCTAAAGCTAAATAAGTAGAGTTTTAATGATTTGCTTTCTACCATTAACTCATCAGGCACGTAAGAGATGTAAATTTTTGCAAAGTCCGGTTGATTTGTGATGGGACACAAGCTTGTAAATTCAGGGCAATTAAACTTCACAAAGTAATCGTTGCCTGGGTGTTTATTCTCAAACGTCTCTAGCACACTTGGTGTGTAGGTTGTCGGGTAATGAACGCCCTGTGAACCTAATAAAGTCAAATCTTTTAAATTTTCGTTGTCGCGACCTGCCATTGCCTTTGACCTCCTTTGATTTAAGCATATCTTGAAATTATAACACAAACGGTAAAGAAAGGGTAGTTATAATTGTGTGGTTTCATCCATCTGTTTCCATTTAGAAGAAAAGCCATCAAGCGCTTTAATCATCAAAATACCATTGTTTTAGGGGATTCGTAGGTCTTTTTAGGGGATTTGAAAAATACACGTTAGATTTTCTGCCCTTTTCTCCTTAAGCATACCACCGCCAGCTATCATTTGTTATAATGGGGTTTAACAAAAATAAGGCATAGGGTAGGCTGGAAAATGAGTCGGAGAGAACGTTTAAAATCATTGGAAAACAAAATCATCGCGTTTAATAATGCGCATCAACATCTGTTTAATGAACATTCACGGATTCTCATCGCATTACCAGGCTTAGACTTAGGCATCGATAAAAATGTTAATTTCTCACCCGAAAAAGAAATCAAAGAAGCGGAACGGTTTGCCGAGTACTTAAGAACCATCATCGGTGCCACGGTGATCGTTTTAAGTGAGTTAACTGAGATTGATCACGTTTTAGCATATGGCCCCGTCGATTGCTTAATTGATCTCTACGAGCTACACCCGCTCCAACGAGAATTCTTATTCGCAAAACTAAAGTTCTCTGATGAAACACATTATTATCGCTACATTGAACTATTCATATAAAAACGGACTCGAAAAAGCCAATGAATCGCTAGCATCAGCATTCATTGGCTTTTCTATCTATTTCTCGTTATTAATAAGCCACAACAAACCCATCGTTTTCTAAAATGCTGTTTCGGCTGACTGGCACTGTAATCGGATTACCAGCATCATCAAACACCCGCGAGCTGCCTTCGACCACAACCGATACCTCGTGCACCTCTTCAAATTCCGTCATCGTCATCACGAGTTGCCTAATCACCTGTGAAGAAACCTGTGTCTGCTCTTGATTATAGAAGATCCCTGAGCAGAAATTCAAAGTTAAAATCCCATCTTCTAATTTCGGTTGCTCCAATAACGTCGTCTGATGATTAAAGACACTAATATAAGTTGCCCCTGCCGGACCACGAACGAGCTCAGAAACTGCTTGCTCAACTGGATGATTACCGTGCTCTCCCACTAAGCGTGTGACTGGAACTAGCAGCGCCTCGTCTGAATCATCGGTTAAGAAAAATAATTTCATCATCTGCGCGTCGGTAACTCTTGGTGCATTAATCTCAAGGTTAATCCCCATGTCTCGTGTTAAACCACGACCAACGTCAATCCCGGTGTTTAAATTATTCACCTGCTCACCTTCAATTTCAAGATGAACGCGATTTACTTGTGGTAATTCCGTCAAGCTCCATACTAATGACGATAACAAATTCTCTTCTTGCGAAACGCGGTAGTATAAAAATGATTCAGATAAGTTTAGCGTTAGGATATCGCCATTCAACTGATAATCACGAAGGATGGCATTGGCTGGTATTAACCCCTCTGTGTGTTCTGGCAAGCGAACTGATGCACTCTGAATACCTGCAAACACCGATTCCACCTCAGAACACGTGCCACAAACCGCTATTTCTGTCTTAACCAAGTAACCAGACTCGTGCTCAACGTAGACAACGTGAGTCCCTTCCGCCTCTTCCTCATCGCTTTCTTCGTAAGAATACCCCATACTCCCCACTAGGTTCGTCTGCTGTGCCTCATCGGTTGTGATCGTTAAAAAATAAATAGCGACCATCACAATACACATCGCGACCACTTGCTTAACTGTTATCTTCTTGACCCATGCTAATTTCTCTAATTTCACCCTCATCTTTTTTACCCCCATCGTCTGATACCACTACATTACTGAAATATATGAAAACCCGATTGGATTTATGCCAATCGGGTTTTAGTGTTATTCAGTTGCTTCAATGACTAGCGTCTGCTCTTCAACCATCTCTGGCATTGGGGCTGCAACTTCAGCTACGACTTTTTCTTCTTTCGCTTCATCGTTTTTGGCTGCTTTTCCTTTTTTATCTTTTTCTTTTTCTTTCTCATCTTTTTCTTCAACTGGCGGCTCTGGAATTGGCATCGGCATCTCTGGTTGGATAAACTTCTCTTTCAAGATACCAGTTCCAGCAGGAATGAGTTTACCTAAAATAACGTTCTCTTTTAGTCCAACTAATTCATCGACTTTCCCTTTAATCGCCGCATCCGTTAGCACACGCGTTGTTTCCTGGAACGAGGCTGCTGATAAGAAGCTTTCTGTTTCCAATGAAGCTTTCGTGATTCCAAGTAAAGTTGGAATCCCTACTGCTGGGCGCTTATCTTTCGCAATGGATTCTTTATTAACACGCGTGTACTGCACAATGTCAATTAAAGAGCCAGGCAGGATATCCGTGTCTCCACCATCGATAATCTTAACTTTTTTCATCATTTGATGCAGCATGATTTCGATGTGCTTATCAGAAAGCTCTACCCCTTGCGCACGATAAACGTTTTGTACTTCCTTCAAAATATAAGCTTGTACAAGCGCCGAATCTGCTACACGTAACAATTCTTTCGGATCGATTGACCCTTCCGTGATCATCTCTCCAGCTTGTAATTCATCTTTTTCAGCCACAAGCGGGCGAACGCCGTAAGCAAGTAAGTAAGAACGGCTTTCTAATTTATTCGTAACCACCACTTCGTAACGTTTACGAGCGTTTCCACGTATTTCAGTAACCGTACCATTGATTTCAGAAATAACGGCACGACCCTTCGGATTACGCGCTTCAAAAAGCTCTTGAATACGAGGAAGACCTTGCGTGATATCCGCGCCGGCTACCCCACCGGTATGGAACGTTCTCATCGTTAACTGCGTACCCGGCTCACCGATTGACTGAGCTGCCATAATACCAACAGCCTCCCCAACTTCCACATCTTTACCGGTTGCTAAGTTACGACCGTAACATTTCTTACAAATCCCTTTCTCCGCATTACATGAGAAAATGGTACGGATTGGCACTGAGCCAATTCCCGACTCAATAATCCTACCTGCAATGTCATCGGTGATGTATTCATTTGGACCAATGATCACTTCTTCCGTTTTTGGATGAATAATCACTTTTGACGTGTAGCGACCAGAAATACGCTCGAATAACGGCTCAATGACTTGTCCGCGCTCGGTTAAATCCGTCACGTATTGGCCTCTATCCGTTCCGCAATCCACTTCACGGACAATCACGTCCTGGGCAACGTCAACGAGACGACGCGTTAAGTAACCTGAATCCGCTGTCTTAAGTGCCGTATCGGCTAGACCTTTACGCGCACCGTGAGTTGAAATAAAGAATTCAGTTACGGTTAAGCCCTCACGGAACGAAGATTTAATCGGTAACTCAATCGTCTTACCAGACGGGTTTGCCATTAATCCACGCATCCCTGCAAGCTGTGTAAAGTTCGAAGCATTACCACGGGCACCAGAATCACTCATCATGTAAATGTGATTATCTTTTGGCAATTCATCCATTAAGGCATCTTGAATTTCATCTTTCGCTTTTGACCAGACATCAAGAACTAAGCGATAACGCTCAGCATCTGTTAATAACCCTTGATCGTAGTAAGCTTTTATTTGCGCAACGCGTGTGTCTCCATCTGTTAAAATAACTTTCTTCCCTTCAGAGACAACAACGTCTGAAATACCCACTGAAATACCAGCCATCGTTGAATAGACGAAACCTAAATCTTTTAATTCATCTAGCATGCGCGATGTTTCCGTCGTTTTATACGTACGGAAAATCTCGGCAATGATATCGCCCAAAAACTTTTTCTTAAACGGTTCAATGATCGACGTGTATTCAAGGTGCTCGTGAATGTTTGTTCCTTTAGCAATAAAGTGTTGGCTAGGTGTCTCCTGAATTAAATTAACCATCGTTGGCTCGTTCAAATACGGGAACTCTTTTGGTAAAATGCTGTTGAAGATCACTTTCCCTAGCGTGGTGACCAAATATTGTTCAGATTGCGAAGGCGTAAACTTATCTTGATCAAACGATGAACGCACATCAAGTGCAACACGTGCATGCAAAGCGACGTATCCGTTCGCATAAGCCATGCGTAACTCGTCCGTGTCTTTATAAATATTACCTTCACCCAACGCACCAGCTTCCTCTTTCGTCAAGTAATAATTTCCTAATACCATATCCTGAGAAGGCGTAACAACCGGCTTCCCATCTTTTGGGTTAAGGATGTTATTCGCAGCAAGCATTAATAACCTTGCTTCGGCTTGCGCTTCTTGCGATAAAGGCACGTGAACCGCCATCTGATCCCCATCGAAATCGGCATTGAAGGCTGTCGTTACAAGTGGGTGTAGTCTAATCGCACGACCTTCGACAATTTTAGGTTCGAACGCTTGAATCCCAAGACGGTGAAGCGTCGGTGCACGGTTAAGAAGCACCGGGTGTTCACGAATGACGTCTTCCACAACGTCCCATAAAGCGTCGTCCATGCGCTCAATCATCTTTTTCGCACTCTTAATGTTTTGCGTCAAATCACGCGCGACTAATTCCTTCATCACAAACGGCTTGAATAATTCCAGCGCCATTTCTTTTGGCAGACCACACTCAGACATCTTCAAGTCAGGGCCTACAACGATGACCGAACGTCCCGAGTAGTCAACACGTTTTCCAAGTAAATTCTGACGGAAGCGCCCTTGCTTACCTTTTAACATGTGTGACAGCGACTTCAATGGACGGTTTCCTGGTCCCGTTACTGGACGACCGCGGCGACCGTTATCAATCAACGCATCCACGGCTTCTTGGATCATCCGCTTCTCATTGTTGATGATAATGTTCGGTGCTCCGATTTCCAAATACCTAATTAAACGGTTATTTCTATTTATCACGCGTCGATACAAATCATTTAAATCCGATGTCGCAAAGCGCCCCCCATCTAATTGTACCATCGGACGAATGTCTGGCGGAATAACCGGCAGGACATCTAAAATTAAATTCACCGGCTGATTACCTGAGTTTCTAAACGCTTCAACCACTTCTAAACGCTTAATCAGCTTGGCACGTTTTTGTCCAGATTGGATTTTCAATTCTGCCCGCAGATCTGCTGCCTCAGCGTCTAAGTCGACACTTTCTAGCAACGATTTAATGGCTTCAGCGCCCATCCCAACCGTAAAAACTTCACCGTATTCTTCCAAAGCATCGCGGTATTCTCTTTCTGTTAAAACCGTTCCTTTCGTAAAGTCTGTCTTCCCAGGATCGGTAATAACGTGGTTCACGAAATAGATGACTTCTTCAAGTTCACGCGGCGACATGTTTAAAAGTAGCCCCATGCGACTCGGAATCCCTTTTACGTACCAAATATGCGCAACAGGCGCTGCTAATTCAATGTGACCCATGCGCTCACGACGAACTTTGGCCACCGTTACTTCAACGCCGCAACGCTCACAAATAATCCCTTCGTATCGCACGCGTTTGTACTTTCCACACGCACACTCACAATCTTTTTGTGGTCCAAAAATTCGCTCACAAAATAGGCCGTCACGCTCTGGCTTAAGGGTACGATAATTAATGGTCTCCGACTTTTTAACTTCACCGTATGACCACTCGCGAATCGTGTCTGCGCTAGCTAAACCAATTTTCATATACTTAAACTTATTAACATCTATCAAAGTTGGATCCTCCTTTTGAGGTTGTTATCTATAAAGTCTTCTGTTTTCCTATTCAACGACATCAATGACTTCTTCAGTCGTTTCAACCGTTTCTTCAATGGTTTGTTCTTCAGCTGCTTCAACTACTTCTTCCGTGATTAGCTCTTTAGCTATTTCTTCAGTTGCTTGTTCTTCAGCGGTTTCAACTGCTTCTTTTTCAACGTTTTCAGATGCGACAATTTTGCTTGATTCGTAGGTACTTAATTCACGACTTGAAATCTCTTCTTTGTTTTCATCTAAGATTTTCATGTCCATACCAAGTGCTTGTAATTCTTTAACAAGCACGCGGAACGATTCTGGAATGCCTGGTTCAGGTACATTCTCACCACGAACAATTGCCTCGTAAGTTTTTACACGCCCGTTAATGTCATCCGACTTAACCGTTAAGACTTCCTGTAAGATATAAGCCGCACCGTAAGCCTCAAGTGCCCAAACTTCCATCTCTCCGAATCGCTGTCCACCAAATTGTGCTTTTCCACCAAGCGGTTGTTGCGTTACCAATGAATAAGGACCAATTGAACGCGCATGTAACTTATCATCAACCATGTGCGCAAGCTTAATCATGTACATGACACCCACAGCGATGCGATTATCAAACGCCTCTCCCGTGCGACCGTCGTATAAAATCGTCTTCCCGTCTGCATCCAATCCAGCCTCAGCCATGATTTCATCTAAGTCTGCTGTTTTAACCCCATCAAAAACTGGTGTTGCGACATGGATGCCCAGGTTTTTTGCAGCCATTCCCAAGTGAATTTCTAAAATCTGACCAATGTTCATACGCGACGGAACCCCAAGCGGGTTTAGCATGACATCAACCGGTGTCCCATCGGGTAAGTATGGCATGTCTTCTTCAGGTAAAATCTTCGAGATAACCCCTTTATTACCGTGACGACCTGCCATCTTATCACCCTCAGAAATTTTACGTTTCTGAGCGATGTAAATACGCACAACTTCATTCACGCCAGGCGCAAGCTCATCACCATTTTCACGTGAGAACGTCTTAACATCGTGCACAATCCCATTACCACCGTTAGGCACACGCAATGAAGTGTCACGCACTTCGCTTGCTTTTTCACCAAAGATCGCATGCAATAAACGCTCTTCTGCTGTTAGTTCAGCTTGTCCTTTTGCTGTTACTTTACCAACTAAAATGTCATCTTCTTTTACTTCTGAACCAATTTTGATAATCCCATACTCATCTAAGTTCCCAAGTGCATCACCACTAGCGCCAGGAATATCGCGCGTGATCTCTTCTGGACCAAGTTTCGTATCACGAGACTCTAATTCGTATTCTTCAATGTGAATCGACGTATATACATCGTCTTTCACCAGACGCTCACTCATAATGATCGCATCTTCATAGTTATAACCGTTCCAAGTCATGAACGCCACGACAACGTTACGTCCGAGTGCTAACTCCCCGTTTTCCATCGAAGAAGAATCCGCTAAAATTTGACCTTTTTCAACTTCATCGCCGATTTCAACAATTGGGATTTGATTCAATACCGTGCTTGAATTTGAACGTTGGAATTTCGTTAACGGGTAACGCTCTAGTTCATGATCCGCTGTTCGGCGAACATTAATCATACGTGAATCAACGCGCTCAATGATACCTGCTGATTCTGCGACAATCGCTTGACCAGAGTCACGCGCGTTCACATACTCCATACCCGTCCCAACAAATGGTGCCTCAGGAATCAATAGTGGGATCGCCTGACGCTGCATATTCGCTCCCATTAAGGCACGGTTCGCATCATCGTGCTCTAAGAACGGAATACAAGCCGTTGCTACTGAAACGATCTGCTGCGGCGATACCTCAATAAAATCAATCTCATCAGGTGCCACAATTAACGTTTCATCGTTAAAACGAGCAACAAGTTCACCAATGATTTCATCACCAATGCCGATTTCTAACGATGACTGGGCGATGACATAGCGATCTTCTTCATCAGCGGTTAAATATTCAATATCTCCGGTTAAGATGGCAATCGCCTTACCGTCTTCGTTCACAGTTTTTTCAACGCGGCAATAAGGCGTTTGAATAAAGCCGTATTTATTTACTTTTGCGTAGCTAGATAACGCGTTGATCAGACCGATGTTCGGTCCCTCAGGCGTCTCGATCGGACACATTCTTCCGTAATGCGAGTAGTGAACGTCTCGCACCTCCATGCCCGCACGCTCACGCGTTAAACCACCGGGCCCAAGCGCAGATAAACGACGCTTATGCGTTAACTCTGATAACGGATTCGTCTGATCCATGAACTGCGATAACTGCGACGACCCAAAGAATTCTTTGATAGATGCCGTAACCGGTCTAATGTTAATTAAACTCGAAGGCGTAATCCCTTCTTCTTCTTGGATCGACATACGCTCACGAACCACTCTTTCCATACGAGAAAGGCCGATGCGCAACTGATTTTGCAATAATTCACCAACAAGGCGTAAACGACGATTTCCTAAGTGGTCAATGTCATCAATGCCGCCAACGTCATATAGCAGATTCAAAAAGTAACTAACTGAAGCAAAGATGTCAGACGTTGTAATGTTTTTGATTTCAGGATCGCCGATGTTTCCAACGATTTTAACAACCTCTTCTTCGCCGTTCATGTCAGTAGAGTAAATCTCAAACTCTTGCACATACGTTTTCTCGTTACCTTCTAGCTCACTATCTAACGTGACTTCACGCACGTTTAATGTTTCCATCTTCTCTGCGAGATCGTTTTCGATGATGTCGCGTGTCATGACCGTGCCAGCTTCTACTAAAATTTCGCCAGTCTCAGCATCAAAAACATCACTCGCTAATTTCTTTCCAAGTAAACGATCGATGACATTTAATTTTTTATTGAATTTGTAACGACCCACGTTTGCTAAATCGTAACGCTTCGGATCGAAGAAACGTGAAGCAAATAAATTACGAGCACCTTCAATGGTAGCAGGCTCTCCTTGACGTAACTTACCAAAGATTTCCATTAACGCTTCATCCGGTGTCGTCGTCGCGTCTTTATCCAACGTGTTTAGAATGTACTGGTTTTCACCAAACACAGCAATAATGTCTTCACGCGTCGTTAAACCAAGCGCTCTTAAAAGCACCGTGATTGGCATTTTTCTCGTACGATCCACACGCACGTACAAGATGTCTTTTGAATCCGTTTCATACTCTAACCAAGCACCACGGCTTGGGATCACTTGTGCTAAATATTTAACTTTACCACTTTTCTTGTCCGTGTCTTTGCTGTAATACACACCAGCAGAACGCACCAATTGCGAAACAACAACACGCTCTGAACCGTTGATAATAAAAGTACCAGTTGGTGTCATTAATGGGAAATCGCCCATGTAAATTTCACTTTCTTTCACCTCTTCAACTAGCCCCGTTTCTTCGTTTTTAATGTGCAACCTTACTTTCACACGCAAAGGCGCTGCATAATTAACGTCACGCTCTTTCGATTCCAACACTGAATACTTCGCTTCCCCTAGCGTATAATCAATGAACTCCAACGCAAAAACCCCATTCGTATCCTCGATTGGGGAAATATCTTTAAACATCTCTTTAATCCCTTGATCTAAAAACCACTCGTACGAAGCCGTTTGAATCTCAATCAGATTTGGGAGCTCAAGCGCAACATTAATCCGCGAATAATTACGTCGCTCTCTCTTTTTTCCATATTTTACTACTTTTCCTGCCACACACTTCACCTCTATTAAATAGTTTGAATGTTACAATTGCCAACTCTTTGACAATCCGCTCATCATGCGTCAATGAAAATTGAAAACATTGGAAATCACAGTCTCTACAGGTCTTTTCTCCAAATGAATCGACCACAAAATTCCTTGTTCGACAAGGGCCTTTGTGAAATTGACCATTATTAGGCATTTTAATATATTATCACAAAATAGCAATCCCAGTCAAGCACAAAATTCAAAAAAGTCATTAGATTTCAAAAAATCCAATGACTCCTACACACCCTACTTCCTAACCGCCTTAACAATCTCAACCACAACCAACTGCATCAACGCCAACCCCACAACAATCGCCCAATGCGTCCCACTCAAAGCAACAACTTCAAAGACACTCATCAAAGGCGCAATCGTAGCAACTGCTAACGTCACCAACACCGATCCCAGTGCACTAAAGAAGATGTGCGGGTTTGAGAAAAGACCAATTTTGAAAATCGATTTTTCACTACGAACGTTGAAGATATTAATCACCGATGCCCACGATAAGACGATAAACGCCATCGACACACCCACTTCATAGCTTGGGGTAATCGCATCGCTTAACTCTACGTTCATCCCTAGCCAAAACGCTGTCAACGTTAAGATCACAAACATTGACCCACGGAAAGCAATCGTCGTGCCAATCCCGCCAGAGAAAATACCAGCGTCTTTCTTGATTGGTTTGCGCTGCATAATGTCATCAGCTGCTTTTTCTTGACTAATAAATAAACCAGGAATACCGTCACTCACCACGTTAATAAATAGTAACTGCAACGCAACAACCGGTGGTCCCCATCCTAAAATAACACCGATGAGCATGATGAAGATCTGAGCAAAGTTAACCGATAATAGGAACGAAACAGTCTTACGAATGTTATCGTATGACGTACGACCTTCTGCTACGGCATCGACAATCGTCGCAAAGTTATCGTCTGTGATCACCATGTCCGCCGCATTTTTCGATACTTCTGTTCCTGTAATCCCCATCGCTGCGCCAACGTCTGCCGCTTTCAGTGCTGGTGCATCGTTAACACCATCACCGGTCATGGTGATGACTTCACCTTGCGACTGCCACGCTTGAACAATGCGAATCTTATCTTCCGGACTTACGCGGGCATACACCGAGATATTGCGTACGTTCGCACGTAAATCGTCCTCGCTCATTGCCTCTAGTTCAACCCCCGTAATCGCGCGATCTCCCGCTTCGTAAATCCCAATCTCTTCTGCGATCGCCTTCGCTGTTAAAATGTGATCTCCGGTAATCATGACCGTTTTAATCCCAGCTTCTTTAGCAACACGCACCGCTTCTTTACTTTCTGGACGCGGCGGATCAATCATGCCGATCATCCCAATAAATTCTAAACTAATCTCTAAATGCTCTGGTGATAAATCTTCTGGCATCGCACGCCACTTACGGATCCCCACGGTAATCACGCGTAACGCTTTTTCAGCAAACGAGTCATGAATATCAACCGCAATACCAGCTTCGGTACTGTTACATCTAACCGGCAAGCGGTCAAAAGCACCTTTTGTTACCTGTAAATAACCGTCTGCCATTTTATGAATGGTTGTCATTAGTTTACGATCTGAATCAAACGGTATTTCATGCACACGTGGGTACTTCTCATCTAACATCGCACGCGTTAAACCTTTATCACGCATCAAACGAACAATCGACGCCTCTGTTGGATCACCGACAATGATGTCTTTGCCTTCTACCACATTGATGACCGCATTCGTACAAGCACCTAAGTACTCCAACATCTGCATCTTATCGTCATTGAAGTCTTCTTCCACTGCTTTCGGCTCATGATCCACGTGCCAGACGCGCTGAATGCGCATCTTGTTCATCGTTAACGTTCCCGTTTTATCCGAACAAATCACCGATGTGTTACCGACCGTCTCAACCGCAGGAATGCGTTTAATAATCGTATTTTTAACGACCATGCTGTGCACACCGCGCGCTAAAATCATCGTCACGATAATCGGCAATGCCTCTGGTACCGCTGCGACCCCTAATGCTACCGCAACCAATAACATCTCCGCCACTGAATCGCCGTGAACAAGTACACCGATAGCGAAGATTAACGCGCCAGCTGCTAACGCCACCACCGATAAGTTAATCGATAACTTCTTAAGTCTAAGCTGCAATGGCGTCTGCTGCTTCTTCGTGTTATTAAGAAGCTTTGCAATTTTACCCATTTCCGTTTCCATCGCCGTCTCAACCACGACTGCCTTCCCACGTCCAGCTGTGACTAAACACCCTGAGTAAACCATGTTTTTTCTGTCACCTAATGCCGTGTTCTCATCCACACGTAAACGGTGGTCTTTCTCGACCGGCACACTTTCACCCGTTAAACCAGACTCATCCACTGCCAGTGATGAGCAGTCTATTAAACGTGCATCAGCGGAAATCATGTCTCCCGCGACCAATTCGATGATGTCACCTGGCACTAGTTTTGACGCGTCAATGATTTTTTTCTCGCCGTCTCGGATGACGGTTGACTCAAAAGAATTTAACTTTTTTAGTGCGTCAAGTGCTGCTTCGGCTTTTCCTTCTTGGTAAATACCCAAGAACGTGTTAATGATGACAACGCCTAGGATCACCCAAACTTTCGCCCAACCGTCTCCGGTTGTGATCGCCATGTATGCCGCAATCCCCGCTGCAACTAAAAGAATGATCGCTGAAATTTCAAGCAAATGGTGCATGATTTTCGCAAACAGCGTCTCTTTCTTTTCCGCTTCAAACTCATTTAAACCGTATTTCTCAATGCGAGACTCAGCTTCTTTTTGAGTTAAACCTTCCGATACATTCGTATCTAATCTTTTGATGACCTCATCAATTTTATCTTTTGTCCATAACATATATGCATTCCTCCTGAGAATTTATATAAGCTACATTTAGAAACTCCTCAAGCCTGATCTCGAACTCGAATAACCCTAACCGCAGTCATTTATCACATTATATTATCACTTTTTCAACTGAATGTAAACAAAATGTAAATGAAAGTCGTTGCTTTACGTTTACACGACGACGCTTTGCGCTTACATGAAAAGCATAAGAAAAATCAGCCTTTTTCAGGCTGATTGACTAAAACGGAAAATTTTCCAAAATCGATGGGTCCTTGTAAATGTCACTAATTTTTTTACTTAACGGCCCGTCGATCTCTTCTTGCAGGCGCTCGTTCTCCAACTCCGAGAACTCATCTGCAAACTCCTCGTCATACTTAGGAAGCTTATTTTTGTCTTGATGTTGATATAATTTCATCTTAAAAATCACCTCAGCATTAGTTTGCCCAGGCGATAAGATTGTATGCATTTATTTGTTTAGTAACGACTGAATGCGATCGAACAATTCCCCTTGCTCAAGGTGCTCACCTGATAAAAACAGCTTCACACTCGGAGTGGGACTGTTTTCAGTAATAAAAGCTTTCACTCGGTTCACGGTACCGTGGCTACCATCGAAAATCTGCACTTCCTCGGGTAAAACCTTGCGAAATTGGTTGTAGAATAACGGAAAATGCGTACACCCTAAAACAATGCTTGCATAATCACCCAAGCGAAAACGAGCGAGCTTTTCTTCTAAATACGGCACGATTGTGGCATCAGAAAAATTGCCAGCTTCAGCATAGCCGACCAATTCCGTTAGCGGGCAACAATCAATCTGATGGTCGACACCCATTTCAGCGACCAATTCTTTAAACTTCTTCGATGCCAATGTTAAATGAGTCGCGGTGACTAAAACACGCTTTTCTTTTGCCGCATGAAGAGCTGGCTTAATCGCCGGTTCCATGCCAATAATGGGCGCAGCGCAATGTTGACGCAGACCACGTGCAGCCGCACTCGTCGCAGTGTTACACGCCAACACGACCACATCAGCACCTTCAGCTAACAGAAAATTCACAGCTGCTTCAGTCAATTCGTACACCTCTTCACTGGACTTCGTGCCATACGGGGCATTTTTCGAATCAGCGTAATACAGATATTCATGTTCTGGGATTTGTGCCAAACATTCTTTTAAAACCGTTAACCCCCCAATACCTGAATCCATAATTCCGATTTTCATTTTCGGTAACCTCGCAGTCTCTGTGTTACCCAAATTATACCGCAAAATCACCCTTAAATCAACCGAAGAAAATGCTCACAAACAACACCGCTAAAACGATCGAAATGATATCCACAATAATCCCTAATTTCAATGCGTGGCGCATGTTTCTAATACCCACTGCTGCTAGATAGATGGTAATGACATAAATCGTTGTATCGCTACTTCCTTGCAGGACAGATGTTAATCGCCCCACCATGGAATCCGGACCGTGGACTTGGATGAGCTCGCTCGCATAACTTAAAGACGCAGATCCCGAAAGCGGACGTAAAATCAATAATGGCAGTGTCGCCGCTTCCACACTAAAACGGCTTAAAAACGGCTCTGCCCAACTCGTCAACGTGTCAACAATGCCCGAGGCTAAAAACACTTTTGTTCCCACGATCATCCCCACTAGATTAGGCACGATCGCCTTCACCGAATCAATCCCATCTCTGGCTCCTTCAGCAAAATCATCAAAGGCAGCCGTTTTATTCCAAAAAGCCATCCCAAAAGCCACCAACAAAAACACTGGCACAATGTAAATCCCGATGCTCATGACGATCGACCTCCCGTTCCTGAGGAGGCGACTTTTTTAATCCGAGTCCACACGTTGTGCACAACTAAGCCAATCACCAAACTAATCGAAGCGGTCAACACAATCGGCAAATACACGTCCGTCGGGTTAATCGCGTTAAACGTCGAACGCAAGGTAATCACCGTTGTGGGGATCAAAGCCAACCCTGCTGTGTTAACCACAAGCAACGTATACATCTCAAAGCTCGGCTTAGTCTTATCCGGATTCGTCTCCTGCAACGCGCGGATCGCCTTAATCCCCGAACCGGTTGCCACGCTAGATAAGCCCAACAAGTTGCTGATCATATTCGTCGTCAAATACTTTGTTGCCGCATGATCATGAGATAGTTTTGGGTACAAAATTTTCGTCACTGGCATTAATAAAATAGCAAGCAAATCTAGCATTTTCGCTTTGTTCGCCACCTGCAAAATTCCCGTCCAAAAAATGAGAATTCCCGCCAAACTAAAGACTAACGTCACCGCCGAAGTTGCCCCTTGCAAAATGGCCTGATTAACCAAATCAACACGTCCCGTGATAAAGCTATATGTAATTCCGATAATGAATAGTGCCATCCATATTTTATGTATCACTGCTACCACCCCTAGCTGAAAGATGTTCTACTCAATAGTATGCAAAAGTGCTAAAGAAAAGAAGACTAAAGTTGCGTCTTCTTAACTTAACCATACAAGCCAATTCGAACCAATTTCCCAAGTGGGTTTTTAATCACAGCTTGGACGGCTTTTTCAAAATGATACAGCGAATGATAGTCACTCAACTTAGCCTCGTAAGTACCGTCATAAAACAGCCACGTCAACTTCGGCAAGCCGGTCACGCAGTAAAAAGCATTACCTTCGCAAGTGAATGGCAGATTGTCGTTGCGCTTCTTGATCTGCCAAAAGGCACAAAACTCGTCCATCGTTTTAAAATCCGGTATGTCCTCCCAAGTTAAAGAACGCTCTTCCTCGTGGTGACACCCGATCTCCTCAATCTCAAAAAAATCATTAAACTCTTGTAAAAACGATTTAAAATTCGCTAAGAAGAACGCTTCTTTCATCTGATACAAAGTGCCTTCTTCGCTCACTAATTCGTAATGATCCAAAAACTCATCTGAAAAATTTGTGATCGTTCGAGAAATGACTTCAAATTCTAAAAACAGCCCTGCAGAAATACGTTTACCCATGTTCAAAACATCTCCTTTGAGTTGTAGAATTAATTATAGAAAAATACTACCACATTCGAGCTGTCTTGTAAATAGTTTTTAGAGCAAAATAACAAGAAAATTGCTAAGAACCAACAATCCAGTCGACAATACGCCCCCACCAGCTATTAGTTGGCGCATCAAAGAACGCATAAACGTCAATCTGATCCACCACTTCATCGTCGATTAAGATCTCAAGCACACCTACTGCCTCCTCATTATCTAGGTTTTCCATCACGAGGTGTTTGCGCACATACTCACCGGGCCTTACAAACACACTACGCTCCTCTCTTACAAATAATCGATCAAATCCGGCAAGTTCCAATAAATCGTCTTCCAGCATTTGCAACTCTCCAATTTCAAGCACTTGTCGCAATTCAAAATTCTTAAACCCGTATTCAAACATCCGCGTGTGATCGTTCCAGTCGTTGCCGCCTTTAATCGTGACCGCCACAAGCTCGATTTCTCCGTTATTCGCCGATGTCACTAGCGTGCGCTTCGCTTGCTCCGTGTAACCCGTCTTCCCAGAAATCGCATGCTCATAGCGACCGTTTAACAAACGATGCTTGTTTTTCCACACAAAACGTTTCCCTTGCTCGGAAGTTGTTTCATATAGAGACTCGTAAGTAATTTCCCTAAAAATCGGATTGTTCATCGCATATCGTTGCAAAAGTGCCATGTCTCGCGCCGTCGATAAATTATAAGTCGTCTCATCGAGACCCGACGGGTTTTGAAAAAGTGAATTCGTCATCCCAATCTCAGCGGCCTTTTCGTTCATCAAGGCTACAAACACAGCAACATCCCCACCCCCAACATACCTAGCAATCGCCCAAGCCGCATCGTTACCCGAACGCAACATTAGCCCGTATAACAGATCCTCCAGCAACATCCGATCGCCGTCGACCAAATACAGCGACGACCCCACCTGATGCACGTCTTCAGAAGCGATGTCAACCCAATCGTCTAACTCCGCATTTTCAATCGCAATGATCGCCGTCAAAATTTTCGTAATACTCGCTACGTACATCTCTTCATCCGCGCACTTCTCAAACAACACCCGTCCGGTAATCTGCTCCATCACAATGCCGCATTCCGAAGTAATATCCTCAATGGCATAAACAACACCATTTGCTGCAACCGCCCCTACCAGGCCAATCACAAGTAACACCTTCAACATCTTTTTCTTCATCAACACCCACACCTTTACAAGCTATACTATAAAAGTATGAGGCAAGATGAAGAAAAATGCCCGTACAAAAACGAAAAAAACAGCCCTGAAAATCAGAACTGCCTATTTTAATAATTGTTCGATTACCCGTGGGTAAAGGTCGTGCTCAATCGCATGAATTTTTTCTTTGCTTTGCTGTTCTGTTTCACCGTCTGCTCGTTTAAAACTGTCCTGATCGATGATTCTCCCGGTGTCCACGCCTGCGTCAACGTAGTGCACGGTGACGCCCATGACGCGCACGCCGTATCGTAGCGCGTCGCCGATCCCGTCAGCGCCCGGAAAAGCCGGGAGTAGCGCTGGGTGGATGTTGATGATTTTTCCTTCGTATTCGGCGAGCAAGACCTCACCGATTAGCTTCATGTAACCGGCGAGGACAATCAGCTCGGGTTCAACCTTTTGCAAATGCTTAATAATCGCCAGCTCATAATCGGCCTTTGAGGCAAAATCTTTTAAGCTCACCTGCAGCGTGGCAATGCCGAGTTTTTCTGCTCGTTCCAAGCAGTAAGCACCCGGTTTATCGCACACCAAGAGCGCCACCTCGCAAACTTTGCCGTGTAGCTTCTGAACGATCGTCTCAAAATTGGAACCTGACCCCGAGGCAAAAACAACGATTCTTTTCATCGCTAGATCACCTCAACGCCGTCGCCTTCTTCCACGCGACCAATGACATACGCGGTTTCGCCCGCTTCTTTTAAGGTTGCCACCGCTAAGTCAGCGTCATCCGCCGCTACGATGATCGCATAGCCAATGCCCATATTGAAAATGTTGTACATTTCACGCTCTTTGATCTTTCCAAGGTTCATTAAATAGTCAAAAATCGCTGGTCTTGGGAAAGTATTTGTGTCAACCACCGCTTTTAAGCCTGTCCCGTACGCACGTGGTAAGTTCTCGTCAAAGCCACCGCCCGTAATGTGAGACATGCCGTGAATCGACACCTTGTCTTTTAACGCGAGGACAGGTTTCACATAGATGCGGGTTGGTTCAAGGATGGCTTCGCCGACAGTTGTTCCAAGGCTATCAACGTACGTATCCAGCTTCACGTCGTTATCTTTGAAAAGTACCTTACGCACGAGGGAATACCCGTTAGAATGAATCCCGCTTGACGGTAAACCGATGATGACGTCGCCCGCTGCCACCTTCTCACCGGTGATGATGTCCGACTTCTCAACCGCGCCCACCGTAAAGCCAGCTAAATCATAATGACCTTGCGCATACATATCCGGCATCTCAGCTGTTTCACCGCCGATTAACGCAGCGCCTGCTTGCACACAGCCCTCAGCTACACCGGCTACGATCGCTTCGATTTGCGCCGGGTCGTTTTTCCCTACTGCCACGTAATCCAAAAAGTAAAGCGGCTCGGCACCTTGAACCACCACGTCATTCACGCACATCGCCACCGCATCGATCCCAATGGTATCGTGCTTGTCCGCTTCAATCGCCACTAGCAACTTCGTACCCACACCATCCGTGCCAGAAACAAGCATCGGTTCTTTCATATTTAATGCTGATAAATCAAACATGCCACCAAACGCACCAACGCTTGATGCGACACCTGGCCGATCCGTGCGCGCCACGTGCTTCTTAATTCTTTCAACCGATTCGTATCCCGCTTCTAAATTAACACCTGATTGTTCGTATGCTTTACTCATCTTTCGTAACCACCTTTAATTTTTGAACTAATCTACCTTTTCTTTTTTATCTCGAAACAAAATCCCTTTGTCATTTAAATCAACTTCTTTTGACGTCGCATTGATGTAAATATCCTCCGCAAACACAATCATGGCAAACGAAAGTAAAACGATTAAAATGGGATCGGCTGCCATGAACGTATAAAAAATCGGGAATAGGCATAACAAGAAAATAAACGTTTTACCTAAATAGGTGTGCAAGAAAATAATTTCTTTGTGCCTCATGTAACCGACCACACTTGCTGACAATTTCATCACCACGGCAATGACAATCCAAACAACGATCCAACGTGATATTTCGATCACCGGAATCAATCTAAACAACACAACAATAACAAGTAATACATCCGCACCGCCGTCTAACGCTGCTCCAAATTGTGACGTCACATTAAACTTCCTCGCAATGGGGCCGTCTAGCATATCCGAAAGGCACGCTAACACATAGGCCACCATAAAAGGCACGCTGAATGGTGCAAATAGTAGCAGTGGAATGATCATAAATAATCTGAAAATTGACAATGCATTAGGGATATATTTCATCACGTCGTTACCTCATCGTTGTATAAATGCGTCGCATACTCACCTGTAAAACAAGCCGTACAATGCCCACATTTTTTCCCAAACTTTTCCGCTCGGCCCACCCCTTTCATCAAACCGCTCACACTGATAAACCCTAAAGAATCCGCTCCGATTCTTTCCCTGATTTCCTCGGTCGTGTGCTTCGCACTAATCAATTCCTCATAGCTCGAGTAATCCACACCATAAAAGCACGGGTGCTTAATTTCAGGCGCCGCAATGCGCATGTGAACCTCTTTTGCACCGGCATTCTTTAACATCGTAATTAAATTACGCGAAGTCGTCCCACGAACAATCGAATCGTCAACCAACACAACCGACCGACCCTGTACAACTTTTGCAATCACCGATAATTTCATCTTAACCCCTTGCTCACGGAGTTCCTGCGTTGGCTCAATAAAGGTTCTACCAATGTACCTATTTTTCACCATTCCCGTCTCAAAAGGAAGGCCTGCCGCTTCCGCATAACCAATGGCCGCTGAGAGGCCCGAGTCAGGCACCCCTATGACAATGTCAGCGGTTGGTGCCGGTGATTCTTTAGCAAGGACTGCCCCACAACGCTTACGCGACTCGTACACGTTGATTTCTTCAATGTCACTATCCGGACGCGCAAAGTAAATGTATTCCATGCTACACATGAGGTGCCGCGTCAATTTCGCGTAATTGTCTGTCGTAATGCCGGCTGCACCAATGCGTAACACTTCACCAGGTAACACGTCACGCACATACTTAGCCCCCACCGCATCAAACGCACACGTCTCTGCTGCTACGACATAACCGCCGTTTGTGAATTCACCGATTGACATTGGTCGCATGCCGTCTTTATCGATTGCGACGTACAACGCATCCGGTTCCATCACTAAAAAGGAAAACGATCCTTCCATATAATTCAATGCTTCTTTTAACCGGGACATCATATCCCCACGGGTTCTTTTTAAGAGATGCGCTAGTAATTCCCCGTTTGAATTGGTCTGGAAAATGCTGCCTTCCCGCTCTAAAAACGCTTGGATTTCTTTGGAGTTGACGATGTTCCCGTTGTGGCAAATCGCCAGTTCACCACCTGCTGATTTAAATAGAAAGGGTTGCACATTAAGGGCTTCACTCTCTGCGATGCTGGCATAATTAACGTGCCCGATGGCATGAGCGCCTTTTAAGCGATCCATTTCCATTTGCGAAAAGACATTGCGGACTAGGCCCTCACCTTTGTGGATGTGCATCCGATGCCCATCACTCGTCACAATGCCAGCACTTTCTTGGCCGCGATGTTGCAAGGCATGCAGACCATAATAGGATAATTCTGCTACATTCTTTTGATTAAAAATTCCAATCACGATTTAAGACCTCCTACTTTGCTTATGTGTTTGCCATCATCAGCGCATCAATCTTTTTAAAATGACTTCGTATGCTTCTTTCACATCCCCTAAATCGCGACTAAAGCGATCTTTATCCAGATGTTCGCCGGTTTTAATGTCCCACAGACGACTCTTGTCAGGCGTAATTTCATCAGATAGGACAATTTCGCCCGTTTTCAAGCGCCCAAACTCAATTTTAAAATCAACGAGTTTGATGTCTAACTGAGCGAAGAATGGCTTTAACAGCTCATTAATGTGAAGCGCCTGTTTGCGAATAAAGACAAGTTCCTCTGGGGTAACTAGTTCCAATGCTAACGCATGGTCCTCGTTAATCAGTGGATTCCCTAATTCAAAATCCTTATAAAAAATTTCATAAACCGGCTTTTCGGGCGTATACCCCTCCGGCACACCCAGGCGTTTTGCCATACTCCCGGCGACAACGTTCCTAACAACGACGTTAATTGGGATGACCTCTACCTTGTGGCAAAGCTGTTCGTTATTGTTTAATTTCTTGATGAAATGCGTCTTAATGCCTTGCTCCTCTAACCGTTCAAACATGCGGGTTGCAATCGCATTAATGACGGCGCCTTTGCCAGGAATAAGCGCCCGTTTTACATTATGAAACGCCGTCGCTTGATCCGTAAATCTAATGATCACTTCATCGTCGCTTGCAGCATTTAAAACTTCTTTACCTCTACCGTTATTCTGTATCAACGCCTACACTCCTCACATCAGAATTTAATGTGCTATTGCGAAATTCGAGTTGCTACACCAAAATCTCTGCTATTTCATAGAAATGGTGTGTTTCGCAATGCCTATGAGAATCAAAAGCTAATTTTATCACAGTCACACCAACAAAAAAAGAGTTTTTGAAAACAAAAACCCTTTCTGTTCGCTAATCTTTTATAACGACCAAATCTTCGCCGTCGATTTCATTCAAGAAAACACTTACAATTTCCGATTTTGAGGTTGGGATGTTTTTCCCGATGTAATCCGCTCTAATTGGCAACTCACGGTGTCCGCGATCAATCAGCACGGCTAATTGAATGCAACGCGGTCTCCCGTAGTCTAGCACAGCCTCCATCGCCGCTCGAACGGTGCGCCCCGTGTATAACACATCGTCCACAACAATGACGATTTTTTCAGAAAGCGCCATATCTGGCCGCTCGGTATTAACCGTGTCTTCGCGCATCACATCGTCGCGATACCCACGCACATCCAGCGCTAAAAAAGGCACCTCAATCCCTTCAAACTCATGGATCAATTGGCACAAACGCTCAGCCAAAAACACCCCGCGCGTCTTAATTCCCACCAGCACGACATCTTTAAAATCACGGTTTTTCTCCAGCAACTCATGCGCAACGCGCTTCAACGTCCGATCAATGGCACTTTGATCAAAAATTACCTTTTCCATTCGTCATCACCTACTTAATTGTTTTTCATTGCCTCTAATTCTGAGATTTTATCTTGTAAATATTGACGTGCGTCTACTGTTCTTCCCAGTGAAATATCTTGCTCAGATTTTAGCAGGCCCTCCTCAATTTTTTTGATTTCCTGTTCAGTAAAACTAGTTGTATTGTATTTCACTTCAAAAGGTAAACCTTGCTCTCTTATAACCGCTCGTGCAAAAAGATTAATCGCAGTGCTCATGCTTAAGCCCAAACCCTGTAATAGTTCTTCAGCTTGTTGCTTGACCGTTTCATCTATTCGTACATTCATTTGAGTTGTCATCAAACCACCTCCTGTATATCAATCACTATACAATTATTATATACTATTTGGCTTGATTTATCAACAATTTTAGAGAAAAATTCAAACTTCCTGCCACCTCTCCCTACACCGCTTGAATCGTTCGCATCTGTTCCAACCGATTCCGAAACTGTTCGAGTTTTCGGTAAGTCAGCGCCACGCCCTTATGACTTTTCTTCCCCTCATAAATCACAATCAAATCCTTCAAATACATCGTTGCGTGTGCCACATCCAAATCTTGTAGCGCTATGGGAATCGCATCGTCCAATAAAAACAACTCAAAATCATTCACATCCGTATCCGTTATTTTGTAGTAATAATATTCTAACCACATTTTCATCCGGTTATTTAACTTCTGCACTTCCACCTCAGCAATCAGCTCTCGCACTACTTCCATCCTTCCTGCCCGATAATAAAAGTCAACCAACGCCTCTAAGCATGCCGATGAGCATCGTATGTGCTTTTCATTTCTCAACTGGGCGAAAATACGCTCTGCTACAACCCGATCGCCACGTCCTTCGGCGATTTGCCCTGATAATCTTAAATAATCATGCATCGTCCCTGCAGATGCTTCTAGATCTAACAAGCGTTCAATTTGCGCAAGTTTACGGGTAGCAACGTCGTATTCTCCGATCTTAATATATTCCTCACATAAAACAACCAAACATGCCACCATCAACTTCTGCGCAAGGAATTTCTGCAATAACTGGTAGGCTTCTTCAAGAAAAGTAAAGCCCAAGTGCACCCGTCCAATCTTAACATAATACTTACCCAATGCCATCAACAACAACGGATCTTCAATCCCCTTTTCAAGCGCAATCCGATAAGACATTTCCAAAAAATTCACACCGGCTTCCCACTCTTGCCTTGAAAAACAGTCCATCGCATGAAACAACGTGTACATCTGCTTTTCCCTTGGATTCAAATGCTCAGCCCACTTGTCGATCATTTTTTTTAGCTGGAGCGCTTTTGCCACATCCTGTTTCTCAACGCTAAGCAGAAATTCAAGCAGTGCTTTTTCGTAATCAAATAAGTCATCGCCTACAAGTAATTGCTCTAGCTTTTCAAATTCACGGCGACAGAGCAGCGTTCTAAACGTTTCAATCGGATCGCGCCGATGTTGCGTCGGAAATGTCAAATCCAACCGCCGAGAAAGTTTCTCAAAAATAGTCGGCGTTGGTTCAAAAGTGCCCGACTCAATACGGGAAAGCAGTGAGACGGCACAAATCCCCTGTGCCACCTCCGTCAAGCGATAACCTTGGCGCAATCGCGCTTCTTTAATGTATAACCCTAAATGATGCCCCTGACTAGTTCTAAAATTCATCTGTTTTTCATTCATCTTAACGCCCCGCTTCTCCTATTCTAAAAACACAACCCCCTCTCCAAACCGATACTGCAACTCGCGTTCTCTCACAAAATCATTATACACAATTTGAATAAACATTTCCAAACTATTTTGCAAAAAATCAATCTCTACCGTGAGCAGCGCCCCTCTACTTAATGAAAACCGCTCCGAAATCCCAGTCCCTATCATCTGATCGCTCACCTCAAAATCCGTCAAAAATGCCCCCAATACCTGCAACGCCTCCTGCTCCAACACATTCATCCGCAAATAATCCCGCGTCCTCGCGTAAGATGCCGCCTTTATCTCAAGACGCGCCGATAACATCAAAAGCAACGCCGCCGTCATTAACAGCAGCCCCAACATCAGCGGCAAAACAAAGCCCTCTTCTTTCCTAGCCATCTTCATCATCCTCGTCATTTTCTTCTGTAACCCTAACGACATCGACGTCCAACCTTAACACCGTCACGTAAAGCTCAAACACCTCCCCTTCTACCGACATGAGTCTTATCCGTGCACTCTGATCGGCAAAAACATGCACGTCCAAGCCACTCACATGATAGCTCACAATTTCACCGCCAACCCCGTTAACTTGACGCAGCAGCCGGTTGTTAGTCGCCGTGAAGCTCACCACGTCGCCAGTTTCTGAAAAGTAAAGTAGCAGACCGCCCCTTCCGGCAGAGATCGAGGTGGCTAATCGCCCTTCATTTTGCAATCTAAGTGCGATCGTATTCGCCTCGTGTTTCGTTAACGCGTTGTAATCTTGTCGGTACACCGCAATCAAATGCATCAGGGTTAACGCAACCACACTTAAGATGCCGACGATGGCCAGTGATAGTAAATGTTCCACGAGCAAAAAGCCTTTTTCACAAGCAAATCGTTCGCGTTTTGCCGTCTTGCCACACATAACGACCGCACCACCTTTCACCTTGTCTGAAGGCCTCAAAGTCATCTGCACCACTGAGGATCGGCAAGCCATTGAGCTCCTGAATATGAAATTCTGCTAAGCGGTGATAAATCGCTTGTTCTTTGTCAAGCCGCGCACCGGCCTCCAGCAAAACCGGTAACGCAGTGACCAGCGACAAGGCCATGATGCCTAGTAAAACCAATCCCAGTAAACTTTCGATCAGCAAATACCCGTTCTCGTTTTTCAAATCATCTAACATCAAAACCACCTACTCCTACAGAAAATACAATGTCTCGCGTATGCGCGCGGCTTTCGATTCGCAACGTGCGCCCTTGTCCTAAATTCCCTCTCGCATTAAAACTGATTTCTGAAATGGCGCTACCATGTGGCATGCTCACACGGCTGGGAAAGGTCCTTTCTGCTATCACATTGCCGCCCATGAGCAGCACGTAACGACCCTCGTTGTGATGAATGTGCAAAGCCATCCGCGCCCCTGGTTGCAACGGCATCATGTTAACATCACGCACGCGATGGAGATCCGCTTGCAGCGTCGTGATCGCCTGATTCAATTGCATGTAATCGTACAGATCCACAATGAATGGATAGCTAATCAACGACAACATCGCGACAATCACCAGCGAAATCAACGCCTCAATCAATGTAAAACCACGCTCGCTCCTCATCATCAATTGCAGACGCGATCAAACGATTCCTGTGGAATACTCGCATTGTCACCGGTCAAATCATTCGCAATTTGAAGCGCCGCGTCCGAGGACGTTAATGCCTCACACCCTTGCTCGTTTGCCGTTCCCAAAATCGTCAACGCATTGGGAATGACCAGTAGGACTAAGATGGAAATCACAGCTAGGACAATGAGCATTTCTACTAACGTGAAACCCTTTTCATTTTTCAATAATTTTCTTATCATCGTAAACCTCTCCTTTTAAATAATGGTGATTAATTCAAACACAGGCTGCAAAATACTCAAGTATAACATCACAATGAGCCCGCCTGTTAAAGCTAAAAATGTCCCTTGAAACAGCTTAATAAAACTAGTCATTACCGCATTTAAACTGGCTAATTCGGCATCGACAAATCGCTTCAATTCCACATCCAATTTTCCAATTCGCAAAGCATGTGTCGTAATCAAACGAAAATACGGCGTGAAACAATTACACCCTCTAATCAATTGCTCGATGGACTCGCCACCTTCAATACGCTGTTCAATTTCTTTGACAACCACTTGTACCAGCGGCACGGTTTCAAATTGGCGAATGGTCGCCATGCTATCCTTAAAAGATAACCCACAGCTAATAAACATTTCCATCTGTGTCGCAAAATAGTAGGAAAAGATTCTCGCCGCTAATTGACGAACACCGTAAACACTAAAAAGTAGCTTGCGACATTTCAATTGAAACTTCTCGTTATCCCATTTTAAAACAAGCAACACAAACAAACTGATAGCTAGAAAGATAAACAAAACCGTCCCGATGATGGCAATGACACCGGTGATCATGGTTTGATCGCCTTCAATCCCAAACGTCGTGTAAAAATCAGAAAGACGCGGAATGAAGAGGATAAACACCGCGGCAATGACGACCATGACCATGCTAAACAAAAATAACGGGTAGCGTAATTTCTTTGCTAATTCGGTTCGATTTGCCAAATAGTTTGAGCTGTAATTTCGAGCACCTTGCAACCCTTTTACTAAGGCATGGTTTTTCTCGCCAGCACGTACGATGTAGACGATGCGTGATTCGAATTTCAGCTTTTCTAGTGCGTCTGAAAAGGGTTCGCCTTTTGCGCAACTAGCCTGCATGTGCATCATCGTTTTAGGTGTCATGAAGGCTGCCATGACTTCCAACGCTGCGGTAATCGCAAAGCCATTCTCGACTAACTCAGTAAATCTTTGCAAAAATTTTACTTGCGTTTTGAGCGCGAGCTTTTTTGTTTTTTCGATTTTTGTGATTTCCATTTCAAACGCTCCTCATCTAAGGTTGTGTACGGGAGTGTGATCACGCTCCCTTCTATGACCTGCTCCATTAAATGCCCTAGTGGTTTTGCTGCACAAATCTCCATGAGTGCTTTTCGGCTTTTCCCCACAGGCACTAAGCGCTGGTTGACTAAGGCAATCACCGATTGATCTAGATCATGCACAGAAACACCGAGATCTAGCAAACGGTGAATCGTGCCCAAAATGTCCTTTGAATGGACGGTTGAAATGACAAGATGACCCGTTAGTGCTGCTCGAATAGCTTGCTTTGCTGTTATCGCATCCCGAATTTCACCGATCACGATGACATCCGGGTCGTGCCTCAAAATTTCTTTGATGCCGATGTCGTAATTCATCCCTGCGTTTTCATTGACTTGCATTTGGACGATATCCGGTTGCTGATATTCGATCGGATCTTCAATGGTAATCACACTTTTGCCTAGTTTGTTTTTCAGATGATCAATTAGTGCATAAGCCGTCGTCGTCTTGCCGCTTGATGTCGGCCCACTGATTAAGATTAAGCCTGCTTCGTTTTGCAAAATTTCTTTTAGTAAGGTTGTGTTGTTTAGAAAGAACGGTATTTCTTCTAAGTCCTTACCCATTTTTATGTTGATGATCCGTAGCACCATGCTGTGAAATTTTACGGTTGGTAAAAGGGAGACCCGACAAGAAAACACCTCGCTTTCTTCTTCAATCACTAAACTTCCTGACTGTGGTTGCATCGGACTCGCTAAGTCTAGCGATGCATTGAACCTCACATAAGATAACAATTGTTCATATTTACTACGTTCTAAACGCAAATAAGGCAACATGTCGCTACCCGCTCTATACCCAACTAACACAACTCCTTCCTCTTCTAGTGTAAAATGAATATCACTAGCATTAATATCAATCGCATCGGAAACGATTTTGATTAATTCTTTTTTTACCATCTACAAGCCTCCTTTTCGTTTTTTGACCGTTGATCCTCCTTTCAAAGTTTTAACTCTAGCGAGTTCACCCTTTATATACGCAAAAAAAAAAAAATCACCTGCAAGATTTTAAATGAAAGCGCCGATCATTCTTCGAGAAAGCGTTTTCTGTTTAAAACCCATAGGTGATTCCATTTTTCTTATGATTTTAAAAATGTGATGCGATGATTTTTAGGTTGTCGGGAATTTGATGATTTTTTCTTTCATCATCTCTTCTTGCATGAGGGCTTGTTCTTCTTCTTCAATTTCTGCTTGTGCAACGGTAAGTAAGACATGTTTTCTCACGTTAAAGTAAATACCCAACATCACAAACGTCGATAATTTACTTGTCATCCCGTAACTAATTAAAGGGAGTGTCACACCAGAAAGTGGAATAATCCCACTGGCACCACCCAAGTTTACAAACGGTTGTAACAAGAAAAACGATCCGATGCCAATGCACACTAAAGCACTAAACACATCCCGTGCTTTAAACGCAGTGGTAAAGCAGCGCCACGCGATCCAAAAGTAGAGGATAATAACAACCAATACCGCGACAAACCCTAGTTCTTCCGCTAGAATCGTCACGATTAAATCGGTGTGAGGCTCAATCGCAAAGCCAAGCGCTTGCGTGCTATGCCCTAGACCAACGCCGAACCTGCCACCAAGTGCAATAGAAACAAAGCCCATGGCCGTCTGTAGCCCGTTGTCATGTTCAAATGGCGTTAACCAAGCTGCAATACGCGTGATTTGATAGGGACGGATAAGGCCATACAAACCAAAAACAGCGAGAACCACCACAAAGCCACCGGCAATCAAGAAGAGAAAGACAAGCTGTTTAACCGCCAAGCCGCTACTTAAGAAAACGATGACTCCCATGCCAAAAATAACCAGTGCACTTCCTAAGTCAGGCTGCATAATCACCGTTAACGCACAAAAAATAATAAAGGCAAGCGGAATTAAGTAGGGCCCACTTAGTTTGTTTGAATAATACCGCTTGTTGTCAATGAGCTGCTGAATCAGCCAGGCTAGTGAAAGCACAAAACCAATTCTCGCCAGATCAACGGCCTGAAAAACAAAATTCCCGATCGCCAACCAACGTCTTACATCAGGCGATGCATAAGCACCACGCCCAAAAAAGGGCGTGATGATAAAAATCACTGCCGTTGCAACAATAATTAAATAACCTAATTTTCCCCGATACCATTGGTTCGGAATAAACGCAACGATCATCATCGCAATCACGCCCAGCACAACACCGGTCACAGAATGCGTCATATAGCTCAAACGATCGCCAGCGTGGTTATTGAAAATAGACGTTCCCGTAATGCTAAAAACCATCAAAACACCGAACGCAGATAAAATCAAAGACGCAACAAAAACGCTACCATCAATGTACTCTGACCTAGCTTTTTGAGTTTTAAATTTATTATTCGCATCCACACGCATCACCTATCCCATTTAAACGACATACTCTCTACAAAATCATCAGCTTTTCAATCCGCAACGTTTCTTCATTCATCATCAAAGAGATTTAGAACAATTTCCAGTAGTTGCATAAACTTCCCATCAAACACACGCGTGCTAATATAAACCTCTTCGTGCTTCGACACCAATTCTTCAACGATTGCCAACCCTCTTCCACGCCCCTCGCCCTTCGTTGAAACGCCTTTTCTATTAATCGCATCTAGACTAGCGTCAGCCATTTGGCGACAGCTGTTTGTCACTCGTATCTCTAGCGTTTCCATACCGTTTTGATCTTTTTCTAAAATAAAGCTAGTGTGAACCCACTTATCTTCGGTTAAAACGGCTTCTTCAATCGCGTTATTAAGCCAAATGCCAAGAATGTCTATTAAATCCAACACTGGTATTCTAACCTCTTGAATTTCTTCAGATACTTCTGTTGTAAATCTAATGCCTTCCTTAATCGCAGCATCCGCTTTTGAAAGGAGGAAGAAACGAAGCGGCATAAGCTGCGAACTTTTGAATTGGCTAATCACGGGAAATTCGACCTCACGTTTTGACACGTCTTTAACTTTTGTTCCGTACTGCTCTAGCATTTCATAAATGACACTCTTATTACCAGACTCAATGGCACCACAAAGTGCCGCTAACAATTCATTTTGCCCGTGATTAAACACTCGCAACTGTTCGTGGATGTCACCAACGTGTATCAGTTTCCTATCTAAATCTTCAATGAGAGATTCTTGTTGAAGCACTTCGTTTTGCTTTTCAACGTATCGCGTATTGATGTTTGATAAAGCGAGATTACGATTGAACAAATCTCTTTCCTTCTTCATAATCATGTGATACAAATGAATAAATCCGGTGACAATCGACGTTAACAAGGTAACATAGAAAAATTGCATGAAAACAAGGCTTAAAGAATTTTCCAAATTGAAAATAATGGGAACAAGGATGACCAAATAATAACAAGTTAAGAGTAGGCTCATACCTAATGTCAAAAATTCGCGATACTCAACGTCAATTTTTCCTAGCAACGTTTTAATTTCTGATTTTTCAAATAGTTTGCGGCGAGCTAATAAGCTTAAAATAAAAAAGAGGCTCATGCTAAAAAGCAGCAACAGTAACGATTCTGAAATATCCACTGACATCCCGATTAAACTAACCCCTACTTCGATGGCGATGATGAGCATAAACACAACGGATAAATAAAAAAAGTTCTCCCGCGCTTCAGATACCCAACCAGTTCGACGAACATTCGAAATTAAAAAGGTAAAAACAAACAATACCGGGATGAACCAATGAGATAATAACAAAGCGCTATAAAGAGTAAAGATAAACGTTGCAAGCGTATAAAAAAGCAACGACTGCCATTGATGCTTTTTATTGAATAACAACGCTATTCCCAGCCAAATGAAAATTGATTTTTCCAATGCGATTATCAATGACTGTGCCATTTGAAACACCCTCCTCTAAAATTAAGCATTTACTGATAAGTGGTAACTTTTAATTTTTTCAACTGTGCGCTCACATTTCATCTGAAACGACGTATCAGCACCTAAAAAGGACTGTTGAATGGTGTGTATGTAGGAGAAGCCCCACTTATTTAAGGCCTCTTTCATTTCGCGCGTATTTTTACCCAACACAAAACTCTTATCAGCTGTTAATACAACCGCTTGTCTACTGATCATATTAGCTTCAGGCGCATCAGCCATATAGCTCGCGTAATAATGATCAAGTAAAGCGTTAAGATGCTCTGGAACGTTTAGCGCATCGGCTGGTAAAATAAAGACAAACAAATTTGTTTTCAAAAACTTTTCCCAAAGAGGTACCGTGTATTGTGAAAAAGGACATTCCGAAAGACCCGTTTCGCACGTACAGTTGTAACACCTGATGCAAGAGCCTGGAAAGTCGCGCGGTAAAAAAACCTCAGAAGTGAGATTTCCCTCTCCCATTGCATTGAGAAAAGTGTCTTTCATCTTCTGTGTGTTTCCCTTTTCTTCAGTAGCGTTAACAAGTGTGATGTTCATTAATATCTATCCTTCAATTATAGAAATCTTTTCTTATTAAAATTGATTACTAAATAATCAAGTTAATAACTAGATAAATATTATATCTCATTTCCAGTGCGAACACAACACTTGGCATGACAAAATTCACAATAAATCACATAAAAACCCCAGTTTTAAAAGGTACCCTGTCTCATAGTATCATCATCGTTACGTTATAAATATTCAATAAAATGGTTCCTGATACGACTAGTTTGAAAACTTTCATCACCGATGCTTCTGGTAGTAGGACGTTTAATCGACCACCAATGACACCACCGATAATCGCTGCTGGAATAACGAAAAACAAGGTACTTAAATCAAACGTTGAAAACCCGTGTTCGACTCCCATCGAGCTTAGACGGGCTGCCTGTGCAAAGAAAATCGTTGTGATGGAATAAACCGTCGCTTCTTTCAGAGTGATGCCAAATAACACAACAAATACAATCACGTTGATCGGGCCACCACCAATCGCAAGCACGGTTGCAAAAGTTCCAAGAGCCAAACCAGTTAATACGTACCAAAGTGTCCCTTTAAAATCATATTTCTTAACGTTTTCACGCGTGAACGCCAAAACGAAAATAAGTGAGGCAATGGATAAGACACCTTGAATAATTTGAAGCACATCGCCGCCAACGTTAGCTAAGATGACATCCATAATAAATTGACCGATAACGCCACCGGTGAATGAACCAGCTGCTAAAGCGAAAACTTTAGAAAAATTAATTTTTGTTCCCATCACAATCTGCTTGATCGTTGATGAAACAGCCATGGTCAAAACCGCAACACCCATGTAAAATGCGATGGACAATGGATCGTGATAGCCAATTAAATCGAAAACGGGCCTTAAGATAACCCCACCACTAATACCAGCAATTGCACCGGTTGAAATAACAACTAAAATCACGAAAAAATATATAATACCTATTAACATTCTGCCACTTCCTTTGATTCTCGGCTCACTGACCGAATTTGATCGTACAACAGTATACCACAGTTTGCACCGGTTTAGCACTATGAAAACGCCAGCCTTTTTTACAAAAATAATCCTCACTCACAAATAAAAGCATTGAAAACCCATCCAAAATTGGGTTCCAATGCTTTATTTTCTTTTTTAATGTCTATTGTTCATCACTTTCGATTGCAATAATTTCTTCTAATCTAAGCAGGTTAGGTAGATAATAGGATAATTGTTGATAAAATTACAATGATTAATGGTAAAAGTTTTGAGCGTTGTAATCCCGTTTGAACAATCGTTTTCATTTATTCTAACCGATATTGCTTTTAAGTAGAATATTTTTCGGATTCATTTTTAGCAGATAAAGCATTGGCATTGTTGTTGCAATCATGATCGTACCGACAACCATCAAATAAAAGGTTAATACAACCTCAAACGTAAGGTGGACACGGTAAGCTTCTATCATCTCTTCTTCCGTCATCTCAATGCGAAATCCCATTGCTTCAAGTGAGTCACTCCCGTAAAATCCTTCATGCTCTTGCATCATCTGATTTGAAAGTTCTCTTGCCATCATTTCTGAGGAGATTTGATCAGCCAGAAAATAACCAACACCAAGAGCCAAGGTTACAGCAACCATTGAAATCAACAAAATTTCTAATGTATTTTGAACATATAATTTCACTTTCCGCTCGCCTAGTGCAAGATAAACACCAATTTCTTGTTTTCGCTCTTGAAGAAGCATTAAAATCAGGAGTGTCAGCGTTACACTCGTTGCAATTATTGACCCGATGAGTAACCCATTTGCCATATCACGCACGGTTTCCATGGCAGTAGCCATTGGGGCATAAGCATTAGAAAGATCGCTCACCATCCAAAAATCTGGCAATAAATTCAATGCTGCACGATGAAAGCCCAATAAATATAAGGGATCATGCAACAAAAAAACAATGTTTTCATATTGAATCACCTCTTCCAAGTCGTCAATCATTAAGAAGTCCTCAATGATCTCATCACCTTCTGAAAAGGTCTCAAGATATAGATCGATAGTTGATTCAATCACCCGATTAGGTACGTAAAATCGATTTGAAATTTCAAAATGTTCTCTAATCATCCACGGTTCAAGTTCTCGATCGTAGGTGATTTCATGTATAAACACACCGATTATTTCCAATTCAAACGACGTCGAGTTTAAAAGATTTTCAGAAGAAAATTCCTCTTGTGCAACAGATACACCGCCTTCAACGTGATAAATGCGATAATCTAATTCAATGATATCGCCTATTATGAAATCATTTGACTCCATGAAATCATGGGATACTAACACAACCGAACTTCCATTTTCAACCTCTTCAAGTGTAAAAGTTCGACCGTCGATTAACTGGATTAATCCAGCTTCAACATCCATGACATAGGGATGATGAATCCCTTTTAGCATGAAGCGCTCAGAATTTAGTCCTTGAGCTCTTAGGCTGTCATGATCCCTAATGCTTTCCATTGGAACATTAATTGCAACAAACATTTCTGAATCAAAAACACGAACAAGATCATCGCCAAAAAAACTGAATCCCCATGTTGAGTAATCAAAGCTATTGACATAAGGGAGTGATCCGATTTCTCTAATTAAATGACCACTTACACTTTCGAATCGTAGTTCTAATCCTTCATTGAAAGCTTGAGAAATAGCTTCTTGATCTTGCCTAATCGTTGCCATAGCAGGCAATTGACGGCGCAAATTTTCATCGGCATTTATAATCGCCCTTCTAATAGAAATCGCTCCTGCCATCAGAGTCGCTAGTAAAAAGACCAAACTAAAAGCCAGCATTGTTTTTACCCATTGTCTTTTTATGCTAATTAAAATACGATTAAATAATTTCAAAAAAAACACTCCTCTTAAAAAAGAACAGACAGCGTTCAAGTCGCTCTCTATTCTACTACTTCTATAGTAAACCTCAGCCCTGTTTCAATGGGTACAAAGTTTCCCTGAGAGTTAGGACTTGTTGGGTTCACAATTAATAAACTACCAATCTCATAAAACCCTGGTTCTTCTGGTGCGATAAAAACAAAACGACTGTAATTCCCGATATTTTCATTGTCCTCAGCATAAAAATGCAAATAAGGTTGCCCGTTTATCGGTACTTGTTGCCAATCTACCATTAAAAGAATTAGGAAACTATGAACGTCTTCATCAACAAATCCGTAAGGGTTGGTTTGAAACGAAAACGCAACTTCTTCTCCTGGGGATACCTGAAAGCGATGTGGTGGAATCACTTCGCTAGTAAAACCATCAGTACTTAGATCCGTAACACCGATAATCAAGGCATGCATGTTCATCTCTGGACCTGATTCTAGCGGGTGCACAGGCTGAATAGGTAACGAAAGGGGTTCCTCTCCTCCGTAGCTGATTTCAAAATTCAAAACAAATCCGTAACTCATATCGTAGAAAGGATCAAATCGCACGTATTCTTCGACACCCCTGAATAGAGCGAAGGTCAATTTGTTTAACATCTCGTCAGCTTCAAGCTCCGGTGAAAGATAAATAGGCAAGTGCATCTCATGATCACTTTCAATCATAAACAAAAACTCTGTCACATATTCTTCGGTAGCAGCAATCCGAAAAGGCACTGCTTCATAATTATAGAAAAGCTTCATTAAAAAGGGGTACGGTTCCGCTCTGCCATTCATTACCCGAAATGTAATAAGATCTTGAGGGCTTTCAAGGTTTAAACGACCATCCAAAATAACGCCATCTTGAATACCGAATACAATCTCTTCGATGTGATGATTTAGCTGTTCCTCATTCATGGGCTGTTTAAGGATATCAGAGTTTTCGATCACAGCTTCACTTTCTTCAAGAGCCATCACACGAAGATCATTAGCTACTACATCCTCTATTACTACTACTTCGTCATCTTGAGATAAAAAAACAATTAAAATGGGAATAGTAACAGCAATCACAAAAATTGCTGTCACCATCAATGTTTTTTTCTTCATGGCTTAGTTCCACGTACGCTCGTATGATAAATCTCCAGCCCATGAACCGCTAGCGCTGAGGCGTCGTTGTCCCTCAAGTCTCACTCGCCCTCTTCTTGCTGTTCCAGTATGAGTTTCAACATGAGCAGCTTCCCACAAGTTTAGCGCTCCTGATGCAAGCGTTCTTGAACGCCAAGTACTGTTGTTATTGCCAAGAACGCCACCGTTTGCATTTCTACTTTGGACTAATACCCGTACCCGAACACCGTTAACAACTGTGGTATTTGTCTCTACAAATCCATTACCAAATATGTTCCCGATAATTGGCCTGCTTGCTACGCCATTCAAGTTAATAGATGTGTTACTACGAAGCGGCAATGCGTGTGCGATTGTTGTCCCAACACCTAAACCTAGCAATATTACACTCAAACAAATGACAATATTTTTAATTTTTCTTCTCATAGTAAACCTCCAAATTTTTATTTATTCATTTTCCTGTCATTGATTCGTACGCAACCAATGACCAAGAAGTGAAATTTATGTCGACAATTGAATTATAGCCTTTGTTGAGATCTTTGTCAACTTTTTAAGCCAAAAAAAAAAAAACTTTTATATTTTACACTAATAGAAGCAATTAAAGCCAGCTTGCGCTGGCTTCACTTCCTTATAAAACCCCTAAACTGCAACTGATCACTATTCAGTTGGCTTCCATTAACATTCATTTTAACTTTAACTTTATTTGTGTCAATGCACTTGCGAAAGCCACGATACTTATAATGATCTTATTAACTATTTTCATATCAAAATGCTTTTAATAAGTAGTTGGCGGTACACATTCGCCCCAGATGTTTTCTACGCAGGTTTGAACGATGTCGATTTGGAAAATGCGTAAACCTTCATCCTCCACTTCCATTAGCACTATTCGGGCTGCTGTTTGAAATTGATCAATTTCTAAGAGATGCGTTGGTGCAAACGTCCATTCAAGATAAACAACGATCGTCGTTTCAAATTGTGGCTCATCAAGACAGTTGCCCCAAAAATCATAAAACTCACATTCGGTGTTTTCCATTAATCTTGGCTCGAGGTATACTTCAGTGACCGTCACCGAGTCAACCATCGGCATGAGATCAGATCCGTACGTTTCAAGGTGTCGTCCCAGATGTAAATAAAACGTACTTGTTGCATCTAATGCAAAATCAGCTGCGATTTCATCTGGAAAGAATTGCACGCCTCCGACATCCGAACGTGATTCTTTATTGGATAGTGTGAAGAAGTCTGCGATAAAGTTCCTTGCCATTTCAGACGCGTAGTCTTGCAACGCTGCTTCTGTTCCTAATTCTTCAAATTGCTGGTGTGCTCGCATTAATTCCTCAAACAACTCAATCTGTAAGTCCGTTGCATTGATGCTTAATTCATAAGGACTTACATCTTCGTCGTAATCTTCTACTTCGTCAGGTTGTTGTTCTTCGACAACTGGCTCGTCATTTTGATCGACTTGGTCAGAATCAGACCTGATGTCTCTCGTTTGAAAAATCAAAACACCCATCGTAGCTAAGAAAAGCAATCCGAAAAACACACTGAAAAGTAATAAAACTTTACCTTTTTTATTATTTAATTCGCTCATTTATAAAATACCTTTCCTTTTCGGTTTATTCATTTATCATCGTCATGATACTGTTACCAAGCCTCGGTTGGTTCATTCCCATTACCATACACTTGATCAGCTGGAAGCGTTGGTGGCACCGGCGGATCTGTAGGGGGCTGTTCATCAGCTGGTGGCCGATCAACCGGTTGATCAGTTGGTGGGGATGAATCTGGCATCCCCGGATCCACTGGTGGTATCCACGGATCATGCGGTAAAGCTGGCTCCGTCGGTGTGATAATCCCATTGCCAAAATAGTCGTACGGCAACCAATTAATTCTTCTTCTATCAAAACCATTAAAATCAAAAGCAAGGATGAAAGGAGGTTCTTCTAACCCTAAGTTGATCATCATAATTCTTCTAGCCTCTTCAATTTGAAGCTGAGATAGCACGACAACACTTGACTCGTCCACGTACATATCATGACCAATGATCGCCATGCTCATAACGTGCACTTCATTCATCAAGTCATTCATGCCAGTGCTTGGGAGAAACTCAACCAAATATTGCGCCAACGCCGTGATTTCATGCGTCGTCATGTTCGTTCTCATGTTTAAACTAAGCACTTCAAGAAGATTAACCGCATCACTAACGCTTGATAAACTTCCGACCATCTCTCTGATCATGGCTTCTAATACCAATTGGGTATTCTCAGAACGCTGAAAATCGTTAGCCAATGTGTCTCGGTGTCTAATGAGTGCCAAAGCTTGTTCGCCATCAAGCACCTGCAACCCTTGTTCAACAAAAATGCGATACGCCGGTCCGGTCCGACGGCGGCTATCTTGCTCATCAAATGTGAACGGCACGTCCACTTCAACACCACCAAGCTCATTAACCACATCAACCACACCGGTCATATTAACCAACACGTAATAAGGGATTTCCATATCAAATAAATTTTCCACGGTTCTAACGGCACAATCAACGTCACCGTGTGCCGTGGCATGCGCCAATCGGTCATAAATGAAACTACAAGCGTTCATCACCCAGCCATCTCTTGGAACGGAAGTCAAGGTAAACGATAATTCATCAATGTTAAACGTCGCTAACATGATGGTATCAATACGGCCATAATCCAATTCCCCGGCCTGGTGAGAATCGAGTCCCAAGATCAAAAGGGAAAACGGCTCCCCTGGCTCTAATACTTCGCGCTCTTCTCTTTCAATAGTGACATCAAACCGCCCCAGAACAACAGTGTCAAATTCGATGTTCTCAAAACCAACTTCGTCTTCGAAGAAGCGAACGAAATTGCTCGTAATGATAATCGTGTCGACTTCACCTGCGTACAAGGCTTCTAACAACGCTGTTGGTGAAGCGAAATCCGTTGTAATCGGGTTGGGAATGTAGCTTTGGCCCTCTAAAAAGATGATTCTCGCTTCGGAGATTTCAGTGGCAACGTTCGTTAAAACACCTGTGCGTCCGTACCCGTTTAGCGTTTCTGCATCAAAACCTGCCATGGCAACCAAGCTATACCCACGCTCAAGCGGACGTTCGGTGACAATATCCAAAACATTGCTGACACGATGCGCCATCACCGCACCATAAGTTGTCCCGAAGAAAAAACCGACGGTTAACAACACGACCAAACCTTTCCCTATTTTTCGTTTGTTAATTGAAAAATAAGACCCACTAAAGATTAAAAATAAATATAATAAAACGATTGCCATTGAAACTAAAAGTCGTAAAAAACCATCAATCCCAGTGAATCTATCTAAACTCATGACCAACCACACAATCGGAATGCTCGGTAAAAAGAATAAAATCTTAAGCCAATTCTTTTCTACTGACTTCTTTAAAAAACTCATCCGATACACCTTCTCAATTACACTAATTTTTTTTCTATTGCTCAATCATTATACACGACCTAGTGCACTTTTTCAACTCACATACAGCCTAATCTTGGCTTGAAAACGAAAAGGAACGGACTTAGTTTATTATAAAGTGTGCCCCTTCCAATTTGATAATATTCTTAAAAGGTATTTGCGCCAGATTGATTTTTCGCTGACTTGTGATAAAATAGGTATTAACTTAGTCCTTTATTTTTTTTAGTTCTCAAGAGCTAGATAATAAAGGATGATGGGATGACGTTAATAAGTGAGGTTTTTTACCATGGCAGTGAGTTATGTAGAGTCGTTGTATCAGCAGATTGAAAAGGACTTAAAAGTGAAGAGTAAGCAAATCGAATCCGTGTTAAGCATGCTTAAGGAAGGATCGACGGTGCCGTTTATTGCGCGTTACCGTAAGGAGCAGACGGGCGGGCTTGATGAGGATCAGATCAGAGAAATTAGCAAGGCTTATGAGTACGGAGTCAACCTTGAAGAGCGGAAGCTAGACGTGATTCGTTTAATCACTGAAAAAGGCATGATGACACCGGAGCTTGACGCACAGATCAAAGCGGCGCAAAAATTAACGGAAGTCGAGGATTTGTATCGCCCGTTCAAAGAGAAGAAAAAGACCAGGGCAACCGAGGCGAAGCGTAAAGGGCTTGATCCATTAGCAGCCTTTTTGTTGACCTATCCACAGGAAGATGTGCTCGCGAAAGCGTCTGAATTTCTGGGGGAGGAGGTTACAACACCAGAGGAAGCCTTGCAAGGTGCGATGGACATTGTCGCAGAAATTGTCGCGGACGATCCGGACTTTAGAAAGCTCGTGCGGACGCAAATTATGAAATCAGGCAAGCTCATTTCGAAAGTCAAAGACGAATCGTTGGATGAAAAATCGGTTTATAAGCAATACTATGAGTACCAGTCGCCGATGAACAAGGTGGCGAATCATCACGTGCTAGCCATGAATCGTGCGGAAAAAGCCAAAGTCATCCGTGTGTCAATCAGTGAAGACGCGGAATTTATTGTGCAACGCATTAAGGCAAAATTCATTACAACTGACGCTTCTACAACCGGCAAGTACGTGGCCGCGGCTATCGAAGACGGGTACAAACGTCTCATTAAACCGTCAATTGAACGCGAGATTCGCGCGGAACTCAAGGAGAAAGCGGAGACCGGGGCGATTCATATTTTCTCGGAAAACTTACGTCAGTTGCTATTACAACCGCCGATGAAAGGGCGCGTCGTCTTAGGCGTTGACCCAGCGTTTAGAACGGGTTGTAAGTTGGCGGTTGTGAGTGCGACGGGGGCGGTCCAAGATATCGACGTGATCTACCCGCATGAAGCATCGAAAGGGTCGAAGCCAAACCCAGCGAAAGTAGAAGCGGCGAAGAAGAAAGTGACGGCTTTGATTAACAAGCATCAGGTTGAAATCGTGTCAATTGGTAACGGGACAGCCAGCCGCGAGACAGAGGGCTTCATTGCCGACGTGCTTCGCGGGATTAACGCGGATGTGAAATACGTCATTACAAACGAAGCGGGAGCGTCGGTGTATTCAGCCGGCCCTGTGGCACAAAAGGAATTCCCTGACTATGCCGTCGAAGAAAGATCAGCCGTGTCGATCGCGCGTCGTTTGCAAGACCCGTTAGCAGAGCTCGTTAAAATCGATCCAAAGTCGATCGGGGTTGGCCAATATCAGCACGACGTTAACGCCAAGGCACTCGATGAATCGCTCGACTTTGTCGTTGAAACAGCGGTAAACCGCGTCGGCGTTAATTTAAATACAGCATCGGCATCCCTGCTGACACACGTTGCCGGGATGAACGCAACCATTGCGGATAACGTGGTGGCGTATCGCGATGAGATTGGTACGTTTACGAATCGCAAGCAAGTGCAAAAGGTGAAGCGCCTAGGGGCGAAGACTTATGAGCAGGCGATCGGGTTCTTGCGGATTCCAGGTGGGGAGAACCCATTAGACATTACACCGATTCACCCGGAAAGTTATGACATTGCGAAAAAGGTCATGGGAATTCTCGGTGTAACGGAAGCTGATTTAGGCAGTCAGACGATGAAAGAAGCGGTCGCGTCTGCCAATGCCAAGCAATTAGCAACGGACTTAAGCACAGATGAATTTACGGTTCGCGATGTTCTCGATGCTTTTGTGAGTCCGAACCGCGACTTACGTGATGAGCTTGATGCACCGATCTTGAGAAGTGATGTCCTACAACTCGCTGACATACAGCCGGGCATGGAGCTTGCCGGCACGGTCCGTAACATTGTTGATTTCGGTGCGTTTGTGGACTGTGGACTGAAACAGGATGGCTTGGTTCACTTGTCACAATTAAGAAAAGGTTTTGTCAAGCACCCACTGGATGTGGTGAGTGTCGGAGACGTGGTCACGGTATGGGTGAAAGACGTGGATATCAAGCGTGATCGTTTGGCTTTGACGATGATTGCGCCGAAGAAATAGGTGATGCAGATGAAAAGAACAAATTGGTTATTGGTGGCGACGTTTTCAATCATTGCTTTTGTCACAGGGATTACAGCAACGTATGTGGTGTTGGAATTTAATGATTTTACCGTTATAGAAAGCAACATGGAAGACGATGAATTTGCAGAATTTCTCGATGTGCTGACGCAGCTTCGTCGTGCGCACTATTTTTACGACGAAGAAACGGATTTAATTAGAGGTGCCATTGATGGGATGATTGCCGCAACGGGCGATGCTTACGCGGTATTCTTTACAACTGCTGAGTTTGAAAATGCGCACACGCATCTGCAAGGAACCTTTTACGGGATCGGTGCTGAGGTGACGAGCATTAATGGTGATGCGGTCATCGTGACACCAATGCAAGGCTCGCCGGCAGAGAGTTATGGTGTGCTACCAGGCGATGTGATTATTTCGGTAGACGGCGAAAACGTCCGTGAATACAATTTGAACGAGGTCATCAGTCGCATTCGTGGTGAATACGGCACGGTGGTGCGATTAGAGATGCTTCGCTCGGGAACAGACATTGTCATGATTGATGTGACGCGTGGTCGCATTGTGAATGAAACGGTGACCAGTGACGTCTTTGAAGACGGTGGCAATACGATTGGTTACATTCGCGTTTCGAATTTCGGGAACACCACGTTCAATGATTTTAGAGATGCCATTGCCGATCTTGAAGCGCAGGGCATCGACGGCTTAATCATTGATTTGCGAAACAACCCAGGTGGTTATTTATCAACCGTTAATGCCATGATTAGTTATTTGTTACCAAGTGGCCGCAACATCACATCTGCGGTAGATCGCAACGGAAACGCACACGATCACGTGACAACGGGAAGTTCATCGTATCGGCTAGACGTGGAGATTCTGACGATCATTAACGAAGGGAGTGCCTCGGCTTCTGAGCTTTTCGCAGCCGCGATGTTGGAGTCCGGTGGGTTTGAAGTGATTGGCACCACGTCGTTTGGTAAGGGAACGGTGCAATCGCCCGTATCAGTCGGGCGTGATAGCATGTTGCAACTGACGATTCAGGCGTTTTTATCACCAGAAGGAAATTTGATTGACGGTTATGGTGTGGTACCAACGATTTATGTGGAGGCGTCTGAGTTCCGTAGCTTTTTGCAGGTTCACCTTGAAGGGGAAGATGAGCTTGCGTATGACATGGTGCACCCTGGCGTGCAAAGCGCACAGTTAATCCTAGACTTATTGGGTTATGACGTGACACGTTTGGACGGCTATTTTGACTCATCCACAGAGGAAGCGGTACGCGCGTTTCAACAGGACAACGGTTTAACCCCAACAGGTCGCATTGACGGCGAAACCGCAACGGCTGTGACGATGGGTTGGCGAGACAAAGTTCGTGATCCTCATTACGATAACCAAATACAAGCGGCCGTTGAATGGTTCAGATAAATACAAAAAAAAGCATCAGCAGGTTTGGTGCAAACACCTTTTAAGAATATTATCAAATTGGAATGGGCACACTTTATATTAAAGTAAGCCTGTTCCTTTTCGTTTTCAAGCCAAGATTAGGCTGTCTTTGAGTTGAAAAAGTGTACTAAGCCGTGTATAATGATTGAGCAATAAAAAAATTTAGTTTCATTGAGAAGGTGTATCGGATGAGTTTTTTAAAGAAGTCAGTGGGAAAGAATTGGCTTAAGATTTTGTTTTTTTTACCGAGCATTCCGATTGTATGGTTGATCATGAGTTTAGACAGATTCACTGGGATTGATGATTTCTTACGACTTTTAGTTTCAGTGGCAATCGTTTTGTTATATTTATTTTTAATTTTTAGTGGGTCTTATTTTTCAATTAATAAGCGAAAAATAGGGAAGGGTTTTGTTGTGTTGTTAACCATCGGTTTTCTATTCGGGACAACTTACGGTGCGGTGATGGCGCATCGTGTTGTTAATATTTTAGATACGATCACAGAGCGACCAGTTGAACGTGGTTATAGTTTAGTGGTGATGGCAAATTTTGATGCTGGTTTACTTAATGGTTATGGCCGTGTTGGCGTTTTAAGCAATATTGAGGAATCGATGCATGAAGCTCGAACGAGCTTTTTGGAAGAGCAGGGCCATATTCAAAATCCAATTGCTATGGATTTTGATATGCCGGTTGAGATGATCAATGCTTTGTATTCAGGTGAAATTGATGCCATGATCATTAGTAGTAACTTTGTGAATATGTTTATTGAGATAGACGGTTTTGAATCTATCGAATACGATACGATGGTTCTTGCAACATTTGATGTGTTGATTGAGCAAGTTGATCAGGTTGAAATTGATCCAGGAGAACCTTTTTCAATTTTGTTTTTAGGACTAAATCAAAATAATGATGACTTAGCAAGTGGACAAATCAATACGTTTATGTTGCTAACAATCAATCTTCAAGAAGCTTCTTTTACGGCGGTTTCGATTCCAAGGGACAGTTATGTTCAATTGCCATGTAGTAACTACCGTCATGATAAATTGTCTCATTCAAACTTTGGTGGTACTGCTTGTGCTGTCGGTGCAGTTGAGCGGATATTTGATATGGAAATTGATTATTACGTTAGATTAAACTTCACAGGTTTTATGGAAATCATTGACATTCTAGGTGGCGTTGAAGTGGATGTACCGTTTGCATTTTCTGAACAAAATAGCCGTCGACAGTTCGGTGAAAATGCCATTTATGTTGAAGCTGGACTGCAACGATTGAATTCGGAGCAAGCATTAGCGTTGGTGCGACATAGAAACTTACGAGGAACTAGTACCATGGTTGGAGATGATTTTGCTAGAGTAAGCAATCAGCAACTTGTTTTTCAAGCGATGTTACATGAAATGTTTAATGGCGTCAATGGTATCAATGACATTCTGCCTTTACTTGAAGTGATTGGTGTCCATGTTGAAACCAACCTAAGTGCTCATAATATCACTACTATTGGTATGTATATGATTGAACTTCTGCAAGGTCAATCAAGCTCTGACTTTAGGAGCACGATGAATTTTGCTAATATGGTTTTACTTGGAGAGGGAGCTGACGTCCTTTATCCATTTGAAATGAACGTAGTTAATTTATATCAGAATATGATTGACGATGCTAGAAGGATCATGATGATCAATTTAGGTTTAGAAGAGCCGGAATTTAGCTTCACATTTTCCTTCAATGCTTTTTTAAGAGAGGGACATGCGTGGTCAACGCCAGATTTTTGGCAAGGGTTTCATTATGGAGGGAATCTAAATCAGGGGACAACTGTGCCTGATATACCTTGGGAATATCCACCTGCTTATGAGCCACTTCCACCTCTTGATTCAGATCCTGGTCCTTATATACCTGCTCCTACAGCCCCACCGTTTATACCGACAAACCCACCACCAATTTCTGATGAACCGCCTGCTGATCCAGTAGGTGGTGATGGGGATAATGGAGAGCAAGACTAATAAATGAAAAGGAGCAGGTCACCAAAAGGCCGGGCTCCTTTATTCGTCGCTAACTTTACTTTCTAGCACCTTCTTCTGGTGGAATTTCTTGGCCATTAGTTCAATCATATACATCACAGGAATGGCTGTTGTGGCGGTGACGTGGATTTCTGCTAATTTTTCGGAAACGTAAAATTCCTCTTGGGGTACGGAATAAGACATGGAAACGTCCGCTAGTTTTGACAACGTGTTATCGCCAGTATTGGTGATCGCAACCAAGGTGGCATGTAGCGATTTAAATCGATTACAGCGTTGAATCACACTCTTTGTTTCACCGGATGCCGATAAAGCGATGACAATTGTGTCGCTATAATCGTCTTCTGGAATCGGAAAGTACGGTGAATCAATGTGCTGAGCGGTTTTCGCCATGGTGGTGAAATAAAGCGCTGCGTATTTTGATAAAATCCCTGATGGCCCAGCACCGATAAAGATCACTCTGCGTGCCCGATAAATCAAATCCACCACTTCGTCTAGTTGATCTTGTTTTTGTGTGTCTTGCACGTACATCTGCAAATAATCCATGATTTGCTTGGTGACCAGTTCGTTAGATTCAGAGGCTCTTGCTTGTTGCAGCTCTTCTTTGTATTTTATTTTAAAAGCCGTCCATCCCTCGCAATCCATCTTTCGGCAAAAGTTTAGGACTACCGTTGTCGACACATGCGAAGCATCCGCTAAATCACGAATTTTCATGCTCAAAACTTTGGCATCTAATTCTGTAATACAGTTATACACATCAAATTCTAAATCATTCAATCGTTGAATTCTTTCGTAACTAAATAGCACTAGCAGCACCTCATCGTCCTTGTTTTGTATTCGCTATCACCATTATACACAAAAGCCCTTGCTCCGTCTAGTATGAGCAAGCCTTTTACATCATTTACAAAAAAAACGCCTATTCCTAAGCATTTCTTTACCCTTATCTTGTCTAGTTACATCGCTAGCTACCTGAGCTCGTTCTTACTCAGAGGGCGCGATAGGTAGTAATGCCTCAATGATGGGCTTAATCTCAGATAACGCATCGACATTATAATTGGCAAAATGAATCGGATCAATGTCGTCCGCAATTTGCACCACTGATAAACGGGCCTTTGTCGCCGCTGTCACCCCTGCCAACGAATCTTCAATGACTAAGCACTCGTCACGCTGATGCCCTGACCGTCGGGCCGCTGTCCGAAAAATCATCGGATCCGGCTTCGGTATGCTGATCTCATCACCAAAGACAAAAAAGTCAAAATAATGAATAATGCCAAGGCTTTTTAGCATACTCCGTGCATGTTCTTCGTATGAAGACGTTGCTAAACCAACTTTTAGCCCTAACTGTTTGCAATAATCAAGCAAACTAACAGCCCCAGACTTCAACTCGACACGATTAGCTGCAAATTCACTTTCAGCATAAGCGATCATCTCAGTTAAGATTTGCTCTGAGATCGCGCGATCATTGGTATACTCATCGATGGTATTTAGTTCATCTTCACCAGACAAGCCCGAAAATCGTTGTAATTTTTCATCCGCGATCGCAACATTAAACTTAGCAAAAGTTTTTTTATAACCGGTTAAATAAACTTTCTCACTATCCACTAATGTACCATCCATGTCGAAGATGATACACTTTAAAACATTCGTCATTTCAAATCCCTCCAGTATTAAAACAATTTTAGAAAGCCCTTGCATGCATTATAATACAAAATACGCTATCATGTCAAGGGAAAAAAGGGTTTTTAAAAAGAGTTTTGGAAATTTTATTTTAGCAACAATAAAGGTGCTGTTGCCAGCACCTTCACCTCTTTACTTTTTAAAATCTTCGTACATCTGTAACGCTTCGTTTAATACTTTTTCACCGTTCATGAGACCGTAATCTTGCATGTTGATCGCAGAAACAGGAATCCCTTTCGGTGTACAGATTTCCTTTGCACGCTCAAGCATGTACCTGACTTGTGGACCAAGTAGTGCCACGTCACAATCCTCGCTTTCTTTCTCGATGGTTGCTTCTGGGAAGGCAGCAATTTCGATGTCTAACCCTTTATCCTCAGCTGCTTTCTGCATTTTATTCACTAGCATACTTGTTGACATACCAGCGGCACAAAATAATTTGATTTTCATTTTCACAACACCCTCTCTCACTTCATTCTCACTTTATTTTATCACAACTTTTCGGTTTAAGCAATCAAGATCTGAACAATCTGCGATAAAACCTCAATAAATTCCGAATCGCTTTCATTGCTATCCGATATCAACGTTTGGTTGATATCGGATACTAGATCGCTTTCAATTTTTACTCGGTTGCTGCTTTTTCCATTTCCATAACTTTCAGTGCCGTTTTCTCACTGATTCTCATAAATGGCAAGTACAAGAACACACCACCAATAATGATGATCGCTTGAACCACAACGGCACGCCAGTCTCCACCGGTGGCGAGGAAACCACTTAAAAACGGTGGCGTCGTCCAAGGAATCAGAGCGACTGTACGGTTCATCCATCCCGCTGCGGTCACAAAATAAGCAAAGATTAACCCTAAAGTCGGCAACAAGACAAACGGAATCATCATCGGTAAATTAAATACGATTGGGTAACCAAAGATAATTGGCTCGTTGATATTAAAGATACCCGGTGCTGTCCCTAGTTTAGCAACAGACTTTGCTGATTTTAGCTTACCAAATAATAAGGTTGCAATAATTAAAGCAATCGTACTACCCGTTCCACCAATCATACCGAACGTTGGGATAAACACGTTAGTGATGATATATGGTACTTCTGATGGTGCATACCCCGCATCAAAGGCTAACATATTCTCGTTCATATTGATTAACGCTACCGGCATTAATAAGACACCGTTAATAATCGTTTGGTGAATACCGATGGTAAAAATGAAGTTACCAATCGTATAAATAAGAGCAGCTCCCCAGATTGACGTGTTAATACCACGAAGCGGTTCTTGGATCCAGTTTGTAATTAGTGTTAGAATATTCGTATCAAAGATTGTATGTAGCAACATCGACACTAAAGCAAAGAGTGACATGACAATCATGACTGGTAGTAAAACACCAAACGATTGCCCAACTGCTGGCGGGATATCGTCGCCTAGGTTGATTTCAAGTTGCTTAATGCTTGACACTTTCATAAACAATTCAGTTGCAATAAGACCAACGATGATACCCGCAAACATGCCGTGTGTTCCTAAGTTCGGGAACGTCATTAATCCCATTGCACGAATCGCCTCATCCGCTGTGCCACCAACTGGTGTGACAGTTGAATAGAAAGGCATTAGCACAACAAGCACACAAATTCCGACGGCTGCTGCCGCGATCGGGTTTTTAAACTGCTTGTTCTTGGCTAAGAAATAAGCGATCATCGGTGCGACTAGCAAACTTGTAATATTAAGTGTTCCGTTTGTAATCATTCTTCCCCAGTACTGAGCACTCCATAACGCATCGCCTTCCCAGAACCAAGGCAATACAACGTTGTTGATGAGTACGGCAATCCCCGCTAGGATAAACATCGGCATCAAGATCGCAAAGGCATCTCTTAATGACCTTAAGTGAATTTGTGACCCTAATTTTGCTGCGAACATTGTGAACTTGTCTAAAAATTTACTGTTTTCCATAATCTCTGTCATCCTTTCCCTTTCGGGTTTTTTATAGCTCTTCTCCGTTGCTAGCGGTTACTTTTTTCATCCAATGGAAGCTCTTCTTCGGCACGCGCTTCATGTCGCGAAGATCATGATTCGTACGATTAACGTAAACCATGCCGTAACGTTTGCGCATATCACCTTGTGAACTTAAAATATCAATCAATCCCCAACCAAGATAACCCATTACTTCAACACCATCAAACTCAACCGCGTCTTTCATGCATTGAATGTGATCGCGGTGATAAGCGATGCGGTAGTCGTCCTGAATTTCATTTTCACCGTCCCACTCTTCTTGAACGCCAATCCCGTTTTCAACCGGGAATAACGGCAACTTATAACGGTTATGAACCTTCGCTAAGATGTTTCTAAATCCTAGCGGATCAATTTGCCAGCCCCACCCTTCTGTGGCTTCTACGTGTGGGTTTTTCGCGACACCGATTTCCCAATACACATTTGGCGATGCACCTTCAGGTACCAACGTATGATCGATCGCATGTGACGCGTAGTAGCTAAATGCTAAGAAATCACTACGCATTTTTGCTATTTCCTCTAAGTCACCGTCATGAATCACATGCATCAAATCCGCTTTTTTCATAAATGCCAACATCTCCGGTGAATAAACGCCGTTGGTATAAGCTTCAAGCAGCGTATGGTTGAAAAACTCGTCTGCTTGTCTGGCCATAAACACATCTTTCGGATGCGACGTCATCGGGTAAACTTCGACGTAAGTCAGCATGCCACCAACTTGACATTCCGGATAATTCGCCTGCAAATGATTCGAAAAACGCGTGTGCGCCATCATCACGTTGTGGCTAATTCGGTACAGCTCCTCAATCGTCTGCTCCCCTTTCAGATAGCCCGCATACTTGAAGGCTTTGTGCGAAGCAGAATAAAGATTTTGCTCATTCAACGTGATCCAATACTTGACCTTGTGCGAGAAGCGCTTCAACATCTCTCTTCCATACCTCACAAACGCATCTACCACTTCGCGGCCTAGAAACCCGTTATACGTCTCAGCTAAATGCAAGGGCATATCGAAATGATACAAACAAATCATTGGTTCAATATCGCGCGCAATTAAATCGTCAATGAACCGATCGTAAAACGCGATTCCCTCTTCATTAAACGCCCCATCACCCGTTGGGCAAACACGACTCCAAGAAATTTGGAAACGGTAGCAATTCATCCCCATCTCTTTCATCAAATCAAAATCTTCAGCATAACGACGATAACTATCCGTTCCCACCTTCCAGTCTGACGAAAACTCCGTCGCCTCACGGACATCGTACACCGACATCCCTTTACCACCCTCGTCCCATGCACCCTCAGTTTGCATACTTGACACTGAATTCCCCCATAAAAAATCTTTCTTTAAAACACTCATCGCGCTGCCTCCTCTTTTGGTTATGACATTATTTTATCAACGTTTTCAAACTTTGCAATAGCTTTCATTAGCGAAAAAACAAATGACTTGGGAAAAAACAAAAGTGACCTCAAACTGACCCGGAGCAACCCAAAAGCACAAAAATTGAACGAGACCAACCAAAAATATAAGGTAGTGATTGGCTGTTAATTGCTTACAATTAACAGTCAATCACTACCCCAGTAAGCCAAAAGGCACCACAAGCGGAAAGTTTTCAACTTTCCAAGCTTTGGCACTGGTTCAACTAATGCGAATAAAATTCGCAAGTTTCACGGGCGCGCGCAAGCTAAAGAGCACTAAACAAACGCAATGAGCAAAGTAAAATCAAAAGTCGTTCACATCATGATCACCGAAAGGGCACTCACTTCAATCTAATAGTGAGTTTCTCATCGTTTTAGTCCTGATATTCACTATAGACCTCGATATTTCAAACCTTATAGTGAGTTTTTCGTCGTTTTAACCTTGATATTCACTATAGACCTCGATTTTTCAAATCTTATAGTGAGTTTTTCGTCGTTTTAACCTTGATATTCACTATAAACCTCGATATTTCAAACCTTATAGTGAGTTTTCCATTGTTTTAACCTTGATATTCACTGTAAATCTCGATTTTTCAACCTTTATAGTGAATTCTTCGTCGTTTTGAGATAGTGAAAGTCACTGTAAAACCTCGGTATGCACAAAAAGAAAAAAAGCCCTCGCAAACCACGAAAGCCTCCTCCCCCATCTTACCCCAATCCTACAATTCCTCCCCATTACTAGCCGTCACTTTTTTCATCCAGTAAAAACTCTTCTTCGGGACTCTTTTCATATCTCGCAAATCATGGTTCGTCCGGTTAACATACACCATCCCATAGCGCTTGCGCATGTCGCCCTGCGAACTCAAAATATCAATGAGCCCCCAGCCAAGGTAACCAATCAGATCCACGCCGTCCTCCGCAACTGAATCCTTCAGCGCTTGAATATGGTCGCGGTGGTACGAAATGCGGTAATCGTCCTGAATCTCGTTTTCGCCGTCCCACTCTTCCTGAACGCCAATCCCGTTCTCCACCACGAAAACCGGTAGCTTATAGCGGTTGTAAATCTTCGTCGTAATGTTGCGCAGCCCCAGCGGATCAATCTGCCAATTCCAGTCGGCCGTCCCCTCCAAATAAGGGTTCTTAACCAACGCCTTCATGGATGTTGCAATAGAAGTTGCATCGTCAACCTTTGTGGAATCGACCGTCTGTGACGCATAGTAACTAAAGGCTAAGAAGTCACTGCGCATCTGCGAGATTTCCGCCAAATCCCCGTCGAGAATGATGTGCATCAGGTGATGGTTATCAAGGAATTTCATAAACTCCGTGGAATATTTCCCATGCGTATAAGCTTCCAGCAGATTATGGTTTAAAAACTCATCAAGCTTGCGAGCTAAATAAACATCGCCCGGTCTAGACGTTAACGGATAAGGCTCCATGTACGTTAACATACCACCGATCAGGCAATTTGGATAATTCGCTTTTAGGTGGTTTGAGAATCTCGCGTGTGCCATCATCGTATTGTGGCTAATCGTATACTGCTCAAGCGATGTCATGTCTCCTTTTAGGTAACCGCTGATCTTAAACGCATAAGGCGTCGAGAAAATATTTTGCTCGTTCATCGTGATCCAGTACTTCACTTTATGGCCGAAACGTTTTAGCATTTCTTTTCCGTAACGAACAAACGCATCAACCACTTCTCGGCTAACAAACCCGTTGTACGTTTTTGCAAGGTGCAACGGCATATCGAAATGATACAGACACGCCATTGGCTCAATCCCACGCGCGATTAAATCGTCGATGAATGTATCATAAAATGCAATCCCTTCCTCGTTGAATTCACCGTCACCTAACGGACAAACACGGCTCCAAGAAATTTGGAATCGGTAGCAGTTCATGCCCATTTCTTTCATGTAATCAAAATCTTCTGCATAGCGATGATAGCTGTCTGTGCCGTCTTTCCAGTCCGATGATGTCTCAGTCGCTTCTCTGATATCGTAAACCGACATCCCTTTGCCACCTTTGTCCCATGCCCCTTCAGTTTGCATGCTTGATGACGAGTTACCCCATAAAAATCCTTTTTTAAATGTACTCACGTGCAACGCCTCCTATTTATCCTTAGTCAATTGTAAAACACTTGCACACTGCACCTTTTTGCTTGTATAAGTGCCATTAGGGTGCACAGTTGCACCCTTTTTTCTATAAGTGCAGATTAAGGTGCACAACTGCACCCTTTTACCAGTATTTAATGCATAAAGGTGCAGATGCTATCTGAAATGCGGAGTTTCGCAATTAACTGAATTTATATTCTACTTTAATTTTAACAGCGTTTTCTTGTTTTGCAAGGGTGAAGGCTGTGAAAAAAACAATTGACGCAGAAAAAAACAAGCTTTCGATTCATCACCGCCGAAGGCTTGTTTGAATGTTGATTTTATTCTTCCAGTAAAAGCACGATACACTCGGCGCCCATGCCTTCTTCTCGGCCAATGTAGCCCATCTTTTCGCCGCGCGTTGCTTTGATGTTTACTTGTGTCACGTCGATACCTAATGCACTGGCGATATTGGTGCGCATCGCGCTGATGTGGCTGCGCATTTTTGGTTGCTCGGCGAAGATGGTCGCGTCGAGGTTTCCAACTTTGTATGTGGTATCGTCCAGCATCGCTTTCGTTGCCTTGAGCAAGTCCATTGAATCAGCGCCTTTGTACGCGGGATCGGTATCCGGAAAATGCGTGCCGATGTCGCCCAGCCCCAACGCGCCGATGATCGCTTCAATTACCGTGTGCGTGAGGACGTCCGCGTCACTATGCCCTTGTAGACCCAAGTGATGCGTAATTTCCACGCCACCAAGAATTAACGGGCGACCCGCTACGAGTTGATGGACGTCCTTAGAGTGTCCGATGCGCATGGCGCTCCCTCCCTTTTGTCAAAATTTCAAAATATTTAATGTCTTCCGGTGTCGTGAATTTAATGTTCTGGTAATCCCCGTCGACAATTTTGATCGGGACTTCCGTGAAATTCTCGACCAAGCTCGCGTCGTCCGTTCCGACGTAATCTGTCCGCAACGCCAAGCGGTTCGCTGCTTTTAAAACATCGGTCGGAAAAGCCTGGGGCGTTTGAACGATGACTAATTCCTCGCGCGGGATGGTGCGATTGACTAGTTCTGATCGTCGACTATTTCGCTGTTTAATCGTGTCTTTCGGTGGGACAGCCACGATGGCTCCTACTGAACCATCCGCAGCCGCCTCGTAACAGCGGTCAATGATTTCTTCCGTGACAAAAGGACGCGCACCATCGTGAATCAGCACGGTCGCTTCCTTTACCAATTCCAGCGCGTTATAGATGCTTTCTTGCCTCGTTTTCCCTCCAATCACTAGCGACGTTCGGGGTTGGTTGCCGAAAAGACGTTCCATTTTATCTTGGTCTTCCGGGCTCACGGTTAAAATAATCTGCTTACATTTAATATCATTGAAAAACTTGGCCACCGTGTGCTCGATCACCGTCCGGCCTGCCACTTTGTATAGCAATTTATTATAACCCAAGCCCATACGCGAACCCGTTCCCGCTGCTGGTATGATGACTGAGTACATGATGTCGTAACCTCCTATTTCCCATTATCTGCTACAAAAATAAATGCCTGATCTCTTCGTCTTTACGATCCAAGTAATGAATCGACTGGATGCGACGGATTGTGCGTGATTTTCCACGAACCAGTAGCGTCTCCGTTCGTGCGATGCCGTCTGAACAAGTGATGCCGTCTAGTAGATCGCCCTTCGTGATGCCCGTTGCCGAAAAGACGATGTCGTCCGACTTTGCCATTTCCTCTAAGGTGATGATATCGCCCACCGTTACGCCCATTTCTGCGCAACGTTGCTTTTCGATTTCGCTTAATTTATTATTCTCATCCGTTTCGCCTTTTGCGACGTTACGGTACATCAAACGGCCTTGCATATCGCCGTCTAACGCCCGGATCACCGCCGCCGACACGACCCCTTCCGGCGCACCGCCGATCCCATATACCATGTCCACTTCGCTAAACGGCATACACGTCAAAATCGACGCAGCCACGTCGCCATCCGGAATGGCAAAGACACGAACGCCTAGCTCCTGCATCTCTTTAATCGCGGCATCGTGGCGCGGCTTGGCCAGGGTCATCACCGTAAACTGTGACAAATCCTTCTCCATCGCGGTCGCAACCCGGGTGATGTTATCCACAAGCGACTCGTCAAGATTCAGAAGGCCGCGCCCTTTGGGTCCCACAATCAATTTTTCCATATACATATCAGGTGCTTTTAGGAACGACCCTTTCGACCCGACTGCCAAAACGGTCATCGCATTTGGCTGCCCGAGTGCTGTCATACGCGTCCCTTCGATCGGATCCACCGCGATATCGACCGCATCACCGCCACGGCCTACTTGCTCGCCGATAAAAAGCATCGGTGCTTCGTCGATTTCACCCTCGCCGATCACGATTTCCCCGTCAATGGCGATCTGATTAAAAATATGACGCATCGCGATCACTGCTGCATGATCAGCCTGATCTTTATCCCCACGGCCAAGCCATTTATAACCTGCTAATGCTGCTGCTTCTGTTGCGCGTGAAAATTCAATTGCTAATTCCCGCTTCATAATCCTTGAGCCTCCTGACTGTTATACTCGTTTATCCAACTGGCGCAAAACGGTTAATCACGATTTCCTCGCAAACCACGCCAAGTTTAGCGCCGTGGACTTTGTAATGCTCCGTTGTGTTATGGAAATCTAATGCGGCTTGGTCTTGCCATTTTTCAAGCAAGATATAGCCGTTGGCTTTTTCTGTGTTTACGTACAAATCGTATTCGATGTTTCCTGCTTCATTTTGCGAGCCCTCTATCAGCGGCTTAATTAATGCTAAAAACTCCTCTTTTTTCCCTTCTTTGACTTCGAAATTTACCACTAAAACGATCATTGCCAACCTCTCCTTTTTGTGCAAGTCATCTTGCATCGTATCACTTGATGAATCTTAGTCAATTATAGCATAGGTCGTTGGTGATTCGCAATAACTTTCATGTGGTAGGTGTAAAGAGCGTACAGTCACATGGTTTAGTGACTTTTACCACAACATTTTCACAATTAAAAAGTCATCAGACTCAGCTTTTTGCCGTTCAATGACTTTTTAGTATTCGATTTGCATCGCGTTACACGCGCGTCACATCAGGTAGACGAATCCAAGAGTTGATCCCCTCTCCTAGAAGTAATTCAGTGCCGCCATTTCGTGTTCTGACTTCAATGACCGGGTAAGACCGACCATGTACCCACGTTGGCATTCCCTCACCTGTCGCCCAAGTTAAGACGCCTTGATTCACTCGCACACGATCGCCTAGCCCAATCGTTGGTGGCGTTGTTTCCGTTACTCTTGTGACATCCGGTAAACGAATCCATGAATTGATGCCGTCTCCTAAAAGCAATTCAGTGCCGCCGTTTCTCTGCCTGATTTCAATAACCGGGTACACACGACCATGCACCCATGACGGCATGCCCTCACCCGTTGCCCAAGTGCGAACGCCTGCATTTACCCTAACGCGATCGTTTAGCCTGATCACTGGTGACGTTGTTGTTTCCGTTACTCTTGTAACATCAGGCATGCGGATCCATGAATTGATGCCATCTCCTAAAAGCAATTCAGTGCCGCCGTTTCTTGTTCTAATTTCAATAACCGGATACACGCGACCATGCACCCATGATGGCATCCCTTCACCTGTTGCCCAAGTGCGAACGCCTGCATTTACCCTGACGCGATCGTTTAATCTAATTTCTGTTGTACTAGCCCCTGCTTCTCTTGTCACATCTCCGACACGAATCCATGAATTAATCCCGTTCCCTAATAATAACTCAGTGCCGCCGTTTCTTGTTCTAATTTCAATAACCGGATACACGCGACCATGCACCCACGATGGCATTCCCTCACCCGTCGCCCAAGTTAAAACACCTTGATTCACTCGTACGCGATCGTTTAGCCCGATAACTGTCGGTACATCTGCTGGTGCGTCTGGTGCAACATCTGGTGCGACACTATCTGGTCGATAATGGTTTTGATAAAAATGAGCTTGATTATTTGGGTAATAATAATTTAGTCCCTGATCGTTGTATCCACTGTATGTAAATTGATTCACAATAAATTCCCCCATTTTGTAAATTTTAAACTTACACTCGAAACGGTCAAGATGAGTTGACACGTCATAACAAGGAAAGACAAGCTTTAGTTTAAAGTTTCTAACCGTCTCAAGTATCCATAACAATATATCTTATGTGGGCTAATACTAATTCGTAACTAATTTCATACTGGTTATGACCACTTACTCACTAACTTAATTTTTTCAATGTTGCGATTGCCAAAAACGTGGTGATGATCATGATCCAATTCTGGCTCGGACGCGATTCTTCTTACTTTTACAAACGACTGATCGTTTTTCTTTGTTCCGACAAATCCCTGCTTTGCCGCTGTTTTTAATGTTTGACTAACCACATCGTATGCCACATTCAACTGACTTTGATCACTTTGCATGAGCAGATGAATGCCAACTTTGTAACCCGTTTTTAACAGCCTCATAAACTGGTCCTCATCGACCTGGCTCCTCTCGACAAAAAAGGGCAAATTCGTTATATAAACCAGATAATCTTCATACACCAACTCCGCATTCACTTTCCTAGCCTCAAACGTCAATAAAAGCTCATCAATAAAGCTTTCGTACTCTTCCACCTGTTTCACCTCATCAAAACAAGATGAATCGTCCACTACCTCACCGCCATCAAAAAGAATGCGGTGATACACGTCGCCCATCTTACTTAACACTTCACAGATTGTCGCGGTTAAGTAATCGGTCTGAGTAACATCTGTATCAACAATGAAAAAATACGGATCAACCTTTGGTCGAAAGCCACATACCTTCGTTGTATCGATATTCAAGCCTAACGGAATGTCACCCAAACGCATCCATTCCTTAACTTCACTGTTTTCCATAAACCAAAGACGTGTCACTTCTTTCGGTAACATCGGGATTTTTCTCGGGCGCACGCCGTTCCAAGCTTTATTTAGTTGATCAATTTCTCCCTTAAGAGCTTCCAACCGCTTGAAATCACCTGACTTCTCTGAAGGTAAATAGACTTGCATACTCCTCGGAGCAGCTAGTTTAATCTGAGCACGCCCAGCAATTTGTTGCTGCGGCAATCGATCTCGTCCAATGACTTCAGCCAGCTCATTTTCTTCATTGAAAAACAGCGCTATTTTAGTTGAAACGTTGCTTGAAACATTCATGTTAAAGGTTGTTGCACGAAGTCCTGTCAGCAGTAAATACATGCCCACGTTGGTGCCTTCTTGCAAAAGTTGTAAGATAAGATCATCAACAATTCTCGCTAACTGTTGGTTTTCTTTTATACTGTCATACCCGTCCATCATTGTGATCATGACCGGTAATACCAAGTCGGTCTTTGTTTCGTATTGAGCGATTGATGAAACACTTGCTTCCGTGAATAATTCCTTTCTCTTTCTGATTTCACTTTTCACCCTATCCAGAAATTTCCCCAGTTTCTCTTCCTCGTCTAAACGCACCAAATCTGTTGTGTGTGGCAAGTCCTTCAATACTAAAAGACCGTTCGTTCCAAAATCAAATAAATTAAATTGTACTTGCTCAGGTGTGTTTTTACGTGCTAATAAGAGCGCAATGGTTTGTAACGTGGTCGATTTACCAAACCCCGAACTACCGTAAATGATTGTGTGCTTATTTTGTTCAAAATCAAACATATACGCTCGTTGCGCTTGCTGATCCGGCACATCCATATACGCCAATTCAATGCTAAGTTCGCGTGCTTTTTTCCATTCTTTTTCAACGTCAACACAAAGTGCGACGACAGTTTCTTTGAGTGGCTCTAGCCAAGGTTTTTCTGGTATCCTCACATCGCTATTACTTGCAAGGTGTACTAGGTGATCAACGAGCACTCGCAGTTCTGTTGGCCGTTCATCTGCTTGCAATCCGACTGTTTCTTCGTCCATTCTTGGGTCGTATAACAACTCATACTGACCTAAATCATTGATTCGCCACACTCGTTCATCGGCGACTTCGCTCACACCTGCGGCGGGTTCGTAATCCGCACCACTCCAAGCGCTTTGGAAAAGCTCATACGTTTCATTAATCCCAACTTGCAAATAAGCGCGTCCTGGTTCAGTAATATGAGCCGCATCCGGTGTTTTTATCATTTCGTTCGAGTCTGAAACAGTGGCAACTTTAAGTGCTAATTTAAACCGTGAGTTGCTCCAAATCTGATCGTCTACAACACCGGAGGGCTTTTGCGTTGCCAAAATAAGATGAACACCTAAACTTCGCCCAATCCTTGATACCGAGACAAGCTCTACCATAAATTCAGGCTCGTTCGCTTTGAGTTCAGCAAATTCATCACTAATTAAAAACAGGTGTGGCATGGGCAACGTTGGATACACCTGATCCCGCTTCGTCATCGCTTTTCCTTTTTTATATAGCCTCGTATAAGCATGGATATGATTAACACCAAACGCTCTAAATAGCTTCTGACGCTTTTTTAGCTCGGCTTGAATACTGGCGAGCGCTCGAAGGGACGTTGCAACGTCCAAGTTAGTAATAGCGCCCATTAGGTGAGGGAGATTCTTAAATTCATTCGCCATGCCACCTCCTTTAAAATCAATCGGCAAAAACCCAACGTCTTCCGGGGAAAAATTAATTGCCAACGACAAAACATAACTCTGAATCAGTTCAGATTTACCAGAGCCGGTTGTGCCAGCTATTAATCCGTGCGGGCCATGAACGTTCTCATGTAAATCTAATTCAAGAAGATCGTGCTTCCCTTTTAACCCTAAAGGAACAGACAAGCTTTTCGAAGTGTCTGAACGATGCCAGCGGTCTTGTATCTTTAGTTCTTCTACTGTTTTTACCTGGTACATCTCTAAAAAAGTGACCCGTTTTGGAATGGTGTTTTTTTCAACCTCCACGTGATCAAGATTAGCCAGTCGCCTAATGGCCATGTGTTCAAGAGTGGTCACTGGCATTTTATAAGGCAAGAATTTTTTGTTAACGTAAACGTTTCTTTGATTAATTAAGATAGCTGCTTGCGAGCTAATATAGGTTACCATCGTTGTGATCGTTTCCGGTAACATGGCCTGATTTTCTTTGCACCAAATGACACTCACACCGTATTTACTCATGTCTTTGGCGAGATATTCATTCAGTTCGTGCCCCATTAGCCAGCTATCATCAAGAATGATCAACACATAATGAGGCGTAAATCTAATTCCTTTCGACTGACACTTTTTGCGTTCGTTTTTTCTTTTCATCATGATTTGATAAAATCGGTTAAGCAACACCTCTTTGCTTCTTTCCGAATGTACAATACCGCGTAAATGGGACGCACCAATCTTAAAATGTCTCAACCAGTGCCATTCTTTAAAATCCGCTTCGTAGCTATTCTTTGGCAATAAGGCGAGATAAACAACGTCTTGATAAGAATGAAAAGCGGCAACTTGAAAGAGTATCGTCTTAACGACCGTTTTTAAAGTGTCATCAGTACCAATCAAACCGATGGTTTCTGTTTTTAGCTGGATACGCATCGGAGCACCATTTAATACTCGGCGATGATCCACGACGCTTTGTGCCCGACGGGTTAGTTCATCGGGATCTTTGCCGCCATCAAATTCAATTTGATAGGACGGTGCACTTTGTCCTAACCCTAATGAAATTTCCAAAAAATCGAAGTTTGATGGCGTTTTTTCATAAAGCCTCGCATCGTATTCAACCATCATCTTAGCAAGGTTTTCCATGCTCGGATAGTGATAATCCCAAGCCACTCGCTCTTCGTCCTCTAATCGATTGATCTCTGCCTGTTTCTTAACCAAGTATCGCTCATAATTCACGTCACGTTCTTCATTTTTTTTAACCCGCTCTTTTTTGTTCGTCACATATGCACTTAAAGTAACTGTCACCGTTATGACGGCAATGCCTATAGTGCTGAGCATCATCAAAGCATTCCCACTGCGCACACTCAATCCTGTCAAAACGCTCATGCCGATCATGAAAAAGGAAGGGATAACCGTTTTAAATAACGCACCTTTGCTCACTTCCTCCTGCGTTTCTGGTGGTGCGAGGTTGACAGTTGTTTCAAGGGGGTTTTTCAAGATTCTAGGACTTCGTCGATAATTCGGAAAATCGATTGGATATTCGGTTTGATTATTCTGGCTGACAATCCGGCGATGATTAAAAATTACCTTGCTTTTTATCCCAACTATTTTAAACTGCTTAGGACGTCGCTCAATATGAATCCCGCCAATGACCAGTTTATCACCTATCTCAAATGTGCCCTCATATTCGGCAATCAAAGCCCCATTAAAATAGCACCGCTCACCGTTTGAGAAGTGGAAGAGTTGATAGGATTCAGGGTTACGAGCCTGATTTAGCTTTGCAAAAAGAAATGTCAATGAATTGCCACTCACTTGAATCGCCGAATGAGCTCTACTTGAAATGAGCACGATACCTTGTGGTGGTGCGATCGTATCTACCAACCACTCACTGTCTTTCTTTACAAAGAGACGATCGAATTCAGAATCTGCCTTGATCCTTTTCCCGTCAACATAGAGCGTGTCACCCTTAAGTTCGAATGTCTTTCCAAAGGCTTTTAAAAACGGATGGCTTGTGGTGATTTCTTTGTATGTAAATGTTTCACTAAACGAAAAAATAAAATAACGCCACTCATTCCGAGGGTTGATGCGATCATCAAAATGAGCACGATCGAACGTTCGGATGACATCACTCATGATTCGTCTCTTCCTCCTCTTCCTCCACGTCTACAGCTAGATCAATCTCTACTTCTGGGTGCACAGGCGTTTGCCTAGTAAGGCGTTCATTCAATTCCTCCAAACGCGTGCGATAATGGTTTAAACGTTCTTGCTTTTCTATTCCCGGCATTGCCATATCAAGTGCGACCACATCGTAGCTTAATGCGTAAGCGTGAATTTTTAGCTGGGTATCCCCTAAACTGTAAGCCATGTCTAACCCTTCACGTAACTGACCGCGTCCGATGTAAATCCAATACCGCCATTCATTTTCATGGCTACTTGGGGACAAACGATTCAAAATAGCTTGTCGTTGATCCACGGTTAACGCACTGAGTTGGACATAACTCGCTGCCAACATGTGCTGCGTAGCTGAAGGCAAATCTCTAGGATCATCGTTTGCAAGGATGGCGACCGACTCACTAAAATTGCTCACTAAATAAGCAGCTTGCGCATCAATGATCCTATTCTGCCTCGGCAACGTATGCGTAAGCATCACCCTCAGCCCTGCCCCACCTCCAAGCACCAACACAAATAAAACAACCACTAAAGCTTTCAAAAAACGATCGTGACTCTTCTTAACACTGCGCCAACTCAACAGCTCAGACGCATACAAAGCGTGATACTGCTCATCTAGGATACGTTCAATTTCCGCCACCGTTCTTGCTTGCATGATGTTTCTGCCAGCTTCATCCGCTAACACACAGTCACCGGTCACCAACTCCTCGTAAGAATATTGCGGCTCTAACGTACTGATTACCAAGGCTTTATATTGCCGCAAAAAACTAGCATCGCTCACCATCTTTGGTTCAACCATTCCCACCAAACCACGATGGGCCACGTACAACTGCTTACTCATTAAAAAGACATTATCAGGGTGCAGAAAAGGGTAGTAAGCAACCCCTTCTTCTAGCCGCAACAAGCTATACTTCCTTGCCACTTCCACCCGCGACAGACGCGTCATTTCATCGCTTTCTTCTGTTATTGAGTGTGCAAATGATGGGATGTGATAAGCGATTTCTAACCTTTCCTCTGACACCCGAACCACTTCCCCTGTCAAAAAAATGCCCGCTACCGACAGAACCTCTTCATATGCCTTTATCGCCCCAAACTCATATTCCGACGCCTCTAGACTGACCAGTAGCACCTTCTCGTTTTTGATCGTAGCGATGGTTATTTCCCCGTCAGTCAGTGGTTTCATCGTATGATTTTTTTGTAACAATTTCGATCAGATCTCCTTCCCCAATCGCGTATTCCTTTATCAAAGCCGTCGAACGAATAACAAATGGTTTTTGATCAACAACTAACTCAAATTCCTGTGGCACGTTCATTCCGACTACCTGTAAAGCCTCGCGAATAAGGTGTTTCAAACGTGCCTGTCTAACATAGCTCGGGATTCTTAAATCAATGGTTTGTTTACCCAACTTCACAGTCACATTTATGCCTTCCTTAGTCAACACCATCACCCGCCTGTTTAGACTGATAAAAATATCTCCCTAATCTTGTTCCAAGTCGTGTTGCAGCTACAACACAAATCAGAAATCCTATTAGAATAAAAACCCCTATTCCCCACCAAAGATCATCTCTTACGTCAGGTTCGTAAAAAACAGGCAATACCGCATGATGAACGATGTGCGCTTCGTCCTTGAACAATGTATGAATGACATCGCTTGGTGCACCTTCAACGTCTAGTCGCTCCTCCAAAAACAAACGTTGCTGAATATCCATAATAAAATGTTCATATTGACTTGCCCGAAGTTCTTCTAATTCAGTCATTGACGCAAGGAAAAGAAAAGGGAACCAGTCATAACCAATTAGTTGCTGCTGAGAAGGTTCCGGTTCACGCGTATCGTGCGCCACACGAACATTGATTCGTAATCGTCCAACTTCGTCTTCTTCTTCGTATTCAAACACTTTCAACCGGTTCATTCCCCTGCTTAAGCAAGTATAAATGATAAACGATCACTAAAATCATCGTAAACATTAATGAAAAATAACCGAGTAAAAGCCATTCTCTCGTGCCAAATGGCAATAATGAGCCTTCGTTAATCGCACCTGTGTAGCGTCCCACAAGATAAATGGGCGATGCCAAAAATCTGAGTACGGCTAAGTTATCAGCGCCACCGAATCGCGCGTTTGACATCACTTGTGAAAAATTTTCAGCAAACACGGTGTTCCCTGCAACACGCCGACTTGTATCCTCAGACAAAACTTCCATCTCAGCGTAAATGGCTTCAGATAATGCGCGCGCTTCTTCCGTTTGGCTGGTGATCTGTGTGAAATTATCATCTAAATCTAACGTCGCATTAGCATCGCTTAATGTCTGCTCTGCTTCTTCGATTAGCGTCGCAAGCACAACTTGAATCGCGGTGACGATATCATCACTAAGCGGTCGCTCAAAATAAACATCGGGACGGTTTTCTTCGATGTCAAAAAGATCCGTTTGTTGTTCCAACCTCACGGTTTGTACGTACGCTTGCTCCCAATTATCATAAAAAGCAGCGACTTCTAACTGCGTGCGATCGTGCCAAGTGCGCCAAGCATCAGTCTCATCTTGTAATAACGACGCTTCTGGCATCGCTGTTAAAATCCCAATTAACGATAAACTCTCTTGATACGGATTACCCCAGATCGTCGTGACTAGAGACTGGTGGCTAACCGTTAGCGCATTATATAAAGAAATCCCTTCTGCTGCAAATCGCTCCACCATGTGTGTCTCAATCAAATTTGCGGTTTCGTCTTCAACCTCATCAGCAATAAAATGCCTCACTGCCCTTCGTAAATCCTCATCGGTCACAGTCACAGGTGACAAATTAGCATCACTGAAAAAGATCCGTGAAATTTCCGATCGCAATGCCAATAATTCATCAGCTTGTAACCCGAGCGTTTCGATTTGACCGCTTAAAGCCATGATTTGCTGCGACTGGTTCCGATAAAATTCACCAGCAACTTGCTCGAATTGCCCTAGTAGTGTGGTCGATCCTACATCACTTTCATGGTAAAATTCAGTTAAGCTGTTTTGCACGATGGCGTTTAACCCACTGAATTGTGCGCGATAGAACCCTTCATCGGCAACTGCTTGGTTATTCACAGCGTTTTGTGCATGGGCTTCGTTGCGTTCGAAAAGAACGTGATGCTGATCCAAATGGCTGACGAGCTCGGTTTCAAAGTCTAATAATTGCTCTGATAATGAGACATTCTTCCTTGTTACTCCGTGATACACTTCCTCGCTAAACTGCTCAACCGCCGTGGCTTGTTCTGCCAGACGTGCTGTCGCGTGCAACACCATTTCACTCGCTGCACTTCCAAACTGATTGTGCTCTTCTTGCCAAGATTCGGTCGCGATTTCGAGGCGCTCGGTTCGATTCATCACGGACAAAAAGGCAGCTGGAATCGCGTTAAACGGTGCTTGAATGTGATCAATAAACCTAGCATAGCGTCCTTGCTCATCCCGATTCATTTCCGCCACGTTTAATTGTGCCTCAAATAAACTACCGAGAATGCTTGAAAAATACATCTGCACAATGCGCGCATCAAAATCCGCTAAAATATCGCCCACCTGGGCACGAACGGCTGCGTTTGCCGCCACGTTATCACTAAGCTGGACGTCATAAAAAATGGTAGCTTGCTCCGGATGAATGCTTTCTAGTGATAGCAAACGCTCTGAAAAATTTTGCGGCAAAACGATCATCACATCAAACACGCCATTAGCAAACCCCGCTTCTGCAACCGATCTTGAGGCCGTCTGCCAGTGCGTGTCATCGTCCTGGCTAATCAGCGTCACCAGTTCCGATCCAAGGTGATAAAAAGTCCCATTGAAACTAGCCCCTAAATCCTCGTTAACGAGCACATAACGCATATCTCCTAAATCGGGTGCGATTTTGCGTTGATCAAAGTTATCCCCCATCACTAAATGAAACAAAACCCCAAACGCAGCCAAGGTTAACATCCCCATCGACCATAATAGTCTTTTCTTACTCATCTGAACTCACCTACTCCCTCATTAAAACCAAATGCCCGCGCATCTGCGCGGTCTCGCTCTTGATTCACATCTGCATAATGATTCAATTGCTGATACATGCGACCCAACAACTCATTAAACCCACGAACATGATGAGCCAACTGATCAAACTGACCCAAATAAGCCTGAAAAGCCTCCCCCCGCCACTGCTGCCCCATCTGACGATTCATCTCATCCACCTTCCTCTTCGCCTCAACAATCATTTCCCTAGCATCTAAATAAACACGCGCCTGCACACGCAACTCATCCGGTGTCACCGATATCATCCCTGCCATTGCCACTACCTCCAATCCATCATTTCCCTCCATTCTAACACGCAAAAAAAAAATTACTAGGCCTATCGTGACACCCCTTTTCCCAAAATTATGACATCCAATGACATTCAATGACTTTCTATGAAACGACCTCAAAAAGGTCACAAAAAAACCACCCAAAAAAGGTGGCCCAATCTACTCTAAATCCCCAACCCTACAACAACGACATATACCGCTTCAACTCCCAAGTATGCACACTACTACGGTATTCCTCAAACTCCTGATATTTCGCCTCGGCAAAACGCTTTGAAATGTGCTCTCCCAACGCCTCTTGCATCAATTCACTGCTTGTAAAATTATCCAACGCCGACTGCAAAGAACGCGGTAAAGCTCTAATATCACGCGCTTCTAATTCTTCTTTCGTCATCGTATAAATGTTATCTTCCACAGAATCCGGTGCTGCTAATTCTCGCTTAATCCCGTCGAGACCTGCCGTTAAAATCGCAGCTAATGCTAAATACGGATTCGCCGACGGGTCAACCGAACGTAATTCAATGCGTGTACTCATCCCGCGACTAGCTGGAATTCTCACTAACGGCGAACGATTCGATGGACTCCAAGCGATAAAAACCGGTGCCTCGTGCCCACGTGTCAATCTTTTATACGAATTGACGGTCGGGTTTGCAATCGCCGTAAAATCCGGGGCGTGATGCAAAACTCCCGCTAAAAACTGATAAGCTGTTTTTGACAACCCTAATCGGTCGCTTTCGTTGTAAAACGCGTTGTTACCGTCTTTGTCAAATAACGAGATGTTGCTATGCATGCCCGAGCCTGCGATGGCTGCGATTGGCTTTGGCATAAAGGTTGCATATAAACCATGTTTTCTAGCCACGGTTTTTACGATTAGCTTAAACGTTTGAATCTTGTCACAGGCGGCTAGCACTTCATCGTATTTAAAGTTGATCTCGTGTTGCCCTGGCGCCGATTCGTGATGCGCAGCTTCAACCCCCATGCCAAGCTTTTCTAACTCAATGACGATGTCACGGCGGCAGTTTTCAGCCATGTCAAGCGGGGCGAAATCAAAATACCCGCCGTTATCGTTTAGCTGCGTCGTTGGTAAGCCTTCCTCATCGAGTTTAAATAAGAAAAATTCTGGCTCTGCGCCTAGGTTCATGCGTGAGAAGCCTAATTCATTCATCCGCGCTACGATGCGACGCAAATTAGAGCGTGGATCACCGGCAAACGGCTTACCATCTTTGTAGACGTCACAGATTAAACGGGCGATTCTGGCACCACCGTATACCTCTGGAAAGATCAGCCATGTGCTTAAATCAGGGTGCAAATGCATGTCGCTTTCTTGAATACGTGCAAAACCATCGATCGATGAACCGTCGAACATCATATCATTGCCCAATGCTTTTTCTAACTGGGCGATCGGGATCTCCACGTTTTTGATCACACCAAACAGGTCGGTAAACATTAATCTGACGAAATTCACCTTTTCCGTTTTAGCTGATGCTAAGATTGATTCTTTTGTCCATGAACTCATTTCTTTCCCAACTCCTCGTGCTACATTCTTTTGATATGAGAATTTTACTCTTTTTCAACCGATTTATCAAGGATTTTATGGTATAATTGAGTGTGAAAACGAATTGCTTACCATATTTATAGTAGGAGCGTGTTAAAAATGTCAGACATTTTAAAACCTGTTGTCGCACAACTAGCAGCCTATAACAATCGGGACATCGAGAAGTTTATCGTGAATTTTTCTGTGGATTGCGTCGTGGAAGATGGCGAGGGGAACGTCTTGATGGTTGGACGTTCGGCCATGTATGAATCATACAAAAAGATGTTCGCTGTTTCGCCTGACCTGCATTGCCGCCTGGCTAGTCGCGTGGTCGTGGGTCAGTACGTCCTGGACGAAGAGCGGGTCACCGGACGAAACGGCATCGACGGCGAGGGGCACGTTGTCGCTGTGTACCGGATAGAAAACGAAGAAATCGTGCACGTCCGCTTCTTGCGGTAAGGATGGCTGACCCTGAAACCGAGATTTCGCTGTTTCAGGGTCAGTTTTACAACGATTGCCAAAATATAAAAGTCACTGAACTGGGATTTGATATACTCCCAATGAAGTGACTTTTTCATCGCTTTCCAGCTAAAATCTAACCGTAAAACTTCAATATCTTATTTGCCAGTCCCAGATAAGCAACACCGTTTTCCTCGTGGACAGCGAAAATGCCACTACCGTCCGACCCGTCTTTCACTTGCGCAATCGGAATCTCCGCAAGCAGCTGCGTCCCGAGTTTCTCAGCCACAACCGCCCCACCTCCGGCACCAAAGATCTGCTCTGGCGCGCCATTCACTGGGTTTGTAAAGTAGGACATGTTCTCAACGACGCCAATCAAGTCATGACCTAAATGCTGTGCCATCTGCCCCGACTTGATCGCAATGTGCGAAGCCATTTGATTAGGGGTTGTCACAACAATGGCTTTGGCTTCTGGTAGTTGGTTTTTAATGTCCATCGGCACATCGCCCGTGCCAGGTGGTAAATCCACAATCACAAAATCCAAATCCGTATCCCACTGCACGTCATCGAAGAAATGTTTCAACATCCGCCCCAGCATCGGACCGCGCCACATGAGCGGTTTATCATCCTCCGTCAAAAATTCCGTCGACATCACGGCCACACCGTCCGCATTCATCACCGGCAAAATCTTCTTCGCGTCGTTCATCATCAGCTTCGGGTGTGCCAGACCAAACACTTTCGGCAAACTCGGCCCGTAAATATCCGCGTCAATCATCCCGACCTTCTGACCTAAACGCGCCAACGCCACAGCCAAATTCCCCGCCACCGTCGACTTTCCAACCCCGCCTTTTCCAGACGTGATTGTGATGTATTTCGTCCCGGCCACCGACTCATCCGACGGAATGCTCGCCGCGGTCTGCTCGATCGACAATTTCAGCCCCTTAAATCCAAGGTCAATTTTCACAACCTTCGCAATCTGCCGCGACAACGCCTTCTCCGCACGCGCGTCCATCGCCGTCGCCTCTACAATCATCGTCACGAGCGATTCCGCCTCATCCACGACCAAATGTTTCACCTCAGCGCCCTCAAGCACCGCCCCAATCGCATCCGTTATTTTCTGCTTACTCATCGTCTCAAACCCTTCTTTCACAACCCTTTCAACTGGCAATCCTTCAAGCGTCACCGCCTAAAAGCCCAGCATCACGGGTTTACTTGTATATTCTCGTTTCATCAAAGCCGTCATTTCATCCCCGGGGTAAACACTCGCATAGCTAGCGGTCACGCGCAACTCATGCTGCAACATCGCGTGCACCCCTTTACCAAAGGTACTATAGACCGGGACTGCCATCCCCTTCTTCACAGCACGCAAATAACCCGCACCAGCTTCATTCAGTCCCAGAATCCTAACATACGGGACCCCGTCTGATAATTGCCACTCCGCTACCATCGCCTTCGTCAATCCCGTTAACACATTGGCACAGATCCGCTGAACCCGGGTCTTCGTGTAACGCTTCGTCCCCACCGTCTCCATGAAGGCCGAAAAAGTCTCAGCCGAAGCCGCAGCACGGATTAGCCGGTTCTCAATCCCCTCAACCATGTCGTGAATCTCAGCCAACGTAGCCGGCGTTGCCGTCAGCAATTTGTGCCGGAGAAACGGGTAATGATGCGCCCAGTTTTGCCGGCTAAGGTGCGCATCGGCCAGTTCAATCGGCGTATAAGCGGCAACATCAACGCCGCGATGCAACATCTCACGAATCGCCGTGGCACTTGTCACCCGATCGTGCGTCGGAGCCAAGTCGTGATACCCACTGGCAAATCGCGGGATCGTCAGTGGGATCATTGCCCTTCCCAGCGCCTTGATCGCGTTGATATATTGAATCCCCAGCGTATTATTAGGCCCGCTTAGCCCGGGCTGCTCCCAAGCGAAAGCTGCCGGTAAGCTCAAGCCAGCCGCCATGTTTTCCTTGATCTTTGCTTGCATGTCCGGGCGGGCCATTAACGCGGCTAAATCCGTTAATTCTTCGATGCTACCGGCTTCACTCCCGAACACAACGTGAGTGGCTTGTAGGTGGGCGAGCAGCGAGATCGCACCGGTTGCAAAAAGATCTGCACTTTGATTAGAAAAAGCATACGGCAATTCAACGACGAGATCAATCCCGTACTCAAGGGCGAACGCGGCCCGGTGCCATTTGTTCGTGATGGCCGGTTCCCCGCGCTGCATAAAATGACCGCTCATCACAGCGATCGTCACATCGGGATTGACCAGTTTTTTGCTTTCATTGATGTGGTGAATGTGCCCGTTATGAAGCGGGTTGTGTTCAACGATTAGGCCAAGAACGTTCACACTGCTCACCTCCTTACAAATAGGATACCACAATGAAAAGATTATAGCAAAATTTTATCGCACTCGCAATGAAAAACTGAGCCCCCCTTTAACAGCTAGCTCTACTGCATCATCCTACGAACTTTTTTCGCATAATACCTTAAAAATTCACTCGTCGCGGGAATGCCCGTTTGATAACTAACCCGATCGGTGTAGTATAACATCAAATCTTCGGCGCGCGATTTCTTCCAAGCACTGCGGATCGCCGTCTGCATCGTCCTTGTAATTGCACTGCCGCTCCGGTTATAAAGGTTTGCCAAATGCTCAATCGCCGTGGTTTGGCGCAAGTTTAAATCAATGTTGATACCGACTAAAAAATAGATCCCTTCAACCAAGTAATAACGCCCTTTCAACGCGCGTGATATCCCGATCAAATCCAATTCCCGTTCAATGTGCTTGACGATGCGCTCTTTTGTTTTGGCGATTTCTTCCTCACGGTCCTCGTGCGTTTCTTTTCGCGCTAATTCGTTCATTTTTCCCTTAGCGTCTCGAAACTGCAACGCCATATCAAACACCATGCCCACCGAATAATCCCGCTGCTTTTTCGAAAACGTCCACGTCACACCGGCATCCCGCGCGATTTTTAACACAACCTCTGCGACCACGTCAATCGTCAAAAAAATGAAAGGATCGTTTGAAATCAAACTGCTAGGTAATTCATTCAAGAAATGAATGCCCGAGCCTAAGCCGTTATGCAATTCCAGATCCAAAACGATCACTTCCGGCAGATGATCCTCTGCTAATTTGAGGGCTTCGTAACTGGAGTTCGTCACACCGATGATTTTTATGTCATCGTTTCCTTTGGCGTAGTCTTTAAATTTTAGCAATTCTTCCGGATCATCCTCCACGATTAAGATCGTCATTGGCTTGTTCACACTCATTCTCATTTGCCTCCCTATCCCTATGATGCATTCGCATTCTTTTTTATTTAATAGCTTAGCAAATTTCTAATTTTTTTGCTAGTCTTTTCATGACACGAAAACGAGCGAAAAAGTGACAGTTTATGACAATTTATGAAGCTTTGTGACACAACAAACAGCAAAAGCCCGGTTTGACAATCAGTGAATGCCAGCCAAACCACGCACAAGCCGCTTCTTGAATAGATCTACCAAAATTAGCCCATGATACCCTTAACAAAGCAATAGGGAGGTAACAAGCAAATGAAGAAGATTTTATTTTATTTTAGTTTTTTCCTGATTTTAGTGGGCCTGCAAGCAAGGTGGAGTACCCCTGCGGAACAGGTTACAGAAACGGCAGTTGTATCGGGGACGCAGACGGGTTTGGAAATACGAGCCGCTGTTTTGCAGCACATTGAGATGTATGCGATGGGCCCGGTAGAGCCGCGGTTTGACCCGGTTTGGCAGTTTGTGCCGGGGTTGCACGGGCTGGAATTTGATTTTGAACAGTCGTATCAGAACATGCTGGCGCACGGCGAGTTTGATTCAGCGTTAATGGTGGCTCGGAGTACGCCGTATGCGGGAAAGAGCGAGGATTTTCGTGAACATCGGATTTATAGAGGCAACGAGAATAGCACGTACGTGGGATTGTTGATCAACGTAGCTTGGGGTGGCTCGGAGCTAGTAGCCATGCTGGACATTTTGGATGAACATAACGTACAGGCATCGGTGTTTTTTGAAGGCCGTTTTGCCTATGAGAACCGCGCACTCGTTTTGGACGTGTTGAACTGGGGACATATCGTGGGCAATCATTCCTACTCACACCCCGCCGATTGGCTCAGTTTCTCTTACGCCGAGTTTGAAGAAGAAATTATGAGAACAAACAGTGTGTTAACCGAAATAACAGGCCAGCCGGTTGTGTTCTTTGCCCCACCAGGCGGCGCCTTCACCGACGATACCGTGAGGGCCGCGTATGATCAAGGGATGTACACGATTCTATGGTCGGCGGACTCCATCGACTGGCGCGGAGAACCTGCTGGTGTGCTGGTCAGCCGTGTCATGAGGCGAATCGGCCCGGGTGGCCTCATCTTAACGCATCCAAAACCGGAAACAGTGATCGCCCTGCCGGAAATCATCGCCCGCATCCGTGCCGAGGGGTACGAATTTAGACGCATCGACGAAATTGTCGCGGGCACAAGGCATTAAAAAACCCAGCTAAATAATAGCTGGATTTTTTATATTAATCCCTGTAAATCACTGCATTCATGGCAGCCGTATCGAATCATTTAATAAATTCGCTCATCTATTTACTTCGTCCCAAAAATCCGATCGCCCGCATCGCCAAGCCCTGGCACAATGTATCCCTTCTCATTCAACTTCTCATCCAGCGACACTAGGAAAATATCCACATCCGGATGCGCCGCGTTCACCGCTATGACCCCCTCCGGCGCACCGACCAAGCAAATCAGCTTAATCCTCTTCGCACCACGCTTCTTCACCGCATCAATCGCCGCATTTGCCGAACCACCCGTCGCTAACATCGGATCGACAATAAAAATCTCCCGCGCATCAAGGCCTTCCGGAAACTTCGCATAATACTCGTGCGGTTGCAACGTCGTCTCATCTCGCGCAATCCCCACGTGCCCAATCCGCGCCGCCGGAATCATCTGCAAAATCCCGTCCATCATGCCAAGCCCTGCCCGCAAAATCGGCACGATCACCATCTTTTTCCCCTCAATCGTATAACCCGTCGTTTTAGTCACAGGTGTTTTCACGACAACCTCTCGTACCGGAAGATCACGCGTAATCTCGTAAGCCATTAACCCGCCAATCTCATTAATCATTTGCCGAAACTTCACCGTCGAAGCCTGCTCATCCCGAATTTGGGTAAGCTTATGCAACAACAACGGATGATCTAAAATCTTTACGTTCATATTGTCACTCCTAATTTTACTGTGGTTCGAAAGCCACTGATTTCATACTGCTAGACGCTCCAACGCTCACGACTAAGCGATGGCACATCTTTGTCTGCCACTAAATCCTGAATTTTGTGAGAAAAGTGGCAGAACTGCAAGAAATTTTCTCTGAATATGGAAATAATTTGATTGACAACCCGTTTTACAGGCTGAAAACACTAGCTAGATGTCAATTTATGCCACCAACTCCCGATTTTTAAAGAAAAAGTGGCAGATACACCATTGCTATCAGCGCTAAGTAATAGATGATACCCGCTTTTACTGATCGTTCATGTTAGACGCGCCTTATTCACAGCACATACTCGTAAAATCAGCAAAATTCTTACCCCTTCTTGACAAAATCCTCGATCTCAGCGACCAGTGCCTCGTACATCTCCGCTTCAGCCACTTTCCGCACAACCTTCCCGCTTCTAAACAAGATCCCTTCGCCGCGTCCGCCGGCAATCCCCACATCCGCAGCCCGTGCCTCGCCCGGCCCATTCACCGCACAGCCCATGACCGCCACCGTAATATCGTGCTTAACACCTTCTAAATATTTCTCAACCCGTTTCGCAAGGGGAATCATATCGTACTCGAGACGGCCGCACGTCGGACACGAGACAAGCGTTGGCATGTTCCCGATCAAGCCAAAATTCTTCAATATTTCCCGGGAAACTTTAATCTCATTTACCGGATCATCTGACAGTGAAACCCGGATCGTACTCCCAATTCCCTGATTAAGCAGAATACCCAAACCAATCGACGACTTAATCGTACCGGAAAAATCCGTCCCAGCCTCCGTGATTCCTAGATGCAACGGATACTCGATGGTTCTCGCCGCTAATTCATAAGCTTTAACGGTTAAATCAACATCGGTTGCTTTCAGTGAGACGACAATGTCACGAAAATCAAGATCCTCTAAAATTTTAATGTGATGAAGCGCACTCTCAACCATGCCCTCCGGTGTCGCTTTCCCGTACTTCGCTAGAATATGACGCTCCAAAGACCCCGCATTAACACCAATACGAATCGGAATTCTCTTCGCTTTCGCCGCCTCAACAACCTGACGAACCTTCTCCTCGTTCCCGATATTACCCGGGTTCAAACGAATCTTATCAATCCCGTTCTCAATCGCTAAAAGCGCCAACCGGTAATCAAAATGAATATCAGCCACAAGCGGGATCGGAATCTGCGCCCGAATCTCCTTGATCGCCATCGCATCGGCCTCGTCCGTACACGCCACCCGCACAATGTCACAACCCGCAACCGCCAACGCCTTAATCTGCGCCACCGTCGCATCCACATCCTTCGTTTTCGTCGTCGTCATCGACTGAACCGTCACCACATCACTCCCCCCAAAATGAAGCTCACCAATCCTAACCACCCGTGTGTCCCTACGATGCCTAATTTCACACACACTCATCACCTGCCTTTTACCCACCAGTATAACATAAATTCCCATTTTTTGCACACACTATTCTCACACAAACTCTCACACACCACACCAAAAAAGGCAGGCAAAAAAATGAAATCAATCCCCAAAAACCTAAAACAAAAATTCACCCAAATCCAAATCAAAAACTCACGTATCAAAATCATCAAACTCATCCACTTCCTCCTCGTATCAACCCTCTTCATCCGACTCGCCTTCATCCACCACGTCCACGCCGACCAATACATCGCCTACATGGAAAAAAAAGAAACTAAGCTCGTCTTCAAAAAAGCAAAACCACGCGGCAGCATTTACGACCGAAACCAGCAAGAACTCGTCGTAAACACCCCCATCACAACCATCATCTACCGTTATAACCCGCAAATCGACATCAATCAAATGCTAGCAACCGCCGACCTACTAGCAGAATTGATCGACGTCGACACCCAAAAATTAACAAACCGCGACCTAGATGACATTTACCGTCGCGAATTCGAGCTAAGCGACGACATCGAAATCACTACCCAACAACGCGAAAGTATCCCTGATCATGCCAAGCAAGCTTTCATGATCTTCCGAAACATGAGCGAAGCGTATTACGGCGGGGAAAACACATTAAAATTCGACGTGACCGATCACGAAATTGCCCGCGTGACCGAGCAAATCGACCTGTTACCGGGCATCGATATTGTCACGTCGACCCAGCGCGATTACCCGAGTGTTTTAGGCCATCACGACCTGCTTGGTCGCCTTAGCAAAGAAGGCGGCTTACCCACTGAACATTTCCAAACGTACATGCTGAATAACTATGCGATCAATGACCGCGTGGGTACTTCAAGCCTCGAGCACCACTACGAAGAATTACTGCGTGGCCATAAGTCCGTTCACACCCAGAATGATAGCCATCAGGGGATTGAAACGTTGTTTGAAGGCTATTCCGGTGCAAATTTGACCTTAACCATCGATGCAGCGTTCGTCAATCAAGTTGATGAGATTCTTGAACGGCGCATGCGAAGCGCGAAGAACAACCGTCCCGGAGCTAAATATTTAAACGAGGGTTATGTGGTCGTCACAAATCCAAACACAGGTGAAATTTTATCCTTGAATGGCCTCGTCTTGGAAGAGGATGGGACGGCAACGAAACACCCGCTTGGCACCATGCACAACTCCTTTACGATGGGCTCGGTCATCAAAGGTGCGACGATGTTGACGGGGTATGAGCACGGGGTCGTGAATTACGGGGATGTGGTGCACGATAAGCCAATGATTTTTTCCGACGGTAGTAAGAAAGGTTCCTGGTCGTCGCTGGGGCTCATTAACGACATCGATGCCCTACGCTACTCGAGTAACGTGTACTTTATGACCCAGGCAATTCAACTTGGCGGGGACGTCTATTACCCACGTAGCCACCTAAACCTCGATCTGGCGGTGTTTGATACTTACCGGGCTTCCTTTGCACAGTTTGGCTTAGGATCGCCAACCGGGATTGATCTGCCAAACGAGCAATCCGGCTTACGCGATTCCGATCGCAGCGTCGCCAAACTGCTCGATTTTGTCATTGGACAATCGGATACCTATACCACCCTGCAGCTCGCCCAGTACGTCTCGACCGTCGCCAACGGTGGGCACCGCTACGCCTTGCAGCTACTGAAAGAAGCGAGCATTCCCGTTAGCCCGTACGAATCCATCCTTGTCCACTCGTTCGAGCCAAAGCTACTCAACACCATCGATTTACCAGAAGACGCTTTCAGGCGCGTCCACGAAGGGTTTAGACAGGCGTTGCAAATGCAAGGCGGAACCGGAAATCACGTGTTTAATAACGCTTCTTACAACCCGGCAGGCAAAACTGGAACGGCTGAGGAATTTGTCCGTGATGCGGATGGTAAACTCATTTATACCACACACGGCCATCTCATCCCGGTCCATCACATGACCTTCATCGGGTATGCCCCAGCGGACCATCCGGAAATAGCCGTCGCGGTTGTGTTCCCGCAATCCGAATTGCCGATGCATAAAAACCAGCTAGTCTTAGAAGTTGCAGACGACGTGTTCAAAGCTTACTTTGGGTGGTATCAATCATAAAAAAGCGCTCGTTATCACATTCATAGCCTTTAACTCCTACTTATTTTTGTTAACCCTTACATTCGAATTTAAAGGGATCTAACATAAGTAACCGCTTATATATAGACATTAAGCGCTTGCCAAAATGAGATCACGAAAAAATCGCTAAGCTCAGCAAATATCACGAACTTAGCGATTTTCATATTTTAACGGGATAACAAACAGCTTAATCTTTCTTTCTAATCAATGCTGTATCTAAATAAACACCGACACCGCCGATCACAACGAAGAGCAGGATCAAAGCCGTACCACCGAATTCCGACAATCCCATCGACACCAATGACAGGCCGGCAAATTCAATTAGCGGCATCCCCGCCTCATCTAATAGCAACGTCCAACGCGCATAAATCGTCATATCTTCCTCAATGTAAACCTCAGCGCCCAGCGCCTCATCCGCACTCGCTACAAACCAGCCCTCAAAGTAATAACCTTCTCGCACCGGTACGGCAGTTGGCATCGTAAATGCAATCCCTTGCTGAATAGCACGCTCAAACGAATCGCCGATACCACCCGCAAAATCAAATAAAACCTGGTGATAAATAACCTCTGGCATTATGTCTTCATTTGGCGTCCAACGCGCATGAATCGTGGTATCGAAAATAACGATTGTCTCAAAATTAAATTCTGGTCCAACCGTAGCTGAGATGAACCACCCCTCAAACTGATGACCTTCTTTCACTGGCTCAGCAGACGGCATCACAGGACTGCTTCTGTGTCTAACGTGTTGGGTCGGAAAATTCCCGCTACCGCCATGCAAGTTAAACGAAAGATTATGATAACCCTCAGGCGCAGGCGGACTAATTTCCATTGCTACACCAGGACCAGTGGTACCACCAGCACCAGGGCCACCATCAGCCTCGTCGTAATGAACGTTCCCACCGCCAACGCTCCAATCATTGTGGTAGACATCATCGTCGCCACTACCAGCAAAAGCTACCGGCGCATTAACCACAACTAATAGCCCGATCACGATCAATACTAGCAACGGTTTAAACCCTTTATGGAAAATCTTTTTCCTCATTTTCAAAACCTACCTCACTACTTGTCTTTTAAAACACATCAACCTACTTCTTTCGTTGTCGGTGTCACCATCAACTGCTTAATGGCAATTCTTTTCCACAGATACGCTACGATGATTAAGCTTGTAATCACCATTGAAGTCAATAAAAAGTGCTGTTCAAAAAGTAAACTGAACCTACCCATTGTACGGTTTGAAAAAACAACCCGACCAACAATGTCTTCACTTGGAACGATCTGGTCATTAACGTCATCGCCTTCATCACCACGCAAGCTAAAACCAATGTGATCCCCGTCCGCGTCGGTTGACACGCTATCAATACGATGCGTAATCAACAAGCCGTCTTCTTGGATATAAGTCACAATGTGATCCACAGCTAAACGATTTGGATTCACACGTCTAAGCACAACCAAGCTGTCTTCCGGGATCGTTTCTTGCATGCTTGGGCTCGCCACACGAATCGCAGAGAATCCTAAGATGAAGTTTGGCTCTCCAATTGTATTTTGTGCATTAAGTAATAAAATCATGACAAGGAAGAACGCGAAAAAGAAATAAAAGATCGCATTCACACCTGCCAACAAAAATACTTTCCACTTTTCCAGTCCTTTTTCAGCGATTTCCTTTGGCTTAGCAGCCGCTAACTCACTAGCAGGTCTTTTAAATGGCGTTGGCGCTCTGTCTGGTCTTTTGAAAAAAGGAGCAGACGGTTCATCGCGCACAACGTTTTCTTTTATGACAATTGGTTGCTCACTCATAGCCACAATCGGCGGTGCCAAAACACGCTCTGGTTTCTCGGCATATGAAAAAGTCAACTCATTGAATTTTGTCACTAACTCAGCGTAGGTGACATCTGCAATGTATCTACCAACCAATTGTTTGATTAGTCCGTTTGCGATGACAAGCTCAAGAGCAAGTACGCCCGTTTTATTTTCCGTCACCCTCACACCCGTGATGGTTTTCGTCATCGGACCGATTGAGAGTTGTTCCGGTATTTCAAAATCAACCGAAAAACCTGCCGGTGTTTCTTCACGTTGCAAAACTTCTGCATCAGAAAACTGACCCATCAACTTCTCAAGATCGGCTTCATTTCGATCAAGCAATGTCATAATTGCTTTGTGTTCAAACTTTTCGTATGTCATTATCTTACACTCCTCAAAAGCTAAGAGTTTTATCTCGTAATATTATACACTTTTTTTACCTCAATTGATAGACCGAAATGCAACAAAAAAGTACTGCATCCGACAGTACTTTCTTGATTTTAACTTTTTAACTCAAAATTATTTTTGTTCATCGTCCAGACCAAACTCACTACCGCCTTCAAAGTCCTCAAACTCATCTTGTTTCACTCTTTGGTCAATGAATTGCTTAGCCACATACAAGGCAATTAGCAAGCCAATTGTGACAACTAACATCAAGAAGAAGCTAGTTTCAAAGAACAGTAACAAACGACCAATCAAATAACTTGAAAAGATGACACGCCCCACAACGTTCTCACTTGGAACGACGTCGTTATTTAAATGAACGTTCGCATCACCTCGTAAGACAAAGCCTTCTTTATTCCCATCCTCATCTAATTCGTAGCGATAAATACGATGCGTAATTAAACGATTTTCTGGGTTGATGTACGTCGCAATTTGGCCAACCTCTAACTCATTTGCATCCGTGCTACGAATAATCACTAAGCTATTAACCGGTAGTTCAGGTTCCATGCTGTCACTAACAACTCTAAACGCTGACATCCCCATCAGATTACTTGGTTCACCATCCTCATTTTGAAGACCAGATAATAAAATTAAGGCAATTGAACCAGCAAAGAACAGATAAAATACGGCATTGATTCCAATCTTAGTAATCAAACTGATGATGCCTGAAGTTTCCTTTTTAACTTCTTTTTTCTCAGTTAAATCTTCCTTCAAAAAGGCAGCATCTTTTTCTCTTTGGCTTTCGATGAGGTGCTCAGCACCGATTAACTCACCTAAAATCTCAGATTCATAACCTTCCGAGCTTTCTTCTAGCTCGTCCATCTCAAACTCAAAGATCAGCTTTTCAAGGTTTTCTTCAAATCCGCGGATCGCTTCTCGTAATTCCGTGTTGACGGCTTCATTGGTAACAAAGCGATTTTTAATTTCATTACTGCGAGAGACTAGTTGATCTGAACGCTCGATCAAACTCGCATTATTCGTTTGTTCGTTCGCAAGAAGCTCTTGCGCTTCTTTGTTTTCAGAAAGTTGTTTCCCGATTTCCTTCAGTAACTCAACGTTGCGGGCTTTTATTTCTTGTAACGATTCCTTTGCCGTCACCTGTTCTTCGACCAACTGTGACGACTCGGCCACTAATTCAACGTTTTTCTCTTGTTCAGTAACTAATTCCTGATTCGTTTCGTCATTTTGTGTTTGGTGAGTCGCAATTTGTTGTTCAAGCTCAGCATTTTTAGCTTTTTCATTTTCTAACGATTCTGCTATTTCAGCTGTTTGAATGTCTAACTGTGACGACGTTTCTTGCAAGTCAGCATGTTTCGCTTGCTCAGCGATTAATCGTTGATCAGCTTCAGCTTTAGCTGCCAGATGCGCCTGCACTTCTTCCTCAAGATCCGTGTTTTTGTCCTGTTCGGCTTCTAACAACTGATGAACTTCTGCGCTTTCAAGCGAACGTGCTTCGATTTCTTGCTCCAATGCTGCTTTCTTCGTTTGCTCTTCTTCGAGTGACTCTTTTGCTTCGTTTGTTCTTTGCACCATCTCCAAAGAAGTTTTTAATAACTCAGCATTGCTCGCCAGTTCGGCTTCGATGGCGTGATGGATGTCCTCGTTTTCAGTCGTACGAGCGGTAATTTCTTGTGCTAATTCTGCTTGCTTAGCTCGCTCTACTTCTAACGTTTCTTTCGCATCCGTGATCTTAATGAGCCATTGTGCAGAGGTTTCTAACAACTGCGCGTTCTTCACTTGCTCGGCTTCGATTAGTTGCGTTGCTTCTGCGTTCTCAGTTTTCTGAGCCTCTACTTCTTTTTTGAGCTCTATTGCTTTATCGAGCTCCACTTTTAAGGCTTCTTTTGCATCCATTGTTTCCAGCAACAATTGCGATGACGTCTCTAGCAACTCTGAATATCGGACTTGCTCGATTTCTAGCTCGCGTTCAACGTCGCCTTTCTCATCCATGCGTGCTGAAATCTCTTGATTGACTTCAGCAACCCTTTCTTGTTCCAAAACAAGCTCTTGTTTCGCTTCCTCGACTTCATTTAATATCTTAGATGCCGTTGCACTTAGCTCTGCCGTTTTATCTTTCTCAAATTCTAATACTTGCACCGCTTCGCTCTTCGCCACGATTAACGATTCAATTTCTTGCTCAAACACAACCGTTTTAGCTGTTTCAGCTGACAGTTGTTCTTGTACTTGTTTTGTCTCAAGGTCTAATCTCAGGGTTTGCTCTTGCAACTCTAAATGCTTGGTTTGCTCAGTTTCAAGTGATGCCTTTATGTCATCTTTCTCAGCAAGTCGAGCTGTCATTTCCAATTCTAACTCTGCTGACTTCGCTTGTTCCGAAACAAACGCTTCTTTTATTTCATTAACCTCTGCCATCACTTTCGCAGAAGTTTCAATCAGCTGCGCATTTTTCGCTTGCTCAGCTTCTAATGCCACACCAGCGGCTTCTTTCTCAAGATTTCGCTCGTTAATTTCTGATTCTAATTCAAGAGACTTCCCTTGTTCAGCCTCTAATGAATTTTTGACTTCTACGGTCTCAAGCAGTAATTGCGACGACATTCCTAACAGATCCACGTGTTTTGCTTGCTCAGCCTCTAATGCTTCCTTCACTTCCGTTTGCGCAAGCGTGTGACCTTCAATTTCTTCCACAAGCTCTGAATTTTTCGCCTGCTCTGCCATCACTTCTGCTTCCACTTCACTCGTTGCAGCTAAAATTTGAGCGGCTGTTTCTGATAGTTCTGAATTTTTCGTTTGCTCAATCACTAACGCTTGCTTGGCTTCATCGTTCTTTTGCGTATGACTTTCCAGTTCTTTTTTCAACGCTAACGTCTTCGATTGCTCTTGCTCTAACGCTTCTTTCGAATCTGCCACCTCAGCAATGAGGAAAGAGGATTTTTCTTGCAACTGCGTTGTCTGTGCCTGTTGGTCAATGAGCGACTGCTTCAACTCATCCATCTCAAGCGTACTAGCTGCGACTTCTTTTTCGATTTCTAACGCTTTCGATTGCTCAATCACTAACGTCTCGGCCAACTCCGCCGTTTTTGTTTGTTGGGCAACGAGTGCTTGCTTCGCCTCGTTTTTTTCAAGCGTGCGAGTTGCCATTTCTTGTTCGAGCTCTAACGTCTTTGATTGCTCTGTTTCTAGTGCTACTCTTGCGTCAGCTGTTTCAGCCGTCAACTGCGTCGATTTCACCTCTAATTCAGCCGTTTTCAGCTGCTGCTCAACCAATGCTTGTTTTAATTCGTCAATTTCCTGGGTACTAGCTGCTAATCCTGCTTCCAATTCGACAGCTTTTGACTGTTCTGTAGCTAAATCTTGCTTCGTTTCATCGTTCTCAATTGTGCGAGCTATGACTTCCTTCTCTAACTCTACGGTCTTAGAAAGCTCTGTTTCTAACAGCCTTTTCACTTCAACGGTCTGCTCTGTTAATTGTGAAGAGGCGATTTCCAGCTCTGAGCTTCTAACTTGCTCAGCTTCCAACTGTCGATTGACTTCCTCTTTCTCAAACGTTTGATCGTCGATCTCTTTTTCAAAAGCGGCAATGCGATCTTGCTCTTCCAAAAGCTCAGCTTTCGCCTCTTCAATAGTAAGCGCGAGTTGCGATGAAGAAAGCAGTAGTTCTGCCGTTTTTTCCTGTTCGAGAACAAGGATTTGTTTGGCTTCATCGCCTTCGAGCGTGCGATCGGCAATTTCTTTTTCCAATTCAGCATTTTTCGCGATTTCAGTACCTAGTAAACCTTTTGTTTCAATTGCTTCAAGTGCTAATTGCGATGAGGTTTCTTGCAACTCAGCATGCTTCGCCTGCTCAGCAACTAAACTCGTCTCAGCTTCGGCTTTTTCCACAGCGTGCTTCTCAATTTCTTCCGAGAGCGTTGAAATTTTTGCTTGCTCAGCTGCTAAAATTTGCTTCGTCTCATCAATTTCAAGCACACCGGCAGCAACGGCTTCTTCTAATTCTGAAGTTCTCGCAAGCTCAATGGCCAATAATTCTTTTGCACCCGTTGTTTCTTCTGCCAGCTTCGATGATTCATTGAGTAACTCAGAATGCTTCACTTGCGCTGATTCTAACTCACGTTCAGCGTCATCTTTCTCACCCGTAAGGGTTTCAATCTCCTCTGCGAGCGTCTCGTTTTTCTCTTGTTCAGCAACTAATTCTTCTTTCGTTTCAACGATCGTAAACATGAGTCTAGCTGATTCTTCGTTCAACTCATCGCTCTTTGATAACTCAGCTACTAAAGCTTGTCTAGTTTCATCGTATTCAACCGCGTGCGTTTCAACGATTTTTTCTAATTCAGCATTTTTTGCCAGCTCAGCTTCTAATTGATTTGTTGCGTCCGTTGTTCGTGTTGAGAGCTGCAGCGAAGTTTTAAGCATCTCGGCATTCTTTGCCAATTCAACTCCGATAGCAAGTTGCGCCTCGTTGTTTTGTTTCGTCAAACTTTCAACATCTTGCTCAAGCGCAATTGTTTTTGCTTGCTCGGTGGTCAACGCTTCGTTTGCGTCTTCAATTTTATGCGTTAATTGAGAGGCAGCTTCTTCCAACTCTGCGCTTTTCGTTTGCTCAGTAGCGAGTGCTTCTGCGACTTCGTCCACTTCAAGCGTAGCCGCTGCAACAACTTTTTCTAATTCAACATTTTCAGCTTGCTTTTCCGTTAATACTTCTTTTGTATGGCCCACTTCGGTTGATAACTGCACCGAGGTTACTTGCAACTCTTCATTCTTCGTTTGCTCGGCTTCTAATTGTTGACGCCATTCATCACTTTCAGCAACGCGCACTTCAATTTCTTCTTTGAGCGATGCCGTCTTGGCTTTTTCTGCTTCAACCGCCTCTTGGACGTCAGTTGCTCTTTTTAATAATTCCGATGAGGTCTCTTCTAGCTCTTCATTTTTAGCTTGTTCAGCCGCTAACGTTTGCGCTGCTTCATCCATTTCAAGCGTTCGCGCTTTGATTTCTTCTTCTAATTCTGCGCTTTTTGCAGAGGCTAATACCAATGATGCTTCAGCATCGTGTGTATTTACGACTAACTGAGCTGATTCTTCTTGTAACACAATGTTTTTTTCCTGTGTCTGTGCTAGCGTCTTTTCGACTTCGCTTCTCATCGAAATGCGCGTATCAATTTCTTCTTCCAAAGCTAATTTCTTCGCTTGTTCATCAGCAAGTGTTGCTTTCACTTCATCAATGGCAACCATGATCTGAGACGAAGCATCAAGTAGCGCTTCGTTTTTAGCTTTTTCAGAAGCCATGGCTTGTTCGATTTCGCTGTTTTCACTTGAGCACGATTCAACAGCTTGTTGCAATTCGATATGTTTTGCTTGCTCGATTTCCAGTAACGCTTGTGCATCCGTTGTGTGAGCGAGTAGTTGCGCGATTGTTTCTTGCAATTCTAAGTTTTTCGCCTGCTCAGCAGCGACGGCAAGTTCCGACTCATCGATGTCACGTGTACGTGCTTCAATTTCTTCGTTTAAGACCGTGTTCTTTTCAAGCTCAACCGCTAATGCTTCTTTGACATCGGTTGACTTATGCAACAATTGTGAAGACGCGACTTGCAATTCTTCGTTCTTCGACTTTTGCGCTTCTAAGGCCTGATTAACTTCATCCATTTCAAGCGTAGTAGCTGCAACGGTTTCCTCTAATTCCAAAGTCTTTGCCAGGACTTCTTTTTCCAATTCGGCTGTTTTTGCAAGTTCCGACTCGACGGTAGCTTGCGTATCCGTTTGCTTCGCCGTTAATTGGCTGATCGTTTCTTGTAGTTCCGCATTTTTCTCCATCTCGGCAACCAAGATGAGTTGCTGATCGTCTGCTCCAAGGTGTAACTGCTCAATTTCTTCTTCTAGTTCTAGCTTTCTGGCTTTTTCTTCATCAAGCAACGCTTTGAAACTAGTCCCTTCATCTGATAATTTTTCTGTCGACGCTTGTAACGCAATGGTTTTCTCTCTTTCAGCAGCTAGCTCCTGATTGATTTCCTCATTCCCAAGCGTATACGCTTTGATTTCTTCTTCCAGCTCTAATGCCTTCGCTCGTTCGGCTTCTAACAGTGCTTGGGTTTCAGCTTCTAGTTCTAAGGCTTTCGCTCGTTCAGCTTCTAGCGCTTCATTTGTTTCCGCAAGGGTCAAGACAAGTTGCGACGTTGTTTCTTCATGCTCTACGATTTTCTTTTGTTCCGCTTCCAGCATCTCTTTAACTGCTGTGTTTTCATTTGCTTTTGCTTCTACCTCTTCGCCAATCGCTTTTGTTTTCGCCACTTCAGCTTCTAATCGCTCTTTGATAGCGGTGGTTTCTGTTTCTAATTGTGTGGCAACTTCAAGTAAACTCGCATTTTTAGTTTGTTCAACGTTTAATAGTTTTTCAGTTTCTTTGATTTCAGAAGCGTAATTTTCAATTTCATCGGTTAACTCGCTTGTTCTTGTTTGTTCCACCTCTAATAATTCTTGGTTTCTTGCTACTTTAGCAAGCTCAGCGTTCACGGTCGCTTGTGTTTCATTGATTTCGTGATAATAGTCTTTCACTTTTTGCTTCAGTTCTTCGGATTTAGCCTGCTCAGTCGCCAATGTTGCTTTAGCTTCTTCGGTTTGCAGAGCTAGTTCATCCGTCGAAGCGACTAGTTTTGCATTTTCAGCTTGTTGCTCTTCCAAAATCTGCTCAACTTGGCTTTTCTCACGAGAAAGCTCTTCGTACGTTCTAGCAACTTCTAAGCTCTTTGCTTGCTCTTGCGCAAGTAAAGCTTCAATTTCTGATTTTTCACCCGAAAGCGGCGCTAGCTTTTCCAGTAACGTTTGGTTACGGCTTTTTTCTTCTTCCATTGATTGCTGAATGTGATCACTCGTTGCGTGAAGCTCCGCCGATTGCTTTTCCAATTCAGCGTTTTCTTCTTGTAGCTGTGCAATGAGTTCTTTTGCATGCTCCGTTTCAGAAACAAGCTCATTAGAGCGTTCAATCAAATCTGAATTTTTCGTTTGTTCTTGATTTAATAACTCTTTTACTTGTGCATTCTCAGCAACGATCTGTGCAGATTTTCCAAGTAGTTCCGTCGCTTTAATTTTTTCCTGCTCAACTAAATTTTCAATTTCCTTGCTCTCAAAGCTTAGGCTTTCTAATCTGCCAATTAAATCTTCATCGTAAGCTCTTGGGACTTTAGCTTTAGGCACAGGCGCAACAATGCGTTCCGATGCAGGCGTCGCAACAACCGCTGGTGCCTCTTCTTCGATGACTTCAGGTTCAGGCTCCTTAAAAACAGCTTGCGAAAAGCTTAACTCATTTAGTTTCGACACTAAATCGGCGTATTTATGATCTGCCGTTTTAACCGCAATTAAATGCGAAATAAGGCCGTCCGTGATCTGTAGCCTTAATTGCAAGACTTCCTCTTCTCCCAATTGCACACTCACTAATGGCAACTCATCTGAAAAACCAGGAATAGCGAGCGGCTTAGGCACTTCGTAATTAATTACAAACCCTTCAGCAGTCTCTTTCCTGTCTATCACTTCACCATCTAAAAATTGGTCAAAAAGGCGATCGCTTCTTCCATCCAGTAATGTGCTAATCGCTTTATGTTCAAACTTTTCATATGTCATAATTACACTTCCTAAACCACGTTATACTTTTTTGCTGTTTAAGCGCAACCATTGTCCGATGACAACAGCCTTAAACCATATCTATTTATTATACACTTTTTGATCTCAAATGAACAGAATTTTATTGAAATAGAATGCCTTTTTTCATCATTTTTTTTCAATAATCTCTCTTTCACTTAATTTTCATCTACTAAATGCCACGAACCTCTACGAAATTGAACATTCTATCACATTGACCTTGCGCATAAAATAGAAATAATGCTTATATGAAGGTTGATGGATCAATCAACTAAACCAAAAGAAAGGTTGGCGTTTAACTTGCAAGAACGTTTTTTACTTCTATTCATGACGGTTACCACTAGTATCACCATTTTCATCTTCGCCATCATAAACTCGCACCAAGAAATACCTGTTTTTGATGTCAACGATGTGTTATTCGAACATCAAACGAGCCACGGTAACATTGTGATCTCTGCCACGCCCTATAACGAGTTTACCCTCGCGTTCACCGACCGTAACATAACGGGCATGGTTTATGCTAGCAGCACGACGACCCATTTCAACTCCGACACCGTTTATCTTACCTTGCCACAAACCGAAGACATCCCTTTTTCAACTTACGCGATCATCACCGCTAACCCCGCTTTACAAGAAGTGATCCTAATCGAGAATCATTCACTGATTGCCCATCAAGCCCGTGCAAAAAAGACAGCACACGAGGAGGTGTCTGTCTTCCTGATTGCATCATCTGACCTTGTTGGTACGGATGCCTTGATCATCGGGTTGAATGAACATCATCACGTTATTTTTGAAATTCAAATTCCTTAACAACACTATGATCTTCGGCGTTTAAAATGGTGACTTGATACGCTTCTTTTGTGATCTCTAATTTGGCGTATTTTCGAATACCGCCGTCACGAGGCAACTCAATGCTTCCCGGGTTAATGACTAAGCGGCCCTCGAACATCTGCACGTCCATCACGTGTGTATGCCCGTAAAGAATGATCGACGGCTTACCACCAAACAACGTCGCTATTTCCACTAAGACATCAACGCCTGCTCTCACCTGATACCGATCCCCATGGTTGATCCAGATTTGCTCACCGTTTGGTAAATTGACTTGCTCGACGTCGCGGTATTTCTGTCTAAAATCGGTATTCCCCATTACCGTGATAAACGGCACCATCACCGGATCATCGTGCTCTAAATTTGAATCACCGCAATGAAGAAAGTAATCCACTTCCCCGGTATACTTCTCAACCACACTGATTAAACCGTTCTTCTTAATGTGATTATCACTAACAATAATAATTTTAATGTGGTCCGGGTCCATGTTTTCCCTAGCCCCTGGTGTGACCTTGCCGTCCTCTTCTCTTGCTTGTTCTAAAGACTCATCGTGCGCTTGTTCTGTTTCATTTTCGTTCTCAATCGGCCCAAACAGTTTTTTTAGCAGCTTCTTCATGTCAACTCATCAATCCTTTCTTCCAACAACTTAAACGCATTCGCACGATGGCTAATCGCATTCTTCTCTTCTTTTGACAACTCTGCCATCGTCTTTTTTAATTCAGGCAGATAAAAAATCGGGTCGTATCCAAATCCTGAATTGCCACGCTTTTCATGTAAAATCACACCTTCGCACTCACCGCGAACTATGATTTCTTTTCCTTTTGGATCAACCACCGCTAGCACACAAACGAACCGCGCACGGCGATGATCTTGTTCAACACCTGCCATTTCAATCAACACTTTGTCCATATTATCAGCATCAGACCGCTGCTCACCGGCAAACCTGGCACTGTAAACACCCGGTCTTTTGCCTAGCGCGTCGATCTCAAGACCCGAATCATCTGCTAAGGCCGTCACGTTAAATCTTTCGGCAATCGCCCGCGCTTTGATTAACGCGTTTTCTTCAAACGTCACACCCGTCTCCTCAATCTCTTCCTCGTAGTTGATGTCATAAAGCGATTTTACAGTCACGTGATGCTTTTCTAGTAACGATTGAAACTCACGCACTTTCCCAAGGTTATGGGTTGCAATAACAATTTGGCTCATGTTCTACTCCTTCTCCTGTCTAGTTCTTCTTAACTCTTTGCCTCTAAGGACGAATTTTCGCAACTCAGAAACAAAATACAACGAACCACAAATGATCAACACTTCGTCTTCCTCTAGCTTTTTAATGAATTGACCCAACATTTTTTTATATTCTGGCCTCGCAACGTGCTCCGCTTGCGTCGGAAAATCAAGCGGCTCACTCAGCAACTCAACCGGATCAATCGCATTCGGATGCTTCCAAGTCGTGTAGTGAACTTCATGCGCACAGCTGTCCAACAATTTCCTCATTTCATTCACGTCTTTGTGCTTCAATGCACTAAATAGAAACTTCTTTCGACGTTTAGGATAGACGGTTTCGATCAGATCAATCAATGCTTTGAGCCCGTCAATGTTATGTGCCCCATCGATGATCACTGGTGGCTTCTTTTCAATGAATTCAAAGCGTCCTGGCCAAGTGGCAACGTCTAACCCTTTGTAAATGACCTCAACATCAAGGTCAAAAATCCCCGCTTCCATCAAATATTCAGCAATCGACAAGGCGAGCGTCGCATTTTTAGCTTGATACTTACCTAGCATTTTTAATCTCACAAATCGATACGACTGATAATGAAATAATGTCCCCGTTTCAACGGTGCGTACAAAATCAAAACCTAACAACGATTCGTGAAACGGTGCGTTCAGGCCTTGACAATGGTTCCTAAAGACCGTTAGCAAATCCGGGTTCTCTTCGGTTGTAAATAAAGGCACACCTTCCTTTACGATTCCCAATTTTTCCATGGCTCGTTCCAGCGGCGACTCTCCCAGAATTTCTGCATGATCATCGCCCACATTGGTAATGGCAGTTACCATCGGCCTGATCACATTGGTCGAATCCAATCTACCCCCGATGCCCGTCTCATAAATCACCACATCAACTTTTTGATCAGCAAAATACATAAACGAAATTAGCGTCAGTACATCAAAGGACGAAAGATCATCACGATTTTCCCGATGATCTAAAACAGCTTTTAACCTTCTTGCGTATTTCCCCAAGTGATCCTTCGATATGTGTGTGTTGTTAATTTCAATTCGGTCTTTAAAATTCACCATAAACGGTGAAGTAAACGTCCCTACTCTCACCCCAGCATGTATCAAAATACTTCGCAAAAAAGCAACCGTTGAGCCTTTCCCATTCGTTCCCGCTACGTGAATCGTCTCCAATTTCTCATGCGGGTTTCCAAGAACCTCTAAAACAGTTTTAATCGGTTCAAGTGAACGCTCGTGCTTGCTATACCCAAAGCTATTAATCCATTCAATAATCGACACTTCACTTCTCAACAACGGATGTATCATCTGATCTCAACTCCTTTCGAAATGGCAATCACGATCACCATATTCTCTTCAATCAGCGTTCCAGGTGAAACGTGTTGCTCACTCACTAACGTCGGCGCCACCGTGTCTGAAAAAACATACTCAAACTCAATGTGAATCTGGTGCTCGTTCGCAAATGCCAAGACCTCACTCGTCGTCCAACCATGTAAATTCGGTAATTGATTCGCATTCTGATTCAAGAGAAAATTACCCAATAACACCGCCAGCACGCACAACAAAAGAAGCGAAAAAAATCGCGGTGTTAGCCTTGTCCTTTTCCTCACTTGTCGCCGTTCTACTATTTGTTCCTCTGTCATTTTCTCCTAGCCCCTTTCCAAAGCTACATCCCCTATGTTTCACTCCCCCTACACGACCGTATTGTAGATAATTTAATTATAGCGATTTTATGCCAAAAAGTAAAGGTAATCATGAGGCACACACGAAAAAAATCGCGCTTTGTCGCAATTTCTTCGCGATACTCGCCATTTTTCTAACTCGATCGAACGCCATCAAAAACGTTTTGAATTCTTTTTATACCAATATACAATATTTATTTCATTATTATTGTTTATTTTCATTCTTAATTGGAATAATAAAAGGTTTTTCTGAGCAAACAAGAAAATTAGGACATGGAGCCCTACTTTAAACAAACATTCCGTTTAATCGCATCAATGGTAGATTCGTGCACGCCAAAATGAAAGGCACCTAAAATCAAAATACGCCGACAACACAAAAGCTAGCACAATCAAGGCTAGCTTTTCAACTTCTCTAAAATAAACCAAAAAATTTCTTCTTCGAACCATTACCAGACATCATCTGTGGCAGTTCATCGACCAACACGTCCTCACCTTCAATAATCAAACGCGCATTTTCTTGCAAAACATTCATCGTGTACGTTCCAAATCGTTTCTCCACGTCCGCAAAAGCTTCACTCATCGTAAACGAGCGATCCGAATTATTATGCGCATCGGTTGCCAGCACATGAGCCAAATTATGCTCAATCATATCCCGACTAAACTTTTGAACCTGCTTTCCGAAATAACCCGTGAGACTAGACGTCGTCACCTGAGTCAAGGCTCCGTTGACAACAAAATCATACAAGCGACCCGGATTTTCCTGCAGTTCCAAGTTTCGCTCAGGATGCGCAATAATCGGCGTAATCCCTGCATCTTCCAATTCAAAAAACAACCGCTCCGCATAATGAGGAACGCTACGAAACGGAAACTCAATCAACACATGCTGAGAATGATCCGCAATCGTCAACAACTTCCCGCTTTGAATGTCCTCAAGCACTTCACCGTAAATGCGAATTTCTTGTCCTGGCAACACAGCAACGTCTAGCTGATGCTTTGCAATCATCTTTTGCAACAGCTCAACCTTCCTTAAAACACTAGTCCGGTTCTGCGTAAAATTACGATTGTAATGTGGCGTGGCAACAATCGTACGGATTCCCTCATTAACAGCAGTTTGTAACATCGCTAACGTTTCTACCTCGTTCTGAGCACCATCATCAACTGCTGGCAAAATATGAGCATGAATATCGATCATTTGTCCACACCTATGCCATATGCCGAGGCTGCCACACCGTAATAGTTGCTGTAATCAGCATGCTTTGAATCAACACCATTTAACACTGCACCAAGCACATTCACATTACTACGATGCAGTAACTCTTTCGCCTTGACCAGATTCTTCTTCTCCGTCTGATGACTTCTCAAAACAAGAATCGCACCGTCGCAATAATTAGCTAAAACCAACGCATCCGCAACCGCTAAAATTGGTGGCGTATCAAACAAAACAATGTCATATAGCTCCAGTAACTCGTCAATCAATTCTCCCATTGCACTCGACCCTAACATCTCAGACGGGTTTGGTGGAATCGGTCCACTCGTCAACACGTGCAGGCCGTTCACGTTCGTTTTCGTTACAACCGCATCTTTGATGGCAACCTTCTTAGTAATCAAACTCGACAATCCGCGCTTATTACTCACTTGCAACACCTGGTGAATCGTCGGCTTACGCAAATCAGCGTCTACCAACAAAACCTTTTGTCCTTGCTGCGCCAGCGTTACCGCCAAATTTGAAGTCGTCGTCGACTTCCCTTCACTTGGCGAACCAGACGTACAAAGAAGGGTACGCAACTCCTTATCAATCATTGAAAACTGCATACTCGTTCGAATCGCACGGTATTGCTCAGCAATCGGAGACTTTGGATTCGTTGCAGTAATTAAAGTCCGTTTAGAACTATTCAACACTTTGCTCTTTTTTCTATCTTTCAAGGGATTTATCACAGAAACTCACACTCTCTTTTAAAATTCTTTTTCTTTTATTATGACCTTTGAGCACGGATATCATCCACCGTCATAATGGAAATCACACCAAGAACTGGCAAACTAGTCAACTGCTCTACCTCGTGCTCCGTTTTAACCGTTTTATCTAGGAACTCTAATAAGAAGGCCACAAAAACACCACCCATTGCGCCCACGACAAACCCGATCGCGACGTTCATCGTCAATCTCGGACTTACCGGGCTAGACGGGATTTGAGCAGGTGCCAAGATACTCACATTGTCCACGTGCATAATGTCCGGTACGTCGTTAATGAAAATATCTGCCGTTAACTCCGCAATCCTTTGTGCAAGAACAGGGTCTTCATGACGCACCGTCAACGTAATGATTTGCGAGTTCGTTTGATTTCCGGCTGTCATTAAACTAGCCAATCCGCCTGCGCTCATCTCGAGTCCTAATTGATCAATCACCTGATGCAGAATCGCAGGGCTCGTTAATATCCCGTTGTAAGTGTTAATTAACTGGATATTGGCCTGAATATCTGAATGAGTCACACCACCCTCGTTTCCAGGGCTAACCACTAGCTGGGTTGACGTTTGATAAATCGGCGTCACAAAAAAGAACGTGAAGCCACCAACAAACACAGCAGCCGTTAAGGCGAAAGTAATAATCATCATTAATCGCTTTTTTAATATTTGAAATAATTCTTGTAAGTCAATCGTTTCTTCCATTTCCATTTTTCTCATCCTCAATACAGTTGTTTTTTTGCACACTATTATTGATTGTACCTCAATAAAACTATTTTTACAATAGAACCCGAAGCATTTTTATCAATTTTTTAAGTGATTTAACGCGATATAGAATGATATTCTTCCCCAAAACCAAATGGAAATGCTTTCGCCTCAAAAATGACGACTGACACTCACACCATCAATTCGTTTACTATTACCTACTGGTAAGGCTATTTAACTTTCTACCTCCAACTTTAATAGTTCATTCTCCGACATCTCTAAGCTTGTACGATGGTGTCAAATGGCGTCTTTAAGTTTAATGTTTTTATAATCATTTCACAAATGTAAGCCCTTGTAGTAGAGTGGGGGGATTGCACGTACCTTCGTCATATCGCTAACGCGCTATCTTTACCTGTTCCCTCTGCGTATTGCCACTCGTCGCATCAGTCGCTGTCTTTACAAAGCTACC
>WRAJ01000005.1 GCA_009780245.1 Turicibacter sp.
ACTTTGTCGTCTAAAATCGCGCGCTAGTGGCATTGAATGAGTTAAAATCTAGGCTCGCGAGTCCGCGAGTCACAAAATGCCACTTTCCCCCTCCAAATTACGTGTTAGTGGCAGAGTGTGGTAGCAATAACTCATTAAGGGAAGAACAAGTTAAAAAATTGTAAGTGAGGTGTAATAAACTAATGAAAAAAATGATAAAGCATATTAATCATTATAAAAAAGAATTATCTAGATTTGTAAAAGAGCTCGAAACTTCACCAGAGGGATGTTTAATAAAAAGTGGTACAAGCTACAGACACCGAATAAAAGGCAAAGACATTGGGATTACAAAAAACGAGCTGCTCATCATACAGCTTTGCCGAAAGAAATTCCTCATTGAACGCATCAAACAACTTAAGTATAATATCGCGGTTATCCTAGCCGATAATCTTGAAAACTTCGACTTCAGAACACCGCAAGAACTTATCCAAAGTTTCCCTTCGGCCTATCAAGGCTTACCAAAAGAATATTTCTACCACCCATCCGTCATTCCATGGCTACAGCAAGAGCGAGTAAAAAATACATACCCGATGGATTCATCGGACTGGTCATACTCCAACAACGGCACACCGCTAAGATCAAAATCCGAAACATTCATCGCCAACCTGTTGGAGCAATACGACTTACCTTATCACTACGACGTTGCAACAAAAATCGGAACAAAACCGATGTACCCAGACTTTCTAATTATAAACCCCTACACGGGTATCGTCACCCCTTGGGAACACTTCGGCGCCCTTCACAAGGATGGCTACGAAAAGAAAATGAATGAAAAAATGGCGATTTACCTTGAGGCCGGCTTCATTCCACTAGAAACGATCATTTACACCTTCGAAGCGGATGCCAAAAACCCAGCTCGCCTTAAATATCTAATAGAAAAGCTTCTTTTGTAACCCTAACGCACCACCTTCCCGTCGGGAAAAGCATCAATTAACGACCACCCGAACCAAGCCAGATAAACACGGACAACGGGTTGCGCACCAAAATCATTTTACAAGTTCATCAACACGATCATACACCATTAAGAGCGTACACAAAGCACTTGAAACGAGGCTTTTTTTTTGCACTTTTTTATGGTTGTGATTTTTTTCGTTTTAGCCCTTGCCTTTTGTTTGAGAGTGGTGTATAATAACATTGTAGGTCGAGTCATGACAGGTCACGACGAGTCATGTCAAGGCTAGTCAGGTCATGAGAAGACATAGGTAAACGGAGGTGGAAGTGATGAAAGCAATGATGGCTAAATATTTGCCGATGACGGAGACGAGTTGTTATATTTTGTTGGCAACCGAAAGCATGCCGATGCACGGGTATGCGATTGTTCAGCACGTGAGGCGGATCACGAACAATCGGATTACGCTCGGGAATGGGACGTTGTATGGGACGATTAGCAAGATGGAAAAAGACGGATTGCTCCAGATGATTCTCGATGATGAGAAGAAGAAAATTTATGAAATCACGTCACTTGGGAAAGACATTTTGCGAAGTGAGAAGAAGCGCATCGAGGAGCTTCATAACAATTTGAAGGGAGTGGCTGACGATGATTAAACGCATTCCGAATCGGAACCATATTTTTGAGTACGAGAAGAAGTATTTAGAGGAGAAACATCGTGAGGGGTTTAAGCTAAAGCGTAGAGGGTTGATTTTTTATACCTTTGAGCGCGTGACGCCAGGTGAGGCAGTTTACGAGATGGACTTGGCATGTAAGGGGCTTTCGGACTGTCAGTTGCAGGCGTGTGATTGGGAATTGTTGACGAAAAGGCGTACGTTGTTTAGGAAGTTGAAGAAGGTTTATTACTACAGTCAGGACACTGAGGCAAGGCTGTTGGTAGATGAGCAGTTGCGCTTAGAATATTACAAGTTTAAGCGGGCAGCTTGGTGGGTGTTGCTTGTCGCTTGGCCGTTTGTGACGATCTTTGGGGGTGGCATGTTACTTTATGATTTAGCCCCAGACTTTTTTGATAATTGGCTATCATCTTCTATCTTCGTCATGCCGTATATTTATTATAAGGCATTACCCTTTACTCGTGGCATTAATTTTCTTAATGAGAAGCTTGGAAATGAAACGATTATGTGGCACCACTTTACGATTCATTTTACCGGCTTAACCGATGAGCAGCACACTGAGCTTAGTCAAACGATTCGTTTTTTCGGATTGGTGGCTGCTTATGCGAAAAAGGGTGAAAAAGATTATGTGTTGTTGAAAACACGTCTGACAAATACGGCGCTTCTTGAGCAAGAGATTATGAATTCTGCTGGGTTGCGACCGGAGAATTTATTGTTTATTCATAAGGCGAGCATTGCTTACAACACGACGGGTGCGTTGTTTGAGGCGTTGGTTAGTGCACCACCGAAATTGTAAAGGAGGGAAAAGCTATGAAAATTTTTAAAATTCCAATCAGGAATATTTCGATGATAACGGAGAAAAGATACCTTGAAGAAAAGCTTGCAAAGGGATTGAAATTAGTTAACCGTGGATTATTCTTTTACAAGTTTGAAAAAGTGTCGTCGTGTCAAGGCAGTGTTGGGATTGATTTAGTGCCGACGATGTTTAATGAGGACGGTTTAGAGATCGAGGGTTGGGAGTACAGGTTGTCACACAAAAGTTTTTTAAGCAAGTATAAAAAGGTGTATTATGATACGACGGAACCCGATTTAACGATTTCGGTAGATGAAGGTATGGTGATGGATTTTTATTCGGTGGCGGCAAATCGTGCGTCTAGTGTGTTGATTCTTTCGAGTATTGGCGCTATTTTGATTCTACTTGCGCCGGTGTATTTAGATTTATTAGGGATTGACCGGCGTGTTCCCGCCAGTGTTTTGTTAGGTGCGGTCGCTTTAGCGGTGGTTGTTGGGGTGGTAGCGGCCATTTATGATAAGGCAGCAATGAATTCGAGGAAGGCGCTTAATCCTGTTGCGTTTCAAAAGGTTTATTCGGTTAGATTAAGGAAAGGGGTGGGAGATTTACAGAAACAGCAGGTTGAAGAGAAGATGAAAAGTTTGGGATCACATGTGATGTCAAGTAAGAACGGTATTATGATTCGGACGAGTTTGACTGGCGAGGACGTTAGGCAGGAGCTTTTAGCGCTTGATGAGGTGACTCTTGATGATTTTACGATTTGGAATATGGCGGGCAGATGGTCGGTTCAGGTTTAGTGTAGATGATGTTAGCCTACGGGTTGACATTGTCTTTTATTTTGTGTATGCTCTATGTACTTAGGAAAACCAATTTTTGAAAGCAGGTTGTGTTATGTTAATATTAGGAATTGAATCGAGTTGTGATGAGACGGCGGCAAGCGTGGCGCGGGATGGCTGCGAGGTTTTGTCGAACGTCGTGGCATCGCAGGCGGATATTCATCGGCAGTTTGGCGGGGTGGTGCCGGAGGTGGCGAGTCGCTATCACGTGGAAGTCATTACGGCTGTGATTGATGAGGCGATGCGTGAGGCGGGAGTTGCGTTTTCGGATCTCGACGGCATTGCGGTGACGCAGGGGCCGGGGCTGGTGGGCTCGCTCATTGTTGGGTTGCAAGCGGCGCAGGCGATCTCTTTTGTGCATAACATTCCGTTGATTCCTGTGCATCATATTGCGGGTCATATTTATGCGAACGCATTGGAGGCACCGATGACGTTTCCACTGATTGCCTTAGTTGTCAGCGGCGGTCACACGGAGCTTATCCTCATGAAAGCCGATAACGAATTTGAATACCTCGGGCGCACCCTTGACGATGCGGTGGGGGAAGCTTATGACAAAGTCGCTCGCATTTTAGAAATTGGCTATCCGGGCGGTCCTTTAATAGATAAGCTTGCGACAACGGGTTGTGACACGTATTCTTTACCTCGCATTTGGTTGGATAAGAATGGGTTTGACTTTAGCTTCTCAGGATTGAAGTCGGCTGTGATTAATCTCACCCATAACGCTAAGCAAAGAGGGGAGCTGATTGATCCGGCGAATTTGGCAGCGAGTTTTCAGGCGAGTGTGGTGGAGGTGCTCGTGGGGAAGACGATGCGGGCATTGGAGAAGTACGGCGTGGAAAATTTGGTTGTCGCTGGTGGCGTTGCCGCGAATTCGGGTTTGCGTGGAGCGTTAGAAGCCGCAGCAAAAGAAAAAGGCATCCATTTAATGATCCCTGCGTTTAAGTATTGTACGGATAATGCGGCGATGATTGCGGCGGCGGGTGCTGTGAATTTGCGTCAACAGAAGACGAGCGATTTGGCGCTTGATGCCAAGCCGAATTTGAAATTGGTATAGAGGAGTTACACGGATGAATTTGACTCATTTTTTACAACTTGTTGAGATTAAAACGAAGATTGCGAGCGTATTCCCATTTTTAATCGGATTGTTTTTTACGCTTTATCGCTACGAGACGTTGAACGTGAAAGCAACGTTTGTCTTTTTTGCGGCGATGCTGATTTTTGATCTGACGACGACGAGCATCAATAATTTTTTGGATTATCGCAAGTCGGATGATGATGCTTATCGCCAGGACGTTAACATTATCGGAAGCGCGGGGTTGAATGAGAAGACGGTGCTGTTTGTCATTTTGGCGATGCTTACGGTGGCGACGGGACTAGGCCTTTACTTGGTAAGCTTGACTAGCTGGTTAGTTTTACTAATCGGTGCGCTTTGCTTCGCCATTGGTATTTTCTACACGTTTGGACCGATCCCTCTGTCGCGTTTGCCATTGGGAGAGATTTTCTCAGGCGTTACAATGGGTTTTGGTATTTTATTTTTAACCGTTTACGTCAACACTCATCAGCTAGGCTACTTAGCGGTCAATATTTCCCAGGGAATATTGTCGATTCAGCTAAGCGTGCCAGAGATGCTAACGTTGTTGTTGGTATCCCTTCCGTCAATTTTTACGATTGCGAATTTAATGTTAGCCAATAATATCTGTGACTTAGAAGAAGATGTGAAAAACAACCGTTATACGTTGGTGTATTACATCGGGAAAAAACGGGCGGTTGTGCTCTTTCATGTGCTTTATGCTTGTTCGTTCCTTTCGATTTTAGTGTGTGTGCTGCTGGGGATTCACAACGCGTGGATGTTGATCGCTTTGATCGTCTTACCCCTTGTGTTAAAAGGTTTGGCTAAGTTTCGTCAGGAACAGGTCAAGTCACGGACGTTTGTTGTGGCGGTTAGGAACCTTGTGCTTATTGATGGGATTTTGATTATCGGGTTGAGCATAAGTAATATTAGTCGTTTTTTTAGCTAGTAGGAAAAGCCACTGGAACCGTTTTAAAAAATGCGGATTCAGTGGCTTTTTATTTTATTCTATCGCTTGTTCCAATGCGTCTTCTATTGCACTTAAAATGACGTAACTGCTATTCGTTGCTTCGCTTACCGTATCAACCTCCAAGGTTTGCCTTGAAATTACCTCATTGATGATAACTTCTGCTGCTAACGCGTGCTCACGACCATGGTGGTGTTCGTTGATCGTGATCGCAACAATTTGGTGATCCTCGACGACAACCTCAACGTCTGCTGACACAAGGATAGCATCAAAAGATCCGTTAAACACACCATCTGGCACTTGCTGCAAATCAGGTGTCATGATTTCAATTTCTGACACAATGCGTCGATATGACATCACATCTAATAAATACCGTCCCCCGATAAATAACCCTACCACCATCGCAATGCTGATTGTAACGGCAATTGCTTTTTTGGTTTTCTTTTGCATCACTAACCGACTCCTCTTTCACTCATTTACCTTGCACCACTTAACTGGGATAACTAGATTATAAATGAAAAAGGATTGTTTATTAACCACCTTTAGGATGAAAAACGCTAGGTACTTAGGCCTATTTGTTTGTGGTTTTCAAGTTTGTCCACTTCAAGAATTTTTTAACTACCGAGGTACTTCCAGACGATACCCGTTAATGATAATCGCCGTCACGGCTTCGATGTCAATTGGTTCGTTCGTAGTCATCCAAGAGAATCTCTCACCACCGCCACCAGGTCCCGCAATGATCGACTCACCGTTTGCCAGTTCAATTTCGATATTGAACCAGTCGGGATAGGTTCTCATAAATAAACTGCCCAAGTGTTGTGTGCTTGTCCCGCGTATGCCGAATGGGTGGAGTCTAATGTATTCAAAATGGTACTCATTTTCTGCTAAACTTACAACGACGTCTTCCCAAAGAATAACGGGATGTTCGATGTCACTGACGTTGACAGGTAAGTGCCATTCTCCTCGCACTGTTCGTTCGTAAGATGCAAGGGGAATGAAGTTTAAATGAATATCAGGCGCGATCTCTTCAATTGGCTCATAGAGAAAAGAAATTGCAATTGAATCCATTCGTAACTCTAGGGCATTCATATTTGGAAGCTTCTCATCTGAAAAAAGTATCATTTCGAGGTAGAACGTCTGTGTTTCTTTGTTGAAATAGACAAGCTGTCCCATGCCCCCAAAACCATGGATGTATCGTTCATCCCCTATATATAAATCGAACCACGGTGATACTCCTACCGAAGAAAAATTAAATGCTTCCGCATCAAACGGGTAAGGGGAAGACACACTCCAACTGCGGAATTGATCCTCACCAACTTGTTCAATTCTTTGCGTCATCAGCGGTCCGTGAACCGTTGGGTCCCAACGATAAGGCTCAAATAAACCTTCACCGCTCACATCTTGTACCGTGAGATAAAGCAAAATCGTATCGTCAATTTGCTCAGCAGCGATCACTTCAATCCGAATGCCTTCGTCCACTGCATACACGGGTTCAACCTGTGGCAGGGCATATTCCGTCAACGGCGAGTCAAAAATCGGGTGAATGAATTCAAATCTAACCATGGTTGCATAGGTCGTCGCAGACATGACGATCACCATCACCATCGCTGCCGCTAGCTTTGAAAATTTAAGCCGTGGCCTTTGCCCCACGGGTTGTAGCGCATGCATGTTTTCTTTAAATCTGTTAGCGTCCACTTCGATGTTAGAAAATGCGTCGTGGATGCGTTGTTCGTCTTTATCAAAATGAGTCATCATCGTGTTCCTCCTTTAAAATTGCGGCTAGTTTCGCCTTTGCTCGTTCGTACCGTTTCCGCAAAGTTGCGGGTCTCACACCCATCTGCTCGGCCAGTTCCTCGTAACAATACCCCTCAACAATTCGCCCGTAAAGCAACGCCCTCTCCTGTGGTTTCAACTTCCCCAATGCTTGCAAAGTCCGCTCGCTAAAGTCATTGTTTTGATTTTCTACAACCGTATCAACAGGCACCTCACCAAACGGCAAAACCTTCCGCCTCCGCAGCAAATTGATGCTTTTATTATAAGTGATTCGGTAAAGCCAAGCAGAGAGATGCTTGCCGTCGAACGTGTCCAAGTGTTGATAAGCGGCGACAAAGACGTCCTGTACGACATCCTCGGCGTCCTGGTGGTGATATAAAATAGAGGTCGCGTAACGCAATAGGCGTTCGCTGTAAGTTTCGATTAAATCTTCAATTTGATAAGCCAACTTGCGTGGCACCTCCTTTGGCGCTACTGAATGCGCCCCTGCATTAATATCTTTTTAGGGTTTGATTTTGCAACGTAAAAAACGGGAATTACGGTAGATAACACAATAACTCCTAAACCAGCGCTATATAAAGGGAGAATAATACCTGTTGTTAACGATTGATCAAATAATTCTAGGGTTTGTTCAATGGTGAGTTCTGAGCCAAAGCCCATATGAAACAGCGTGTCATTTTGTCCCCATGATCCTTCTGTCATCGTATAAATGTAACTCGGTTGATGAGCAAATTCGGATCTTAACATTTGTCTTGAGACTGCACCTGATATAAGTTGACCAGCAAAGATTGAAAGGGTCATCCCAATAAAGCCAACCACCACAACTTCGATTAAAATTTGTGTGATGATTTTTCTCCTACTTTCACCGAGCGCTAAATAGACTCCGATTTCATGTCGACGATCGCGCAAGAATAGTAAAATGAATAGCGTTAAAATTAAAATCGTTGCGCTTGCTGAGATCCATAAAATGCTGTTTGCAATACTGCGAATAGAATCAAAGGATGCCGAGACGTTGGCAAAGGTATTTAATAAATCATCAACTATCCAGAAATCCGGTAGTATTTCCAAAGCAGCCTCTCTAAATGATTCTAACTCTAACGGGTCGTTCAAGATAAAAAACGATTGAAAATCAATAATATCTTCGTTAGCTTGTTCAAGTGGCCACCATTCTAAGCCGTAATCATCGTACAACCGCTGATATTCTGCGAGTGTGTTTGTTTGAATAATAGTGAGTACTTCATTTGGAACGTGAATCCGATTTGAAAGGTCGCTCACACGCTGTCCTTCCATGTGTTCATATCCTCGTGGAATGATATTATCGGTTGGTACGACATCAAACAGACCGACGATTTCAAATTCGTAAGGGAAATACCAAAGAACATTTTCATCTATTCTAGGATTTTCAGCGTCCCAGTCGAAAAAGTATAAAATTAGAAACTCATATTCCATGGTGAAAGTTGAGCCGACATGCAGTTCATTTTCCGCAGCAAGCGAGCTGGAAATGAGTGCTGGGAATAAATCAGTTTCTGATTGGACAGAAAAATTTTCAAATGTCTCTCCTGCTACAAGTTCAATTACGCCTTCTTGCATCGCGATCGGTTCATCATCTGATGTTCCGTAAAATTGGAAAAAATTCCCTTGCTGAAGCCAGATGCTACGTCCGTTTCCTAGTGATAGCTGTACGCCAGCATTGAAAGAATGATGAGCATACGGAGCGAAGTAATAATCGTAGTCGTAAGTATATAATTGTGTATGCCTTGAATAATAATGGCGATTAACATAAGGCAATTCAGAAATTTGCTGGATGATTTCAGATGTGAGCGAATCGGGTAGCGTAAAGGTCATACCCCCATCTGCCGTCAGTTCAAACGGAATATTGTCTTGGTCGATTTGCAAAGTAACAATCGGTGACATACGGTGCCTAAGAGCTAAATCGGTGTTATTCATGGCTCTTGTCATGGTGATCGAGCCTAATAGAGTGGTGCTTAGAATGAAAATAAGTACGAGTAGAATGACAGCTTTCACAGGTTGCCTGAAAATAGTTGTGCTAGCTCTTTTGAGAACATTCATTTTATCTACCTCCTACCCTTATAACAATTCTCATCACCTCTTTGTGACAGTTTATACAAAAAAAGATGCAAAAGTTGTTACACCGTTACATCTTAGTGATAATTTCTGTGTATGCGCTGCCTTGCTGCCAAGCTTCAATGGCAATTTTGCGACATGGTACCATAGCGTTAGGCAAGTCGGTCAAATCAAACCACTTGAGTTTGGCTGCTTTTTCTGGTTCCATGATGGTGGGTGTACCAGCGTAACTTTTAACAAGAAAATAAAGGTGGTAATAGATACGTTCTGATTCTGAGAAGTGATGCGTTAAGTGGATGAATTCTAAATCACTGGTTGCGACATCAATCCCGATTTCTTCTTTACATTCGCGGATGGTCGCTTGCCTGGCAGCTTCGTTTGCATCGACGTGCCCACTCGCCGCGGTGTCCCATTTCCCATCTTGGTAGCCGGTATTTTGCCTTAAGTGCAGCAGAATTTTCTGTCCGTCTTCGCTTAGAATAATTGGAAAAACAGCTGAATAATTTTTAAATGCCATGTGTGACGACCTCCTAATGCGGGTTATGTTAACTTTGCCCCCCCTTTTTTTGGATTTTCGCTTGAAAGATTGATGAAGTGCTTGGATTAGTGTGTGAAAATGCCGCTCTTGTCATCCTTTTTTTAGATTTTCACTCAAAAGGTTGACGAAACGCTCGATTGGCGTGTGATGCTACTGCCCTTATCATCTTTTTTCTGAAATTTCGTCCAAAAGGTTGACGAAACGCTCGGGTTAGCGTGTGATAATGCTGATCTGATCATCCTTTTTTTAATTTTTCGATCAAAAGGATGATTTAGCATGCCAATCAGCGTGTAATGATACCAACCACATCACCTTTTCTTGAATTTCCACCCAAAAGGTTGATGATCTCCTTATTCCCCTCGTAATTCAGCAGCGATTTTCTTAATGCTGCGCATACGATGATTAATCCCTGATTTCGTTAATGCATGACCACGCTCAGTGGCGATGCTAGCCAGCTCTGCCAGATTTTCTTCGGGAAATTCAAGCCGTAATTCAGCGAGGTAAGCGAGCTTTTCGTTTAAAAAATCACCGCCCTTTGTGCGTTTGATCAGCTCAATGTCTGCTACTTGACCATCGGCTGCGGTTAGCGTTTTTGTCTCATTCGCAATCTCGCAATTATTTAGGCGGTTATCCGAATTGCGCATGTCGCGAATGATGCGCATGTCTTCAAAACTTAAAACAGAGCCAACAGCACCAACGGCCCGTAAAAAATCGCCAATCTTTTCCGACTCTTTAATGTAACAGATGTAACCCTTCTTCCGAGCTAACACACGCGCATTAAGATCGAGGTCATTGAGCATTAGTTGTAACGTCAGCGCGTGTTCCGAGTCTGACGCGGTAAGCTCGAAATGATAGGACGAAGTCTCCGGGTTATTCACCGAACCACTCGCTAAGAAGGCACCACGCAAGTAGGCCCGAGAGCAGCAGCCTTTATTAAGTAGCTTTTCAAAAATTGAAAAATCGCCTTCCTCAGTCGGCATAACTTGCAGTGTTTCTGCCACTTCTAACACGTGACTAATAATGCGCACTACGTACGTGTTATTTTTTTTTAGATTTTTTTTCTTTCGTGCTAAGATGGCCGTTTGGACATTGGGGAAATTGTTTTTAAGCAAAGTTAAGACGCGCCTTGCGGTTGCCGCGTTTTCAGTATCAAAGTTTAAAACGGGACCGCTGCTCGTTAGCGACATGGTCCCGTTCATTTTTAGTAATGCTGAGAGTTCGGCAATCTGGCAACACGGTGCACTTTCAATACCGACCAACTCTTTTTTTATGTGAGCTGCAAATGACATATTGCCCGCTCCTTTCTATAAGCTAAACTAAACATCCAACAATAACGAGAAAATCATCGCAGCGACTTTTTTCGAATCGTGGCGCACTTCGCGCGCTTTGTTATAATCAACCATGCGGCTTTGGATAATATTAACGCCCATACCTTCTAATTGCTCACGATCAATCTCGACGATGCCAGAATTATCCGCGATGTATTTTTGAATCACATCCGCATCGATTTTCCCGTCGTTGACTAACACGCTATCAATAAATTTAAAACCAACGTGATCTTCAATGGATGTGATGTGATCAGACACCGTAAAATCAGTGGTTTCTCCCGGTTGACTCATGATGTTGCAGCAATAGACGAAGTCTGCTTTTGTCTGTTCAATCGCCGACCTCATCTCTGAAAACAGTAAATTCGGAATAATACTCGTATAAAGACTTCCCGGCGCAAGCACTACTAAATCTGCTTCTTTGATCGCCCGCACCGCTTCTTCCAAAGCAGGGCAGTTTTCCTGATAATAAACGCGCTTAATCTTCTTCGCATTGTTCGGAATGTTAGATTCACCGGTTGCCACGTCCCCGTCTTCGTACTCGGCACATAAACACAGCGCTTCGTTACAAACCGGTAAAATGCGCCCGCGTACATTCAACACTTCACTTAAATTCGCGACCGCAGCAGCAAAGTTCCCTGTGATATTCGTCATCGCAGCAAGCAATAAGTTTCCTGTGGGATGACCCGCTAACCCGTCGCCATCTTCGAATCGGTATTGGAACAACTCGTCAACCAGTGGTTCCGCTTCTGACAGTGCAACCAGAACATTTCGAATGTCTCCTGGGGGTGGAACGTCAAACGTTTCGCGCAAACTCCCGGATGAACCGCCATCATCGGCGACCGTGACAATCGCTGTGATGTCGATCGGGAACCTTTTCAATCCGCGCAAAATACTCGATAAACCAGTCCCGCCACCGATAACGGCGATTTTATAATCGTATTCGTACATTAGTGTCCACCTCCGTGAATGTTGGCTTGCCCGATGTTTCGATGAACCACGTGCGTGGGGTAACTAGGTTTAAAATGAGCAGCCAAATACTCAGCCAAAGCGACCGATCGATGTTGGCCACCCGTGCAACCAATACCAATCACCACTTGTGACTTCCCTTCTTTTTTGTAATTAGGGATTAAAAAACTTAATAGATCAACCAATTTTTCTAAGAACGTCTGCGCCATCTCGGAATGGATGACAAAGTCGTACACGTTTTGATCGAGCCCGGTCTGTGTGCGCATGACTTCATCGTAAAACGGGTTAGGGAGGAACCTGACGTCGAACATCACGTCGGTATCCACTGGGGTTCCGTGCTTGAAGCCAAACGAGGCAAACGTGACGTTAAAATAATCACCGGTTTGGTTGCTGTATAACCGGACGACTTCTGCTTTTAGATCACGCGCGGACATGCTGGTGGTATTAATTTTGGCGGTTGCTAACCCAAAAATAGGTTCTAATAATTGGCGTTCTTTGTTGATGCCAAAGAGGGGATTTGAATCGCGAGAGAGGGGATGACTGCGACGGGTTTCTTTGAATCGTTTGACTAACGTTTGGTTATCGGCATCAAGGAACAAGATTTGGACGTTGATGTAATTACTGTCTTGCATGAAAAGGTGCATTTCATTGATCGAATCGAAAGACAGGCTGCGTAAGTCGATGACCACCGCTAACTTCACTTCGTGATCGCTTGCCTCAAGAATCAGCTGGGTTAAGGTTGGTAATAATTTAGGTGGTAAATTGTCGATGCAGTGATAACCCAAGTCCTCTAAGCTATCAAGCACCACACTTTTTCCCGCGCCACTCATCCCGGTAACAATGAGTAAGTTTATTTTTTTGCCCATAGTGGGTCAACTCCTTGTGTTATTTCTTCAACGCTTCAAGCCTTGCAGAGACTTCTGCCAGCTTAGCTTCGTAATCGATCAGTTTGGCACGTTCTTCCTCGACTAGCTTTTCCGGTGCTTTGCTGACGAATTTCTCGTTAGCAAGTTTCGATGTGCCGCGCTTTACTTCGGCTTCTAATTTCTTTGCCTCCGCAGACAAGCGTGTGATTTCTGCTTCCACGTTAACGAGGCCTTCCATTGGCAACAGAACACTCGCCCCGGTAACGACGGCTGACATGGTTTCTTCAGCCAAAACAAGCCCGGTATTTAAGGTTAATTCAGATGGGTTACAAAATCTTTCTAGGTAGGCTGCGTTCTCTTTTAGCATGCCCAAATCGCGCTCCGTTTTTACATCCACGTACATGCGAATGGCTTTGCTCATTGGTGCTTCAACTTCAGCACGCATGTTACGCACGGATTTGATGATGTCTGAGATGAGCGTAAAATTAGCGACAGCGTGCTCGTCTTCAAAAAACGTCCGTTCCTCTGGCCAAGCCGATACCGAAATCGAGGCTTCTGCACCAGAGATTAACCCGTAGATTTCTTCTGTCACAAAAGGCATAAACGGATGCAACAGTTTGACAATGGCTTCTAGTGTGTAAGCCAACACCATGCGTGTGGTCGTTTTTGCTTCTTCGTTAACCCCCGACATCGGGACTTTCGCCATTTCAATGTACCAACTACAGAAGTCTTCCCAAATAAAACTGTAAAGGTAGCGATCCACTTCACCAAATTCGAATTTTTCTGCGTTGTAATTAACCGCTTTGATGGTCGCATTCAATTTTGAAAGAATAAACTTATCCGCGATATTAAAGGTACGACCTTCCAAGTTCACATCTGCAGCCGTCATCCCGTCTAAATTCATGATCGTAAAGCGCGAAGCGTTCCAAATTTTATTAATGAAATTCCAAGTCGATTCGATTTTTTCTTCGTTGTAACGCAAATCCTGACCTGGCGCTGAGTTTGTCGTTAAGAAGTAGCGTAGTGAATCCGCTCCGTATTTCTGGACAACGTCCATCGGGTCAACACCGTTTCCTAATGATTTACTCATCTTCCTACCATCGGCAGCCCGCACCAGCCCGTGGATCAATACGTTTTCAAATGGGCGCTCATCGGTGAATTCAAGGCTGGTAAAAATCATGCGCGAGACCCAGAAAAAGATAATGTCGTACCCGGTCACTAAGGTTGAAGTTGGAAAAAAGGCTTTGAACATGTCGGCCTCTTCGTTTGGCCAATCCATCGTACTAAACGGCCATAACGCTGATGAGAACCACGTGTCTAACACGTCCTCGTCTTGCGTCCAGTTTTCGACATCAGCAGGCGCATCGGCCCCCACATAGACCTCGCCCGTTTCGTTGTGATACCAAGCCGGAATTTGATGCCCCCACCAAAGTTGACGTGAAATACACCAATCGTGAATGTTTTCCATCCATTGCAAAAACGTGTGCTCAAAACGATTCGGCACGAAATTAACTTTATTATCACTTTTCTGATTGTCAACCGAACGCTGTGCCATCTCTGTCATTTTTACGAACCACTGCGTCGACAAATAAGGCTCAACCACCGCATCCGTGCGCTCCGAGTGACCCACCGAATGAACATGCTTTTCAACCTTTACAACTAAACCGGCCGCCTCTAAATCAGCCACCAACTGCTTCCTTGCGATGAAGCGGTCCAACCCGTCGTACTTGCCAGCCAATTCGTTCATCGTACCGTTTAAATGCATACAAACCGGTCGCGCCAAGTCATGACGATTCCCGACTTCAAAATCGTTCGGGTCATGCGCAGGGGTAATTTTAACGACGCCCGTCCCGAAGTCCCTCTCCACATACTCATCGACAATGACCGGGATTGGCTTCCCGTTTCCTGGGAGTAACACATTTTTCCCAACCACGTGCTGGTAACGATTATCCTCTGGGTGCACCGCTACCGCCACATCCCCGAACATCGTTTCCGGTCTTGTCGTGGCAACTTCTAAATAATCGCTCGTTCCCTCGATCATGTATTTGAAATGATAAAAAGCACCCTCCACTTCTTTGTGGATGACTTCGATATCAGAAAGAGCTGTTTTAGCAGCCGGATCCCAGTTAATAATTCTTTCTCCGCGGTAAATGAGGCCTTTGTTGTAAAGGTCAACAAACACTTTTTTAACGGCGTTTGAAAGGCCTTCATCGAGGGTGAAGCGCTCTTTTGAGTAGTCTAATGATAAGCCGAGCGTTGCCCATTGATTTTTAATGACGCTTGCGTATTCTTCTTTCCATTCCCATGATTTTTCGAGGAATTTTTCACGCCCGAGGTCGTAGCGCGAAATCCCGTCTTCGCGTAGGCGCTCTTCCACTTTTGCTTGTGTCGCAATGCCTGCGTGATCCATACCTGGTAGGAATAAAGTTTCAAAGCCTTGCATGCGTTTCATGCGGACGATGATATCCTGCAGTGACGTATCCCAGGCGTGACCAAGATGGAGTTTTCCAGTAACGTTTGGCGGGGGGATGACGATTGAATATTTCGGCTTATCGCTCGTCGGATCAGCCTTAAAACTATCCTGCTTTAGCCAATAATCGTACTTACCTGCTTCGACTTTTAAATGGTCGTATTTTGTATCTAAATTTTTATCCATTTTTGGGCACCGCCTTTGATTTTAAAAATAACTTGATATAACCCCGTATTATAGCAGAAATGGCGATGGAATTAAAGTCTCAACCTAAAAAGGTCTAATCCTATCATTCAATAATAGGTAGCGATTAGACCTTTTCTTTTTGTATGTTTATTTCTTTACCAATCATAATCGTCGTCATCCCTAGTAGATTGCCGTATTTCTGCGAAATAATTTTCTAATAAGCGGACTTCATTTGTGTTCATATCATAATCCATAATCAGACCATCGACCGTCGCATCTTCATCTAAGCGTTTAAGTTCTAGCTCGAAAGCAAAATAGTTCGCTTCGACTTCATAATGACTAGTGATCAGAGAAGTATATGCGCGAAGGGAGGATACATTGCGATTAGGGTGAAGAATCGCATGCCCTAACTCGTGCGCACAAACGAGACGTTGCCGTCCTTCGCTTAACGCTTCATTTAAAAGAATCGCTTTAATTCGTTTCTCATATAGCCACATGCCATGCGCATCCTGCAGGGGTTGTTTGATAACCAATATGCCAAGATGTTTCGCAATGACAAAAGGATCGCGAGAACCAACTTTCTTAACTAATGCATCGACGGTCTTTTTAATCTCAATGACCGGTTTATGCCTCATCTAGTTGTCCCCCTTAGTGTGTTTATGCTTATTAGGCGTAAATTTCTCTTTCCTTTCTAATGCCATGGCAGTTAACGCTACCTCAATGGCACTTAAAACAGCTTTTTGCGTGCCTTCGCTATATTCATGCAAACCTAAGCCATCGTTAGCCGCATTGGCTCCGTCCACAATGCCAAGCTTGATTTCTTCTAAGCGTTCTTGAATCGACCGTTCATCTTTTTTAGTCAAAGCAGGTTGCCAATTGGCATCAGGTGCAAGTGAGGTGGTGTCAGTTTGTTTCTTAGACGTATCAAATCCTAACAGGTATTCAGGCGTCACACCAAGCGCCTTGGCAAAAACATCCACTTTATTAAGTGGAAACTCTCTCGTTTTATTAAAGTAACGGGATAAGCCAGATTTAGCATGTCCAACTCGTCGTGCTAACTCACTTAGAGATAACCCTTTTTCTTCTTTCAGCTTAGCTAGTAAATCAATCATTTCATCGTTTGTTCTCATCAAAGGACCCTCCTTGTTATTCTAAATGATAGTATTCCCATTGGAGAACCAATTATACCATTGTTCTTTAGAGAGTACAACAAGAAAGTTCGAGAAGTTTGAACTTTTACCGAAAAAGGTGTTGACAAAGAAGAACGATCGTATTATACTCAACACGTTCACCATAGAGAACCAAAAGGAGGTTTGTCGTTTTTTTATCTTTACAGTTCTCTATAGTGAACAAAATTAACTAAATCACAAGCCTGATTACGTATAAGGGCATGGGATTCAAATATTGGAACAATCACTAACTATTTAGTGTTTGCCATATGAAGCCCTAGCTTTCTTGTACGCTTTTTTCAGGCTTTTGATGAGCTAGCAATGACTTTGATGTGCTTCATACGACCACTTTATTTGTTTCCCATCCCCTTCTGCACCAGGCAGAAAGGAAGGTCAAACATGACAAAAGTAACCATGAAGTACGACAAAGGCATCAAGAAAGAAGAGGTGGTAGCGCTAGAAATTCCAGCCGCTGAATTTGAAACGATGCTCGAAAATGATTATCAAGAGCGCTTAGCGTATGCCACTGATGGTGAAGTGGTTGAAAGAAGAACACCACAGGCGATATTTGATGAATTGAATCGTAAAGAAAGAAACTCATGGCAGACCCATACGCGCCATCAACATCAATTCCAGATGACACTAGAAATAGAAGATGAAACATCAATTGAAACACATACAATGGATCGATTCATCGATGATTCTCAAGCAAAAGAGCGTCAACGTCAAGAAGATTACGAAGCACTGTGCCAAAAGCTAAGAGGACAGTTAAACCCAGACCAAGTAGAAATGATCATTGCGATTTGTTTGGACGGGATGTCAGTCAAAGATTACGCAGCCCAAATAGATGAAAAACCAAACACAGTCACCAAAAGATTTATGCGAATTAAAAATTTCTTAAAAGAAAATTTATAAAAACGTCACATGACACCCTCTGCCGTGAGATATAAGTAGAGGGTGTCATCTTCTCAAGAAAAACAGTGAAAGTAATTCTTAACTCTCGTGTTAATATGAAAAGCCCCAGTGCTGCAACACTAAGGCTTTACATTAACAAATATCAAAAGAAAGGAATGATCTGCATGAAATTCACAGGCAAATACGCATTGTTTTGACTTATTAATCCACAGGTAAGTAATCAATGCCCAAACTTTTAATGAGTTGATTATAATTTATGAAAATAACAGATCGTTATTCAGATTTGTCAATGATAGGTTTTCCATCTGCATCAAGTAGTGGCGTCATAGTAAGAGCTGCAGCAGTTTTCCCAGCTACGACGTAGTATAAGACACCTGTATGAATATCTTTATGAATTTCATACCATCGTGTAGAAGCTTTGAATTCCTCAGGGAATTTCCCTAGATGAACACGCTCAAATCTATTTTCAAACATTAGAATCACCTCAAAAATTATTATAGATTTATTATACATTAAAAAAATATAAAAAGAAAGGAGAAATTTTATGAATGAAAAAATAAAAATAGATATTAATATTGACAATCGCGAAATGCGAGAATTTCGCGATGTCGTTAATAGTTTAGAAAGTGTTATCAGTGATCTACAATCATCCAATGAAATATTAGAAGGTTCACTTCGAACCTTGAGTCGTGAGCTGAGTTCGACTGAAGGTGCATTTGCTTCATTTGAATCTGGAGCTAATTTGTTACTTGGAACCTTAGGCTTTCTGGCTTTAGCAGGTCATGATTTAAGCAATATTCCTGCAAATATAGAAGGAGCTGCAGGAGCGATCACAGGATTTATAGGTAAATTAGGCGGCTTAAAGCTAACCTTAGGAACACTAGGAATTGCTGCAGTTGTCACTCTAATAGGTAGTCTGACTAGCTCTATTCGCATGAGTAGCGAAGCAGCTATAGAATTAAATGAGCGCCTAATCGAAATGCGTCATCGGCATCGCGACGCCATTGGTGAAATAAACGCAAGCATTCGCTCAAATAACAACTTAGCTGGCGCACTATTAAACCTAAACTCACAAGCAATAAGAAATAACGATGAACAAAGAGAAATGATTCGCCTAGTAAGAATTCTTAATGCAGAGGAAAATGGTTTGATACTTACCTATGACGAGCTAAGTGAAGGGCTAAGTGCAAACAGTGTTGCCATGCTCGAACAACATACACAAAGAAATGAAATCAACGCATCAGCTGAGCGTGGGGCACAATACTTGGATTCTTTGATTTATGCCATGAATGCAGAAGCAGAGGCGTCTGAAGCATTGGAAGATGTAAGAGAAAGGCGTGAAGCTGCAAATGAAGCAGCAGGTGATGCAGTTCTTACTATGAGAGAGGTAAATGAGGCGGCGCTACACGGTGAATTTGTTCATGGTCAATTAAATCAATCACTTGAAGAATTGAGCCGTGAGTATGAAGCTATCAGCTATGTCCTTGAATCGGTAGGGGCAGACGTTGAATATTTCTATGAGGCATGGACTGAAAATGCAAGTAGTCATGCGACTCAAATTAGAGAATACATTGATGAACATGGGCTGTCATATGAAATTTTAAATGAAGCTCAGCAGTATGCAGTTGATCAAATGGTGGAGCGGTGGACTGAATACCGAGATAATGGACGCGAAATGTTCCAAGAATTAGGAAATGAAACGAGATTATGGTATGAAACAACGGATGCATACGGAAATGCCGTAAGGATGAGTTATCTTGAACTAGAAGATGGTCAGAACAGAGCGATGCAAGCCATGATTGACAATCTGCGAAACAACCGAGAAGCAACTGCGGAATGGTCAAATAACTTAGACGACCTAGCGTACCGAACGTCAGAAGAATTTGCTGAACATATGAGAAGTATGGGGATAGGATCAGCAGCTTATGTCCAAGCAATGTTAGATGGTTGTAGCTATTTGTTAGAAGAGTTATATACAGAATTTGGATTAGCAGGAACATATGCAACCAATAATATGACGGGCTCATTAGGTGAAGGTGCAGAGGAAGTTATCAACTTGGTTAGTAATATGGGAGCTGACACAGGGGATAGTTTTCTGAGTGCGATTCAAGCAGCAGATTTTCAGAGTATAGGAATCATGATACCGCGAGCGGCAATGCTAGGTGTAGAAGAAGGAACGCCAGAATATGAAGCTGCAGTGAGAAGCTTGGGTCAAGATGGTAACGATGCGTTTGAAGAAGTTATTGGATATAGCTCACCATCCCGAGTGTATAGAGGGTATGGTGAATCAATCATTCAAGGTTTAGTAATTGGTCTTGAAGCATTAAGAGCTCAACCAATCCGCTCAATGCAAACATTAGCTCGCGACATGCAACGAATCTACAGCACTGCTAATCGCGATTACATAAATGTTGGTCGTGACATCATGCGTGGCCTAAACCAAGGCCTACTCAACGGTGAGGCCCAAGTCATGAACACGGCTCGTCGGATTGCTAATCAGGTTACGCAGGCAATGCGTCAGGCGTTGAATATTAACTCGCCTTCGCGGGTGATGCAGGAGGAGATTGGGCGTCAGATTCCGGCTGGGGTGGCTGAGGGGATTGATAAGTACGGTAGCTACGCTACAGATAGTATGTACGACCTTGGCAACGAACTAGCTAAAGTGAAATTTCCGAGTATCAACGATGTCATCAACATGGGGTCAAGTTTAAATCTTGCATCAGTAAGCAATGGCGGTAACTCGTCATATGACAACCGTGTCATTAATAATCATAGCTACGCAGGTTTATTCGACGGCGCAAACATTACTTGGAATGGAGAAGAAGATATCCGTCGTACGATGGAGAAAATGGCTCGTGCAGCCGAAGAGGATTCTTATCGGATGTGGTAAAAGATATCCGAGCTGCGCTCGGTGGCTAGTTGGTGTAGTGGATTAACGTTGGTTTTGAATGTTAGCGCTAGTTCACACTGCATCCAACTGATTTGTTGAAGGACTGGCTCACTAATGAAAGTTAGTGACTCAGTTCTTTTAATGTGATTAAGATAAAACTTTTTAAAAGAAATTTTATAAAAACGTCACATTACACCCTCTGCCGTGAGATATAAATAGAGGGTATAAATCTTCAAGCAAAAAATCAAAAAGGAGAGAACACACAATGAACTTAATAGACCGAACAAGAGAGGCCATGGGCTGGAATAATCCCTGGCAAACAAGAAAGCAAAACAAAATCAAACGCATCGTCGTGCATCACAGTGCAACAGCCGCAGGAAATATGCGAATCTTTGAAAACCATTGGCGCACCAAAGGCTGGCGAAACGGCGGCTATGCAGAAATCATCTTACCAAACGGTGATGTTGAAATCTGTTACCCACCAACCGTCGTTACAAACGGTGCAGGCGTCTGGAACAAAACCTCGTATCACATCTGCGTTGTCGGTAACTTCCGCAAAAACGGCGCCCAACCAAGCAGCGCACAAATGCAAAGCTTACTAACGCGCATTAGGCATAACATGAACGTCTTCAACGTCCCAGTCAAAAAAATAAAAGGACATAAAGAACTCATGCCGACAATCTGCCCAGGGATGAATATGCCCACGTTGCGCAACCAAGTGCAAAGAGAAGCAGCACCAACGAACAATGCGAACCCCACCACACACACCATTCGTCAAGGCGATACCTTCTGGTCTTTATCTCGCATCTGGCAAGTGACGGTCGAAGAAATCAAGCAAGCAAACCCGAGCGTTAACCCTGCCAATTTACGCATTGGTCAGAGAATTAATCGCCCTGCAAGAAACTCGCAGCCAGCCGCTACTCAAACCAATGCCATTCGAGTGGGTTCAAGCGTGCGTGTTAATAACACGGCTCAAAGTTGGGCAACCGGTCAAGTTATTCCGACATGGGTAAGAGGCCGCACTTACACGGTGCAACAAATGAGAAACAACAACACCGAACTGCTACTTGCTGATATTGTGTCATGGATTAGACGTAGCGATGTCACAAAAGTTTAACAAAAAATAGGACCAAAAAATCCTGCCGTCTCTAACTTACTGTCCGATTCGTCCCAGTTTACTGTCCGATTTACCCAATTTCTTGACCTTGTCACGTCATTAAACTGACAGCGTAGCTACGCCTAGCCCTGATCAAGCTATACAAATTAAATAAACAAACAAGCAACACCTACCTCCCCAAAAACGTCCCGTAGCGGGAGAAAATCAGAAAAAAGAGGCGGTGTTGCAACGAAGGTGAGGAATCAAAGGATGACAGTAAACAGCCTACTATCCCATAGCGGCTATAACAAACTGGGTTCATTTCGCCCGATTGCTTGTGCGGAAGATTACTACGCACTGGCATACAAAGCAAATGACGTCTTACTTCACCTCACCGGTCATTTCTATCGAGACAATGATTTCGAAAGTGACAAGAAGGTGAGAAAAACAGCCTACCAAAAAGCACTCGCCTGTCAAATAGAATATTTCTATGAAACCGGCCAGTCAACCACAGCTGGGCTAAATAGTCTGCCACAACTGATGGACGTCGGCAGAACAAAAGTAAGCATGATGGCACACGTCAACGAAGAAGGAAAGACGGTGCCAAAATCAATCGTCTGTCCAGATATCGCCTTATACCTAGACGGAACCGGCTTACTGGATGGGAGTGATGTGTAATGGCATTACGAATCAACCCACAACTACTCAATCAAAGCTTTGAGTATCACGAATTCGAAGAAAAAGACAACTGGCAAACAGCAAGTTACAAAGCACCGATCACCATCAAAAACGTTCGGTTAGACGAAACACTTGAAACCACACCAGTGTCAGCGGGAGAAGGTCGCGTCATCAACAAAGCCATCGCTTTTATTTACGCCTCAGACACCACCCCGTTCATCGCATTCAAACGACAGTCAAAAGTCGTGACAAACAACGGCATTTATACCATCAACAAAGTGGTAAAAGTAAACGAGCCGTTCAAAGATAAACTATGGAGTGTTGAGCTCGAACTCGTTTAAGCTCGACATTCGAGCACAAACAAAAAAGAAGGAGAGCGCGATACATGAAAAACTTTATCTACCAATTAGTAGATGTTGTCAACCAACTAGAACTAGACGTACCCGTTAAGATCGGTATCTTTGATGAGACCGAATCCCTGATGGTAAAACCAGCCAGTGGTTCACAAATCATCCACGAATACATGGACGGAAGTGTGGACATCCGCCTGCCGTTCGAGATTAGTATCAAAAAAGCTAATCAAGAAGAAGCCTTCACCGTCTTACAGGATGTATTAAATCACATCAAAAACAGCGGTGAATACTTGAGCCACACAAATAACGAGGAAAAAGAAGCACACCTCTTACTTCACTTGACAATGGACCAAATCCCAGTGTTTCAAGCACACACAGACGGTTACTTCATTTACACCTCATATTTAACGGTTGATCTAACCGTGGCATAACAAACAAAAAGACAGCTGGCAACCCAGCCAAAAGGAGAAAAGAAATTATGAGAAACAAAAACGCAAAACGCCAACATTTCGTAGCACCATTTACAGGAGCAGAAGCAGCACCAGCAATGGCTGAATTCTTGCCATTAGCTAAGTTCATCACCGACATCACAGATGGCAGTGACGACCAAACGGATGAGTTTGCCGACTACGCCGGAGACGGAACGGTCCAAACTGAAATCACAGGCATTCAAGAATCATGGGACATCTCTGGCACGTTCGACGTGACGGACCCAGCACAAGCTTTAATCGCAGGCATGAAGCGTAAAGTCGGAAACGAGCGCAAAGTGTGGCACATGATCATTGATTCAAACGGCACGGAAGAAGTAGTCGGCGTTGCAACGGCATTATCAATCGTGGCAGGTAGCGGCTCAGCAGAAGACCACGAAGAATTCGCTTGTACGTTACAATTCGACCAACGCCCTGAAGTTCGCTCTATCTAACAAAAGCAACTAAAAACTAAGCTTACGACAAAGCAAGTCTGAACACAAGAAACAATAACAAACAGAATCGGGATGCCTAACACAAATAAGCGCATCCCTATTCTTAAATAAACTTAGGAAAAAGAAAGAGGTAATCATAATGGCATTAAAACTAAACTTAAAAAAATCAATCTTTCCCGTAGAAATCGGCGCGTTCACATTCGAAGTTGACCTATCAGACGACAAAGTAAAAGACTTCGAAGCAAAAATGGCATCGTTTCTAGAGGGAGTAGAAGCAGCAGCAGCTGACGAAGCAACATTCACAGAACTACTAGGCAACGTCTACGACGAACTACTCGGCGACGGCGCGTACAAAAAACTATACGATCACACAAAACGCGTGGACATCCTAGCTGAACTGCTAGGCGACTTAATGCTAGCACTAGTAAGCAAACTACCAGGCCGTACGACATTAATCGACGCCTTAAAAGCTTCCGACACAACCCTAAAATCAAAACAACCTGATGGTAACTAGTCATGTTTGAACTAGACGAAAAGTTAGAAACAGAGCTTGATTTAGACGGTACCGTCTACCCGGTGAATATGGCGTTTAATAACATCATGACACTTTTCAAGCTCTTAGAAAACAAATGGCTAAGACCGGATGAGAAAATTCAGCAGGGGCTTCATTTATTACTTGACACCCATTTAGAAATTGAAAACAACGAGCAAGTGGCAGTCTTCCATTACTTATTAGATCACTTTGTTAATAGCGATCAAAAAAACGTACCGGAAGTCGATTTAGAGGGTAACCCCATACCGATCAAAAAACAAGCGGCTAGCCAAGATTTGCGACACGATGCCTCTTACATCTACAACTCCTTTCGGCAGGCATACAACATCAATTTGTTCGAAGAGCACGGCAAGTTAGATTGGCGCGAATTTTTATCACTCCTTCGCGGCTTACCAGAAGACACCGAGTACAAGAAAGTCTTAGACATCCGTACGCGACCTTATCAGAAAGGCAAGGGAACCGGCGAAGCGAACCGAAAACTGAAGGAAGCGAAAAAGCGTGTAGCCTTGCCGGGAACTTCGGTGGAATAAGGGCAGTTAGCAAAAAGAAAACCAAGGCATCACACCTTGGTTTTGCGGTTATTCTTCACCGAGGAAGAACGCTCTGATGCCAATGAGGCCTTCGATAATCACATCGCGTGCTTCTTCCAAATCTAAGTCATCGCTATCGATGTTTTGCACCACAAAGCCTTGCACCTCTTCAACAAAGTCCACCACGTTTTCAATTTGTGCGACGACGTAAACAGAGGCATTGACATCCTGCAAAGCCGATCGTGTACCAGTAATGAAACCACCGGTCGTTGCCGTAAACAAGAGGGCACTTTCGGTGTTGATTTCTTCAAATTGCGGGAGTGTATCGGTTATCCAGTTTGCCAGTATTTCATGCTCAGCAGCTAAAGGATCGACGTCTTCTTCCTCGATAGCCTCTGTGGCTGGTTCGGTCACCTCTTCAACCTCTTCTTCAGCAGGCTCAGTCACCTCTTCAACAATCTCTGGTTCATCAACTGGCTCATAGTCATCACCATTATTGTTGCAGGCGACAAGAACGAACCCCACAAATAAAACAGCTAGCAAACCAAATAACTTTTTCATCTTAAAAACCCCTTTGTGCTTGTGTCTCTACCCATAGTATAGCGATTTAAGCCCAAAAGGTGACCTTCATTTTCACAAAGTGAAGAAATTTGAAAAAGAAACAAAGTTCTTTGAAAATTGCATAAGAATAAGCATTAAATGCTCAGGAGTTTTTACATGCTTTCGCTAACTTGAAAGTAGTGTTGGAAAGGGGGTGTCTCGCTAAAGAATCAAATGAAACGACCTTCATTTTTTAGCGAGACAACCTTTTTATAAGTTGAGTTTAAGATGACAGTTAAAAACTATGTAAGTAATTCTTAACTCTCATGTTAATATGAAAAGCCCCAGTGCTGCAACACCAAGGCTTTAGTTAACAAATATCAAAAGAAAGGAATGATCCGCATGAAATTCACAGGCAAATACGCATTGTTTTGACTTATTAACCCACAGGTAAGTAATCAATATCCAAGCTTTTAATGAGTTGATTATAGGTTTATTATACAGAGGTATTAATAGCTTGTTTTCCATTTGAATCAACTAGTGGTGTCATGGTTGCTCTGCCTTGTCCAGACTCAGTGTATAAATAGAGGGCACCAGTTACTTTATCTCGTAAGGTTGCAGTATTTAACTGCCCCATTACAAATAAATCTAGTGGCATAGCAACTGATTCAGCATGAATTACCTCAAAACGATTATCTAACATGAAAATCACCTCAGAATAAATTTTTAAAAACTTAAAAACGAAAGGAGTTATAATAAAAAATGCAACAGAATCAAACAATAAGAATCGACATAAACATGAATGATTCAGAAATAAGAAATCTAAATTCTAGTATACAGGATTTAGTAAACTTCCAGAACTTTGTTAAGACTTGTCAATAAATGGTTTTCCATCTATATCAAGTATCGGTGTTAATGCTGGTTCACCATTCCTGTTTTGGAGATAAAGATAAAGAATGTTTGTTATCCTATCCTTAATGATGAGTTGATTACCAAAGCTTTTTTTCTTTAACTCATCCCACAAAGATTCGTCACGAATGACAAAAAATCTATTTTCTAACATGAAAATCACCTCAATAATAAATTTTAAAAATATAAAAACGAAAGGAGTTGTAATGAAAATATGCAACAAAATCAAATAATAAGAATTGACATAAACATGAATGATTCAGAAATAAGAAATCTAAATACTAGTATACAGGATTTAGTAGATGTAAGCAATAGCCTAGGAATGTCTTTTAGAAGCGCTGGTGATGATCTACAGTCACTAGGCAGTAGTTTCAGTTCCTCGAAAACAATATTCAATACACAACGCAAAACTATGACATATTTAAGAGATGCTTCGTTTATGCTGGGACAAGATTATGAAAGGTTGGTTGGGCAAATAGAAGAGCTTGCCGCACCTCTCGCAGCTGCCGAAGCAAGTGCAAATGGAACTGCTAAAGCATTTAGCTTCAAAGGAGCATCTGCTAAAGTTGCTGCAACTGGAGTAGGGATTTTAAGTGGAGCACTAAAAGCTTTACCATTTATCGGTATCGGTATTGCCCTTGTAAATCTTGTTGGCTCATTCGCTAGACTGGTTGGAAACTTAAATACAAGTAGCGATGCTACAGATGAATTTAACGAGAGATTACGTGACTTAAGAGATGAATTAGATGAAAATCGAACAGCTCACGACAGCAATATTCAGCGTATCAGAACAAGCAATCAAGTCATGCAGACAGCCATTGATCGAATCTCAGATCTATCTAATGGAGAAAACCTAAATGAGGGCTACAAAAACAGATTACGAATTGCAACTGGCATACTTAATGTAAGCTTGTCAGAGTATGCTGCAGCACTTGGTATTACAACTAGTGCACTAGCAGGAAATAATGAAGAGGCATTAAGAAGCATTCAAAACTTCCAAACTCAATCTAGTCATATGTCAGCAATGGAGGGACACTTGGAAGAGATCATCAGACTTCAAGAAGATAAATACTACTCAACAGAAAGTCTAGCCAGTTTACAAGAGGTATACGATAATTTACAGAGAGGCGTTGCAGAATACCGTGTTGAGTTAGAAGAATTACGTGAAAACAATGAAATTATTCTTGGGCAAAACGATGGACTTGCTGAAAGATATTTATATCTTGCGAGAGAGGTGGGTGCAGTTGACGGAGAAATCGCGGAATTAAATGTGAGCATGGCAGAACACAATATGATTATTGATGATGCTGTTGAAGGAATTTCCGATCTTGAAAGAGAGTATCAAATCACATTCACCGAAATGTATATGCATGTTCAGCAACATGGACTAACATTAGGAGCGTTAAATGATGTCCAAAGAGAGGTCATTGACCGTGGAATTGGCTATTGGCAACAGTATGAAGAGATGAGTACGGAGATGTTTAGGCGGGTTGGTCAATCAAACCAATATAGCCTCGAACAAGTTGCTGAGAATCAATATCAGAATCGACTTGCAACAGAAAATTGGCAAGACAATTTAGTTGTTTTATATGAAAAATATGGTGCAGAAGTAGCTGCAGAACTACGTGCAATGGGTGAAGATGGTATGCACATCGTTGCTGAAATGGCTGACTATGTAACAAACAATTATGAAGAGATGGCAGATGGAACATGGGAACATTTAGGGAATATGGCAGATGGCACTTATAGTCATGCTACTCAAATCGCAAACAATTTGACAAGCGGTGCAGAGACTGCCAGGCGAGGGATGACACTTCAATTAGGAGAAGGCTTTGACTCAAGTATTGATTTGATAGAACAGTTTGGTAGTCGTAGTCGAACTACGCTAAGTCAAGACTTTAATGCCGCTAATTTTGAAGTATTTGGAATCGCAATCCCAGCAGGTTTGATGGAAGGGGTAAGAAGAAACCAACCAGAAGCTATTGCAGAACTTGAAAGATTTGCAGATGAATTAGGGTTGTGCTTTAGAACAATATTACAAATCAATTCACCATCAGGTGTGTTTATGGAATACGGTGAAGGGATCGTTGAAGGTCTTCAGCGAGGAATAACTGCATTAAAGAGCCAACCAATCAATCTATTGCAAAGAGCAGCACGCGATATGAAGCGAATCTACAATACAGCTAGTCGTGACTACATAAATGTTGGTCGTGACATCATGCGCGGCCTAAATCAAGGTTTACTCAACGGTGAAGCTCAAGTCATGAGCACGGCTCGTCGGATTGCTAATCAAATCACGGTTGCGATGCGTCAGGCGTTGAACATTAACTCGCCTTCTCGGGTGATGCAGGAAGAGATTGGGCGTCAGATTCCGGCTGGGGTGGCTGAGGGGATTGATAAGTACGGTAATTATGCGACAGATAGTATGTACGATCTCGGCAACGAACTAGCTAAAGTGAAATTTCCGAGTATCAACGACGTCATCAACATGGGGCCAAGTCTGAGCTTAGCTGGTGCTGGTGCTTCGTCGATGATCACGAACCACAATAACAACCAGAGTCATAGCTATGCCGGTTTGTTTGATGGTGCGACGATCAACTGGCACGGCGAGGAGGATATCCGTCGTACGATGGAGAAGATGGCTCGGGCAGCGGAAGAGGATGCTTATCGCATGTGGTTTAGAAAATTTTGTGCGACAACCCTAAAACAGAGATGTTCAATTTTGGATACTAAAATCTTTCGTTATGCAAAAAAATACGCGATTCATATTAAGATGACAGCTAAGAACAGTGAAAGCAATTCTTAATTCTCATGTTAATATGAAAAGCCCAAGTGCTGCAACACTAAGGCTTTACGTTAACAAATATTAAAAGAAAGGAATGATCTGCATGAAATTCACAGGCAAATACGCATTGTTTTGACTTATCAATTCGCAGGTAAGTAATCAATGTCCAAGCTTTTAATTTATTTATTGATTATATCATATGCGATATGAAAAATAAAATGTGCATTGAAGGCAAAAGACGAGTGGAACAAGTGTTCTAAGAAAATTAAATATTAATAAATAAGTATCTTTACTAATTAACTAGGCAACGCTTTAATTCTTTGATATAATGTGATTATCAATTCGATTGGAGTGTGGAAAAATGAAAAACAAGAAACTTGGTGCACGATTCGAGAGGGTTTACTGGGAAAATGGTCTTGTAGATGGAGTTGGTGTTATAAATCAGTTTATCATGAAAGACAAGAAAACAGGCGTTCTATACCTACACACTGAAAATAGAAGTGGAACTTCTGTGATTGTACTAGTTGATCGAGACGGTAAACCATTAGTTGATGAATAAAGTAAATATTATTTAGAGAGATGCTTATGAAAACAAAATCATGCGCATCTTTTATTATGCGCAAAAATTTGAAAAGGAGAGAAAATATGAATATACAAAATGAAACAATAAGAATAAACTTTGACATCGATGATCGTGCAATCAGGCAATTAGATGATATCATTTCTGATTTAAATAAAACACTTGGAGATATTGGTGATGCACTTGGAAATTTAGAATTATCAAGTAGTAACTCCCTTGGAACATTCGCGATGTTGGCGGGTGCCTTTGCAGTTTTGTCATTTGATGGGGACGCTTTGAAAGGAAGCTTAACTGAATTAACTAAAAAGTCACTTAAAGGTCTTTCAGGAGAATTAGCTACTGCACAAGGTAATGTCGTAGGTTTGCTTGGTGCTTTTAAAAACACAGCAGGTACAATTGTTAAGAAAAAAGGAGCATTGGGGCTCTTAGTCGGAGCAATGAAATTAATCCCATGGGCAGGTGCTATCTGGGGGCTTACCCAATTACCGGGATTATTTAGAAGTGTAATTTCAAGTGCAATCGGTTGTAGAGAGGAGTATGAACGATTAACTGATGCTATAGGAGCAAATCGTGCTGCACATGCAACTAGAAGAGGAGAGATAGAGCGAGAGTTAACTACGAATCGCAGTTTAATTTCACATCTTCAGGAACTACAAAATGCAGAGCATAGAACTAATGGTGCTCGTGGGGTGGCTATATTAAAAACAAGAGAATTAAATGAATTGATGCCAGATTTAAACTTAGCTTATGACAGGCAAACTGGATTGCTTGATGAAAACAGCGAACGAACACTTACGCTAGCTGGTTATTATGCAGACTTGTCTGCTGCAACTGATAGTTTACAAAACGATCAAGACAGATTGAACGAGATAACAGAAGAATATCCAGATATCACCGATCGCCTTACCGATCTTAGGCAAATTATGGCTGAAAATAACGAGACCATCCGAGACACAACAACAGGCATATATTCACATAGTGCGGCTTTCTATCGTGCTAGAGATGAATATCAGGCTCTAATTGTTCAACAACAAAGATTAGGAAATGAAAGCGAGTATTTAACTGATAGAATCTATAACACAGCAGGCGAAATGATGGGTATTTACGATACTTTGGCTATTCATCATTCGATGACATTCGATACGATGACTGATTCACAACAAGCAGTAGTGGATGGGTTTAGAGACATGCACAGTCTCTCTGCAGGATACCTGAATGATTTAACAGGGACATTTGAACATAACAATGATCTGACGTGGGCATCTGCACAATTGAATAACAGGAGAATGATTACGGAAACAGCAATGTTTACTAATTTATACTCAGATTTAGTATCACAGGGGGTTAGTGAAGCGTTCTTGCAAGCAATTGGTGCTGATAGTGCAAGTGCAATCCCGATGCTGGTTGAGATGCAACGGTATGGCGTTCAAAATGTTATCAATGAGCAAGATAGATGGTATGCGGCACATGCTGCAAATGCGGACACCATGCTAGATGCATTTGAGATTAATGGGGAACATCGTACTGCTATTAGAAACTATGTATTAGGACTTGAAAACTCTTTGTCTGACAATATTGAAGCATCTAATTTTAGAGAACTTGGTAGAACGAGTTCTAGACAATTTATGGGAGCTTTGAATGAAGAAGCACAAGTGCAAGCTGAAATGTTAAGACACAATTCATACTTATATGGTGGACAATTTGTTGAAGGAACAGCAAATGGAATAATGGGAAGAGTTAGAGAAGCGGTTAATTCAATGTCGCATGTATCTGAAGCTATGCAACGGGCATTTAGAATGCTAAACGGATTGAGTTCACCATCAAGAGTTTATCGTAGTTATGGAGAGAATATCATACAAGGATTAGTCAATGGACTTGAAGCATTAAGAGCTCAACCAATTCGTTCAATTCAAACATTAGCTCGCGACATGGAACGAATCTACAACACTGCTAATCGTGACTACATCAACATCGGCCGTGACATCATGCGTGGCTTAAACCAAGGTTTACTCAACGGTGAGGCGCAGGTCATGAACACGGCTCGTCGGATTGCTAATCAGATTACGCAGGCAATGCGTCAGGCGTTGAATATTAACTCGCCTTCGCGGGTGATGCAAGAAGAGATTGGGCGTCAGATTCCGGCTGGGGTGGCTGAGGGGATTGATAAGTATGGTAGTTATGCTACGGATAGTATGTATGACTTAGGCAACGAACTAGCTAAAGTGAGATTTCCGAGTATCAACGACATCATCAACATGGGGCCAAGTCTGAGCTTAGCTGGTGCTGGTGCTTCGTCGATGATCACGAATCATAATAACAACCAGAGTCATAGCTATGCTGGCTTGTTTGATGGTGCGACGATCAACTGGCACGGCGAGGAGGATATCCGTCGTACGATGGAGAAGATGGCTCGTGCAGCCGAAGAGGATTCTTATCGGATGTGGTAAAAGATACCGAGCTGCGCTCGATGGCTAGTTTATATGAAACAATCTGTGAAAGTTAAAAAGAAATGAAAAAAATGAGAAACAAAAAGAGGAGGAAAAATATGTTTACGTATAAAGGAAAAAGTAGTAAAGAAATGAATTTGCGCGTTGTAGGGAATGTGTCGTTTGCATCGCCAAGTCGAGACGTTAGGGCGGTTCAAGTGCCGGGGCGCGATGGGGATTTGATGCTGGATAATGGGCGATTTAATTCTGTTGTTCGCAGTATCCCTTGTCGGATTGAACCCGTTGATGGGGGTGACATTGAGGCGTTGATTAGTCGGATTAATAATTGGTTGAGTGACGATGGCAATTTGCATGAGTTTGGTTGGGACAACGATCCTGATTTTAAATATTTAGCGCGTGTTGATGGGGGTGTTGTTAGTCAGCGGATTTTATCCCATTTTGGCACAACCGCGATTGATTTTAGGATGCACCCGATTAAGTATTTGCGTGCCAGTTTAAATGAACGTCCGGTAACGAGTGGAACGAATGTGGCGAATCCGTTTAGTATTGATGCGAAGCCAAGGATGCGCATTGTGAGGGTAGGCAGTGGTGAAGGTGATGTGACGATTCATGTGGGTGGTCGCCCTGTGCTGATTAGAGGATTGGCTAGTGGTTGTATCATCGATAGTGACACACAAACGATTACGAATTTGAATGGCACGGTCACGTTGTTTAGTCAGATGAGGAGTCCGTTCCCTGTTTTAAGGCCGGGAGATAATCAGATCACGTTTCCAGCGAATGTTCAGGTTCAGCTTACACCGCGATTGGGGGCGTTGTTATGAGTTATCCGATTATTTACGAGGCTGGGACGGTTGAGTTTGGGCATATGGGCCTGGGGATTTTAAACGATGCGACTTATTGTCTGGTTACAGAGGAAAGAAACGGGAGATTTCAACTGAATCTTCGCTATCCCATGACTGGGATTCACGCTGAGCATTTGAAGGTTGATCATGTGATTAAGGCAGATGCTGGTCATGCGCTTAAGGGGCAGTTGTTTCGAATTGAGCGAGTGGATAAGAATGCGGAGGGGATGATTGAGGTGTTAGCGCATCACGTGTCTTATTTAGCGCAGAGTTTGGTGTTGGAGCCAGAGGTAGTGATTGACAATGAAACGGCGGCTACGGCTTTGGATCGGTGGCGTCGTGCGATTGTTGGGGAGCATGGGTTTACGACGGCTTCTGATATGACTGAGACTCGAAGTGCGCGTTTAAGGATTCAAAATTTTCAGAATGCGCGGGAAGCTTTGGGTGGTGGTGCCGGTTCGATCTTGGCTGTGTGGGGCGGTGAGTATCGGTTTGATAACTACCGGGTTGAGTTGCTTCGAAATCGTGGTTCGGTGGCTAATACGTTGATTAGTTACGGTCGGAATTTGACTGATTTGAGGCAAGAGGAAAACATTAGTCAGACGTTCACTTCGATTTACCCTTATGCGATTTATCGTAACGGGGATGTGGAGCGGATTGTGACGTTAAGTGGTAGCGCGTTGGTGATGGATTCTGAATATGCGGATCGTTTTGCGCATCGTCGGGTGTTGCCGGTTGATTTCTCACGTGAGTTTGCGCGTGATGTTGTGCCGACGGCAGCTAAATTAAGAGAGTTGGGGCTGGCTTTTATGGCAGAGAACGCGATTGGGTTACCGCGTGTGTCGATGTCGTTGCGCTTTGTTGATTTAACAAAGGCGTTGAACGGTGCGGGTTTAACGTATGAGCGGCTCAATTTATGTGACACGGTGCCGGTTAGGTTTGAGAAGTTGGGCATTGATACTAGTGCGCAGATTGTTCGGATTTGTTGGGACGTGTTGCTTGATCAGTACGATTCGCTTGAGATTGGTGAGGTGCGTGCAACGCTGAGCGATCGCCTGCGAGGGGTTGAAAGAGAAATGACTGAGGTTAGTGGGTCGGCCAATTCGGCGTTAAGCGCTGCCAATGGTCGAAATACGGTGTTCTTTGGTATTGATGAGCTGGTGGCTAACCGAGTGGGTGATTTGTGGTATCGGCCAAATGGTGAAGACACGGAGTTGTTTATGTGGGACGGTCACGGTTGGGAGTTTGTGATGTCGACGGCGGTTGACGAGGACTTGTTGCGACGGATTGACGAGGCGCGCGTGAATGCGAATTATGCGTTGGGGCGCGCGAATGCTGCGGTGAGTGATGCACGCGAGGCGACTGATCGGGCACAGGCGGCTTTTGATAAAGCGGAGCCGCTGGTGGTGAGGACGGATGAGTTAAGTGGTCAGGTGACTGCGGTGACGGCTTTGGCTTCGGGGTTGCAGACGACGGTGACGAACAACCACAATGCGACGGCTACTAGGATCACGCAGCTTGATCATCAGATTAATTCGCGGGTGGGGAATCTCGAGGGAACTGTTAGTTCTGAGATCACGCAGCTGACGAACGATATTAACTTGCGCGTTAGAAACGGAGAAGTGATTAGTCAGATTAATGTGTCGCCTGAATCGGTGTTGATCCAAGGTCGACGCATTCACCTTACGGGGCAGACAACGATTGATGATGCGGTGATTGAGAGTGCTCATATTGCCAGTCTTGAGGCTGATAAGATTCAAACTGGGACGTTGAATGCCGCTAATGTTAATGTGATTAATTTGAATGCGAATAACATTACTTCAGGGACGTTGAATGCTCATTTGATTACAGCAGAAATCATTGAGGCAGCTGCGCTGCGAGCTGGTCAGATTGATATTAATCATTATCGTTTTGATGGCCAGTCGGTTGGTACTGTAGGGGATCATGATTTTGTGATTAGGCGTGGAACCGGTGGATCGGTTTCGAATGCACAACGTGATCGTTTGATTATTGGTCGTCACCATACGCGGGTTTACATGGAGGGGGATGATTCAAGTGACGGTACGGCTGCTGATACGGGGGCATATGGCGATGTAAGAGACGATGGCACCCCGATGACCGGACGCAATCGCGTAGGCTTTTTGGAGTTTAATGCAAACCGGCTTTCTGCTTTTAATATGAATCAACGAACAGTGGCACCGAATACTTCTGTTGAGCGTCAACCGCTTAGAAATCTTCACTTACAGCCGGCGGATAAATGGGTAAGAGGAATTCCGGGTGCAACGTTATTGGGAGCTGACCGAGGCGGTGGCGAAATTAGATGTACGTATACAACTGATTTTGGTTCTGATCGACAACATGTATTTGCACCGCTTCGCGCACGCCGCTTGACGATTCAAGGTCAAGCGTTTAATGCTGGCTTCACGCAATTGACACGCAATATAGCAAGGCATTTAAACATTGATACAACGAATGAACGCTTGATGGTTACTTCAAATATTGCAGGTACGAACGCGGCTTCTCTGCACGTGTCATCATTAGTGGTAGGTGGCGCTACGACAGGTGGGACGCCGAATGCTAATATGACCCGATCGGATTACCGGATTGGGTGGTGTGGATCAGTTGGGAATTCGAATTTTCACATTCGAAGAAATAACGTGGATCGCATTTCACTCGGTAGTTTGACAACGACGATTAGAGGTGGTGCTGGTGGCGGTAATGCCCAGAATACATCGGTGAGTTTGGTGCATGAAGGCAATGCTAGTGGGAGTTTTAATATCGGACAAAGTGGGACGGATGTTGCTGCGGCGAGGCGTTCGCGTGTTTGGTCAGATGCCGTTTATAGTCGAACGGGCACAGCGTCTAGTAATAGCTTACGTGTGACGGGGTATGGGACGTTTGAAAGGGTTGCTTCTTCTGCTCGCTATAAGCTGAACATTAACCGGGATTTTGAGTTGGAGTACGCGGAACGCGTGTTAAACGTTGAGCCAGCGAGTTGGTTTGATCGTGCAAGTTCAGAAACGTATGCGTCGATGATTACGTCTAATATGGATGAATCTGGTCAGGTTGATTGGACATTAGTAAATGAAAAGGCAAGAGAAGAAGTAGAACGCATCACGAGAATTGGTGGTCTGATTGCCGAAGACGTTGAAGAGGCTGGTTTAGGGATGTATGTGTCTTACGCCGACGATGGTAAAACCGTTGAAGGTGTGCAATACGACCGTTTGTGGACACTTTTAATCCCGCTTGTTAAGGATCAACGCGACCGGTTATCCAAGCAAGAACGTGAGATACAGGATTTACGAAAAGAGATGGAGGAATTGAAAAATGGAAAATAGGATACAAGTAGAAATGATTAATGGTTTGGCGGTTAAGATTGCCAATTTAGAGGTACAGGTAGCGGCTTTGACGGCAGAGAATAACATGTTGTTAGGTGAACTTCAAGGTGCTTCGAATGAGGATGTGGAAGGAGTTGGCGTTTATGAATCAAGTGAATAAGCAACACGAATTAACGATTAACATCAGTGCTGGGACGCGTGGTAATATTGTCACGAATACGACTTTTTTTACGATGGATGTGAAGACGGCTAAGAAAATCATTAACTTTACCCATGCGAGTGGTCCAGTTGATTTAACCCATGCGACGGTGGTGTTAGGGTTTGAATTTGTGGGGACTAATGCCTCGAAGATCATTGATTCAGAGGATGGGTCTGTGGTGATTGAGGATGCTACGGCTGGCGTTTGTAGTGTGTTGTTACCGAATCATCTTTATGACTATGAAGGGCAAGTGTTGGTACACGTCTATATCACTTATGAAGACGGGCGCTCTTTGGACTGTGGGGTTATTGTGACCGAGTTTGAAGAGAGTTGGTTAGATCGTGAGTTAGACGAAATGTCGCCGTTTTATGTGCAGCGATTTGAGGATTTGGCTGATACGATTAAGGCACGCGTTGCGGAATTAGAAGGGAAGCTGAGTGACCTCGGTGCGATTCAAGGGTTACAAGGGCCTCCGGGTGAGGTTGGTCCGATGGGTCCGCAAGGTGAGCGTGGGGAGATGGGGCCAGCTGGGCCGCAGGGAGTTCCAGGTGCTGTTGGTGCTCGTGGAGAAATGGGTCCGCAAGGTCTTGCTGGTGAACGTGGGTTGCCGGGAGCTGCTGGTGTTGCTGGTCCGATGGGTCCGCAAGGAGAACGTGGCGAAACTGGTTCGCAAGGTCCACAAGGTGAAATAGGTCCAGTAGGTTTACAAGGCCTTCCGGGTGCAGTCGGTGCTCGAGGTGAAGTTGGGCCACAAGGTGTTCAAGGAGAAAGAGGTGAGGTGGGCTCTCAGGGTTTACAGGGCGAGCGAGGGGCTGTTGGTCCAGCAGGTCCACAAGGGGAACAAGGACTTCAAGGTATTCCAGGCATTGTCGGTCCGCAAGGGCCACCGGGAACAGGTGGCGGTGCAGTGGTTGCTGGCAATCAAACGTTAGGTTCGTCTAGAATTGGAGACTTATTAATCAATTGGGGAACCACGACGTTCAACGCTGCAAGTTTTACCCAAGCCTATCACACACCGTACTCAACCGCTCCTCGTGTGATTGCTAGTTATCGAACAGGTGATAATTTAGCTGTGTTAAGGTATACCGAAAACGTTGCCAATGTGGTCTTCACACGACCTGCTGGCTTTGGTTCTGTCACTCTGAGCTGGATCGCAATTGGAAGAGCATAGGAGGCGGAAATATGAATGAAATAGTAAAAAAAGAGCACGAACTAACGATTAACATTAGCCCGGCTACGCGATCGAACATTGTGACGAATACGACTTTCTTTTCAATGGACGTGGAAACTGGGAAGAAGATTATCAATTTCACTCACGGGAATGAACCCGTTGATTTGACGGCTGCGAAGGTAATGTTGGGGTTTGAATTTGTGGGGACGAATGCATCCAAAATCATTGATTCAGAAGATGGGTCCGTGGTGATTGAAGATGCCTTAGCAGGGCAATGTAGTGTGATTTTGCCCAACCACTTGTACGAGTACGCCGGTCAGGTTTTAGTGCACGTATATATCGTGTACGAAGATGGCTATTCCTTAGACTGTGGGATTATTGTCACCCAGTTTGAAGAGAGTTGGCTCGATAGTGAGTTAGACGAAATGTCACTGTTTTATGTGCAGCGGTTTGAGGATTTGTCTGATACGATTAAGGCGCGTGTGACGGAGTTAGAAGATAGGTTTGACGATATTGAGGCGCTTCGGGGGCCGCAGGGAGAGCAAGGTCCTCAGGGGGAGCGAGGTCCAGCTGGTGAACGGGGGTTACCGGGAGCTCAGGGAGAGCGAGGCCCGGTTGGTCCTGAAGGAGCGCAAGGTTCTCAGGGCGAACGAGGAGCATCAGGAACTCAAGGAGAACGAGGCCCGATTGGTCCACAAGGAATACCAGGTTCTCAGGGAGAAAGAGGTCTTTCTGGTCCGACCGGTCCACAAGGCGTTGCGGGTGAAAGAGGCCCTCAGGGTTTTTCTGGGGCTGTTGGTCCCCGTGGTGAAATCGGGCCGGTAGGTCCAGCTGGTGAACGTGGTTTACCGGGAGCTCAGGGCGAGCGGGGACCAATTGGTGCTCAAGGCCCTCAGGGAGAACGCGGATTGGCGGGAGCAACTGGTCCACAGGGTTCTCGTGGTGAAACTGGCCCACAAGGTATTGCGGGCCCAGCTGGTGAGCGTGGTTTGCAAGGTGCACCAGGAACGACGTCATGGAATGGGATTACGGATAGACCTGCAACGTTTGTACCAACTGCGCATACTCACGATGCTAGTCACATCAATGCTGGTACATTGCCGTTCGCGCGTATTCCTGTAGGGACGACCACGACGACAGTGGTCCGCGGTGATCATGCTGGTGCATTTCCTTTGCATAATCGTCCAACCCAAATGATTACGAACTGGGATTTTAATCCTAGTACACACACTGTGATTGGGCAAATAGCTAGAGGGGAAGAGGTGAGGCTGATTGGAGATGCTTCAGCAACGAATAACCCTTTTCCTTCAAATACAGTAGCGGGTACAATCAGAAGAACAAATGCCACAACAGGATTTGCAGTTGTCGTCTACCGCTCGATAGGGAGTATAAATGAACCTATTGCGCATAGATTTCATGGTGCCTCTGGCTGGACGGATTGGCTATACCCAAATCGCGCAGCGAGTATCAACAGTGGCACCTTTGCAGCTGCGCGCATTCCGACAGGGATCAACATAACGGGTAATGCAGCAACGGCAACAACTTTACAAACGGCAAGAACGATAAATGGTACTAATTTCAATGGCTCAGCTAATATCACGACGGCGAATTGGGGGACTGCTAGAAACGTTACCATCGGAAGCACGCAGCGTAGTGTAAATGGTTCAGCTAACGTCGCATGGTCATTAGCAGATATCGGAGCAGCCGCAGCGAGTCATACGCATAACGCTTCGCAAATCACGGGAACGTCGAGTGCGGTAGCAAATAACACGGGAACTTTCCGTGTTGGTGATATATTGATCCAGACGGGGGAAGTGCAACTATCACCAGGGGCGAATAGCTCTGCTTTTGGTGTGGCTAATTTTGAAACAGCATATGCAAGTGTGCCACATGTAACGACAGAGCGATCGGGGTCTTTGTTAAATGCAGATATCATGATAGCCGTCAATCCAGCGACGGCATTAGCGCAAATTTTGATGGTTAATAGTCTACCAGTCGCTGCGTCGGGGATGGTTAGATGGATGGCTATTGGGCGTGCAGCGACATAAGAGGGCGGTGAGCAATATGATAGAATTATTAATAGAAAATGCCTTTACTTACGGTGTTTTTGCAGGGTTGTTTGTCTGGTTGCTTTATACGACCAATCGGCGCAATGAATGTCGTGAGCAGATGTATCAAACGACCATTCGTGAGAATCAATCGATTATTTCTGAGCAAGCGAAAGCTTTTGGTAGCATGTCGACAGATGTGAGTGAGATTAAAAACCTTTTGTTTCAGAGGAGGAGTCGCGAATAAGCAAGCCTAGATAGGCATGAAAAGTCACAGGAAAGTCAGTTTTCGAATTTCCGTGACTTTTTGTGCATTGATTTGGTTGAGAAAAGTCACAGGAAAGCTGATTTTCGAATTTCTGTGACTTTTTGCGCATCGATTTGGTTGAGAAAAGTCACAGGAAAGCTGATTTTTGAATTTCCGTGACTTTTTGTGCATCGATTTGGTTGAGAAAAGTCATTGATTCGACGTTTTTCGAATTTCCGTGACTTTTTGCGCACCAATTCACGCAAAAAAAGCCAATGGATGACGAAAATCGACCTTCCATTGGCTTTTCAGCGTCAATTATAAATAATCCGCGATAAATCGATGCACGCGTTCAAAGTATTCATCCTCAACGCTTAGATGAGCGGTACAGTGTCCCTGTTCCGGGAAAATTTCAAGGCGTCGCTGGTTGTGGTGAATCGCACCAAATAGTTGGCGGCTACCGTCAGGGCTTGTGACGTCATCTAGCTCGCCGTGAATCAGTAAGACCGGGCGAGTGGTATGGTGAATGACGCTAAGTGGGGCGATGTCTTTGTAAGCCACGCGTTGCCGTAATCGTAAAACAGCATCACCTGAGAATTTAAGATACCACGGTGGAATTCGTGTTTCAGCGCCACGACGGGCTGCGAGTTCGATCGTACTGGCCATGGTATGAAACGGTGCATCTAACATGTAGAAGTCTATGAGATTGGAGGTTTCGTTAAGCTCAGATTGCATAATGGCTGTTGCAGCTCCCATCGAAAAGCCATGGACGCCGATCTGGGCGTTTTTATAGATCCGCCTTGCAACGGTCGCCACTTCTTCTAAATCAAAGCGTTCGTAAAGGCCGAAGGTGGACGTTTTACCACCTGTTAAGCCCGATTGCCGCTGATTGTAAAGGATGATATGGTAACCGTCGTTTAAGTAACGGAAGGCTGTCGGGAGGAGGTCGTAGAAATTGCTTCTAATGCCATGCACTAAAACGATGACTTTGTTTGTAACCAACTTGGACTGGATGTGCATGACTTCAATGTTGTATTTATTTTTGCTACTCTCAATGAGAAAAGATTGGTGCTCGTACGCGCTTAATTGTTGGAGGCGTCGTTCGTGAAGGCGTCGACGTTTGATTTCATGCGGGGTGGTTTTGAAGGTTTTTTTGTAGACACGCTCACCTGTGAAGATGGTTAGCAGACTTGATAAGACAACGAGTGCGCTTAGGACGACAGCCCAGATGGGTAACTTTTTTTTGCTTTTCATTGTGATCACCTATTTTGAATGTATGAGTTATAATATGCCAAAAAATTACATTAATTATTATTATACCAAAAGTGAAAATTGGAAACAAGTATAATGCTTTGACTATGTGTGGTAATTTTAGTATACTGTAGTCATGAGGATGAGAGGAATGAATTTAATATGAAGAAATTTAAAAAAGTCTGGTTGGCTGTTTTTTTAATGCTTTTTGTTCTAGGAGCATGTACGCCGAGCGATTCAGATGAGGGCGTTGATGAGAACGGCTATGAAGTTAATGAAAATGGATACGATGAAGAGGATCTCGCTGAGTTTGGTCCGCGTGGCTTACCACTCATTTATTTGACCACTGAGGCACGGGACATTGTGCTTGAAGATTTCGATTATTTGGCTGAGATTATGTTGACGAACGCACCGCAACAAGGGATTTTTGAACGCCGATTCGGGCTAAGCCTCGAAGAGGTTCTAGTCTTCTTACGTGATGAGATTTATTATATGGTGCCGATTGAATCGGTTCACTTTCTGCTCATGGACGAGGACTGGCCAACCGATACGAGTGGGGTTGCTTCTGCGGACGAACCACGCTATTTAGCAGCGCAATATTTGTCGTCGTTCTTAATGTGGTTTGCGATTGATGTTGAGGGGCTTGGTCATTTTGGGCCACAAGACATCCGCAGCTATTGGGAAGTGCTTGAAGCGAACGCAGCCATGCTTCACCAGACTGAAGAGATAGACGGGCAGTTTATGTTTGATGGCGAAGAAATCAGCGACATTAGAGGGCTAGAGAATATGGTTGAGGTCTTTTCATCGGAGTCGACGCTGTGGTTTTTCGGGATTGAATTTGATGATTTGGATTTATATCGCAGCTTAGATGACATTGGTTTTCGAGAAGAAGGGAATATCACAACAGAGATTATTGAAGAAGGCCGTATTGCCTATTTCCATATTGACAGCTTTATGAACAACCCATCGTACGACAGTGAAACGTTGATCCCGTTCTTTGAGGAAGTGCAAGATTTTGATCATTTGATTATTGATTTGCGCGGCAATGGCGGAGGTTGGGGGCATTACTTTGCTGATTACGTCGCTTCGATGTTGATTGAAGAGCCGCTTACAGCAAGTTTTAATGAGTTTATTACGAGTGGTGATGAGGCGATGCGCTTGGCGGAGTATAGTTTGTCAGGTTCAGCTCGCGGTGTTGCCAATGAGTACGGTATTTTGCCTGCTTATGAATTTGTAAGCAACAACGATTTGCCTTATTTTAATCGTGCTGATTTAGCTATTTTGGAGTACGTGGTGCAATGGGAATTAGAAATTGAACCGCATGAAGATCGTGTGCCGTTTGACGGTGAGATTTGGATTTTGGTTGACGACTGGTCAGCATCAGCTTCTGAGCTAGCGGCTATGATTGCGATTGATTCAGGGTGGGCGACGGTGGTAGGCGAGCCAACTGCAGGTGTGACCCCGGCAATGGCGATGCACGTTTCTTTGCCACATACTGGTGTGTTATTTAGAATTGACATTGGTTATCTCATTGATGGTGAGGGGCGCTCATTAGAAGAATTTGGTGTTACGCCGGATATCGTGATTGGTCCTAGAGACGATGCGTTATTTACGGTGCTTGATTTAATTCAATAATAATAAGAAGCAACTCCAGCCACTCGCTAGCTCGTGGGGAGTTGCTTTTCAGGTTCGTCGCTATATTGCTCATGCCTCGCAAAGCTCCTGTCCGCGCCAGTGAAACTTGCAAACTTGTTTGCACATAGTTGAACCAGTACCCATAAGGGTGAAAGCAACTCCAGCCACTCGCTAACTCGTGGGGAGTTGCTTTTTTATTCTATCCAACTCTGCATAGATGTTGTCGAAGTCGTGGTGGAGGGCGTTACCTAGTTCGCGTGAATTTTTGTTGAGTCGATAATTATTTAAGATGATCTCTTGTTCAACCAAGGTTTGGATGGTATCCGTGACGTTTGAAAGAAAAGCGAAAATGATTTTGGCTTCGGTTTGATTGAGTTCTTCGGTAATAATAAGGGCGACGAGGGTAATGAAAACGAGGTATTGTTTCGGTGTTAAGTTTCCAAGAAAATAGATGAATTTTGAGTTTGTGAATTCGTAGCAATACGTTTCAGTCGGCTGGCCTTTTTCGTAGGTATAGTCCGAGCGTGACGTCTTACCGTGTGTCGACGTGCTGCCAGACGTAGTACTATCATGGCTACCTACGCCGCTTTGATCGTCCATTAAGAAGGGAAAAACAATCGAACTCGCATTTCGTTCGCTTTTTTGCCTAGTTTTATACGGTGAATGCTGATTTTTCTCTTGCTTTCTTTGTTTTTTTTTGGTAGAATTATAGTAAATAGAACATTTAGACCTTTTGTTTTTCATGGGAATCAGCTCCTGGGGAGGTGTTGTGTCCTATTATTATATGTGAAAACTTTTGAAATGGTATGAGGGGGTTTTTTAATGCAAATAAATGTAAATGCAGACAAATGGCAACACATGCAGCAAATGATGGTGATCGGTGAATTGACAATTGGCATTGTTCACGACCTCAAAAATCAGCTAGCATGTATCGGAACGAATATGAGCTTGATTGAATCACTAAACGGACAACTACCCATTGATAAATATTTGACGAGCATTAATCGTCAACTTGGTTATGCCAACGAGATGACGGAGCTCATGTTAAAAATGGGAACGAGTCACTCCAAATACACGGCGTTTGATTTAGCCGTGCTCATGGAAGACGTGACCGCCTTTTTTGAGCGTGTTTCCGGAAAAGGTATTGCCATTAAAACGTATGTGGATGAATCTGCTCATTTTATTTCAGGTTGCCAATCTTTGATTAGCAATAGCATTTTAAACCTCTGCGCCAATGCGCGTGATGCTATTGGTGACCAAGGAACGATTGAAGTAACACTGGTTCGCGATCACGTTGAAGAAGTAGCCGGAGACGTTTTAAACCAAAACGTCAGCGGTGAATGTTCGGTGTTAACGGTGCGTGATACAGGGTGTGGCATTGCCCCGGATAAACTAACAGAAATTTTCAAACCCTTTTTTACAACCAAAGGTACCACATCTGAACGTTCAGGCATGGGGCTTGGCTTAGCCAATGTCGTCCATATTGCAAAAGAGCACGGCGTGAGCATGACCGTCGAATCAGAACTGGGTGTAGGAACCACATTTAAACTTTATTTCAAGACAGCTGCCTAGACAATAAAATGTCCCTCTGCATAATCTAGTACTAGGTGATCAGATATGGGCATTTTATTTTTGTTTTTACAGACTTTTTTATTAGTTTTTGCGCTAGGGGTAGATGCTCTAGTGTGTAGTTTTTCATACGGAGTGAATAAGATTCGCATCCCGCTGAAGTCATCCTTGGTTATCAATGTCATTACGTTGTTTTTATTGATCTTGGGAATCATGGGTGCGCACATTTTAGAGGGGTTTTTACCCCCTGTTTTTGTGGAGGCTTTGTCATTTATTATTTTATTTATTTTAGGGTTGTCAAAAATCTTTGAAGGTGCGATTAAAAGGATGATTAAGCGTTATGAGGGGCGGCGTGATTTTCGTTTTTCGATGTTTAATTTGGGGTTTGTTTTGCAGGTGTATGCGCAGTATGAGCTGGCAGATTCGGATGATTCGAAGGATTTGAGTACGAAAGAGGCAATTCCGCTTGCTTTTGCGTTGGGATTTGATGGTTTGTCGGTTGGTTTATCGATCGGGTTAATGACGTTGAATATCGGGTTGTTACTAGTTATGTCGTTTGTGGTCGGGGTGGCGTGTGTCGCGGTTGGTAGTTATTTAGGTCGTACACTTTCAAGGCGTGTCTCTTTGGATTTTAGTATTTTGAGTGGCCTGATTTTGATTTTAATAGCGATGTTGAATGTGATTTAGACTCGCTGATAACGTTTTAATTGTTTGATATTCAAAATGTTTTACGTTTTCAAACCTTTCGAATGTGCAAAATGTTTGACTTTCAAAATATTTCGTGTATAATAAACTCATCCTCTGAATAGGATGAGTTAGGATTGAATTTGAAAGTGGATGTGATGGATATGAATATTAGTATTTGGTTTATTGCTGCGCAAGTATTTGGTATTTTTGCGATGGGGTTTGAGTTTGCGTGTTATCAGATTAGTCAGAAGCACGAGAAGACAAAGTATTTTTTAATGACAGGGATCGGTAGCTTGTTTTGGACGTTGATGTTTGTTTCAATGGGAATGGCGACTTCAATGAGTACGCAGCTATCGTTAGTTTTAGCGGGTACCTATAGTACCGTTCGTAACCTTGTGTTCTTTGGTATTTTTAAAAAAGGCACACCGGAAAGCCAAAAAGCAGGTCGTATTTTCTTGTTAGTGATGATGGTGATCGGAATTGTTGCTGGTACCATTACGGTCCTGCAAGCGCCTGAGCAAGTACGTTGGTTACACATTTTAGGATTGATCACAGCTTTATTATTTGTTGTTGGGCAGTACTTACCAGGTGATCATTATGTGCGTATTTCGGTTGTGTTTTATGCCGCAGTGGTTTTATTGACGCAAACACCTATCAACATTTTATCTGGCACGGGCATTGAGCGTTGGAACGTGATGGGAATCTTGATTGAATCTTCTAAAATCATTTCGGTGGCTGTGTTCTATGTGTTGCAGATGTTAAAAGCAAAACGTGCGCGAGATTTGCAGCTCATTAAGTATGTGATTGCGGATGAGATGTCTAAGATCGAAGATTTAGCAGATAAAGTACCGGTTGCGAACATTCCAGCTGTGGGTAAGGTTGAAAAAATGATGGCGAAAATGGTTCGTTATGAACTAAAAGCAGTGACGTCAGCGCGTATTAAAGACGTGGATTCAACGGAAGATGAATTGCAAGCATTAATTGATGACTTGAAGCTCGTTCAGCGAATGAAGAACGTGAGAGCTGGGGCTTAAAGCGAAATGAAACAAAATAAAAAAAAATGGACGAGCGAAGTGAACAACTCCCTGTCAAGTAGACAGGGAGTTGTTCAAAGTTTAAGCTTTGTCCATTTTATTTTTGCGCAGATTTTTAAAAAATCGGCTCAGTATTTCTTTGCATTCTGCTTCCATGATGCCACCAATCACTTCGCATTGGTGGTTAAATCGCTCTTCTTGTAACAGGTTGAAGATGGTACCGCTGCATCCGGCCTTTTCATCTTTTGTGCCATACACAACCGTCTTAATCCGAGCCTGCACAATCGTCCCTGCACACATCATGCACGGCTCAACGGTCGTATAAAGCGTGGCACCGTCTAAGCGCCAGTAACCTGTTTTTTCATTGGCTTTGTTAATCGCGAGCATCTCGGCGTGGGAAGCAGTAAGTTGCAAGCCTTCTCTTAAATTATGGGCTTGTGCAATCACTTCACCGTTTTGAACGATGACGGCCCCGATTGGCACCTCGTTTTTTTCATAGGCGATCTTGGCCTCGTTTAGTGCAAGTTCCATGAAAACGTTGTGATTCATAAAAATACTTCCTTTTAGCTTTTTCTTATTACCATTTTATGTTATGATAATAGTAGTAAGTTTTGTAATTTTGTGGTATTATAGTAGTAGTAGGAATTGTTGCTTATTTGCTGCTTAAATTATATTTAGAATTTAGAGGTGTTTTTTTGTGACTAAGACATTTGTATTAAGCGTTGAAAATTTGAATTCATCTGAGGATGCGACGAAGATAGAGGATTATTTTCTGAGTCGCCCAGGGGTTGAAAAAGTGACAGTTGAAATGGATTTGAAAATTGTATCGCTTAGTTATAATGAATCGGTAGGGTCGCCTAAAAAATTGCTTGAAGCATTTGGCACTTTAGGTTATCCCGTTCGATAGAACTCATTGCGTAACATTTTCACGCTTTCGCAAATATCCGTTGATTGTTTTCTTAATAAAAGAATAATTGCACTTGGGACAGGTTACTTTGATGTGATCTGTCTTTTTTGGTATGCGAAGTAGTTGTGTGCAAGAACGACATTTAAAGTAAAGGTGATGTTCTTTTGGCATGAAGCGTCTAGCAAAGTTTTGAAAGCCTGAGCTTATCGGGTAATAATGTTTAATAAAACGTTGGTTCTCTTTGAACCGCTGGAGTCGATTTTTTGAGTAAGAGCGCCAGTAGGCAAGAATTAATAGCACCCATGCGAGGAAAATCCAGCGAATAAAACCAAAAAGGGTGGTGATGATTGAAAAGGCTAGTGCGATAGAAATAAGGAAAAGAGATAGATCATCAAAGGCTAGATTGCCACTTTTGATTTTTTGGAAAAAATGTTTAACGGCGTTCACAGTTAAATCACGCTCCTATAAATGTGTATTAGTATTAATGTATGCAACGCTATCATTTAAATATTCGCTTCCATTGTGGTTCTCACAACTTATAGATTTTTGACAACTGGAACGAAAAACTTTGATTGTTGATAATGAAAAACCGTGTTGGAATAGTTAAAAGGTGTGCGATCGCTTAAGTAAAATGTGTTGATCAAACACGGTCGCGGGTCTCCTGTTTTCAACTCTAGCAACTTAGCCTCTTCTTTGTTTAATTTATCAACAACTAAAAAGGCATCAGAAAAACCAAATTTCAAATTGAGATTTTGTTGCAGGTGCGCAAAGATAGAGGCCGAAGCAATCCCAGCATCTAAATATGGAATAACAGAAACGAGATAGTGCGACTCTTCAATGCAAAGTGGTTGCTTATCAACAAAAATCAACCTTTTCACATAATGAACTTTATCCGCAGTGGTGATGTTCAAATTTTTAGCAACCTCGTCTGTGGCTTCTCTAATTTCAATAGCTAATAGCTTGTTTGACAATTCATAATCAGAAAATTCATAGGCGAAACCACGATTAAAACTGAGGTCGATATAGCCTCTTTCTTTAGGCGTTCGGACGAAGATGCCGCTACCGTGTTGCTGATAAAGAATGCCTTTGTTTTCAAGCAAAGACAAAGACCTGCGAATCGTACTTTTACCCGCATCAAAATAAGCAACAAACTCTTCTAAGCGAGGCAGTTTATCACCTTGTTTTAAACTATTCTGTTCAATGTATTCTTCGATGTGTTTAGCGATTTTTTGATATTTCAGCATGGGAAAACCTCGGTATTTTAGTATTAATCGGTGCTTGTGGCTTGAATGAAAAATTGTGATTCTTCATAATTGTAAGTCGTTTTCGAATAGTTAAAGGCTTGCCCTGTTGCTAAGAAGAAGATGTTTTCAAGGCGTAAAGCAGGCTCGCCAACTTCAAGTTTAAGTAATTTTGACTCCGCTTCGTTGATCTTTCCAATGTTAAAATAGGTGTCAGAGAAACCTAGGCTTAATTTTAAGCCATTACGTAGGTAGTAAAAGATCGAGTCTTTGACAATCTCTTTGTTCATGTAAGGAACAACCGATTTATCATAATGTGATTCTTCGATGCAAAGTGGCTTTCCATAGATGAAGCGCAACCGCTTAATGTAATAGATAGCATCTCCTGTTTCGATGTTTAGATTTGCTGCGACCTCAGCCGAAGCAGCTCTTACTTCAACCGCTAGCACTTCCGTGGTCATTTCAAATTCACCTAAATCTTTTTTGAATCCGCGGCTAAACCCTAAATCAATGTAACCAGGACGTTTTAGCGAGCGCACAAAAATGCCGCTTCCACGCAGCTGATAAACAGCGCCTTTGGATTCAAGTAGCTCAAGTGCTTTTCGAATGGTACTTTTACTTACTTTGTATTCTGTTACAAGCTGTTCTAAGCTCGGTAATTTGTCGCCTTGTTTCAATGCATTGTCACGAATGTGATTTTCAATGCTTTCGGCGATTTCTTGGTATTTTAACAACATAGAAATCCCTCATTGTGCCTAATTATTATTTTTACTACGTGCTATTATATCATAATTTGTGTCCATTTAATAGTGGTAGCAATTACATTTCGACAACATTTTAAGAGCGAATTTGCAAACTTTCGTCTACTATGGTACAATATCGTAGCTTTGTAATATAATAATAGGGTTAATAACACATAATAAGAGTTAACGACTCAACTCTAAAGGAGTTTTTTTGATATGAAAAAATTAATTATGATGATGGCATCATTCGCGACGGTGGTAGCATTGACCGCTTGTGGTGGTGGGTTAGATGCCTTTGAATTGTTAGAGCTTTCTAACGAGGCGCAAGCAGATGCAGATATTAGTTCAATCTTTATGGAGATTGAAATGGAGGTGTTTGCACAAGAAGACGGTGACGTGTTTGAAGATATTAACATGTTCATGCGCTTTGAGGTCGAAGACGAAGAACGTATGGGCATTGAAATCAGTATGGTGGATGCCTCTTTTAACGACGAATTCAACATGCAAATGTACTTAAGAGACGGCTATATTTATATGCGCGACTACGACAACGGTCACGTGTTTTATGACCGTGAAGACGTTGGGGGCATGAATTCGTTTGATATGATGGATGAGTTGATTGACGATGGCGATTTCTTTACAGTGAATGAAGATTGGGTCGCTGAATCATCAGCTGAGGAAACAGATAACGGTTATCGTTTAGAATTCGTTTATAACTTTGAGGGTGTGTCAGCGTATTTGGAAGATGCTGATTTCCCGGGTCTTGATGAAGTGAGCCATTTATTTGATGACGAAGACGGTGACAGCGAATGGAGTCTGATCATGGTGATGTACATCGATGCGGATTATTTATTAATCTCAGCTGAAATGGTCATGGAAATCAGCATTGCAGATGGCGATGAAATTGGTGAGCTGATGATGTCAGCAACGATGGAAGTTCGTGATGTTACCATTACATTCCCAGATTGGTTAGATGAGATTGGGACGTTTGACGGTCCACCAGTTGCGGAAGCTGATTTGATTGGGACGTGGGAATGGGACCTTGGCGGTTACGTTTATATCTTCAACGAAGATGGAACGGGGCAATCAGGATTTGTTGACGACCTTTGGGACTGGGAATGGGAGATTAACGATGATAACATTCTGTACTTAGATTCTGGATTTTGGGTTGAGCGTCACGGCATCCTTTTAGATGGTGATACGCTAACGTTAGTTGATTTAGAAACGATGATTGAGTTTACTTACCTCCGCAACGATGACCTTGATTTAGACGCAAACGATGATGCAGATGACGACGATGACGACAACGATGTTTCTTCGAATGCTTCATCTGCTGATGCAGATGATTGGCGAGCATTTTTAGCTGAATACGAAGACATCGTGATGCGACTAAATGCCAATCCATTAAACATGTCAATCTTTGAAGAATACATAGATTGGCTTGAAAGATCTGAAGACGTGATTAATGCGTTAGCGCTTGAAGACATGTTAGAATTTACGGAAGAAATGCTTCGTATCACAGAGTTGTTAGATTTCTAACATTAGATCGTGATTTTTGATGAAAGAATGACCTCAAAGTAGAGGTTGTTCTTTTTTTTCGTCTAGCCCTGCGTTTACATGTTGAAAATTTTTTCAAAATTCTGTATAATTCAAAAGTTGCGAAACAGTTTAATAACAGACATAATAGGTAAAGAGGAATAAATATGAAAATCAAAAACATAGCAATTATCGCTCACGTTGACCACGGGAAAACAACATTGGTCGATGCACTACTCACACAGTCAGGTCTTTTCCGTGAAAACGAAGAAACGGAAAAACGCATGATGGACTCTAATGACATTGAGCGCGAACGTGGGATTACGATTTTAGCGAAAAACACCGCGATTGACTATAAGGACCATCGGATCAACATTTTAGATACGCCAGGTCACGCGGATTTTTCTGGTGAAGTGGAGCGCATCATGAACATGGTGGATGGGGTTCTACTTGTCGTAGACGCTTACGAAGGCACGATGCCGCAGACACGCTTTGTACTGAAGAAAGCCCTGGAACAAAAGTTAACCCCGATTGTGGTGGTTAACAAAATTGATCGTCCTGCCGCTCGCCCAGAAGAGGTTGTGGATGAAGTTCTCGAGTTATTTATCGATTTGGGCGCAGAGGAAGACCAGTTGGATTTCCCAGTGGTTTATGCGTCGGCGCTTAATCAGACCGCAAGCATGAGTGATAGAATCGAAGATCAAGAAGACAACATGTCCGCTGTTTTTGAAACGATTTTGAGCGAAATTCCTTCGCCGGTCATGGATGCGGAAGCTGCGTTGCAATTTCAGCCAGCCCTTTTGGACTATAACGACTACGTTGGTCGTATCGGCATCGGGCGAGTGGCACGCGGGACGATCAAAGTGAATGAGATGGTGTCGATTTGCCGTTTGGACGGATCGGTAAAGCAGTTTAGAATTACAAAGTTATTTGGCTTTTTAGGTTTGAACCGCATTGAAGTCGAGGAGGCGGTTGCGGGCGACATTGTGGCGGTTTCAGGACTGGCGAACATTAACGTTGGCGAGACGATTTGTGAAGTGGGCAAGGAAGATCCGCTTGAGCCGCTTCGTGTGGATGAGCCAACGTTGAAAATGACGTTCTCAACGAATTCGTCGCCGTTTGTGGGGCAGGAAGGGAAGTTAGTAACGGCATCGAAGATTGATGAACGTTTGAGCCGTGAGACGCAGCGAGACGTTTCTTTGCTGGTCGAGCGTGTGGGGACCAAGGAAGAATGGGTCGTATCGGGGCGCGGTGAGTTGCATCTTGGGATTTTACTGGAGAACATGCGCCGTGAAGGGTTTGAGCTTGAGGTGTCGAAGCCGGAGGTCATTATTCGTGAGATCAACGGTGTTTTGTGCGAGCCATATGAGGATGTGCAGATTGAAGTGCCTGAGGAATCGAGCGGAGCTGTCATTGAAGCATTGGGGCATCGCAAGGGACAAATGCAAAACATGATTCACAACGAATCGAATCAAGTGCGTTTACTTTATACTGCGCCATCTCGTGCTTTGATCGGGTTTATGACGGAATTTTTAACGTTGACTAAGGGATACGGGATTTTAAATCATACGTTCTTGGATTACCGCCCGATGGAGACTGGTTCTGTGGGTGAACGTAAGAACGGCGCCTTGGTGTCGATGGAAAATGGGAAAGCGACCAACTACAGTTTAACTGCCCTTGACGACCGTGGCGTCATGTTTATCGAACCGGGCGCAGCGGTGTACGAAGGTATGATTATCGGTGAGAACAACAAAGAGCAAGATTTAGCCGTGAATGTCTCGAAGGCAAAGCAATTAACGAATCACCGTTCAGCTGGTAAGGATAACACGGTTGTGTTGAAGCGCCCACGCCAGATTACATTGGAATACGCGTTGGAATACATCGCTGAGGATGAGCTGGTGGAAATCACACCAGGATCCATTCGTCTGCGCAAAAAGATTTTAGATACGAACGCGCGTAAGAAGCAGGATAAGATGAAAAAGTGGAACCTCATGAACGGTAGTGAATGATTGGTTCCTCTTTCGAGACAGGAGCTTTGCGACGTAGGAGCAATATAGCGACGAACCTGAGAAGTGGGAAAGCATTAACGGGTAGCTAAAACAAAAAACCTTCGGTAGAGATCACGATTTTTACGTGAATCACCGAAGGTTTCTTCGTTTTGATGGCTCTTTTATCTTCTCTTATTCTTACCAACAGCTTCTTCCATGGCAATGATATTGTGATAATGCTTATCGGTGTTCGTTTTGATTTTAGCGATACGTCGCAGGCAGAAGGCCGCTAGTAGGGAACCAACGCTGACAATACCAGCGAGGACTAATCTGGTGGTTAAATAATTAGTTAAAAATGGGTAGAACGCATCATAACCAAAGCCTGATAGGATGATCGCGATGAAAAAGAAATTGGCTATCAGCTGAACTTTGAAAAATAAGGTGGTATGTTTTAATTCATCTGTGATGTCTAACGTTGGTAGACCTAGCAATTTGATTTGCTCAAGGACGACGAACGATCCTAATAAAAATAGAGCACCCGGTATGAGCCAAGCGAAGCCGCCTCCAAGGCTATTCGTTGCCCAATATAAATTAGAAAAGCAAAAAATGGCTAGGGCATACCTGAGCGGTAAAAAGCGCGTATAACGAAAACTTCTTCGCTGCTGTTCTTGTTTTAGTTCTAGTTTTTTAATTTGATCGGGATTTGGTGGACGTTTAGCTTTTTTGGTTTTGCTCATTATGATTCTCCTCTGTCTCACATTTATGGTTAACTTTACTATTATAAAGGTTTTCACGCGCTTTTGCAACCTCTAGTTTATGAAACGGCTGTGTATGCAGTAGCTCTTGTAAATCTTTTAATTTCGGCGTATAATAGATGTGATTATTTTATAAAAGGAAATCATTAATATGAATATTCAACAAACCATTAATAAAATCAAAGATTATAGCCCCATCTCCATCGGGATGAGAACCTTCAAAACGTGGATCGCAGCCACTTTAACAGCAATGGCGGCACTAACACCGATCATCGGTAATCCGTTCTACGCGCTGATGGGGACGGTTTTTAGCATGCAAGCCACGGTTGCTAGCTCATTTAAAATGGGATTTGGGCGCGTGATTGGAACGGCCATTGGTGCGTTTATCGGTTTTATTTTTGCTTATTTTGAGCTAAACTCGCCCTTATCAATCGGATTAGCCATTGCCTTGGTGATTATCATTTGCGGGTTGTTTAATATCAAGCATTCCATTCTTATTACCGTGACGCTTTGCTTACTCATTATGTTTAATCCCGATCGCGAAGGTGGTTTATTTCATTATGCCTTCTTTCGCACACTCGACACAGCATTTGGTGTTGTGATCGGTTTCCTTGTTAATCGGTTCATTGCGCCACCAAATCACCTAAAAGCGTTGCAGCTGGAACTGGCTACCATTTACAAGCTCGCCAAAGAAGTTCTAACCGACCACAAGAAGCTACCTGCACTTAAAAAAGAATTGAACACCTTGGCATTAATTCACACGAATTACCAAGCGGATGAAAAGTACGACAATCACGACGTATCAAACGAAAATCTCCGCAACATGGTCGAGGCATGTCATTATCTATGCTTTCATTTTCAGCATTATAAAGACTCTGACACAACCATAAAGAACTACCATACGGCTAACATTTACAAAACCCTCGCGTTGTTAGAAAAGACAATTGCTGAGCTAAAAGGAGCGATTTAAATGCCAGTACACGTGGCGCTATATCAACCAGAAATACCACCGAACACCGGCAACATTGCGCGGACTTGCGTGGCGACCAACGTTGATTTACATTTGATTCACCCGTTGGGCTTTGACATCGATATTAAGACGGCTCGCCGTGCAGGAATGGACTATTGGGAGCATGCGGTGGTGCACCATTACGATAGTTTGGATGAGCTATTTGCGAAGTACCCGGAAGCGTGTTTTTACTTGATTGAGACGGGTGGGCATCACCTCCACACAGACATTGATTTTTCTGATGCCGATGCGGATATCTTTTTTTTGTTCGGAAAGGAATCCAGCGGTTTACCAAAAGACTTGCTTACTGAGCACACCGATAAGATTTTGACCATTCCCATGTCAGACAAGGTCAGGTCGCTTAACTTATCGAACACAGCCGCGATTTTGATTTACGAAGCATTGCGTCAGCAGGGGTATGGGGGATTAGTCTGAAGTAGATGACGATTTTGACTGACAGCTATTTCGTTGACGAAGTGGTGTCGAGTGTGATAGAATGAAATCGAGATCGTAAAAGGATTTTGCGATTTCAATTTTTTTTTACATCAGACAATAGTTATTTTTGGAGGAATAATAATGAAGTTGAAACAAATTGTGGGCTTAGTTGTGCTCGTCGTTTTATTAGTCGGGGGATATTTCTTAGCTGATCGTTTTTTAGGGTATCAGTTCTCGTATGACACGTTTGAATTAGCGATTAGAAGCCCTCAAGGCCGTGGCGCAGCAATGGATTATGAAGGGCAACGTATCACGTTCACGGTGCAGATTACGTCGCATTCGATGGATTTGCACTTTGACGATGGTACGAATGCGGATTACGTTTCGGCTATTATTGCTCGAAGTCCTAACCGCCCGTTTTTGATCAATGTTGAAGGCCTTGACGATGTGCCATCGCCAGGTGATGTTGTTCAGGTGACAGGTCGCGTCAACGGTTCGATTCGCACGTTGGGTGAAACGACAATCGGGGATCAAAGTGGTGTGTTTTTAAATTTAGATGCCAGTGCTTTCGAAGCGGTCGATCACGATGGTGTAGAGGTTAATATAGGTTATGTTTATGAGGATTTAAGAGGTGCCTTTATTTTGCACTTTGATCGTGCAGAGGCGTTTACGAATTTTTATGATCATCCGGCGGTGATTATTCATTTTGATTACGAGGCGCTTGAGGATCATTTGTTGCGTGGGTTGGATGATTTACTTGTGATTCAGGATGGCGTGGTGCTTGAGGGAAGTACTGGTGGTATTTCGATGAGCCTCCTTGATGAGGAAGATTTTGGTCGTTTAGCCTCTTCGCGTGTAGCAGGAGATCGGGTATATACCATTAGTACGTTTGTGCTTGCAAACGATGCGGATTCGGTGACGATCGTGGCTTATAACGATGATTTCCAGCGTATCTTTGAATTGGAATTGCCAATTCTTGAACGTGCTGCAGAGTAAACGAGATTGCTGGAAATTAAGAAGGAAAGAAAAAAGATTTCTACGGAAGTCTTTTTTTTGAATTTATGGCTTTTATTTTCTACAAAAATATGATATGATAACAACATCTAAAGTGAATGGAGTGGTGATGATGTTGACGACTTTTGTAACGAGTGGCAATTTTCAAGAGGTTAGGATCCCGCAGATGATTTTGAGGCGGGCAGGGATCGATGATCAAGAGATGATTGATTTAACGGTTGAAGATGGAAAAATCATCGTCGAGAAATCAAAAACAGCACAGGAGAACAGGGCTTTTCTTATGAAAAAAATAGCTTAGTGAAAATTGTGTTGTTACGGCGTATAGGAGACGCTGGTATTCGCTGTTATTTCATGTCAGTGCCTGTCATTTCACGAAACTTTTTGTGTTAAAGAGGTTTTGGTGAAAAAAAGGGAAACGGTCCTGTATAATTGTTGTATGGTATAAATTTTGGTGCAAAGGTGTGAGTTTGAATGGATGAGAAGGATTTAGAAAAAGAAAAGGAAAAAGCTCGGGGTAAAGACATCACCTATGATGTAGAGTTAGAAGCTCAGATTATTAGTGAAGCTCGGGCAGCTTATGAGGTGGATCGGGTCTATACTTATGAGGATTACCTCAAGATGGAATGGCCAGATAACGAATGGCTCGAATTGATTGATGGTGTCATTTATCATATTCCTGCACCAAGTACGAAACATCAGCTGTTGTTGCATCGATTAGCGGTGCGGTTTGGAAATTATCTTCACGGTCGTTCTTGCGACGTGTATTTTGCACCATTTGGCGTAAGGATTGATTTGGAGATCGGAAAAGATTCAGTGGTTCTACCAGATTTGGTGCTTATCTGCGACAAGGAGAAACTAGATGAGCAAGGATTGAATGGCGCTCCTGACTTAATTATTGAAGTGTTATCTAGATCAACGGCTGGCAAAGATAAAGTGGTTAAGTACAATAAATATTTATCGGTTGGGGTGAAAGAGTATTGGCTGATTGACCAGTACAAGGAAGAGGTGATGGTGAATGTATTGACTCGTGGGTGGTATGAACAAACGGTGTATGTGAAAGGCGATGTGATCAAGCCGACTGTTTTAGGTCACCTGACGATTAACGTAACCGATTTGTTTGAGGGGTATCAGGGGCGTGAGATTGAGGAGGTTGAGGTGGCGCGTGAAGAAGAGCGGGGAAATGCAGAAATAGCGATGACTTCAGAGAAGCTCGGCATTGCTCGGAAACTCTTAGCTAGAGGGATATCAATCGAAGAAGTGGCGCAAGATTTAAACTTAGCGATTGATGTTATTAAAGAAGTGTCTTAAAGATTTCTACGGAAGTCTTTTTTTTAATGCATTGAAATGACCCAGGTGGTCAAAAAAATCAACAAATTACAAAAAAAGGGTTGACCCGGGTGGTCAAGTGTGCTAATATAAAGAAAATGACCACTATGGTCATGATGAAGGTTAGGAGGAAAGACAGCCATGACGGAAAAGTTTTTAAAGTTACCCCCAGAAAAACAAGAGAAAATATTACAAGCGATTTGCCAGGAATTTACGGATCACAGCTACGACGAAGCCTCAACCAATCGCATCATTGAAAAAGCAGGCATTAGCAAAGGAACGTTATTCAATTACTTTGGTTGCAAAGAAAACATGTATCACGCGCTACTAGCTTACGTCCTTGATTTTTTCAAACAATACGCGATCGACGACTTCGAAACGGATGACTTTATCGAACGGTGCCGTATACTAGCTGAAAACGACATCAAAATCTATCAAGATGCCCCGTACATGATTGACTTTTTCGCCAGAATTTACGCGGCAGACCAATCGCGCATTCCCACAGATGTTAGCGAGGCCATCAGCCTCTTGTTATCACAAGCGATGGAAAAGTTGTACGCAGGTCTGAACTACGATTTATTTAGAGAAGATGTTGATGCAACCATCCTAATGCGGATCATTCGCTTTACCTTTGATGGCTACATGCAAGAAATCATGATGCAATTAAAAATGAGCGGCTTAATGCGTGAAACGTTTGAAACCTTTATGGTGGATTATAAAAAGATACTTGCAGAAATGAAAAAAATATATTACCGGGAAGAGGTGTTGACCAATGTTGGATAAGCTAAAGGATCGCTCATTGTACAAACAGGTGGGTTTTATCGCTGTTGAGCTCGTATTGCTTTATTTGTTTATTGTGAATATCGAAAATATTTTTGGACAAATTGGTCGCTTCATTGGTGTGATTACCCCCTTTATTGCGGGAACGGCCATTGCTTATTTGCTAAATAAGCCTGCGTCAGGTATTGCGCGGCTTTATGAACGAAATCAAAGCGCGTGGGTTAAGAAAAATGCTTCTGTCCTGTCGGTGTTTAGTGTGTTTGTGATTTTGATTTTTATTGTAGCGTTGGCGATTAACATTGCCGTTCCGATTGTCGTGGCAAACATCGGAGACTTTGCACGGAATTTAGCTGGTTATTACGATCAGTTTATTGCGTGGGTGCAAGAGCTGAGCTCGGATGATTTTTTGTATGGTTTAATGCCGGACTTTAGTGGGAATTTGCTGGATTTGATTTCAGCAGATTTAGTGACAGGGATTGGAACGGGTGCGGTGGAGTTTGCTGGTCACATTGTTAACATTACGTCGAGTATTTTTAATATTCTTCTCAGTATTATTGTAGCGCTGTATGTCTTGATCTCAAAAGAAAACATCAAACGGTTTGTTCAGCGTTTGTTGCTGTTGTTTATGAAGAGATCGACCTACGATAATGTTGCTAGTTATGCAGCGAAGTCGAATCGTATTTTTTATAAATTTGTTGGTGCGCAGTTCTTAGATGCCTGTATTTTGGGGACACTTGCGACGATTATTCTTGCGATTATCGGGGTGCCGTATGCGGTGACGTTTGGGATTTTGCTTGGGATTTGTAACATGATTCCCATTTTCGGTTCGATCTTTGCAACGATTGTGACGACGATTGTGACGATTTTTACCGGTGGTGTGCCGCTTGCGATTGTGACGTTTGTTGCGCTTTTGATTTTGCAGCAAGTGGATGCGAATTTTATTGGGCCAAAAATTACCGGTGATGCGTTAGGGTTAAAGCCGTTGGTCATTATTTTTGCGATTGTCATTGGGCAACATTACGCGGGGATTATCGGGATGTTTGTGGCGGTGCCGGTGGCCGCGATGGTGAAGATGTTTTTAGAGGATTTGATGGCGGCTAGGGAGAGGAAGTTGAAGATGAGGGGGGATGGTGGTTAGTTAGCTTACTAGTGAATTGCGAAATTAGTATTTTTCTCCATTCACCTATGATATTTCATGGAAAGGGATAAACTGATTTTGATGTGGGGTTGTGGGTGAGCGCCCTTTCGGTGATCAGTTTGATGTGACTCTTTAGTTTTTGTTGGTCATTGCGTTTGTTTTGGTCATTGTAGCTGAGCGCGCCTTTCGGCTTACTGGGGTAGTGATTTGGTGTTACCTGCACCGGTTTTTATGTAGCGAATGGCATTCAAGACTTCGCAATTTATTGCGATATAGTCTTGTAGCATGCAGCTACAAGCAGCTAACACCAAATCACTACCTTATATGTGGGGTTTGTTTTGAACACTATTTTTATGAGGAGGATTGATGATATGGTAACGTTAGATGTTAAAAATGTCAGTAAAAATTTTGGGAAGTTTCAGGCGTTGGACAACGTTAGTTTGCAGGTGAGGCAAGGTGAGGTTCATGGCTTTATTGGACCAAACGGGGCGGGGAAGTCGACGACGATTCGGGTGATTTTGGGGATTTTGCAGGCGAGTGAGGGGAGTGTGACGGTGTTTGGCAAGGACGCTTGGAAGGATAAGGTGGAAATTCATCGAAAAATTTCGTATGTGCCGGGGGATGTGAATTTGTGGCCGAATTTAACCGGTGGGGAAGTGATTGATTTATTTATGAAGTTGCAAGGTTCGGGGAACGTGGCTAAGCGTGAGGAGTTGATTCGTCGGTTTCAGTTGGACCCGACGAAGAAGTGTCGGACGTATTCAAAAGGGAATCGTCAGAAGGTGGCGCTGATTGCAGCGTTTGCGACTGATGCGGAATTGTTTATTTTGGATGAGCCAACCTCTGGTCTTGATCCGTTGATGGAGAAGGTGTTTCACGAGTGCGTGTTGGAAGTGAAGGCTGCGGGTAAGAGCGTGTTGTTGTCGAGCCACATTTTGTCTGAGGTTGAAAAACTCTGTGATCATGTGAGCATTATTAGACGAGGCGAAATTATCGAGTCCGGTCAGATGGACGCATTGCGTAAGCTTCAGAGAGTCAATGTAGCGGTGGTTACAGAAGAAAAAATACTTGATTTTGGGCAGTTAGACGGGGTTCACGAAGTGGAGGAAGTGGACGGAGCCGTGGTGTTTCAGTTGGAACCCCGCGCGAAGTCTGAGGTGATGCGGGTGTTGGCTGGTTATGGGGTCATGAGTTTAGAGGTTAGTCCGTTGCCGCTTGAGGATTTATTTATGCAGCATTATGAGCAAGGGGACGGTGAGCGCGGATGAGAGAAACATTGCAGTTAGTGACCTTTATTTTGCGCCGCGAGCGGTTGAGCCTTGTGTTGTGGGTGATCGGGATTGTCGGGATTGTGGTGTACATGCCGTTTTTGTATGAGGGGATGTATCCGACGGTGACGGATCGTTATGCGGCGATGCTGATGATGGCGAATCCGGCGATTGTGGCGATTGTGGGGCCGAGCACGGGAGCTTATACGTTAGGCGCGCTTATGACGCAGGAGATTTTGTTGATTTCTGTGCTTGCGGTGGGGATTATGAACGTTTTGCTCGTTAATCGCCACACGCGGGTAGACGAGGAGCTGGGCCGGTTGGAATTGATTCGCTCGTTTCCGGTGGGGAGCACGACGATTTTGCAGGCAGTCTTTGCGGTTGTGGTGGTTGCGAATGTGTTGATTGGTGGGCTTGTGGCTGTGGGGTTTGCTGTGAGTGGCGTAGAGGGGTTGACCGTGGCAGGATCTGTTTTGTTTGGGGCAATCTTGACGGTGAGTGGTTTGTTGTTCGCGGCCGTGACGGCGGTTTGTGCGCAAGCGTTTAGTACGGCTAAGGGAGCCTCAGGTGCTGCATTTATGGTGTTGCTTGTGATGTACATGGTACGGGCGGTGGGGGATATTGCTGGGAATTTCTTGTCCTATGTGTCGCCGCTGGGCTTAGTGTTGCAGACGCGCACTTTTGTTGATGATGTATGGTGGCCGCTCGCCGTGGTGCTTGTTCAAGTGGTTGTACTTAGTGCTTTGGCTGTGTATTTAATTAGTCAGCGTGATTTGGGTATGGGGTTGATACCGGCTAAGGCTGGTCCGCGTGGGGCAGCGCCGTCGCTATTGAGTGTGGATGGCTTGGCTTGGCGATTGTCGCGCGGTAGTTTGCTGATTTGGACGGCGGGCACGTTTTTGGTGGGGCTTGCTTACGGGGCGGTGATTGGCGAAGTCGAGACTTATATTGGCGAAAACGAGATGCTCCAAATGTTGCTGGCGAGTGTTGGTAGTGGCGATGCGACGGGCCCTGATCAGTTTATCCCGTTCCTAATTATGTTTTTGGTGATTGTACTGATGATCCCGATTGTTGGCCCGATTTTGCGGTTGGCGGGGGAGGAGAAGCGTAATTTAACTGAGCATTTATTGTCTCGTGTGGTGACGCGTGGCGGGTTGTTACGCAGTTACTTTTTGATTAGCATGTTGGCGAGTATGGTGTTACTGGCAGCGGGAGGCTTTGGGTTCTGGTTGAGTGGGAGTATGATGCTCGACGACCCGATTGCCTTGACGACGATGATGGGAGCCATGCTGGTCTATTTACCAGCGACGTGGCTTCTGATTGGCTTAGCGGTTCTGTTAGTAGGTTGGTTGCCGAAGTTTGCGGGCTTTTCGATGCTGATGATTGGCTTTATGTTTTTTATCGGCTTCTTCGGTGCGATGTTGGCATTGCCTGAGGTTGTGATGAATCTATCACCGCTTAGCCATGTCCCAGCCATGCCGGTTGATGATTTTTCAGCCGTGTCGTTTTCTGTGATGACTAGTTTGGCTGTGGCTTTGATGGCAGCGGGCTTTGTGGGGTATAGTCGCCGCGATATGCAGGGGTAGGGGGGTCTTCTTTTTAGCTGAAGTTGAAAAAACCAATGAGTTGCGTGTAGAAAATCGCAGCTGCATTGGTTTTTATATGGATTTTGTCCCTAGAGTCTCAGAATTGCTGTTTCAGGGGCACTTCATACCTTAAGACTACTCAGAAAACAATTTTTCAAAGTATTTGTCGTTATACAACACACTCGCATGCTCGGGTTTCAACGCTTTTGTCTGTAAATGATAGTTGTAGGCTAAGTCGTGTTTTCCTAGGCGATCGAAGACAATGCATAGCTGCAAGTAAGGCAGGAAATCACAGAAGTCACGGTTAACAAAGCCCGCTTCCACTTGGCTATTTGGGTTGGTCGCTAAATCGTACCAGTAAATGGCTTGCTCATTGCTATTCTGCTCAAAAAAGTAATCGCCGATTTTGTAACACGCTTCTGAGCGCGGCCGATCGTAAACGAAAGTCTGAAACAGCTGATTCAAAGCGTCCCGTGCTTGCCCTGAGCCCGTGTAGCAACCCGCGATGTCCAGACACGCACGGATGTTATCCTCAAGCCATCCCCGACCATCCTCTAAAAATGCCTTATACTGCACAACCGCCTCTTCCAAGCGCCCGTGATCGCGCAACTCCCGCGCGTAATAAAACATCCCGCGCGGACTCAGCTCAGACTGTGCTTCGTAGATTTTCAGGTTGCGATCCGAATGCGCTCGTACCTTCTCGCCGTGCGTCACTGCAATGTCAAACCGCTCGATCTTTCCCCTCGGTGCGATGCATTCGTGAACGGGTTCTTCCCAGCGAAAGTCACTTGCCCGTTTTAAAATGCGTTCGCGGTAATTACTCATCGTGACGTTTCCGTCTGCATCGAATCCCACATTGTATTTTAGCAGGGCGACGTCGATGTCCGTATCAAAGTCCTGCTTGAGTGCTAGTAATTTGCGTTGTTCCGACGCTTCTAACACATCATCCGCATCGAGCCACATGATATAGTCCCCGGTGGCTTTTGAAAACGAAAAATTTCGGGCGGCGGCAAAGTGATTGTGCCATTCGTAGTGATAAATCTTATCCGTGTACGTCCTAGCAATTTCGACCGTCGCATCCGTAGAACCGGTATCAACGATGATAATTTCATCCACGATCTCCTTCACGCAGTCCAAGCAACGTGCGAGCACGGCCTCCTCGTTTTTCACAATCATAGCAAGCGATAGTGTGATCATGTTAAATCCCCCTTAAAAAGGAAGCCTAAATAGCTTCCTCATTCTATCTTATAGTTTATGTGACAACACGTTTAACGTGACTTTTTCGCGGTGCAAAGCATTAGACCTTAAAGCGATAACCAGCGCCCCAAACGGTCTGGATGTATGTCGGGTTTTGTGGATCTTTTTCAATTTTTTCGCGAAGCCGATTAATGTGCACAGCCACCGTTCGAATGTCCCCAAATGCATCCATTCCCCAAATGCGCTCATACAGCGTTTCTTTACTAAACACAATTTCAGGATTCGTCATCAAAAAGCACAACAAATCAAACTCCCGGGCTTTGCAGTCAACTTCAACCTCATCCACATAAACACGGCGCGCTTTTGGATGAAGCCGAATGTTACCAATCCGAGTTTCTTGTTCGTTAACCTCTGTGGCAGCACCCATCCGTGCTGTCACACGCTCGTATTGCGCCAAATTCGCCTTAACTCGGGCAACTAATTCCGGTAAAGAGAAGGGTTTCGTTAGATAATCGTCCGCGCCAAGCCCGAGTCCTCTAATCTTATCCACATCTTCGATTTTCGCGGTGGCCATTAAAATCGGAATGATAATCCCCACTTCCCGCACTTGTTTGCAAATTTCAAAACCATCTAGGCTGGGGAGTTGTAAATCTAGGATGATCATGTCGTATTCACCGGTGAGTGCTTCGTTTAATCCTTCCAAACCATCGGCTTTAATGGTGGCCGAGTAACCGTTGATTTCAAGAAAATCACGCACAATTTCCGAAATGGCACGATCGTCTTCAATGATTAAAATCTTTTTCATTTGTTAGCTTTCTCCTTTTACAACTGGCAGATTAATCTCAATTTGTAAACCGCCGTTATCGGCATTTCTAGCACTGATCACGCCGCCCATACGTTCGATCATTTTAGCTGAAATCGCAAGTCCTAGGCCACTACCACCGCCCGGATTGGTTCGCGCTTTATCACTGCGATAGAAAACATCAAACAAGTGTACCAAGTCTTCTTCTGATACCCCCGGGCCATTATCCGTTAAGGTGATGTTGACGTGGTCGTTTTTATGCATTGCCTCAATGATTAGTTGACCATTCTGCTTGTTGCCATACTTGACACTGTTTTCTAGTAGGTTAATTAACACATTTTTCAACTGCACACTGTCTGCTAAGACGTGTTCAAAGGCTGTGTTTTCTCTCAGCTCAACACGTAACCCTTTTTCTGAATATTCCTCACGGACTGCTTGCACAAAATCCAGCAGCCACTTGTCGATAGGTTGTTTCTCTAATCGCATGGGAAATTCACCAATATCTAACTTTGAAAAGAGGAACAGTTGATTAATGATGTGCTCAATGTCTATGGTTTTCTGCTTAATGGTGTTCAAGTATTGCGCTTGTTTTTCAGGTGTGATCGCCATGCCCAACTCGATGCCTTCCGCATAAGTTCTAATCGATGTCAAAGGGGTACGCAAATCATGCGAAATCCCAGCAATTAGCTCTTTACGGTTTTTTTCAGCGACTTTTCTTTGTTCTACCATTTCTTGTAATTGCAACGCCATTTCATTAAAATCCACGCCAACATCATCAAACTCATTGCCCATGTCGTGTTTTAACCGGTAGCCTAAATTGCCAACACTTATTTCATGAACCCCTTCTGTTAAGACATTAAGCGAGGTGAGGATGGGCTTGAAAACGAATCGCATTAGAAAGTGATTGGTCAGAAAAACAAAGACGACAAGGATGATGATGACCAGCACATTAAGTATCGTCTGTTCAGAAAAAACGGCTAATCGGTCGATTAATTCGCCAGGGAAAACAGCAATATCCGTGCGCATGTTTTCATCTTGCCAATTGACACCTTCAAAGCGATCGTTCATCTCTTCTGGCAAAATCAACACATAATTGCCTGAAGTTAATTGATAAACTAAAACCGTCTCTGTTTCGGGAAATGCCACATCAGAAAAATCAACGTCGAAAGGGGAAGCTTGTTCAATGGGGATCTCAGGCACAAGGGACGCGAGTGCATCCATCCCGAAATCACCTAGTAAAATAAACGTGGCACCAAAAATAAAAACAAACGTTAAGATGATGGGGATCACGACCATTAAGATATTTGATATTAGTAAACGTCGCTTGATTGAAATACGCATATGACCAACTCCTGTTGTTATTATAAAACAAACAGATGAGCTTAATCAATGATTTTCAAGGTAGTTTATAAATTGTTTAACATTTTGCGCCTGACTGTTTATCTTTTTTAGGTTAGCAGTTTATCTTTGTTTGTTATCATACATTTATCAAGCAATTGGAAAGGAAAGTGAAGGCAAATGGAAACAATTTTAAAAATCAACCATTTAAATAAAACGTATGGTTCACAACAAGTACTAACAGCTATCAATATGGAAATTAAGAAAGGTGCGATTTACGGTTTCATCGGACGAAACGGTGCGGGGAAGTCAACTTTAATGAGGATCATAACAGGCCTAGCAGCGGCAGACGATGGTCAACTTGAATTATTTGGTGAAGCCGATCAGCTCAATAATGAACGTCATCGCTTAGGGGTGATCATTGAAAACCCAACGCTTCATAAAGGGTTAACGGCTTTTGATAATTTAGAAATCCAGCGACGTATTTTAGGTGGGAAAGTCAGCAAGGAGCGCATTCCGGTGGTACTTGAGAAAGTCGGACTTGGGAACGTTGGTAAGAAGAAAGTGCGCGCATTTTCTTTGGGGATGAAGCAACGCTTGGCATTAGCGATGGCGTTATTGAATAAACCGGATTTCTTAATTTTGGACGAGCCGATTAACGGGCTTGATCCAATGGGTGTGATTGAAATTCGAAATACCATAAAGGAATTAGCTAAAAGTGGTGTGACGGTGATGATTTCCAGTCATATTTTAGCTGAATTACATTTGCTGGCCACCGATTTTGGTTTTATTGAAGGCGGGCGATTGATTAAACAATTAACTGCCCTGGAGCTTGATGCCGAGTGTCAACATTACATTGATTTGCGGACGAGCGATGATGCTCGGGCTTATGGAGTACTGAACAAGCAGTTTGGGCAGGTTGTCAAAAAAGCGTCTGAGCATTTGGTTGTGAGTGATGTGGCAATTCCTACCGATGCGATTATCGCGGTGTTGACGGAAGCAGGGATTGGCGTGAAAGGAATTAGTCAGGTGGATCAGGATTTGGAGTCGTATTTTATGAATTTAATTGGTGAGGCAGGAGGACGTAAGCATGTTTAGGATGATATCAGCGGAGTTTTATAAGTTAAGGAAGAGTCGTAGTTTTTGGTTGATGTTTGCAGTGATTGCGGGGATGGCGATATTTACAAGTGTTGTGTTAGGGATGGCGCCGGATGAGTTGATGGAGATGGAGATGGCGATGCGTCCAGAGACGGTGAGTGAAATGATGGTGTTTGCAGCTGGGTTCATGTCACAAGTTTTGGTGTTTATGTTTGTTGGTTTTACGATTGCGTTTATTAGCAGTGATTTTGAATCAGGAACGATTCGTAATCCTTTTGCAGTCGGCGTGGGGCGCGTTCATTATTTGGTGGCTAAATTTGTGATGATTTTAATTACTTGTGCGGCTTTTCTTATCGCAGGAATTGGCTTTGCAGGTTTAGCGTATTTACCGTTTGAACCGTTGGGGACTGATTTTGATTTTGGTTTGTTCTTAGCGGGGGTTGGGATTACTTATTTAGGCTTAGTGGCACAGACGACGTTGTTTATGGCCGTTGCTGTGGTGACACGCAAGATTGGGACATCGTTGGGGATTATATTGGGCTATATTACATTTGATTTGTTGGTTGGCACGTTTGTGATGATGTTGGGGGTTGAAGAAGGGCTGGTAGCGCGGTTGGCAAGCTTTTTACCACATGGCGCTGGACCGGTGAGTAATGCGGTGGCAGTTGGGGCGGCGAATACGAGTGATGTTATAGTGTTTGTGGCGATGATGGCAGGTTTGGTGGTGGTTTCGGCTGCTTTAGGCGTTAGGTCGTTGGTTAAGAAGGATATTTAGGTGTTGCGGTGAGAGGGCGGTTGGCTAGTATGCGAGAGGATCTTCATGTTTCAGTGAGTTTTATTTGAAAAAGTGAGGGTTTTGAAGTTTGAGCTGACATTTTACAATTTTAAAACATGCACTCCTAATGAAATAGATACTGTAAACTACTTTATTGGGAGTTTTAATATGAGAAAATATCAGAGATTAAAAGCCGAAATTAATCTGTGGGCCAGAAATCTCTTAAAAATTCATTTGATTTTCCTTCAAGAGTGTATATTATGTAAAGGACCACTAGCGGTACTAAGCTGTATAATAATAAAGCTGTCATTGTAATCATATTCTGAAATTTAATATGAGCTTTTAAGCCATCATATTGCTTTTTCAATGTTACGTTATTTTTATTTTCTAGATAAATGGATGATTGCTCTTCAAGATGTTCAATGTTATTCTTTAAGCAATATGCTAATGGCCAATACACATATGTGATAATCATAAGAATCCCAAACCAATAGTTGAACTGATCCTCTATCACTGATCTAATGAAAACTGGTGTAACGCCTCCTAGCATTATAATTACGGAAACTAAGAATCCTGATTGCAGTACACCACCAATTGCTGAAGCAGTAGCTACTCCAGGGATTTCATCTAGCTTAATGATTTTAGCAGATAATACTGGCAAGACAATTGTCGCACACAAGAATCCAAAAATTCCTATGAAAGTATAAACTAGAGAAGCTGAGACTTCATTCTTTGCGCATCCTGATGGTAAAAGGGAGACACATATTATTAAAAGATTTCCGAAAAAAATGATAATTGCAGTAACTATTGACCAAGCATCATAGTTCTCTTTTTTAAGAGTTATGACACGATGATATTCTTCAGTCGTATATCCTCTAACTTTAATGACATTTGAATAAAACGATTCTGCAACCATTAAGGACGATCCTATAGACATGAATATCAAAAATAGGTTAGTCAAATTTAGATCAATTGCAAAAGGGCTTCTTAAGTGTAACAAACTTAAAAATAGAGTTATATAAGCAATGATGCATGTAATAGTGAAAATCATGATGCGCAAGCCCTTATAATTTAGCTTTCTAATATTTTTTTGACATACTAATAAAACAGTGCTGATCAAAAAACTTGTTAAAAATAGATAGAGCCTATTATCACTTGTTATATTAAACTCAAATAAACTATAATGCGATATTTCTGCCATATTATAGAGGGTTAGAAATAAGTAGATGAAACCTCCTAATGCAAGAATAATAATAGAGCTATAACAAGCTATTTTAACATTTCTAAGTGATTGAATTTGGTTTTCATCTCTTCTATCAAGGTTTCTTTTTTTCTCCTCTGTTTTTACAAACTCAAAGGTTTTCTTAACTGCTGTAGATAAAAACGCACCTATGATTATTCCGACCACTGTTTCTGAAATTGATTCAAAATTCTCAGGCATATAATTGTAAACTAGTGTAGGTGCAATGACCAAAATGTTTAATACAAGTCCTTGAACCACAAACTCCTGTACTAACTTTTTAATTTCTTGTGTGAAGAGCTGTCCTGTGGCAATTAAAACAGGTGTAATTATTGAAATAGAGGTAAAGATCCAATTTGCTTGAATAGAAGCCATACCAAAATTAATTAGGAAAACAGTGGTAATAATAATAAAAGAATAAGCGACCGTTCTTGAAATTTTTTTCACATCTATTATTATATATGCTAATGAAAACAAGCTTAAGGCAGTGATCAGCAAGATGTTTTCCATAACGATCTCTCTTTCAATCGTAACTAACCCAATGCCGAGTGATGCAGTGCTTCCTGCGAGTATACATATGAAATCCATATAATTAAACCTTTTAATTGAGGCAATGTTGACTAAAGTGAATATTAATATAAAAGTAAGGTAAATGCCTATCAAGATTGTGAAAGCTTCAAATGAGCTACTTAAATCATCAAGGCCAATCATAAATAGGAATCCTGAACCTGAAAACCATACAAGAAAAAAACTCAATATCTCATGAGGCTCTTTGCATTTGCATACTAAGTAATTACGAATTAATAGCACCCTTATCAACAAAAAAGTAATAATGTAAAACATAAAAACAAAGAAAAATGCGTGATACACACCAGCTATATTAAAATAGCCCGCTCTTGGAATTGTCCAGTTCAGTGTGATATTTTCATTTGATAGCCATTGCAATTGCCATAATAGCCCTAAGATAGCAGCGGAGCAGCTTATTATATAGTTCATTGTTATGCATTTTTTTTGAAGTTTTATTTCGTTATCTTGATGACTCTTCAAAATATAAAAGGAAAGTGAGGCGACTAGCAATGGTAAGAAAAAACCATCGCCAATTGTTGCAGCTCTATAATGATACAAGCCGTATAAATTGTAATCACGCGGTAATACACACCAAAAATGATGCATCACACCGAATCCGACCGACCAAATAAATATAAAAATTAGTGCAACTTTAAAATAGATATTTTTTATCATGATCTCCCGTCCTTCTATTTCCGTCTATCAAAATAGACTAATATTTTGCAAATCTTTTAAACATTATATCATTTAAAGTCTATTTTTGGTAGTAGTGTTGCAATATATTTTTTAGAAAGTCAGTGGGGTATGTGGGATATTAAATATACCTGCGATAGTTTTATTGTTTTTGGATGTGAATGTGAACAGGAACACTGAAATTCTTTCGGAATGTGTTTTATTTGGCACAAAGGATAAAAGGAAGCGTGCGATCGCTTCCTTTTGGTTAGTGTGAGTGCTTCTATAACGTGAGCGTTGTACCATCGCTTAATGTGATGGTGAAACTTGTGACCGCGCCTGTTGTTGGGTCGGTGATGCCTGTAATAGATGAAACGCCAACACCAGATGGTCCCGTTGGTCCTGTCGGTCCTGGATCACCTGTTGGCCCAGTTGCCCCGGTTCCAGCTAGACCTTGAGGCCCTGTATCGCCCGTTGGCCCTGTCGGTCCCGGATCACCTGTTGGTCCCGTTGCCCCGGTTCCAGCTAGACCTTGAGGCCCTGTATCGCCCGTTGGTCCTGTCGGTCCTGGATCACCCGTTGGCCCTGTCGGTCCTGGATCACCCGTTGGCCCTGTCGGTCCTGGATCCCCTGTTGGCCCTGTCGGTCCTGGATCCCCTGTTGGCCCCGTTGCCCCGGTTCCAGCTAGACCTTGAGGCCCTGTATCGCCCGTTGGTCCTGTCGGTCCTGGATCCCCTGTTGGCCCTGTTGCGCCCGTTACAGCCGGTCCTTGTGGTCCTATTGGCCCAGCTGATCCAGGAGGGCCTTGCGGTCCTGGGTCGCCAACGCTTGGTCCCATTGGTCCTGGTGCGCCTTGAGGCCCCATTGCCCCTGTTACGCCTGGAATTCCTTGTAGCCCTTGTGGTCCTCTTGGTCCCGGTGGCCCCATTGGTCCTCGCGGTCCTGGTGGACCCATTTCTGGGCAACAAGGCCTTGGCGGCGGTGGTGGTGGACAGCAACGCCCTGTTTGCGGAGTTTGTCGGTTTCTACGGCAAGCTTCGCAGTTGCATGAATTATCAAATGATCTCATTAATGCATTCTCCTCTCTTTCGTATTGCGTCAGCGTGGCAACACGCATTTAAATATAATAGTTTGCCTACAGTTCATTGTATTCAAATTTAGGTAATTGGGAATGTGCATTTGTTGAAATTGGTGAAATCCATTTGACTCAAGCACTTTTCAGACACTGCGTGGAAAGCGAAGTGAGCACATTTACCAGATTCACGCTCATGCTGCAAGGGTGAATACCAGTTATTTACAGCACAAAAAAAGCCTTGGTATCACCGATTGATGTAACCGGAGTGCCAAGGCTTTTCATTCGTTTACATAAAGAAGAAGAACGCCAGAATGGCAATTCCCAATAGGATGCGGTAATAAGCAAACGGCTTGAAGTTATTGCGCTTAATAAAGCTAAGCAAGAATTTGATCGTAATGACAGAAACCAAAAATGCGGTGATACAACCGATAATCATCGTGAACCATTCTGCTTGGGTAAAGTCAAGCCCCACCCGCGTGATGCGCAACAAGCTTGCCCCTGCCATCGCTGGAATCGCAAGGAAGAAGGTGAATTCAGCCGCGGTTTTGCGTGACATACCAAGCAACAAGCCGCCGATAATCGTTGCTCCCGAACGTGAAGTTCCCGGAATCACAGCGAGCATTTGAAAAATACCGACCATAAAGGCTAAACGGTAATTAATTTGCGGCAACGTCTTAACACGATCCGTTTTCTTACTATTAATGTTTTCAACGACAATAAAGATAATCCCGTAAAAAATTAACATAGCAGCAATGATCGTTGGTGTACCAAGATACGATTCGATGAAATCGTCAAAATAAATCCCAACAATGCCGGCGGGAATACTGGCAACAATGATCTTGAACCATAAGTGGATTTTATCGATGTCTGCTTCAAAACCGCCCTTAAGCTTGAAAGGGTTAAGCTGTTTAAAGAAGGTTGTCACAACGGCCATGACACTGGCTAGCTGAATGACAACGACAAACACACTCCAGAATTCTTCTGAATGTGAAAATTCCAGAAATTCCTCGATTAAAAGCATGTGACCTGTGCTACTAACAGGTAACCATTCGGTGATGCCTTGTACAATTGATAAGAAGATGACACGAAGTAGCTCTAATAAATCAAAATCCATTTTTACACACTCGTTTCGTTTAGTTAATAAAAACACACTTTAACAAGTATACCATAAGCGAACGTGGGAATCCACTTATTTTTTGTGCGAAAATCTTTTCAATTCTCGTGAAAAATGATATACTACTTGACAGGTAAATAGTTTCAAGAGGTGATACGAGATGGGTAGAAAATGGAATAATATTAAATACGGAAAAGCGTCTAAAGATGCGGCACGTGGGAAAGTGTATGCGCGCTTTGGTAAGGAAATTTACATGGCAGCGAAAAATGGCGAACCCGATGTAGAGATGAATCGCCATTTGGGAGCGGTCGTAGATCGAGCGAAAGTGGCGGGTGTGCCGCGCGATATTATTGAACGTGCGATCAACAAGGCGAAAAGTGGTGCGGATGAGAATTACGAGCCGATTCGTTACGAGGGGTATGGGCCATCGGGTTCGGCAATTATCGTGGATGCGTTGACTGATAACGTGAACCGCACCGTGGCGGAAGTCCGAAGCGCCTTTAAAAAGAACGGCGGGAACATGGGAGTGAGTGGCGCGGTGGCCTTTATGTTTGAACCCATAGCCTTGTTTGTTTTCGACGGTTTTGATGAGGAAGCGGTGCTGGAAGGCTTGATGGAAGCCGACGTGGACGTGCGTGATGTTGAAGACAACGAAGGTGAGATTAGCGTGCTGGCGGATAGCGAACAATTTCATGCAGTGCAGACGGCTTTGGCTGGGATGGGCGTGACTGAGTTTGAGATGGCGGATTTGACGATGTTGCCGACGACGACGAATGAGTTAGATGGGGAGGATTTGGAGTTGTTTTTGAAGTTGCTTGGGGCGTTGGATGAGTTGGATGATGTTTCGAATGTTTATCATAATGTGGCGTTGTAGGCAAATTGTGAAAAACAATCTAAAGCTTCGGTATTTCGTTGATTTTGCTGTTTTGCCGAAGGTTCAGAGGTAAACCGTCACTTTTTCAGGTGTTTCCGCGAAATTGTGAAGGTTTTGAAGGCTCATGAGGGGTAAACCGTCACTTTTCCAGGTGTTTCCGCGAAATTGTGAAGGTTTTGAAGGCTCATGAGGGGTAAACCGTCACTTTTCCAGGTGTTTTCACGAAATTGTGAAGGTTTGAATGCTATTTCGAAGATAAACCTTCGGCATTCCCTTGATTTTGCTGATTTACCGAAGGTTTATTCTTTTGGCGATTGCCTTATTGGGTTGGTGTGCTTTTTAGTTTTGTTGTGGGAGGGGAGGGCGCCCTTTCGGTGATCAGGTTGATGAGACTGTGCATGCTTTTTAGGTCATTGATGGTGTTTAGTGTTCTTTAGCTACCGCACCTTTTGGCTTACTGGGGTATAGATTATATGTGGGGTTGGTCTTGTGGTTGAGGTGTTAGGGGGAAGAATAAACTTGATAAAAATTTATTTAGTGACTTGCTTTTCATAGGAGATAGGTGTAAAATAAGAACAGATTTTTCTTTAAGAAGGAGTGTTTAGGATGAAATTGCACATTGTAAAAACGAAGGATGAATTGGCACAGAAGGCTTATGACGTGTTGATTGATGTGATTAAGTCTAGCGATGAGGTGACGTTAGGTTTGGCAACAGGGTCGTCACCGGAAGGGATTTATGAAATTTTTAGAGCGGAAAAGCCGGATGTTAGCCACGTTACGACGGTGAATTTGGATGAGTATGTGGGTCTTGCGGCGGATCATGATCAGAGTTATGCTTATTTTATGGATCAGCATTTGTTTAATCATTTACCGTTTAAGGCGACGCATTTGCCGAATGGTCTAGCAACAGATCAGGCGGCTGAGTGTGCGCGTTACGATGAGATTTTAGCGGCGAATACACCGGATTTACAGTTGCTTGGTATTGGAACGAACGGTCACATTGCGTTTAATGAGCCGGGAACTTCTTTTGAATTAACGACGAACGTTGCTGAGTTAGCTCCTGAAACGGTTGAGGCGAATAGCCGTTATTTTGACTCACCAGCTGATGTGCCGACGCATGCGTTTTCAATGGGAATCAAGTCGATCATGCAAGCGAAGAAAATCTTGTTGATCGCTAGTGGTGAAGGGAAAGCAGAAGCGATTAAAGGGATGATCGAAGGGCCGGTAACGAACGAGATGCCAGCGTCGATCCTGCAGAATCACCCAGATGTGACCGTCATTGTTGATGCAGAAGCGGGATCGTTACTTAAGTAAATAACTGTTGAAGGAGCGAAGGGCTATGCAAAGATAGTCATCGCTCTTTTTTTGTTGCTGTAACCCGGTTGCAAAGTTGCTCAGTTTATCCCGATGGCTGTTATATAGGGTTGTAAAGGATAAAAAAACACCCATTTCTTTTTGTACAGGGCTGTTAGGAATAAAAAACACCCATTTTGCTCTGTATAGCGCGATTTGGGAGAAAATCCTTTGCTAGGCTCGGGCGTTCATCACATTTTGGCAACTTTGCTGTGACAAAGTGTGATTTTGATTTTGTTGCATTTATCGGGTTCGTCAGGTATGATAGCGGTATAAAAGTTTTGAGGAGGAATGCATGATGAGTGCACAAAAGACAGATTTCAAAGCGAAGGTTCAGAAATTTGGTAGTCATTTGAGCGGAATGGTGATGCCAAACATTGGGGCATTTATTGCTTGGGGATTAATCACGGCTTTATTTATCCCAACTGGGTGGTTGCCGAATGAAACGATGTACCAACTAGTCGGGCCAATGATCGTATACTTACTACCGTTGCTAATCGGTTTTACAGGTGGACGTATGGTTCATGGATTCCGTGGTGGGGTCGTAGGTGCAACAGCGACGATGGGTGTCATCGTTGGAGCGGATATGCCGATGTTCTTAGGTGCGATGCTAATGGGACCAGTTGGTGGTTGGTGCATTAAGCAGTTTGATAAAGCATTCGAAGGAAAGATTAAATCAGGATTTGAAATGCTGATTAACAACTTCTCGGCAGGAATTATCGGTGCTATCCTGGCAGCGTTTGCTTTATTAGTCATCGGTCCAGTCACAGAGGCACTTATGACGATTTTAGCTAACGGTGTAGACGCGATGATGAATGCGAATTTAATCCCATTTGCCAACGTCTTTATCGAGCCAGCAAAAGTGTTATTCTTGAATAACGCCTTAAACCACGGTGTACTAGGGCCGATTGGTGTGGAGCAGGTTGCCGAAGCAGGGCAGTCGTTGATGTTCTTACTTGAGACCAATCCGGGACCAGGTTTAGGGATTCTATTATCGTTCATGTTCTTTGGGAAAGGCGCTTCGAAAGCGTCGTCACCGGGTGCGATTATTATCCATTTCTTAGGTGGGATTCATGAAATTTACTTCCCATATATCTTAATGAAGCCAAGTTTACTATTAGCGGTTATCGGTGGTGGTGTGGCAGGTTCGTTCACGTTTAACATCTTAGGTGCGGGATTAGTAGCAGCACCATCTCCAGGTAGTATCTTCGCCCTTGTCGCGATGGCACCACGTGGTGGGTTGTTCCCAGTGCTTGCCGGTGTGCTTGTGGCGACGGTTGTGTCATTCTTAATTGCGGCGGTTATCTTAAAAGCAAGTAAAGACGATGACATGGACTTGGAAGAAGCAACGGCGAAAACGCAAGCGATGAAAGGGTCAGATAGCGCGGTTTTAGCTGATTTAACAGCAACAGATGTGTCGACCATTTACTTCGCGTGTGACGCTGGCATGGGTTCGAGTGCAATGGGTGCATCGTTATTGCGTAAGAAAGTTCAGGAAGCAGGGCTTGACATTGAAGTGAAGAATTTAGCAATTCGCGAGTTACCGGAGGATGCAAAGATTGTGATTACGCATCAAGATTTAACGGAAACGGCGAAACCGAAAGCGCCGCATGCGCAGCATATTTCGGTTGAGAATTTCTTGAGTAGTCCGAAATACGATGAATTGATTGAGCAGTTGAAGTAAGTGAGCATTTCATAATTTTTTGTTAGAACGGGCAACCTAAGAGCTGATATTGGCGTGGGTTGCCTGTTTTGGTGGGAGGGGTGTTATGCGCTTTTTAGCTTGCGCGCCTTTCGGCTTACTGGGGTAGTTTGTTTACGTAGGGTAATGGTTAAAATAAGTTACTCTACCCCAGACACCCCGATTATTTAATGGGTTTGGTGTAAATTACCCCAGACAGCCTGATTATTTGACGAATTTGGTGTAAATCACCCCAAAAAGCCCAATTATTTCATGAAACTGGTGTATTTCGTAATTGGCTGTTTGTTAGTATTTAGTAAGACACATCGTGAGGAGGAACGTACATGCATATTACGTTAAGAGAAAGGGATATTATTCAGTTATTGTTGCTGCACCCAGATGGGATAACGGTATCGGAAATTGCTAAGCAACTTGATGTGAGTCAGCGTACGGTGCATCGCGAGTTGAAAAATGTGGCGACGACGTTGCTTAGGCATGAGATGTTCCTTGAAAAGAAAGCCGGTGTGGGTTTGTTTGTGCAAGGAACGAGTGAGAAGCGTAGTGAGTTGAAAATTAGTTTGCTCCGGCAGACGACGGAGTTTACGTCGAAAGAGCGTGAAGAGCTGATTTTATTAACGTTGTTAAAAAGTACCGATGCGATCAAGTTGGTTGCCTTAGCGAATGATTTTGATGTGACAACCCGTACGATTAGTCAGGACTTAGATCACATCGGCTCGTATTTACAAGCGTTCGGTATTACGTTGACTAGAAAGCGAGGTCGTGGGATTTCCCTTGAAGCAACGGAGCAGCAAAAGCGGAACGCACTGGGTTATTTTTTGGCGATGCAGTTTAACGAGTATGAATTCCTTGAGATTCTTAAAGATCCCGAGCCAAATAAAAATCGCTTCCTCGAAATCATTAAAATGGAAAAGTTGGTATTAGCGGATAAATTGATCCGTGAAATGATGGAAGATCACGATCTACAACTGACCGATCACGCGCACATGACGTTGACGATTCACCTTTCTCTTGCCATCCAGCGCGTGGTGCAAGGTGAGATTATCACGATGGACGAGGCACTCTTAGCTGAGCTGCAACAAGACGAAAAGTATGGCATTGCAAAAGAGATCGCAACGGTCATGGAGGACGTTTTTAATATTGAAATTCCGACTGCAGAGTTGGGTTACATCACGATCCATTTAAAAGGTGCCCGGCTTCATGCGGCGCTGTTAAATAGCACGTCGATTCATACCTCGGCTTGCCGCTCGTTGATCCGATACGTGTCGCAAAAACTAAACGTTGCGTTTGAAGAAGATCCAAGTGTATTAGAAGGTTTGTTAAAGCACATCGAGCCGGCGGTGTATCGCCTGGAGCGGGGCCTTGATTTATACAATCCGCTTACAACAAAAATCATGACTGAGTATCCACGATTATTCCAAGCGACAAAGGAAGGCTTAGAAAAATATTTTAGCGGCCTAATTTTCCCAGATGGCGAAATTGCTTATGTGGTCCTTTATTTTGGCGGTTCGAGTATTTTATACGATGCAAAAAAAGAAGTGACATTAGCGGTCATTTGCCCCAGCGGTTTAGGATCGTCCAAGATGCTCACCTCTAGAATTGAAAAAGAAATTACAGGCGTGAATGTCACAACTTTTTCACTTGGAGAATTAAATTTCAATGACGTATCAACCTTTGATCTCGTATTATCCACGGTTGAAATCGCAGATTATCCGGATGAATATTTGTTGATTAGTCCGATTCTTACCGAGGCTGAGATTGCAGTCGTGGGGCAAGAAGTGAAACGCTATGCGGGTAAAACAGAAGAAGTGCTGCTTGAACGTGCTTATCAGAAAGATAAGAAGAAGCTGTGGCAGTTTGATGTGAAAGAAGAATTTCAAACGATCCGCGTGTTTAGTGATTTAGTGATTAAGCTACTTGCTCAATTCTCAGTTGAAACGTTGCCTGTTACAAAAGGGCTTGATGTTATGGGTAAGATGCTTGAAGTGATGTATGAAAAGCAGTTGATCACTGATATTGAAGGTGTACGAAGCGATCTTAAGGAGCGGGAACAACTGGGCGGATTTGGGATTCCCGGCACAGAAGTTGCTTTTTATCATTGCCGGACAGCGTCTGTTAAGGAGCCTGTGTTTAATGTGTTTCGCCTGAGTGAACGGGTTGTGACATTGGCAATGGATAAGTCCAAGGTCGATGTTGCTAGTATTTTGCTGGTGCTGGCACCGATGGAGGTCGCGGAGGCGGAGCTTGCAGTGTTAAGTGCGATTGGAGAGGCTGTGATTGAGGATGCAACAGCGATTTTTACGACTGGTAGTAGGGCTGAGATGGAGAAGCAACTCGGAGATGTGTTTTATGAGAAGTTTAAATTGATGGTAAAGTGAGGCAATGAAGATGAGTAAGGAAGTTTTGGCAGCAGAAAATGTGAAATTGAATGTCGCTGTGGCAAGTAGGGAGGAAGCGATTCGGTTGGCGGGGCGGTTGTTGGTGGATAACGGGTATGTGAACGAGTGTTACATTGATTCGATGCTTGAGCGTGAGGCGTTGACGACGACGTTTATGGGGAATATGATTGCGATTCCGCACGGGACGGATGAGTCGAAGCAGGAAGTGTTGGCGTCGGGGATTTCGATTTTGCAAATTCCGGATGGCGTTGATTTTGGTAAGGGGAATGTGGCGAAAGTTGTGTTTGGTATCGCGGGGAAAGGCGATGGGCATTTGGAGTTGCTTTCGAAGATTGCGATCTTGTGTTCTGAGGTTGAGAATGTGGAGAAAATCGTTGCAGCGGAAAGTTTTGCGGAGATTGTGCAGCTGTTTGAAGATAGTCAGTGAGTTTAAAAGGAGTAGGATAGGATGTTAGCAGTACATTTTGGAGCAGGGAATATTGGGCGCGGGTTTATTGCGCCTTTGCTCGATCAATCGGGATATCAGGTGTGTTTTGTGGATGTGAATCAGGCGATTATTGCGGCTTTGAATGCGGGGGACAGTTATGAGGTAAGGCTGGCGGATTCTTCGCAGGAGACGTTTTCGGTGAGGGCCCACGTTGGCTACAATAGTGTGGATGATCAGGATGCGGTGCAACGCGCGATTGCAGAGGCTGATCTGATCACAACGGCGGTAGGGCCGAATGTTTTAGAAAGAATAGCACCGACGATTGCGGAAGGCTTACGAGCACGCTTGGCAGCTGAGAATAATTCCCAGCTGAACATCATTGCTTGCGAGAACATGATTAACGGGAGTTCGATTTTAAAAGAGCATGTTTGGTCGCATCTGACGGACGATGAGCAGTCGGCGCTTGAGGATTTGATCGGCTTCCCGAATTCGGCGGTTGATCGGATTGTGCCTTTACAAAGCCATGACGATCCATTGTTTGTTGAGGTTGAGCCGTTTTATGAGTGGGTGATCAACGCGTCAGAGGTAGCGGGACCGCCGCTTGAGATAACGGGTGTGACGGATGTCGATGAGTTGTTGCCATACATTGAGCGAAAGCTATTTACTGTCAACACCGGACATGCGGCTTGTGCGTATTTGGGGCATTATTACGGCTGTGCGACGATTAAAGAAGCGATGGAAGATGCGCGTGTACGACCACTAGTCGAGGCCGTTTTGGCCGAAACGGGGCAGTTATTGTGCACGAAATACGACTTTGATCCGGGAGAGCATGCGGCTTATATTACGAAAATCCTGAGTCGCTTTGAGAATGAATACATCGTCGATGAGGTGGCGCGTGTCGGTCGGTCACCGTTACGTAAGCTAGGCGCTGCGGATCGCTTTTTGAAGCCGGCTAGTGAGTTGCTGGCATTCGGTGTGGCGCCTCGCGGATTAGCGGTTGCGATTGCGGCGGCGATGAAGTACGTGAATAGCGATGATCCGGAGGCCGTCGAGTTACAGGCATTCTTGGCTGAGCATTCTGTGCGTGAGGCGTTGCTGACGTTCTCAGGCGTTGCGGCGGACAGTGCGTTGCTGGACTTGGTTGAGCAGGCAATGGCGGAATTGGGGTAGTGTTGTGTGTGTGAGCCAATGAAAGCGGGAATTTCGTGATTCATTGGCTTTTTCAGTGGTGAGAACGTAGAAAATTCACTGTAAATTCTCATATATCAATTTTATAGTGAGTTTCGATGTGGAAATCACAGAAAAATCACTATAAGTCCTCGATACAGCTGCTTTATAGTGAATTTCAGTGGTGAAATCGCAGGAGATTCACTATATATCTTTGTATATCGATTTTATAGTGAGTTTCAATGCAGAAATCACAGAGAATTCACTATAAGTTCTTGATATAGCTGCTGTATAGTGAATCCCAGTGGTGAAATCGTAGCACCCGTGACTTTTCGTCGCCCTAGGTTTAGCAGCCCGTTGCTTTTGGGCTGTTTTTTGCTGGGATTTTGTGATAAAATAGAGCTTAATGAAATGAGTGTGAAAGAGATGAATAAGAACTATGATATTATCGTCGTCGGTGGGGGGCATGCTGGGATTGAAGCGTGCTTGGCGCCAGCGCGCATGGGATTTAAAACGTTATTAGTAACCAGTGAGATAGGGAAAATCGGGATGATGCCATGTAACCCTGCGATTGGCGGCCCGGCTAAAGGGATTGTGGTGCGGGAGATCGATGCGTTAGGGGGAGAAATGGGGCGTAATACGGACAAGAGCGCGATTCAAATGCGGATGCTGAATGTGAGCAAGGGGCCGGCGGTGCGCGCCCTCCGGGCGCAAGCGGATAAAGTGCAATATCCGGCAGAGATTCAGAAGACGGTCTTGGCGCAAGCGAACCTGGCTGTCTTAGAGGCTGGCGTGGAAAAGCTGATTGTCGAAGGCGGTGCTGCGTGTGGGGTGGTGCTTGACAGCGGGGAAGAGGTGACAGGCCGTGCGGTGATTTTAACGACGGGAACGTATATGACTTCGAAGATTATGATTAGTGATGAGGTGACGGAAGCGGGGCCGGAGGGGACGGCGACGAGTTCGTCGTTATCGACCCATTTACGGGAGCTGGGCTTTGATTTGTTTCGGTTGAAAACAGGAACCCCGGCGCGTGTGGATGCACGGACGGTGGATGTCACTGGCCTGGAGCGGCATCCGGGTGACGATGCACAGCTAGCATTTTCTTTTGATACGACCGAGTTTATCCCGCTTAGCGAGCAATTGCCGTGTTATTTGACTTATACCAATGCGTCGACACACGCTATTATCCATGCGAATTTAGATAAGTCTTCGATGTATTCGGGCGTTGTGTCAGGGGTGGGGCCGCGTTATTGCCCGTCGATTGAGGATAAGCTGGTGCGGTTTGCGGATAAGCCGCGGCATCAGATTTTTTTGGAGCCTGAATCGCGCTCGATGGACACGATTTATGTGCAGGGGTTTTCGACGAGCTTGCCGCGAGATGTGCAGCAGTTGATGATTAATTCGCTTGCTGGGCTGGAGAAAGCGGAGATTGTGGATTACGGTTATGCGATTGAGTACGATGCGATCGACCCGATTCAGCTCTGGCCGACTTTGGAGACGAAAAAGGTCGCGGGCCTTTATTCAGCGGGTCAGATTAACGGGACGAGCGGGTACGAAGAGGCGGCGGGTCAAGGTTTGATGGCGGGGATTAATGCGGTACTGAAGTTGCGTGGCGAGGAGCCATTTGTGCTAGGGCGCGACGAGGCTTATATTGGGGTGATGATTGACGATTTGGTGACGAAGGGGACGCTGGAGCCTTATCGGTTGTTGACGTCGCGGGCGGAGTTCCGGTTGCTACTGCGCCATGATAATGCGGATGTGCGGTTGACGGAGCGGGGTTATCAGGTTGGGTTAGTGAGCGATGATAAATATACCCGCTTTACCAACAAGATGGATCAGATTGAAGCCGAAAAGGGTCGATTAGCTGAAATCCGGGTGACGCCGAAGGCGGGTGTGAACGACTTTCTAGAAAGGGTTGTAAATTCAGCGCCTTTAAAAGATGGGATTTCAGCGTTAGATTTGATGAAACGTCCCGAGGTTTCTTACGCGCATGTTTTGGCGATGTTGGGTGAGGATTCGGCGGCGGTGAGTGATGAGGTCGCGGAGCAGGTCGAGGTGACGGTGAAGTACGAGGGGTACATTGCGAAGGCGGTGCAGCAAGCGGCAAAGATGAAGAAGATGGACGAGCGCAAGATTCCAACGGACATTGATTACGAGGCGGTGCCGAACTTGGCGCTAGAGGCTCGGATGAAGTTGCAGGATGTGCGGCCATTGACTATCGGACAAGCCTCGCGGATTTCAGGCGTGAACCCAGCGGACATTTCGATTTTAATGGTTTACGTGGATGCGAAGAAGCGGCGGGGTTAATAGACAAATGAAAATCCATCTTTACAGGCTAATCTGTAAAAGATGGATTTTTCTCTATAGGTGTCAGATCATAGTCCAAACTATCATAATCGTGACTATTATTTAAACATTCCAGCGCTTTAGCTTCGGGAAGATTTCCATGATGCGGGCTCTGGCAACCTCATCGCTCTCGCCTTCGCCTTTCCACCATGGAATGTTGCCCTCTACAGCTTCTGCTAGCGTTTGCGGGGTTGTGAAGGCGCCGTTTTGATAGCAGTGTACGCAGTAATCCTCGCTTTTTTGTCCGCCCACTTCGGTGCCGAACTTGTCTGCCGCGTCCATTGCCATGTAGCAAGATTGACAGTGTAATGTGTTTTCCATAATCATCGCTCCTTTTGTGTTAGATACCCGTAAAACACGGGTGTTAATTCTTTTGCAACCCTAAATAGAAGCGTTCCAAAAGAAGCACGAGGCCATTTCCCTAGAATCCCCTTGATTTCAATGGGAATAGGGAAGTTTTTCCCTATAAGTACTGCTATACAGGGGCAAGTAGGGAAAAGTTTCCCTACTTGCCCCCTTATTTTCATAGCAATAGGGAAATCCTGGTGTTGTGCACGTTAGCTAGGAGATAAAATCCCGCTTTCGTAATATTCCCCCGTAATTTCAATCAGGTTGTAGTCTGGATCGACGAGATTGAAGTAGTAATAGTTAGCGTATTGGCAGGAAATGTCGGTATAGGGACCGATTTGCAAGGTTTGGATGCGTTCAAACTCCCGGGAGAGATCGGTGGTCCAGAGATTAAGGACGAATTTATGCACATCCGGTGGCTTGTCAGACGGGTTGTACAAATGACTTTTATTCATGATCGATAAGATACAATTCCCGTTGAAACGAAACTGGGCGAAGCGACCGGTGCCTAGGATGGTGGCTTTGCGACCCAAGAGTTGTTCGTAAAAACGGACGGATAGGGCGAAGTCTTTGACGATGAGGTAGAGGCCCCAGTTGAGGATGTGTTCGCTTGGTTCAAGGAGAGCTGGCGGGGTGTTGCGGAGGAGTTCGTCGGTGGCAATGCCCCATAGCTCGCAAAGCTGTACCACTTTGTCAATGTCGGGGAGGGTTTGGCCAAGTTCCCATTTTGATACTGACTGTCTGCTGATGCCGAGGAGTTCGCCTAACGCTTCTTGCGAAAGTCCGCGGATGATGCGTTGCTGCTGAATGCGACGACCGATACTTGTTTTGATGTCCATTTTTTCTCACCTGCCTAGCTGTTTGAGATATCTCAGGGCTATACTTGAAATTTGTGGCCGTTTCGAGTATAAGTATAGCACAAACGTTGAACGCACGCTAGCAACTTAGATTGGCAATTTGTCACCTGTTGGTTGCGCTGTCGAAAATTGCCCGGGAAATAAAACCCGGCGATTTACCGGGTTTTTAGGCTGAGTGGGTCGTAAAATTAGGCACTTGAACGCCGCTTTCCTCTAATTCATGATACAACGCCACCGATCCAAGCACCTGCCCACTGCCGAGGAATAAGCTTGCCAGCACATCCGTTGAAAAATGAAACCCAAGGTAAACACGCGACCATAACACAAGCAAAACGATCCCACTTAGCGAAACCGTCACGAGCGCTTTCTGCCATTTTTTCTTCAAAAATAACAATGCTAAAGTGATCAACAATCCGTAAAAAACGGTCGCTCCGGTCGAATGCCCGCTCGGGAAACTATAGCCGGTGCGAGTAAACAACCCACCAATCGGACGCGATCGTGCAAATAAATGTTTTAAAATAAAAGGAACGGCCGTTCCACTGAAAGCCATCGTCCCAGCAAACCAAATAGCTAATAACCCCTTTTTTGACAACCATAAAATCACGAAAATCACAACGGTCACCGCGAGGAGTGTCACATGATTCCCAATGCGCGAGATGATCAGGAATAGCGAAGTCAACGATTCAGTTGGCGTTAAAGTTAACCATTGTTGCCCGATGACATCTAAGTTTTGCACCCATTGGGCACGGAAGATGACCCCGACTGCCATGATCCCAAATAGCCCTAGTAATAAATTCCCCACATGTTCCTTCTTCATCTTCATCAACTCCAATTTTAACACAGAAATCTTAACTGTTCGCATCAAATTTCTTAAGTTTATGATACCAAGTCTGCCTGACATTACCGTGACTAAATCATATTTTTTTGTGACATTTTAGTGACTTTACCGTCGCATTATCGGTATCTAAATCGCATTTTGTATTTATATATAACATCATTATAGCAGTTTATCGTTATTTTGGAAGTATCAAATGTCATTTATTTGATGACAAATGTCACCATAGCTTCGTGATAAATGTCACTGGCATGAGTGGGGTGGATGTGTTACGATAGTGGCAAAAGAAGATGAAATCGAGGGAGCGGACTATGAATGAATTGACGCAGAGACAAAAAGATGCGATTGCGCAGTCGTATGTGAATTTCAAAGATAGGGGCATTTTGGTGCTGGCAGGGATTAGCGGAAAAGCCTTTAAAACGTTTAAGAAACGTCTGGTTGAATGGGAAACGCCGATTGATGATGAAGAGCTGGTCTTGTTTAAGGACCTCACTTGGCTTGGTGGCGGGGAAGAAGGGATTTTAATCACACACGCACATTTTTATTATTACCAATGGCGCTTTAAACAAATTGCCATTGCGGACATTGCGGAGATAAAAATCGGCGGTTTGTTTGATGAGAACATCGTGTTTGTTTTAAAAAACGGCCAATCCGTATCAATTTGGCTAGCGAAGTTATTTAGTGAAGTGAAGGAAGTGATCGAGATTCTTCAATCTGTTGATGAACCGGAACAGAAGAAGCCATCAGCATCGTCGCAAGTGCAGTGCTTGGGCTGTCGCGCGATCGTCCTGTCTCATCAAAATTTCTGTGAATATTGTCGCAGCCCTTTGTCGTGAACGGATCAAAAAAGCTAGACCGTTATGTGTCTAGCGTCTTTATCAATGAGGTTGTGAACAGTGTTGGTAGTACCGGCTGTTCGCTTTTTTTTGGTTGTTTTGTTTTTTCGACCCGTTGATGAATCGTTTGACAGATAGATAGGGTTGCAGCAAAAGATTTTAAATCTTTAGGTATGGGAATCGATGCTTTTGGTCGCTAAGATGCGGCGGCAGATTCCGTGGACGATGTAAATGAAGATGCCGAGAATCACCTTGATTCCTAGATAGGTGGGGAGGTAGAGCTCGGATCCCATTTGCAGGTAGATCGTTTCGAGGGGAGAGTTCGGGGAATACGTGTTGAAGAAGAAGAAGTTGGTGCCGAGGGCGTTGTTGATCGGCATCAAGACGATTAGCATAATGAAAATCGCGCTGAGTGGCATCCAGATTTTTCGGATGCTTGGTTTGATTTCGCCTGCACAGAAACGCATTAAGACGTAGTTTACGAGCAAGGCATGAAAAAGAAATTGTTGCCACGTATTAAAGTTGATGAGCGGTTGATGCGTCCAGTCAGGAAAGACATTCGCGATGGCTGCTGCTGGTAAGGTTAGGACAAATAGGACCTCTTTGGAATAGTCGCTTTCGACGTACGAATCGTATAGCTTTAAGAAAGCACCGATTGTGCATAGGTGTAGTGGTAAGCGGTGCGCGGTGTATTGTCCGGTCAAGAATTCGACAACGTGTCGTGAAAGGACAAGCAGTAGAATAAAGATAGCCAGCTTTTGCCGATATCTAGGCTTATCCGAACTATTTAAATAGTTGTTAACCATCCAGACGGCAAAAACCACGCTTGCTAGTAAAACAAGGATGTGTTGGACTGAAAAAGTTCCCATTGGGTTTGGGAATGCTACGTTTTCTCCGAGCATAAAAAAATCGCTCATGATGATCACCTCTAATTTACATTATACCCAAATCGCTCAGGTTTACACGTGTCGACATAGATTTTCAAATTTCTATTGTACTAGTGTACTAGAAAAAACGTCTCAGCAACTACACCCAAAAGGGTATTTTTAACGAAACACTACGATTGAGAATAAAAAACTCACAATCTAGTGCAAGGAGTAATCAGGTTATTTTGCAAAGTTGACATTATTGAAGGGTTTTTAAGCTTACAATGTCAACTTTTTCGGTATTTTCGTCGAAAAGTTGATATTCCGTTAAGTTGTTTATGAAACGGGTATGATTAAGGTGAGCGTTCTGAGCAATAACTCGATTTTTGTGGTCGAGTGTGATAAGATGGTGGATAGATGGAAGATGGGAGTTGATTTGAATGGGAGTTATTGAGGAAGACTTTGATGTTGTGGACGGATTTATTAATGAGAAGCTGGATGCACATGCTAAGGAGATTTTCGGGGACGTGCCGGACCAGAAAAAATTTTCGTTGGCATTTACGGTTGATGATGAACTGGTGGGAGCAGCAAACGGCGTTTTAGCGCAGCAAAATTTTCATCTTAAAGGATTAGCCGTGATCGCTGCGTGCCGAGGAAATGGTTATGGGTCGCAGTTGGTCGTTGAGATTGAAAAACGTGCGCTAGCAGCTGGCGCAAAAGTACTGACGGTGAGTACGCAATGCTTTCAAGCGCTCGATTTTTATCGGATGCACGGCTATGCGGTGTTTGCTGAGCTAGCTGATGTGCCGTTTGAGGGGGTAACGAAATATTATTTGGTTAAGCGGGTGTAGGGATGCTTCGAAAAGTCCATTGACTTGGGAAGAGAAAAGCCAATGGCGTGACGAAATGGCCATTTCATTGGCTCTAATGAAGCAATTTCATCATCAAAAAGCCACTGGAACTCGTTCCAGTGGCTCTTTTAAAATGATTCAAATTATGCTTCCAACTCAAGGTACTCGTTATACGTCGCAAGCTTATCCACGATTGTTCCGTCGCCTTTGAAATCGATGATGCGATTGGCGATGGTTTGTAACAACTGGTGATCGTGGCTAGCAAGTAGGATGATTCCCGGAAAATCACGTAAGCCGTTGTTTAAGGCTGTGATGGCCTCCAAATCCAAGTGATTGGTCGGCTGATCGAGCATAAGCAGATTGGCACTTGATAGCATCATACGCGATAGCATACAACGTACTTTCTCGCCCCCTGATAGTACGCGGGCTTTTTTCAACGCTTCTTCTCCTGAGAATAACATGCGTCCTAGGAAGCCACGGATAAATGATTCTGTCTGATCGGTTGAGTATTGACGAAGCCAATCCACTAGCGACAGGTTGACGCCTTCAAAGAACACGGTATTATCTTTCGGGAAATACGCGGTCGTGATGGTTACACCAAATTCAAATTCCCCAGCATCGGCCTCAACTTCCCCTTCTAAAATTTGCAACAAGGTCGTTACCGCAATTTCATCACCGATAAACGCGACTTTCTCACCTTTATTCAACGTGAAGCTAACGTTATCTAGCACCTTCACACCATCAACCGTTTTTGTCAGCCCTTCAACGCGCAGGATGTTATTTCCTGGCTCACGATCTGGCTTAAAGCCAACAAACGGGTAGCGACGACTTGACGGTTCCATGTCTTCAATGACGATTTTATCAAGTAACTTTTTACGCGAAGTTGCCTGCTTGGATTTCGAGGCATTCGCTGAGAAGCGTGCGATGAAGGCCTGAAGCTCTTTGACTTGCTCTTCTTTTTTCTTATTCGAATCTTTTTGCATCCGGATTAATAGCTGACTAGACTCGTACCAGAAATCGTAGTTTCCGACAAACAGCTTGATTTTCCCGTAATCCACGTCACAAATATGCGTACACACATTGTTCAGGAAATGACGGTCGTGAGAAACAACGATGACCGTCCCTTCAAAATTCCCCAAGAACTCTTGCAACCATACAATCGATGGCACATCTAAATGGTTAGTAGGCTCATCTAAAATGAGAATGTCTGGTTCGCCAAACAAAGCCTGTGCCAGCAACACTTTAATCTTTTGATCACCGGTCAATTCAGACATGTGCTTATCTTGTAGCTCATGAACAATGCCTAACCCATGCAGCAAAGTCGCAGCATCCGATTCAGCCATCCAGCCGTTAAGCTCAGCAAACTCGCTTTCAAGGTTTGCCGCTTTGATCCCGTCTTCTTCACTAAAATCAGGCTTGGCATACAGCGCATCTTTATCTTTCATAATCTTCAATAGCTTTTCGTTTCCACTAATCACGACATCTAAAACAACCATGTCATCGTACTGATAATGATCCTGCTTTAGTACTGACATGCGTAATCCCTTTGGGTAATTTACTTCGCCAGAATTCGGCTCAGTTTCTCCTGATAAAACGCGCAAAAACGTTGACTTTCCTGCTCCGTTAGCCCCGATCACGCCGTAGCAATGACCTGGATTAAACTTGATACTGACATCTTCAAATAATTTTTTGTCTGCAAAACGCAAACTTACGTTAGATACATTCAACATCTCTCTTTTTACCACCTTAATATTAAATTCCGCTTTTAAAGCACGCTTTTTCTATTCTATCACATTCCAGCAATGTACGCTAGGTGGTGGCAACGCTTTTACTCGCACTATTTTGCGGTGAACGTGTGCTTTCATTCGAATTTGCCTTCAAACTAATGAAGCGATCTGACTAGCTGAAGAGGTTAAAATTCAAAAGCTTAGCAGATATTTGGCTTTTTTGAGAGGAATCATTCGACTTGAGTAGAAAAAAGATATTTTATCGCGATCAAACCTTGAAATAAACAACCTTTTCATCTAAAATGATGATGATTGCAACCTAGCAATAGAGAGGTAAGTTTATTTGGAGGTAGTAGCGTATGAAGGGTTATGAACAAGAAAAAATGCAAAGAAGTAGTCTTCTATTGGGGATCATTGGTGCCTTAATTGGTGCTATCATTGGTAGCATTCCATGGATCATTGCCTTTAACCTTAATTGGATCATTGGTTTTCTCGGTGCGGTGATTGGTTATTGTGCGATGAAAGGGTACGAGCTGTTGAAAGGGCCAGATGGGCTTATCAAAATGGTGGTGGTGATTACGAGTTCACTCCTCGTGGTTTTATTAGTGCAGTATTTTTCTACTGTTTTTTGGCATTATCGCGATTGGCAAGGTGGGCGATTTTCACCGACATTCTTAGATGTGATGGACGCTATTAACGACGCGTTATTCACAGATGCTGTGTTCACAAGATACTTTTTGATTGATTCAGGAATGGGAATGCTCTTTGCAATATTCGGAATATCGGGCTTATTTAAGCAACGTAACGGTGAAGTTGACTTATTAGCAAATGAAAACGACCCAACAAATGATCTCGAAAAAGATACAAATGATCTGAATGATTTTGATTTTTAAGAGAAAAACGCTTCCCAAGAAAAAAAAATTTCAATAATGACCTTTTTCTCGTGCTTATTGCTTGCATATTTTGTCGATATTGTTTATAATTTAAGAAAAATTAACTATCTATTAGAGGTGGGATACGAGTGAAAACTATTCTATTTGTTGAAGATGATAAATTGATTCATCAAAAAGTAAAATTAGCAATTGAGTTGGAATTAATGGGAGAGGTAAGAGTTTTATCTGCTTACTCTGCAAAAGAAGCTAGAGGTTTCGTAAGTCTTATGCACATTGATATTTTTATCTTTGATATTAAATTGCCTGACGGTGATGGTGTTGAGCTTGCAAGAGAAATTCGCAGAATGAATGAAACGGCTCCGATGATATTCACTTCATCTGTTAATGATTTAAGAACACAGGTTGAGATTAACAATAGTATAAATATTCTATTGTACTTACAGAAGCCTTACGAGGCGAATGAGCTTGTCTTAAACCTTAAAAGCATCATCAGGCGATTAGGTAAGCCTGTTAAGCATTACATTAACCTAAGAATTGGGGCGAAGACGTTTAAGATTAATCTCAACAACGTGGTCCTAGTTGAAAAGGTAAAGAGCGATAAGAAGATCGATGTTTACATTCTAGATCCGTTAACGCAAGACGTTGAGATTAAAACTTTTCCGATGCAATCATTGGAAAAATTCCAAGAGCGCCTTAACGATAGCCGCGATTTGCTAAGAGTGAATCAAAGTGCTTTTGTTAATCCAAAATACGTGGATTATTACGACGGTTCTGAAAACGAAATTCATTTGAATCACGTTAAACGTGTCGTCACCATTGGTAGAACGTTCAAAGGTAATTTGAAAATTTTACTAAAATCAGGTGCTTCTTAATTAATGATGCCCTACCCATATAAAGAAGTCAAAAATGCTTTGGCTTCTTTTTTCATGCGAAAAATATTTGGCTTTTTCTGTGTAGAAATCTAAAGATTTTTCTATTACCCCTTTTCAAATTCTTTCATGTATAGTATAATATTGGCAGAAGACAAAAGCATTTGTTCACTAAATATGAACCCGCTGTTCTTAAAAATAGGTAAGCAATCGCATGAGTGTGCCGTTTTAAGGGTATCCTTAAAATGAGTAGGCGCTCATGAACAGAGAAAGCGAACCTAGAAAAGAGAGGCGATTTTTTTATGGAAAAAAAGATTTTCAAATCAATGGACGGGACTGAAGCGGCGGCGTATGCATCGTATGCCTTTACCGAAGTAGCAGGGATTTATCCGATCACACCTTCTACCCCAATGGCTGAATTCACAGACCTATGGGCGTCGCAAGGTAAGAAGAATTTATTTGGGGCACCGGTTAAAGTCGTAGAGATGCAGTCGGAAGCTGGTGCAGCTGGGGTTGTTCACGGGTCACTTCAAACCGGAGCGCTCACGACAACGTACACGGCATCGCAAGGTTTGTTATTGAAGATCCCAAATATGTACAAAATTGCGGGTCAGCTTTTACCAGGCGTGATCCACGTGTCAGCACGCGCGTTAGCGACGCATGCGTTATCGATTTTTGGCGATCACCAAGACATCTATGCGACGCGCCAAACCGGGTGGGCGATGTTGGCCACTAGCTCGGTGCAAGAAGTCATGGATTTGGGCGGTCTTGCGCATTTAGCGGCGATTAGATCTAGCGTTCCATTCTTACATTTTTACGACGGCTTTAGAACGTCGCACGAAATCCAAAAAGTGGAAGTCATGGATTACAAGCATTTCGACCGCTTGCTTGATAAAGAGGCTGTGGAAACATTCAGAGCACGTTCGCTTTCGCCGAACAACCCTGTGACCAAAGGGTCGGCGCAAAACGATGACGTTTATTTCCAAGGCCGTGAAGCGCAGAACAAGTATTACGACGCCATTCCAGATATCGTGGCTGATTACATGAAAGAAATCTCAGATGTGACCGGCCGTGAGTACAAACCATTCGTCTATTACGGGCATCCAGAAGCAACCGAGATCATTATTGCCATGGGATCGGCGTGCGAAACGATCAAAGGCACGGTCGATTATCTCAATACACAGGGTCGCAAAGTCGGTTTTATCAATGTGCATTTGTATCGCCCCTTTAGTAGCGAATACTTCTTTCACGTGTTCCCGGAATCGGTGCGCAAAATCGCCGTCCTAGACCGTACAAAAGAATCCGGCGCGCTCTGTGAGCCGTTATGCTTAGACATTCGCGGGCTCTTCCAAGGTCGTGAGGACGCACCAGTTATCATCGGCGGGCGTTACGGACTCTCATCAAAAGACACCACGCCTGGTCAAATTGTGGCGGTCTTCGATAACTTAGCCGGCGACATGAAAGACGATTTTACCATCGGAATTACGGATGATGTAACCTTTAAATCATTGCCAACGGTTGCTGGTGTCCACACGTTAGGTAGCGACGTCACAGAGGCGCTCTTCTTTGGTCTAGGTAGTGATGGAACGATCGGGGCGAATAAAAACACGATTAAAATTATGGGCGAGAACACGGACGGTTATGGCCAAGCTTATTTCGCTTACGATTCAAAGAAGTCCGGTGGGTTAACAAAATCGCATCTCCGCTTTTCTGCTAATCCGATTCAGGCGCCGTACTTAGTATCAACGCCAAGCTTTGTTTCGTGTTCATTGGACACTTATATCGGGAAATACGATTTGATTTCCGGGTTGCGTGAAGGCGGCACGTTCTTGCTTAATACGGTGTCTTCAGCAGAGGAGATTATCCAGAAATTACCAAACGAATTTAAAAAGATGCTTGCAGATAAAAAGGCGAAGTTTTATATTTTAGATGCGGTGTCATTGGCACGCGAGATTGGTTTAGGCCGTCGTACCAATACGATTATGCAATCGGCGTTTTTCAAATTGAATCCGCAGATGATGCCTTACGAGCAATCGATGAAGTTGATGAAAGATTATGTGGTAAAGCTTTATTCGCGTAAAGGTGAGAAAGTGGTGGCATTAAATCACGAGGCGATTGACAAAGGGGCTGAGGGGTTGACGGAAGTTGCTGTTGATCCTGCCTGGTCAGATTTGCCGATTGAGGCGCCTGTGGTGGACGGGTCACGTCCTGATTTTGTGCGTAACATTGTGGATAGTATTGTGCGTGCAGAGGGGAATGAGTTGCCAGTATCGGCCTTTTCGGAGTATGTGGATGGGACGATGCCACAAGGGACAACAGCGTATGAGAAGCGCGGGATTGCTTCGTTTATACCGAGATGGAACGAAGAGAATTGTATTCAGTGTAACCAATGTGCGTTTGTGTGTCCACACGCTGTGATTCGTCCGTTCTTGTTAACCGAAGAAGAAAAAGCAAACATGCCTGATGGTACAAAAACATTGAAGGCAATGGGACGTGGCTTAGATGGCTTAGATTATCGCATCCAAATTTCAACGCTTGATTGTACAGGTTGTGAGCTTTGCGTGAGCATATGTCCAGGAAAACGAGGCGCAAAGGCGCTTGAAATGGTCCCGATTGGTGAAGAAATCGCAGCAGGTGAAGTGCAGGCGAGCGAGTATTTCTTTAATAACGTGACTTACAAAGACACGCTTTTACCCAAAACAACGGTAAAAGGATCGCAATTTGCACAGCCGTTATTTGAATTTTCAGGTGCGTGTGCCGGCTGTGGGGAAACGCCATATTTAGGCTTATTAACACGTTTATTCGGTGCGAACATGACCATTGCTAACGCGACCGGCTGCTCGTCTATTTACGGTGCTTCTTACCCTGCAACCCCGTATACAACGAATGCCGATGGCCAGGGGCCGGCATGGGCGAACTCATTATTCGAAGACAACGCTGAATTTGGGTTTGGAATGAACATCGCGGGTGAAACGTTGCGCGATCGCATTCAGATGAGCTTAGAGGAGATCCTACCAACGCTAACTGATGGCGATGCCGAAGTCGTTAATCATTGGATCACGCATCGTTTTAGCATTGCCGAGACGACGAGTATCCGCTCTGACTTGGAGCGTGTGTTAGCTGCGCACGATTCGGATGCCGCTCGTGACGCATTGGGTCTAGCTGATTATATCGTCAAACGATCTAACTGGATGGTCGGTGGAGACGGTTGGGCATATGACATTGGTTTTGGCGGTCTTGATCATGTGATTGCGAATAACGAAGATGTGAATATTTTAGTGATGGACACGGAGGTTTATTCAAATACAGGTGGTCAATCGTCGAAATCATCTGCGAAAGGTTCTTTAGCGAAGTTTACAGCTGCTGGGAAGCCGAGTACAAAGAAAAAGCTGGCTGAGCTTGCGATGTCGTACGGTCACGTGTATGTGGCGCAAGTGTCACACGGTGCGAATCAAGCACAGGTCATCAAAGCGATGATGGAGGCTGAGGCGCACCCTGGTCCGTCGCTGATCATTGCTTACTCGCCGTGTATTGCGCACGGGATTAAAGGTGGCTTAGCGAATACGATGAATCAGGCCGCTTTGGCAACGGCATCCGGTTATTGGCCGACGTTTAGGTTTTTACCGTCTGAGCTAGCAGCGGGAGCGAATCCGCTTAAAATTGATTGCAAAGAACCAGACTGGGATCGCTATCACGATTTCTTAATGAGCGAAGACCGTTATGCGCAATTATATAAAATCAACCCTGAGCAAGCGGAATCGTTGCTTGCGGCTAATAAGAGCGAAGCGATGCGCAGGTATCGCCAACTTGTGCGTTTAGCAGCACTGGATTATAGTGATGAAGCGTCAGTGGTGGAAGTTGTTGAATAGAAAGATTGAAAGCAATTCGAGCTTTAATTCGGATTGCTTTTTTTTCGTTAAATTCAAGCTAAAAACTGGTTGATTTTTGTCGGAAAATATGATATTGTACCTGGATGGGTGTTTTCATAATATAATTATAAAGTAGGTAAACGAAATATGTCGGAAGAGATAACAAATAAGAAATTCAGCTGGCAGGAGAAGTTGCTGTATTTTGCTGCAGCCACATTGTTGCCAAATATCTTCTTATTTAATTTATATAGCAATAATTACGAAGATGCACACATTTTGCTTGGGCATGTGTTCATTTTAACTGTAATACTAGTCATGGGGAGTATGATCGGATTACTCTTAAGTCGATTTATCGTGCATAGTTATGAAGGGGCTTTACTGTTATTATTGTTTTTTTGGGTCTTCTTTTGGACGTTTGAAACGTTTTACAGTAGACTGCCAGCATTCTTGACAGAGCTTTCTGCGGATCACTCAAAAAACCTGTTTTTATTTTTCATGTTGAGTGTGTTTTTTGGGTGTGCATGTGTCTTGCGACTGTTAAAGATAAAATTTTATAAAGTCCGGGCTCTTTTTAGTGCATTGGCTGGTGTTATTTGTTTGATGTTTGTATTCAATGCCGTACCGCCTGTTTTTGCGAATGTCACAGCCCCAAGAATGGAAGATAGAGCCGAACAAGTTGATTTTTATATCAGGCACGATTTTAATGTAGACAGCTCGTTGCCTAGTCCTGATATTTACTGGTTGCACATGGACGGTATGATTAACTTTTCTAGCATGGCATTTCTTTTCGATGATACTCAAGATGAATTAAGGCAGCAATTGCTAGATCGCGGTTTTGTGATTAATGAAGAGGCAGAACTAGCTGCACATAATACTGTTTTTGGTGTCCCTGCCTTATTATCACCAGCTTTTTACGATAGTTATTTAGGCGAGTTGCTTACTCACACTAATACGTTATTGCGTCGTGGTCGCCAGCGATTTTTACACGGTGCCCTCAATGACGATGGGATTTCTCTTGCAGAAGACGTGGCACCGTATCATGAGTTGCTTCATGCGTTTTTAGCCGTTGATTACACAGCCGTTATGATTGCTGATTTTTCTGAAACCGTCTATGTTCCCATCGATCATTTTTACCGGATTGGGAATGCCGAAAGACATGACGATACCCCTTTGACCATCGGAAACATTACTGAAATAGAACGTCATGTTTTGTCTGATGCTATCGATTTATTAGAATTATTAACGCTTGCGACACCGGTGCCTTATCGCTTTGTGATTCAAATTCGAGAAGGCCAATTTGATTGGGAGTCGATCCCAGAGTACGCCGAAGAAATTGATCGTTTGACAGAAGGCACTTCGGATTTACCACATGAGCGACAACTTTATCGTCGCTTGATGGATTCTTTTTCAATCGAAGGTCCACGTCTGGTTTATATGCCACTTATGTTTACGCACGCAGCAAGATGGAACTGGCATTATGATGAGTTAGTTGGGCATGGTGCGCATTCCTATCGCATTGATCTTTACCCAACTGCGCATGAATATGCGGCGAATGTGATGTTGACGATGATCGATTTGATTTTAGAGGAAAACCCCAATGCTGTGATTGTTATACAATCTGATCACGGGTTTCACCTTCACGCCACACAAGCTCAGTTGCTGGCAGATGGCTTTACTGAGTTAGAAGTTGCACAGATTCAAAATTCGGTGATGAGCGCGGTGCGGATCCCCGAACAATACGGTGGCTTGGATGAGGCACTTGATCCAAGAAACATCACAAGAGAATTGGTCAATCGCTTTGTCGGGCCAAATTATGAATTATTATCAGAATAGAAGCACCCTAAAATGAGTTACACCTATTAAGGAGATGATTTGATGTATTTAGATCCAGCTTTTGCAGGCATGTTGCTGCAAATATTATTAGCTTTAGTCGTAGTGGGAGGCGTGGCGCTTTTTTCGATGAGACGTAAGATTCGTGAGCTTTTTTCAAAGAAGAAAGATCAAGCAATTTATAACAACTCAGGCAATGCGAGTGACGTTGAAGAAGACGTTATCGACACGTTAGATTAATGGTTAAAGGTGAGAAAAAGTTGTGGATATGATTAATACACTCTTAGGGACCCCATTGGGTCTCATTATTTACTTTGCTTATCAGTTGACGGGGAGTTACGGCGTTGCGATTTTAATTTTTTCGATCATTATCAAAATCATTATCTACCCGATTACGTTGTTATCACATAAAAATGCCATTAAGTTTTTGCAGTTGCAGCCGGCTTTAGGGGTTTTGAAAAAACGTTATGCCGGTGAGAAAGAAAAGCTCAACGAAGAGCAGTATCAACTGTTTAAAGAGAAAGGGTACAACGTTTTTTTAGGCATTCTTCCGTTGATGATTCAGCTGATACTAATTATGGGAATGTTACAAGTGATGTATCGCCCTTTGCAGCATATGATTCGCTTGGAGCAACCTGTAATAGATGTGTTAGTTGATGAGTATCGACTACACAGCGCGCCTGATCCAAGAAGTGCAATGGATCAATTGCATGTTTTGCAAGCGGCTCAAGACCCGCGCTTTGCAGAGCTGTTTGTCAGAGCAATGCTAGCAGAGGATGTGCTAGTGGATGGTGTTGTGATGCCGTCAGGCAATGAAATCGTGACGGTGATGACCGACATTGATATGACATTCTTCGGCATTGATTTAGGTGCGACTCCGTCGCTGCGAACACCTTCTATTTTGTGGGTGATCCCTGCTCTGGCAGGAACGCTTGCTTTGATTTTCTGCCTTGTGCAAAATAAAATTAGCCCAGGTGCTCTGACACAAAGTCCGAGAGCTAACCTTGGGATGACGATTTTCACAGTGTCGCTTTCGTTGTATTTTGCCTTTGTGATGCCAGCAGGAGTAGGGTTATACTGGGCGTTAGGCAATTTCTTTGGGATGGTTGTCACGATTATTTTGAATATCACCCATGGCTCTAGAAAGCTAGCTGGTGATGCGCTTGATTATATGGAAGCGAATCGATTAACACCCACTGAAGTTAAGCAAGAAAAACAATTAAAGAAAAAACTGACGGCAAGAAGCAAAACAGACGCTGCGCGATTTGCACGTGCTGAAAAAGAACTGGTTTTTTATGCACTCAGCGGCGGGCAATATAAATTTTATCAAAATACAATTGAATACTTGCTCGAACATTCAAACCTAAAGATTCATTATTTGACCAACGATCCTGATGACGGCGTTTTTCAAATGAGCCACGAACGCTTCATGCCTTATTTTGCGACACAAGGCAGAACCATTACGTTATTGCTAAAGTTAAAGGCTGATATGTTTGTCACGACGGTACCGGATTTGCAAATCTATCACATGAAGCGGTCGGTTGTCAAAGAAGAAATCGAATACGTTCACGTTGTCCATGGCTTATCAAGCACACACATGGCAGCCAGAGAAAAAGCGTACGATTACTTCGACACGATTTTCTGTGTGGGTCCTCATCAAGTCAATGAGATCAAAGCGCGGGTTAACCTAGCAGGTCTTAAGCCAAAAAAATTAGTGGCCTCAGGTTATGGTTTATACGACCAACTCGTAGACGCGTATCAAGAAAATGCGGATGTGGTCAATGAACAACCTCACATCTTGATTGCCCCGTCTTGGCAGTCTGATAATATTTTGGAGAGTTGTATCGATGAGCTTTTAGTGCCGCTGTTTGGGAATGGATTTAAAATCATTTTACGTCCGCATATCCAGTTTGTGAATATGTTTCCTCGCAGAATGAAAGAGCTAGCCATAACTTATCAGAAGCAAGTTGAAAGTGGTGAGTTAGTTCTGGACTTGGATTTTTCTAACAATAAATACATTTTCACTTCGGATGTTTTGATCACAGATTGGTCGGGCATTGCTTATGAATTCTCCTATTGCTCATTAAAGCCGTCGGTCTTTATTAATACACCGATGAAAGTGTTGAATCCAAATTATGAAAGCTATGACGTTGAAGTGCTAGACATTACCTTGCGAGACAAAGTGGGCGTTTCGGTCGAGATGGATCAATTAGAGACGGTGGGGGCAGTGGTGTCACAATTACTCAATGAGAAAGAAACTTATCAGCATAAAATTGAAGAGGTCATCGAAAACTACTTGTATCACCCGCATCGAAGTGGAGAAGCAAGTGCCAAATACATCATGAACCAGCTAGAGAAAAAATAATAACTAGAATAAGAGCATCCATCCAAGTGATCGGTGCTCTTATTTTCTATAGAGGTTCGGGTGTAGGCAAAAATCCGCATCCTTTCTATAACAATAAAATATCTCCAAGTAATTTTAAAAATGTGAACATTTGTTAAAATATTAATTAAAAACACTTGATTTATGATCGATAATGTGATACGCTTACTAAGTATAAGGAGCTTCTGACCCATAAGGAGCTTCTGACCCATAAGGAGCTTCTGACCCATAAGGAGCTTCTGACCCATAAGGAGCTTCTGACCCATAAGGAGCTTCTGACCCATAAGGAGCTTCTG